>DASVDC010000069.1:0-15502 GCA_036381275.1 Pseudomonadales bacterium | reverse complement strand
CGTGGCGGCGTCGCTCGCCTACTGCAGCGTCACGTTCCCGCCGCTGCGGTTCCTGCTGCGGCCGGACGAGCTCGCGTTCACCGGCACCGAAACCATCGGCAGCACCTGAGCGCTGCGCGGCCTGGTCAATGGCCGACCGGTCGTCCTCAACTCGCCGTCCGCGACAGAAACAGCAGCATGAGCTGCTCGATGAACTGCGAGAACGCGGGAATCGTGAGCAGCGCCGCCACCCAGACCAAGGTGACGACGCCGACCATCAGGAAGTAACGCTTCATCGCCATCGTTCAACTCTCCCTCGGCGCCAGCTCGAAGATCCAGGTGTCGCCGTCGGCGACGCTGCGGGCGATCTGCGCGACCGTCTCCGGCGAGCTGCCGCCCGCGTACTTCTGCGCGAGCTTCTCGGCAACGCCCTCGATGACGGCCGGATCGCGTACCCGGATCAGGCGCCGCTCGTAGCGCACACCGTCGATGCGCGCCACGGCGAGACCATCGCCCGCTTCCGCCTCGAACGCCCAGTCCTTCCAGAGGCGGCCGAGGAACGAGCGCATGTAGCCGGAGGGAACGTACAGCTTGCCGTCGCTCTCCATCACGAAGATCCGGCGCGATGCGAGCGGCTCCTCGAGTTGCAGCTCGATGGTGAACAGGTCGTCGGTGAAGCGCCAGTCGGGTTCCGGGCCCGTGTACAGCTCACCCGAGACCAGCTTGCCTCCCGGAAAGAGCACGGACGGCCCATCGTCGTTCTGGTGCTTGAGCTTCAGCGTGACGATCGTCGCCACGAGAAGAACGGCGACGAGGCCGATGATCTGCAGCAGGACTCTCAGCATGGGCTACCCTCCCTGGCCGGCGATGGTAACGCAGGTCGGACGATCCTGTCCTCACACGCCGCTCACAACCCGCCCGCCGTCGCGCCTTCCCCCGAACGGATCGACGGGTCTATGCTGGGCCGAGTCCCCGGGTCATGGCCGGAGGGCGCCACCACTCTGTGCCTGACCGCTGATGATCGGCATCGACGAGGTGCCCGTGATCGACCCCGGCAGGACAGCCCCCGCAGTCGTACCCCAGTGCCTCGCTACCTATCGCGGCTCGGCCGATGGCTGACGTGTTCGTCAGCTATGCGCGAGCGGACGAGGCGCGGGTCGAACACATCGTCCGCGCGCTGTCGGACGCGGGGTTCTCGGTCTGGTGGGATCGCTCGCTCGAGCCCGGCACCAACTGGCCCGACATCATCGACCGCGAGCTGCGCCGCGCGCGTTGCGTCGTCGTCGTGTTCTCCGCGCGATCGGCCGCATCCCGCTGGGTCAGCATCGAAGCCCACGAAGCGCGGCGCCGCGGCATTCTCGTGCCGGTGGTCGTCGAGCGGCTGGAACTGGCGGACGAGTTCGCCAGCGTGCAGCGGCTGGAGTGGCTGAGCCCGGACGACGCGGGCGCGGCCAAACGCCTCGTCGCGCAGGTCCGGAAGCTCACCCGGCGCCACCGCAGGCGCCGCGCGCTGGCGACCGCGGCCGTGATCGCAGCGTTCGCGGCTGGCGTCTGGTTCTTTGTTCGCGGGCCGGACGACGAGGTCGCGCCCGCGGCCGCTGCGGTCGCGATACCCGAGCATTCCGTGGCGATCCTGCCGTTCGAGCAGGAAGGCCTCGGCGACGCCCCCGACCTCGGTGAGGCGATTGCGATCGACCTGCTGGAGAGCCTCGCGCGAGTTCAGGGGCTCCGCGTCGCCGCGCAGGTAGCCTCGTGGACCGCCGCGTCGGAGCCGGTCGAAGGGATCAGGGAACGTCTGAAGGTGGCCTGGCTGGTGGAAGGCAATCTCGCACCGGCTTCGGCCGGGCACCTGCGTGTGCGGGTGCGGCTCGTCGATACCGCGACCGGCTACGTGAGGAAAACCTGGGACGTCGTGACCGGGGAAGACGAGCTCGGCGGCCTGACGGCCACGCTCGTACGTCATCTCATCCGCGTGATCCCCGGCGCCGCTGCCGCCGACGTGGCGATCGCCGTCCCGGGTGTCGATGGCGACGCCTACCGCTACTACCTGCTGGCCCGCGCGCTGCTCAGCGAGGGGCGCAGTCCTGTCGATCGCGTTCGGGCCGAGTCGTACCTCGAGGAATCCGTGGCGCTGCAGCCGGATTTTGCGCCCGCGCACGCCGGCTTGTGCGAGGTGCGGCTCTGGCGGTACGAGGTGAATCACGACCCTCTCGACCTCGACCGCGCCGACGCACGATGCCGGAAGGCCGCGGCGCTGGCGCCGGAAGATCCACTCGTCGTCCTCGCGACGGCCCAGCTCCAGGCCGCGCGCGGGGAGCATACGTCCGCCGTTCGGCGGCTGCAGGCACTGCTCGAGCACGACCCCGCCGACGCCGCCGCCCGCGGTGCGCTGGCGCGATCGCTGGCCGCGCTCCGCCGGAACGACGATGCCGAGCAGGAGTTCCTTCGGGTCGTCAGGGAGCAGCCGGGGCACTGGGGCGCGCACAGCGCGTACGGCGGCTTTCTGTTGAGCGAAGGCCGCACGGACGAGGCGGTGCGGCAGTTCGTTCTGGCCCTCGACCTCGCCCCCGAGGACCCGATCGCGCTCAGCAACCTCGGCGGCGCGCTGCTCGCTACGGCCGAGCTGCAGGGCGCAATCCGCGCCTTCCGGCGTTCGCTCGCCGTCGCGGAGACGCCGCGGCCCTGTCGAATCTCGGCTCGGCGTACTACTACGCGAACCGACTGGAGGAGGCGGCAGACGCCTTCGAGCGGGCCACCAGCCTCGTGCCCAACGACTTCCGGTTTTGGAGCAACCTCGCCGATGCCCGGGCCGCTCTCGGTGACCCCGCAGCCGCGGCCGCCTACCGGGAAGCCGAAAGGCTCGCCCTCGCGCTTGCGAAACGGAATTCCGATCCGGCAGCCCGGGTCGGACTCGAGGCATCTCGCGCGGCCCTCGGCCGAGGGAGCCTCGCGAACCTGCAGAGCGCGCTGGAGGGTGCGCCGCTGCAATGGGAAACCCATTACTACGCGGCGTTGGCATTCGACCGGCTCGGTGAGGCGGATCGCGCGAAGGATCAGTTGCGGCAGGCCGTCGAAACCGGTTTCCCCGCCAGTCTGGCCCGGCGGGACCCGCTGCTGGCCGGTTTGACCAGTCCGGGCGACGTACCGGCATTGGGCGGCGTCGCGGAATCGACCCCGAAACAAGAGAGGGAACGGCGATGAGAACGCTTCGGCTGCTCATGGTTGCGGCGCCCGCGGTCGTGCTGTCCGCCGGGTGCGCTTCGATCGATTCGGTGGAGCCGTCTCCGGAGTCCAAGACGGTCAACGTGCGCGTCATCGCCACTCAGCCCAACAGGGACTGCAAAGCCCGGTTTCCTGCGCAGCGGAATGCCTGTCCGGGCGTGACCGGCGAAACCGACGGGCTCGCCTGCGCCGCGCGAGGAGACGTGATCATCTGGCGGCCCGGCAACCCGGTGACGGGCATCCGCTCGATCGAATTCGCGGCCGGCAACGCGTTCGTTTGCGGCGTGAGCGACCTCGAGCAGCCGGACGGCAGCTATCGCTGCGTGCTGCAGCCGCGGCCGAGCAGCCGGGCTCAGGGTTTCGCGTTGAAGTACGTGGTAGGTGTGACCTTCCACGGAAAGGCATGCCCCGAGGACGTCGACCCGTATGTCATCATCGTCTACCGCTGACCGGCGCCGCCGACGCGCTCAGCTCGGCTGCAGCACCTGACTGCCCGACAGCGGCCGCTCGCGCTGGCGCAGCAGCCACAGCGCGTTCTCGTCGAGCGCGGCTTCGCCGACGGCACGCAGCACGTCCTGTCGCCTCGCGATGCTGCTCGTGCTCGTCAGCAGCAGGTGGGCGTTGCCGTAGAGGCGCTGCATGTAGGCATACTGGTTCAGCAGCTCGTGCTCCCCGACCCGGGTGGCATAGCCCTGGCGCACGGCGGCCATGAACGGCAGCAGTCCCATCAGCGCGATCAGCACGTTCGACCACGGCGCTCCGATGCGGCCCCAGGACAAGGTCAGGATCAGCGCGCAGACGAGGCCGAGCCCGAGGCACAGCATCACCACCCGAGCGGTGCGGCGGCTGCGCCGGCGACGCTGCGCGGTCTTCGCGGTGTAGTAGCCGGTCTGACCCGAACCGGCGTCGCCGATCCAGGTCCGCACCGCGATCTCCACGCCCCGTTCCGGCCGCGCCGCGGTGATCGCGTTGCACCGGCGGCCGGCGTAGCGCATCACGTTGCGGATCCAGCCGAGCTCGAGGTCCTGGCGTTTCATGAAGCTGTCGTGGCTGAACTGCGTGGCGCCTTCGCCGTGCACACCCGCGAGCGCCCAATAGAACTGCACACGCAGCCCTTCGGCGAGCACCCGATAGTCGAGGCTGCGCCGGTACCAGCTCCCGCGGCGCTCGAGCAGATACAGGAACGTGCCGAGGCCGATGAAGACCAGGTACGCGAGCAGCATGCCGTGCTGAGCGGTCAGGTCCGCGTAGAGGACGAACGATCCGGCGGCCAGTGCGGCGAGCAGGTAGGAACCGCGCAGTGCCAGCAGCGCCTTGCGCTGGTAGCGCCGCGCCTGGGCGTCGGCCTGCACGAAGATGCGCTCGATGTCCTCGGCAAGGCCGTTCACGTCGTGATACGGCTCGTCGAGCAGCGGTGTCAGCGGCAGGTTCGCCGCGCGCAACGCGTCGCGATTGAACTCCATCATGCGTTGCAGCACGTTCGCGTACCGCTCCGGCATCTGCTCGGTCACGCTGGCGATTTCGTCGCGCGTCAGCCATCGTCCGCGCGCCGCGAGCTCGCCGGCCAAGCTCTGCCCGTTCGAACCGCGGGAACAGAGCACGTGATACACGAGGTCACTCTCGTCTTCGGTGAAATCGATCGGCGACCGGGCGTGGTAGTCGGCGAGCAGCTCCGCCACGTCCTGCTGGTGAAAACGCACGACATGGGCGGTTCCGCCCGGCGCGCCCGAATCTTCGCCGTCCCACAGCGCGAGCAGAACGTGGCAATGCGCGGCGAGGTAGACGCCGAGACGCTCGTACTGAAGGTCGCGTGCCGGTTGCGACGTCTCGATCAGCTCCGGCGTATTTCCGGCGACGAGCGGCAGCTCGATGACGTCGCCGAGCGCCATCAGCGCATCGAACTCGGCGCGCGAGAGCTCATCGAAATCTTCCCGGTAGATCGACCGCGGCATCGGCAGCACGAAGAGCAGCTCGATGCCTTCGGCCGCGGCAACCTCCGCGACGAGGCGGTCGGCGCCTTCGGCAACGGGTGTCATGACGAACAACGGCAAATCGGGGAAGCGCTGCCGGAGCTCGCGGAAGAAACGCTGCACGGTCGCGCGGATCGCCGGCATCTCCCGCGGCACGAGATCGCGATGGCCGGTGACGGCGACGACCAGCGAAACGAGCCCCCGGCTCGGCTGTGGCGCGGCGCCCTCACCGCGAACGCCCGCCGCAACACGGGGCCCGACGACAGGAGCGCCGTTGCCCCGCTCACCCGCACCGAACCGCTCAGTCACGCGCCACGGCCTCCGCCGAATTCCGGTGCATCGGATGCCTGATCATGCGCCCGGTCGAAGGCGGCCGCAAACGCGCATCGTCGATGGGAACTACTTGCAGCTGAAGCTCGCCGCCTCGTCGGTAGAGCCTGCGCCGTCGTAGTGCGCCGCGGTCGGCCAGGGACACAGCGGGCGGGTGCGAACCACTCTTCCCTCGGAGCCGAGCCCGAAAATCCTCGGCGGGTCGTACTCCGTCGCGGTGAGGCGATCCGGTGCCGTACCGGTCTCCACCCACCGGTCCAGTGCATCCAGCGCATCGAACGAGGTCGGCCCGACACCGCCGGCGCAGTGCATCATGCCGGGCACCATGAACAGCCGGACGTGGTCGTCCGTCACCGGGCCGAGCGTTTCGCGCACGTTCTCGTAGTAGTCAACGGCGGCGCCGCCCGGAATGGCCGCATCGTTCCAGCCGTGGTACAGCAGCAGCCGGCCTCCGCGGCCGGCGAAGGCCGTCAGATAGGGATCGTCCGAGTCGAGCGTCGGTGCGGTGCGCTCCTGCGCGAGCGGGTAGTCCCGGTCGATGTCGAATCGGCTGAGGTCCCATTGCGCATCGCCGTGAACCATCCAGCGGAAGAATTCGACGGCCATGGCTCCGGCCGTCGACTGCTCGCCGACGATCCACGGATCCCAGTTGTTCTGCAGCGCTTCCCCGCCGACGGGCATGCCCGGATAGATCGGGGTACCGTCGGACAGGTGCGGCCCACCGTAGATCCGGCGCAGCGCGCCGACTTCGTCGGCGTTCAGACAGTCGGGCGCATCACCCGCTTCGCACTCGAGCTCGGCGGGATCGAACGGGCAATCGAGCGGGTTCTCCAGCAGCCGATCGTCCACGCCGTCGAGCGCATCGCACCTGCGGATCACCGCCTCCTGAATCAGCGCCAGCTTGGCGCTGAGGTTCGGCGCTTTCAGCACGGCCTGCTGATTCCAGGCGAACGCGGTCATCAGCTTGGAAAAGCCTGCGGCCGGCGCACCCGCGATGATCCCCTCGTAGTCGTCGGGAAATCGCCGCGCCTCCATCAAGGCATCGCGTCCGCCGTTGGAGCAGCCGTGGAAGTACGCACGCCGGACCGGTGCGCCGTAGTAGACGGCGATCAGGTTCTTCGCGAAACCGGCCGCAACGTGATTGGCGCGGTAGCCGTAGTCGACGAACTGCTGCGGCGAATCGTGCGCGAATTTCGCGGACTCGGTGGTCTCATGACCCGCGTCGGTCGCGAGGCCCGCGTATCCCCTTTCGAGCGGCGCGTGCAGGGTCAGAACCGCCGACTCCAGCCCGCCGTTGAACCCGCCGCCGCCGACGGCGAGCAGCTTGCCGTTCCACTGCTCGGGGAGCCACACCTCGGCGGTGATCTCCGAACCCGGTTCCGGCCGCAGCTTCGCGGTGACGCGACAGAAGTCGGCGGGCACCTCCAGCTTCGGCATGTCGGGCCAGATGAACCACTTGATGAACATCCGCCGGAAGAAGCCGATCAGCGGCTCGCCGCGTTCCACCCGCGTGGCATCCTGCAGCGTCGCGAGCCCCAGCTCCGTTCCGGCGAGCGCGCGGCAGCGTTCAGCGGCGGCGGCCACGAACGCCGCGCTGTCGAACGGGGCCGGATCCTCCAGATCGAGCGCTTGCGGCGGCGACTCGCAGGCACTCAGGCCACACGCCGCCAGCACGATCGCGAACACGCGCTTCATGGAAGATTCTCCTCGCCCCCGGGGCCGCCGGTTCGTCGTTGAGCGGACCGGCCCTTGATGTTTCACAATCGATCCAATGCAATCATAATCTATCACCGGGTTCAACGGCGGCCGCGTTGATCGGGGGTCGCGATAGCGACGTCCAGTGCGCGTCATCGGCGTCGGCCGCTGATTGATCGAAAGCGAGCAATTCCAATCGAAGTGAGGGGGCGTTCATGAAGCTGGTCCGGTTCGGTCCTCCCGGTCGGGAACGGCCGGGACTCGTAGAGCCGGATGGCCGGCTACGGGACCTGAGCGGCGTCGTGACGGACATCGACGCGGACGCGATCTCGCCCGCCGGATTGTCGCGGCTGAGTCACATCGACCCTCGGGCACTCCCCGTCGTAGACGAACCCGTCCGCTTCGGGCCGCCCGTCGCCGGCACGCGCCAGTTCATCGCCGTCGGGCTCAACTACGCCGATCATGCGGCCGAAACCGGCCAGCCCGCGCCGACCGAGCCGGTGCTCTTCACGAAGGCGGTCTCGTGTATCCAGGGAGCGGACGACGACGTCCGTAAGCCTCGGCTTTCGACGAAGATGGACTGGGAGGTGGAGCTCGGCATCGTGATCGGCACCCGCGCATCCTACGTCGACAGGGAGAACGCCGGCGATCACATCGCGGGGTTTCTCATCGTCGACGACCTCTCCGAACGCCAGTTTCAGCTCGAGCGGGGGCCCACCTGGGACCGCGGCAAGGGCTGCGAGACGTTCGGTCCCATCGGGCCCTGGCTGGTCACGTCGGACGAGGTCGGGGACCCGCAGCAACTCGACATGTGGCTCGACGTCAACGGACAACGCATGCAGACTGGCAACACGCGAACGATGATCTTCGACTGCGCAACGCTCGTCAGCCACATCAGCGAGTTCATGATCCTGCTCCCCGGCGACATCATCACCACCGGCACCCCGCCGGGCGTCGGTATGGGAAGGAACCCGCCGGTCTGGCTGAGGGAAGGCGACGTGATCGAGCTCGGCATCGAGAAGCTCGGCCGCCAACGGCACACGGTCGTTGCCTGGGACCATGGCCGCGAATCGATCCCGTCAGGCGCCGACGACCGGCCTGAGGCGCGCAGGAAGCGGATGTGACCGTCCACGTCGATCAGGCAACGCACCGCCTCGGCGTTCAGGCGATGCTCGGCGAGGGCCCGATCTGGGATCGGGACGCCGGCCGGCTCTGGTTCGTCGACATCGCCGCGCCGGCGGTGCATGCGTTCGATCCCGCCCACGATCGCCACACGACGTGGCCGGCGCCGTCCAGCATCGGCTGGGTTCTGCCGGCCGCCGGCGGTGACTGCCTCGTCGGGCTGCGGAACGGGCTCCATCGGTTCTCGCCCGAACGCGGCGATTTCACGCTGCTGCACGGGGTGGAACCGGAGCTGCCGAACAACCGCTTGAACGATGCCGGCGTCGACGGCAACGGCAACGTCTGGTTCGGAACGATGGACGACCTGGAACGAAGTGCCACCGGGCGCGTGTACCGCTTCGACGGACGTGACGTGACCGATTCGGGGCTGCCGCCGATGTGCATCACCAACGGTCCGGCGGTGAGCCCCGACGGCCGGACGCTCTACGTCGCGAACACCCTCGCGAGGCGCGTGGACGCCTACGCCGTGACGGCGGACGGAGCGCTCGGGCCCGGGAGGCTGTTCCTCACCGTGGATCCGTCCGACGGCTATCCCGATGGTCTGTGCTGCGATGCCGAGGGCGGCGTCTGGGTGGGCCTCTGGGGCGGGTGGGCCGCGCGCCGCTACGACGCGGCCGGCCGCCTGACGGACGAGATCCGGTTCCCGGTCGCAAACGTCACCAAGGTCGCGCTGGGCGGCGCCGACGGCCGCACCGCCTTCGCGACGACCGCGCGCAAAGGCCTGGACGACGACGCCCTGACCGCGCAACCGCTGGCCGGCGATCTGTTCACCTTCACCGCCCGCGTACCCGGCGTCGCCGCGGCCCGGGTAGCGCTACCTCCATCTGCTGAGCAGTACTCATGAACGATCCCAATCCGGACCGACGCCCGCTGCGCTCCCGCCGATGGTTCGACGATCCGGCGAGGCCGGACATGACGGCGTTGTACGTCAGTTGGTACCTCAACTACGGCCTGACGCTCGAAGAGCTGCAGTCGGGCAAGCCGATCATCGGTATCGCCCAGACGGGCAGCGATCTCACCCCCTGCAACCGGCACCATCTCGAGCTGGCCAGGCGCGTGCGCGACGGGATCCGCGATGGCGGCGGCATTCCGATCGAGTTCCCGGTGCATCCGATTCAGGAAACCGGTAAGCGTCCCACCGCCGGATTGGACCGCAACCTCGCCTACCTCGGCCTCGTGGAGACGCTGTACGGCTACCCGCTGGACGGGGTCGTGCTGACCATCGGCTGCGACAAGACCACGCCCGCCTGTCTGATGGCCGCCGCCACGGTGGACATCCCGGCCATCGCGCTGTCGGTGGGTCCGATGCTGAACGGCTGGCACCGCGGGCAGCTCGTCGGGTCGGGCACGATCATCTGGAAGGCGCGGCAGATGCTCGCGGCGGGCGAGATCGACTATCCGGAATTCCTGCGCCTGGTTGCGAGCTCGGTGCCCTCGCCCGGGTTCTGCAACACGATGGGCACCGCGACGACGATGAACGCGCTCGCGGAAGTGCTCGGCATGCAGCTGCCGGGATCCGCCGCGATCCCCGCACCCTACCGGGAGCGCGCACAGATGGCCTATCGCACCGGCCGGCGCATCGTCGAGATGGTGCGCGAGGACCTGCGCCCCTCGCAGATACTGACGCCGGACGCCTTCCACAACGCGATCGTCGCGACGTCCGCGCTCGGCGGGTCGAGCAACGCGCCGATCCACATCACCGCAATCGCCCGCCATGCCGGCGTGGAGTTACCCCTCGCCGAGTGGCAGCGGGTCGGGCACGACGTGCCGCTGCTGGTGAATCTGCAGCCGGCCGGGGCCTACCTGGGCGAAGACTTCCATCGAGCCGGCGGTGTGCCCGCGCTGATCAGCCAACTGATCGGCGCCGGGCTGATCCGGGAGCACGCACGCACCGTCAACGGCCGCACGATCGGCGAGAACTGCCGCGGCGTCAGGACGGTGCTGCCGGACGTGATCCGGCCGTTCGACATGCCGCTCGCCGCGAAGGCCGGGTTTCTGGTGCTGACGGGCAACCTCTTCGAGTCCGCCATCATGAAGACGAGCGTCATCTCGAAGGAATTCCGCGACCGCTACCTGTCGAACCCCGACGACCCGAACGCGATGGAGGGACGCGCGTACGTGTTCGACGGGCCCGAAGACTACCACGCGCGCATCGACGACCCCGCCCTCGCGATCACCGAGCGCGACATCCTCGTGATGCGGGGCACGGGGCCGATCGGCTTCCCCGGCGCCGCCGAGGTGGTGAACATGCGCCCGCCCGCCTACCTGATCGCGCGCGGTGTGCATTCGATGCCGTGCATCGGAGACGGCCGCCAGTCGGGTACGTCCGAGTCGCCGTCCATCCTGAACGCCTCGCCGGAGGCGGCGGCCGGCGGCGGCCTCGCGCTGCTGCGCACCGGTGACCGGGTGCGCATCGATCTGCGGAAAGGCCGCGTGGACGCGCTCGTCGACAGCGCCGAGTGGGATGCGCGCCGCGCCGCGCTCGAGGCCGGCGCCGGACACGCGTCCCCGCCTTCCCAGACGCCCTGGCAGGCGATCCAGCGCAGCCTCGTAGGCCGGCTCGACCGCGGCGGGATTCTCGAGGGCGCGGAAGCGTATCAACGCGTGCAGACGACCTTCGGTACACCACGGGACAACCATTGACGGTCCCCATCCGCATCGGCCTGATCGGCCTCGGCAAGATCTCGGTCGATCAGCACATCCCGTCGGTCGCCGCGAACCGCGCGTTCCGCCTCGTCGGCGGGGTGTCACCGGACCATCGCGTGCCGGGCGTCGACGGCTTCGACAGCCTGGATGCGCTACTCGCGGATCGAGCGCTCGACGCCGTCGCCGTCAACACGCCTCCGCAGGTACGCTTCCGGCTCGCGCAGCAGGCGCTGCTCGCCGGCAAGCACGTGCTGCTCGAGAAACCGCCCTGCGCGACCCTCGCCCAGCTCGACGAGCTCGTCAGGATCTCGCAGGCGTCCGGCGTTTCGCTGTACACGGCCTGGCATTCACAGCACGCGCCCGCGGTCGCGCCGGCTCGTGCATGGCTCTCCGGCACGCGGATTCGACGGATCGAGCTGAACTGGCGCGAGAACGTCCGGGAGTGGCATCCCGGCCAGCAGTGGCTCTGGCAGCCGGGCGGGTTCGGCGTGTTCGACCCCGGTATCAACGCCGTCTCGATCCTGACCCGCATCCTGCCCGGGACTCTCGTCGTGGAGCGTGCCGTGCTGCGGATTCCCGCCAACGGTCAGACGCCGATCGCGGCGGATCTGGAAGGAAGCGTCGGCGAATCGGGACGGCTCATCGGCAAGCTCGACTTCCAGCAGCCGGGACCTCCCGTCTGGTCCATCGAGATCGCCACGGATCGGGGGACGATGGTCATTGGTTCCGGCGGGAGCGAGCTGCTCATCGACGGCGAGCGGCAGCACGTGGGACCGGCCGACGAATACGCCTCCATCTATCGGCGATTCGCGGATTTGATTCGAGGCGGCGCGAGCGACGTCGATGCAACACCGCTCGCCGTCGTCGCCGACGCGTTCCTGATCGGCGAGCGAGTCCGGGTAGCCGAGTTCATCGAGTAACGAGGATCTGCACACGTACTACGGAGGAGTTTACCGATGAAGCCGATCGAGGGCCGTTTCGAGGGCCGCACGGCGATCATCACCGGAGGCGCGTCCGGGCTCGGCCTGGACGTGGCCCGACGCATCGTCGCGGAGGGTGGGCAGGTGATCCTCTGGGACCGCGAGCCTGCCGCACTGGAGGCGGTCATCGCCGATGTGCGGCCGCTCTGCACCGCCGTCGTGGACGTGGCACGCTACGACGAGGTGGAGGCCGCCGCGGCGCGGGCCCGCGAGGCCGCCGGGGCCATCCACATACTGGTCAACTGCGCCGGTATCACCGGTCCCACCGCGCCAGTCAAAGACTTCCCGGTCGACGGCTGGCACCAGGTCATCGACGTGAACCTTTCCGGCACCTTTCACTGCTGCCGCGCGGTGATTCCCGCGATGATCGAAGCCGGATACGGACGGATCGTCAACGTCGCCTCGGTTGCCGGCAAGGAGGGCAATCCCAACGCATCGGCCTACTCCGCGTCGAAGGCGGGGGTGATCGGCCTGACGAAATCGCTCGGCAAGGAGCTCGCGACCCACGACATCCTGGTCAACGCGGTCACGCCGGCGGTGTTCGAAAGCCCGCTGCTCGCGCAGATGCCGCAGAGCCAGATCGACTACATGCGGTCGAAGATTCCGATGGGACGCTTGGGACGGGTGGAGGAAACCACCGCGATGATCTGCTTTCTGATCTCGGATGAATGCAGCTTTTCCACCGCCGCCACGTTCGATACGTCCGGCGGCCGCACGACGTACTAGCGCTGCGGCGACCGACACCGGCGCGATCGAGCGATCGACAAACGAAGGAGAAATCGTAATGACATCACGGCTGCGCAAGGTAACGGCGGTGGTTGTCCTGCTGCTCTGGCACGGCACACTGGAAGCGGCCGAAGCGGCTGAATCGTCCGTCGATCCCTCGGACGAGGTCGTGCCCATCTGGCCGGGCGAGCCGCCCGGCACCAGCCACTGGGTCCTCCCGGAAACCGTCGAGTCCCAGCACGTGCCGGCCGCGGGGCGTGTCGTGCAGCTCATCAGGAACGTGACCGTGCCGACCCTGACGGTGGTCCGCCCGAAACCGGCGCTCGCCACCGGCGCAGGCGTCATCGTGCTGCCCGGCGGCGGCTTCGGCGCGCTCGCCTGGGATCTGGAGGGCACGGAGGTCGCGCACTGGCTCGCGGAGCGCGGCGTGACGGCGTTCGTGCTGAAGTACCGGATCCAGGATCCGGATCCGGCGTTGCAGCCGAAGATCACGGAGGTTCTGTCCCGACCGCCGGCGGAACGGTTTCAGGGCTTCATGGAGGTCATCGAGCCGCGGCGCCGGATTGCCGTCGCGGACGCGATGCAGGCGATCCGCGTGGTCCGGTCCGCAGCGTCGACCTACGGCGTATCAGCGGACCGGATCGGCATCATGGGCTTCTCGGCGGGCGCGATCACGACCATGGGTGCGGCGCTGGAAGGTCAAGGCGATGCCCGGCCGAGCTTCGCGGTGCCCGTCTACGGCGCGATGGCGGCGGGCGGGAAACCCTCCGCGGACGCGCCGCCGCTGTTCATCGTGGTGGCGGCCGACGACGACACCGTCGCCGCGGAGCAGAGCATCGCCGTCTTCCAGGCCTGGCAGGCGGCCGGCGTTCCTGCGGAGTTGCACGTCTACGAGACCGGCGGTCACGGCTTCGGTCTCGGCAAGCCGGGGACGGCATCGGCACACTGGCCGGCGGCGTTCCAAGCGTGGCTCGCGCGGCGCGGGCTCGTGGCCGGCTCGGGTCCGGAGGGCGGTCAGTAGCGGTCGAGGGTTTCGCTACTCGTCCGGTGAGCAGGTCGTCCGGCCGCTGCCGGCGGCCCAGACGAGCGCATTGCGCAGCAGCGTCAGGTTCTCCGGGCTGTGGTACACCTCCTCGAGGTGGCCGATCGCCGTGTACACGGCCCGGCCGCCGTTCACGCAACGCGCCCACGCAATGGGGTGGTCGTCGCCCATCCGCAGGCTCCTGCCGCCGCCGGCTTCGGGCGTATAGGTGGATTCGTCGATGGTCGCCACCACCGTCACCCCCGGTCCGCGCGGGCTGCTCGCGAACGAATACCACTCGTCCTTCAGGTGCCAGGTCGCGGGCAGACCGTCGGCGATGCCATGCGCCGGAGGCTCCATCTCGATCCGGGCGTCCTGGAACTGCGGATCCGATGGATGGCCGATGAAGCGCGCGCCGAGCAGCGTGTCGGCATACCAGTCCCACAAGTACATCGGATCGCCCCCGGAGGCGTGAATGCCGAGGAAGCCGCCGCCCCGGTTGATGTAATCCTCGAACGCCTCGCGCTGCGTCAACGTCAATACGTCGCCGCTGACGTTGTTCCAGACGACCGCGTCGAATCCGGCGAGCGTTGCGGGCGCGAACGCGCCAGGTTCGTCGGTAGCGGCGACGTGCCAGCCCATCTGCTCGGCGAGCGCCCGGATCGCGCGCGTCGCCGCGTCGACGGACGGGCCGTGGTCGAAGCCGTTGATCCGGTCGAACACCAGCACGTTCACCGTGCCGTCGACGCGCTCGAGCTCGGGCGCCGCATCGTCGTAGCGCGCGCAGCGGGCGCGCCGGTCGTCGTCCGTCACGTCCAGCGTCGCGAGCTCCGCCTCCAGCGCCTCGAGGGCCTCCGGATCGGCGCCCACGAAGCCGGCGGCCATTCGGAGACTGACGATGATGGCGAACGACGGCGTTTCGATGCGCGACAGCGCCGGCGGCAGCCGGTCCAGGAATCCGTCCAGTCGCTTGTTGACCGCCGCCACCGCTTCCGGCTTCGCCAGGATGTCGAACAGCGGCAGGTCGATCGAATAAGGCTGATCCCGCAGCGGACAGTCGAGTATCGCAGCGTCCGCGGCGAACGCGGCGCTCGCCGCGGCCGACGACAGAAGAGCCGTAAACAGGGCTGCAGACGGCGTACGTTTGCAGGGGCGGATGTGCCGGTGTCGGTTCGTCCGATCGCTGTTACTCATGATTCATCCAGAAGGTTCTGCGTCAGCAGTCTTACCGGACCGATGAGGCCCGATGGCCTCAGTGGCGCGTCCGGGGTGTAAGTCGGGGTTGCTGTATAGGTGATAGGCGTGGCTCCCGGCTGTGCATCGCCGATCAGTCGGTTCACCCATAGATTGGCCACACGGATCTCGAGCTCGTTGCGACCGCGGTTCATGAAGCGGCCGATGTCCACCCGGTACGGCGCGTGCCAGGCCGTCCCGGCAAGCCGTCCGTTCACCCATACTTCGGCGACGTCACCGATCGCGCCGAGGTCGATCCAGAGCGACCGGCCCGGAACGTACGCGGGCGGTGAGTCGATCGTCTTGGTGTAGGCCGCGACGCCCGAGAAATACCTGACCCCCGGCTGCGTATGTTCACTCAACGATCTGAGCGCCGCCAGCTCGATCGAATGCGGCGCACCGCGTCCGGGCTGGAAGGTCACGGTCCACGGACCCGGAACGTCGACGACTACGCTGAACGTTGCCGGCGCCACCGAGCGGCCGGGAGCCGTGGCGTCGTGCCGGAAGACGACGAAGAA
>DASVDC010000068.1:0-10527 GCA_036381275.1 Pseudomonadales bacterium | reverse complement strand
CGTCGCCGCTCGAAAGCTCCACCGCGATCGTCTGGCGGCCCCGCGAGTCGTACACGGGCCAGGCGTCGGCGGCGGTGATACGGTACCCACTCATCGATCGAGCTCTCCTGACGTCCATTGCTCGAGCAGCCGCTCGACGCTCGCGGCGCCTTTCTCCAGCAGCCGCCGCCCGCGCCCCCGCGCGGCCTGCGCCTGTTCCGGCGCCAGATACTCCACCGGCGACTTCCCATCGACGCGCGCGAGGAGCATGCCGCCCGCCATCCGAACGACCAGCGGATCCAGCGCACCGAACCGCTCGCCGACCTCGTCGCGGTACGACCGCCAGAACGCGCGCGCGACGTCGAGCAGCCGGTCGTCCTCACGATGCAGATGCTTGAGCAGCAGATGACCGAGCAGATAACCCGGGTCGAAGCCCGGGCTTCCCCAACAGGCGCATTCCGCGTCGAGCACGCGCACCTCACCGGCGTCGTTGACCAGCGCGTTCTTCGGGCTGAAGTCGCCGTGCACCAGGCAGCGCCGGTCCGCCGTGAGCGCGTCGATCAGCGGCTGCACCATCGGATGGCGGGGCGCCGAATGGCGGAAGAACGGCTCGATGCGCAGCGCCTCGAACAGCGCGTCGTTGGCGAACGCCGCGGCGAGGTCCTCCGCATCGGCCGAACGGCTCGCGACGATGCCGAGCAGGCGGCCGAGACGCGCACCACAGCCGGGATCGACGCGGCCGGCGAGCAGATCCGCTTTCCAGTTGCGCCAGACCGCGGGATCGTACCAGGCGAGCACCGCCACCCCGGCGCTCTCGTCGGCCGCGATCACCTCCGCCACCCTGTCGCCGAGCCACGCCCGCGCGGTCCTGAGCCAGCGCACCTCCTCGGCGTTGCGCGATACCGGCGCGAACCACTCACCTGCCACCTTCAGGCGCGGCAGCGCGCGCTTAGCGCACCAGGTGCCGTGGTCGCCGTCCACCCGCCAGATGTCGCTCGATACGCCGCCGGACAGCGCGCTGAAGCGCAGCCGCTCCGGCGCCGTGTCGAGCAGCCGGGCCACCACCCGGCGGAACGCGGCATCCGGCCCCTGACCAACGGTTCCGCCCGGTTCGCCCACCCGAGCTCACCCCCCGACGGGCGGACGTCCGGTGGCGGCGCGGAGCCGATTCGCCTGCGCGGTGTCCAGGTACTCGTCGATCCGGGTGATGCGCCCGCCCTGGACGGTCACGAAGATGCAGGCCGGGATCGCGATTTCGGCGCCCGATGCGGTGCGCGCCCGCAGCACGTGGCGCTGCACGATGCGGCCGTCGCCGAGCGAGTGGCGCTCGACGATCTCGTAGCGGATCGCCGGCACGTGCTCACACAGCCCCCTCAGCACCGCGAGATTCGCCGACTTGTTCTGGCTCACGTCGTCGAAGTTGTGCCAGACGGCCACGTCGTCCGCGTACAGGCGCGCGACCGCGTCGACGTCCTTGCGCTCGATCGCATCGAACAACGCGGCCGCCGATGCCATTACACTGTCGTCGTCACTCATACTGCATTCCGCTTGGGGGATAGATCATGGCGCGCACGGGTCTCACCGATGCCGAAGTCGAAACGGCCGCCGCGATGCTGCTCGAAGCCGAGCGATCGCGGGTCCAGGTGCGCCCGACGTCGGTGCTGTTTCCGCGGATGACCCTCGACGACGCCTACCGGATCCAGGCCGAGGTGGTGGCACGCAAGCTTGCCGACGGCCGGCGCGTGGTCGGGCGCAAGATCGGCCTCACCTCGCGGGCGATGCAGCAGGCGATGCAGATCGACGAGCCCGACTACGGCACTCTGCTCGACGACATGGTCGTGACGAGCGGCGCCGAGCTGGAAGCGGCCGCGTTCACCGATCCGCGTATCGAGGTCGAGCTCGCGCTGGTGCTCGATCGGCCTCTGACCGGTGCGGCCGCGACGGTGGACGACGTGCTGGCCGCGACCCGCGAGGTCGTGCCGGCGCTCGAGATCATCGCCGCGCGCAGCCACCGGATCGATCCCGAGACGGGACGCCCGCGGGGGCTCCTGGACACGGTCTCGGACAACGCGGCGAGCGCGGCGGTGGTGCTCGGTGAGCCGCTCGCGCCCGATGCGGTGGACATGCGCTGGTGCGGCGCGATCCTGTACCGCAACGGCGTGGTCGAGGAGACCGGTCTCGGCGCCGCCGTGCTCGACCATCCGGCCCACGGGGCGCTCTGGCTCGCGCGCCGATTCGCGGCGCACGGCATCGCGCTCGAGGCCGGGCAGCTCGTCCTGACCGGGTCGTTCACCCGCGCGGTACCGATCGCCGCCGGCGACGAGTTCGTCGCGGACTACGGCCCCCACGGCACCGTGACCTGCCGGTTCCGTTGACCGGCCCGTCGGGACGCGGCCGGGCGAACGTCCCGCGCTCACGGCATGCCCGCCTCGTCCAGGTCCACCGCGGACAGGTATTCGTGGCCGTCGCGCAGCGCATCCAGATTGCGCATGAGCTGAATCAGCACCCGGCGCGTGACCTCGAGATCCTCGGGCGGTATGCCGGCGGTGGCGACCGCGTTGACGTCGCGCACGTGGCCGAGCAGCGGCTCGCGCAGCCGCACCGCGCGCGCCGTCAGGTGCACGCGGATCTTGCGCTTGTCGGTCTTGTCGCGCACCCGACGCACCAGGCCCGCCGCTTCGAGGGAGCGCACGGCGCCGACGGTGCTCGGCTCGCGCATGCTGAGCCGTTCGCTCAGTTCCCGCTGGGTGATCCCGTCCTCGCGCCAGAGCTCCCGGAGGAAGCGCCACTGGCCGATCGTCACGCCGTGCGGAACGATGCGCTGCTCGAGCGTCCGGGCGAACGCGCGGAAGGTGAGCCGCGCCAGATGACCGAAGCTCTGCAGCGGATCGGCGAAGCGCTCCAGATCCTCCGCCTGCTCCTGCGTCGCCGCCTTGCCAACCTTCTGTGCCATGAAGAACCCAAACTCGTGAAGTGAATTCCAGTATCGGGCGCGCCGCGGGTGACGGCAAACGCCCGGCTTCGCCGGGTACGCCCGGCTTCGCCGGGTACGCCCGGCTTCGCCGGGTACGCCCGGCTTCGCCGGGTACGCCCGGCTTCGCCGGGTACGCCCGGCTCCGCCGGGTCAGCCGCCTCCTTCGCTCGGACGGCGCATCTCGAACGTGCTCGTCACCACGCAGTAGTCGAAGTATCCGAGCCGGGCCACCGGGGCGAGCGCCAGCGTGTCGACCCGCCCGTCACGAATCAGCGCGTCGTCGATGTGAATCCCCACGACTTCGCCGAGCACCAGATGACTGCCGCGGCCGTCACGGCCGGCGGGCAGCGCGACGATCTCGAGCACGCGGCACTCGAGCACCGCTCGGGCGTCGCGCACGTGCGGCGGCCGCACGACGCGCGACGGCGCGCTGGCGATGCCGGCCGCCCGGAACTCGCTCTCGCCTGCGGGCAGGTCGCGCGAGGTCTCGTTCATCTGCCGGGCGAGCGGCCCGGAGACGACGCTCACGGTGAACTCCGGCACCGCGCGCACGTTGGCGAGCGTGTCCTTCGGCGTTTCGCCGCCGGCGCGCGCGTTCGGCGCGAAACCGACCACGGGCGGATCCGCCGAGAACGCGTTGAAATACGAGAACGGCGCGAGGTTCTCCGCGCCTTCCGCCGAAATCGAGCCGATCCAGCCGATCGGCCGCGGCGCCACCAGCGCGTTCAGCGGGTTGTGGGTCAGCGGTGCCGGACGCAGGTGCTGCCGGGGATCGTAGAACACGCCGCTCAGCGCTCGCCGCGATTGGTGGAGAAGCCCGGCTGGCTGCCGAGGATGCGCGGCGGCGCCGACAGGTCTTCCTGCCAGAGCAGCGATTCCATGTAGATGTTGAGCGGCTGATCCTGAATGGTCAGCTCGTAGACCGGTTCGCCCTCGTACGAAGCGTGGTTGTGGACCGCCCAACCCGGCGCGGACACCATCAGATCACCGGCCTTCCATTCGTAGCGGCGGCCCTCGACCCGGCTGTAGCCGGCACCGTGGAAGTAGTAGTTGATCGCCGATGACACGTGCCGGTGGGGTTTGTCGACGATCCCGCCCGGGCGGATCGTGATCGTGGCGAAGAAATTCGGCGTGGTGCCGTTGAAGCGCCCGGTCTTCGGGTTGTACAGCAGGTACAGGCGGCGGCCGACGTAGTCGCTGCCGAGCGCCTCGAGGCGGTCGAGGTTGCGCTTCACCTCCGCCCACGGCCAATGCAGCGGCCGGCTCGGCACGTCGGGCGGATTGATCAGCGTCTCGTACGGCATCAGGGCCGCACCGTCCTCACCGATCGTGAACGGCTCGAGGTGCGGCGGCCGCGCGGCTTCTTCCCTCGTCGTCGCCGGCGCGCGGACCTCCGGATCCTCCTCGACCAGGTGCACGCGCATCATCTCGAGCAGCGCCGCGTTCGAGTACGTGAGGCGCGCGTGCAGCGTGCGGGTCGGGTTGCGGTGGCGGTAGGTGCTGTACGCCGGGTGGTTCCAGACGTCGTACTGCCGGTAGTCGATGACACGCTCGTCCACGACCGCCTGGCCGGCGCCCCGGATGCAGAAGTTCACCTCCGTCGCGTTGCGGCGCAGCGGCACGGTCTCCTCGCCCGGCAGCAGCACGTCGAGCGTCACCTGTACGCCCGGCGTCAGGCCGAGACCCGGATCCGGCGCCGCCGGATGCACGAACATCACCCGGCGCCGGCCGTTCGCCGGCCGGGGCAGATCGGCGAGACGCTCGATCTCGCGGTCGATCAGCTCGCCGCTGACGATCACCGGCGGCCACTCCCGCGCGGGTTTGCACTGCTGCGGCGGCGCGCCGGTCATCGGCAGGCCGGTCAGGTCCACGAGGCGGGGCTCGAAATCGTTCATGCCGAGGGGCTCCCGGGGCTGGCCGGCCGGTCGTCGAAGATGGACGGTACCGGCGCGGGGATGTTCATGCTGTTCACCATCAGCGCATGCGCCACGTAACGCGCGAGCACCATCATCACGGCCACCGCGTCGCGATGGCCGATCCGCTCCACCAGCGCATCGAGGTAGATGCCGGCGCCGTGCCCGTGGTGGCGCACGGCCTCGATCGCATAACGCTGCACCGCACGCTCGGTTTCGGTGAGCTCGGCGTGCTCGGGATCGAGCCGTTCCACCGCGCGAACCCAGTCTTCCCCGAACCCGAGCTTCACCGCCAGACGCTCGTGCTGATTGCGCTCGTAGGGCACGTCCTTCAGACACGCGACGGTCAACGCGAGGAGCTCGACGAGGCGCATGTCGAGCGCCTCCTTGGACGCTTCGGTGAAGTCGATGAAGGCCGCGAGCGCGGCTTCCTGGTGCGCGGTGCGCGCGAAGAACTCGCCGAGGTAGCCGAGCCGCTCGACTTTCGCCGCGAGCGCGGCGGCGATGGACGGCGGCAAGGCCTCGAACTCGATCCTGGGAATGCGCGTGTTCACGGGCTCCGGTACCGGCGACGTTCCAAATACTTTGCTACCAAAGTATTATCGGGTCAAATCGACGCCGGCAGGAGGAATCGTGGCCGAGCCCCTCGTCTGGCCGGAGGGCGGCATCACCGAGGTACCCTACCGGATCTACACCGATCCGGACGTGTTCGAGCGCGAGATGACGCGGATCTTCTGCGGGCGCGGCTGGGCCTACGTCGGCCTCGAAGCGGAGCTGCCGAATCCCGGCGACTACCTCGTCACCCGGATCGGCGACCGCTCGGTGGTGATCAGCCGCGACCCGGCGGGGGAGATCCGCGGCTTCCTGAACCGCTGCGCGCATCGCGGCGTGAAGATCTGCCGGCAGCGGCGCGGCAACGCGCGCATGTTCGTCTGCCCGTACCACCACTGGTCCTACGATGCCCGCGGACGGCTGAAAGGGGTGCCGTTCATCAAGGGCGTGAAGCAGCAGGGCGGCATGCCGGACGATTTCGAGCGCGAGGCGCACAACGTGCCGGAGCTCGCGATCGCGCGGCGGGGCGGCGTGATCTTCGCGTCGTTCCATCACGATCTGCCGCCGCTGCCGGAGTATCTCGGCGAGACCAACACGGCCTATTTCGACCGGGTGTTCGACGGCCGCCGGCTGCGCGTGCTCGGCTACTCGCGTCAGCTCATTCCCGGCAACTGGAAGCTGATGTTCGAGAACATCAAGGATCCGTATCACGCATCGCTCCTGCACGTGTTCCTGGTCACGTTCGGGCTGTTCCGGGCCGACCAGCGCTCGGCGGTGCGGATGGACGAGACCGGCGCGCACGCGCTCCTGATCTCGCGCCGCGGCGAGCAGCGCGCGACGGAAGACACCCGCGACATCGCGAACCTGCGGGAAGACTTCGCGCTCGCCGACCCGCGCCTGCTGGATCCGGTCAGGGAATTCCCCGGCGACGCCACGGTGGTGATGCAGACGATCTGGCCGAATCTGATCGTGCAGCAGCAGTCGAACACGCTGGCGATGCGGCAGATCCAGCCGCGCTCGCCGGATGCGTTCGAGCTGCACTGGACGTTCTTCGGCTACGAGGACGACGACGAGGCGATGACGCTGCGCCGGCTCCGGCAGGCGAATCTGATGAGCTCGGCCGGGCTCGTGTCCGCCGACGACAGCGAGGTGATCAAGCTCGCCCAGGACGGCATTCGGGGCGGCGGGCCGGGAACGGGCCTGATGCTGATGGGCGGCCGGGACACCGCCGACACGCCGCACATGGTCACCGAGGTGGCGCTGCGCGCGTTCTATCGCTGCTATCGCGAGGTGATGGGGTTTTGAACGATCCGAATCTGCGGCTCGCCCTGGAGGATCTGTACGCCGAATACGCCCGGCTGCTCGACGACGGGCCGCTCGGGGAATGGCCGGAGCTGTTCACCGGCGACTGCCTGTACCTCGTGATCCCGCGGGAGAATCACGAGCAGGGGCTGCCACTCGCGATCATGCGCTGCGAGTCGCGCGACATGCTGAGAGACCGGGTGCGGGCGGTGCAGGAGACGATCATGCACGAGCCCCGATACCTGCGCCATCAGATCACCCAGATCCGCCCGCAGGCGCCCGCCGACGACGGCACGATCGCGGTCACCGCGAACTATTCGGTGATCGAGGTGCTGCAGGATGCGCTGCCGCGCATTCTCAGCGTCGGCCGGTACCTCGACCGGGTCGTGCGCACGCCGGACGGCGCGCTGCGGTTCGCGGAGAAACGCGTCGTCTACGACTCGGAGATGGTGCCGAACACCATCGTCCGTCCCCTCTGATCATCCCGAGCGATCGAGCCGGACGCCGGCCGCGGCGTCGCGGATCTGTTGCCTGGCCAGCTCGATCTTCGCCTCGCCGGTCACGAGGAGCTGATCGGCCGCGATGATGCGGAGATCCCGGATGCCGATGAAGCCCAACACGTGGCGCAGATACGGCGTCAGGAATTCCCGTTCGCTGCCGACCTGGCTGCCGCCGGACGCGATGGTGACGAACACCGGACGATCCTCGAGCAGCCCGCGCGGCCCCTGCTCGGTGTACGCGAAGGTCACCCGCGCGCGGCAGATCTGGTCGATCCAGGCCTTCAGCAGCGGCGGGATGCCGAAGTTGTAGATCGGCGTACCGATCACCCAGACGTCGCAGGTCCGCAGCTCCTCGACCAGCGTATCGGAATGGGCCAGCGCCCGGCGCTGCGCGTTGCTGCGCTGATCGGCGGGCGTGAAGCTCGCCTCGATCCAGGCATCGTCGACCAGCGGCATGCCGCTCGCGAGGTCGCGCCGCACGATCCGGGCGGCGGGATGACGAGCGAGCAGCTCGTCCACCAGGAGTTGCGAGAGCCCGCGGCTGACGGAGCCCTGCCGGCGATGACTCGCGTCCAGGTGCAGAATGCTGCGCAGTTCGGTCGGCACATCCCCTCCCCGTTCGATCGTTCTCAGGCTAAACCAGAATCGCCGGTGGCGTCACGCAGCGCCGGGCTCGCTCTGCTCGGGCAGCCGCAGGCCGACGCGCCTGACCTCGGGCCCCTCGATCTCGCGCACCACCAGCTCGATATCGCCGAGCCGCACGCGGTCGCCCACCACCGCCCGCCCGTGGAACGCGTGCCGGAAGTACTGAGCCAGCGTCTCTTGCGCGTGCTCGGCGGGCACCGGAATCCCGTACACGTCCGCCAGATCGCGCACCACCGCTTCGCCGTTCAGCACGAAGTCGCCGAAGAAGCGCGGCGCCTTCAGGCGCTCGGGCTCGAGGTGCGGATCGAACAGCTTGTTCAGATACGCGAGGTCGTCCTCCTGAGCGAGCACGTACACGTAGTCGCCGGACGCGAGACTGAGCGACGGCTCCACCGTGAGCGGCATACCGTCACGCATCACCGCCATCACGTGCGCGTCCTTAGGCAACTCGATCTGACCGAGCTGCCGGCCGGCGCACCGGCAGCGCTCGTGGACCTCGTAACAGAGGATCTCGTGCTCGTAGTGGCCCGGAACGTCCAGTGTCACGCGCTGCAGCGGCTCCACCGGCGGAGGTGCCTCGAGCTTCAGCCAGCGGGCCGCCGGCGCGATCGTCGACCCCTGCAGAAGCAGCGACACCAGCACGATGAAGAACGCGACGTTGAAGTACAGCCCCGCGTTCTCAGCGCCGTAGATGACCGGGAACATCGCGAGCACCACGGGCACGGCGCCCCTGAGCCCCACCCAGCCGATGTAGAGCTGCTCGCGCCAGGGGAAGCGGAACGGGGCCAGACAGACGGCGACCGCGAGCGGCCGGGCCACCAGCATCAGGAACGCCGAGATCGCCAGCGCCGGCACCGCGACGTCGAGCAGCTCCGACGGGGTCAGCAGCAGGCCGAGGATCACGAACAGCACGATCTGGCTGAGCCAGGCGAGCCCGTCGTGCACCCGCAGGATGTTCTGACCCGAGCGCATCCGCGCATTGCCGAGCACGAGCCCCGCGCAATAGATCGCGAGGTAGCCGCTGCCGCCGACCTGGGCGGTGACCGCGAAGATCACCAGCCCCCCGGCGGCGGCCAGCAGCGGATAGAGCCCGGTCATCAGGTTCACCCGGTTGATCAGCCGGAGCAGCCCGAAGCCGCCGGCGAACCCGAGCAGCGCGCCGATACCGAACTGCTGCGCGAACGACAGCAGCACGGACGCATCGAGGCGCGTGCCGCCGGCGATCAGTACCTCGAGCAGCACCACGGTCAGAAAGATAGCCATCGGGTCGTTGCTGGCCGACTCGATCTCCAGCGTCGAGGCGACCCGCCCTTTGAGGGTCGCACCGGCGGTGCGCAGCAGCGCGAACACGGCGGCCGCGTCCGTGGAACCGACGATCGCGCCGAGCAGCATGCCGTTCAGCCAGCCGAGGTCGAGCAGCCACGAGGTGAACGCACCCAGCAACCCGGCTGTGAGCACGACGCCGAGCGTCGCGAGGGTCACCGCCGGCGCCAGTGCCACCCGGAAGGTGTCCCTACGGGTACGCAGACCGCCGTCGAAGATGATGATCGCGAGCGCGATCGTCCCGATGATGTAGCTCGCGTCGAAGTCGTCGAACTGGATGCCGCCGGGGCCTTCCTCACCGGCCAGCATCCCGAGCACCAGGAAGACGAGCAGCAGCGGCACGCCCAGGCGCGAAGAGATGTCGCTCACCAGAATACTGACGAGCAACAACAGCGATCCGGCTAGAACGGCAAGATTCCAGTCTTCCACCGGCGCAACGTAGCAGAAAAATTCCCGGACGCCAGTGCCGGCCCCTCAATTCGTTCGTCGCTGCCGGGGCGTCGACGCGCCGCTCAGTGGGCGGGCGCCGGCCGGCGCTTCGCCCGCGCCTCGAGGAACAGGAACAGGCCGGTCGCGACCGCGAGCGGGAGCAGGTAGAAGAACACCCGGTAAGCGAGCACCCCGGCGAGCAGCTCGGGCGCCGCCATCCGGTCCCCGAGCAGCAGCACGAAGCTCGCCTCGAGTACGCCGAGTCCCGCCGGAATGTGCGTGGCCACCGCCGCCACCGCGCCCACCAGCAGCACCCCCATCACCGTCGGAAAGCCGATCTGCTGCTGCAGCAGCAGATAGATGATCATCCCGATCGAGAGCCAGCTCGCGCAGGAGATCGCGAGCTGCAGACCCGCCATCGGCAGCGGCGGCAGCTCCACCTCGACGCCGCGCACGGTGAACCGACGACGCCGGGCGCGGGCGCACAGCCACAGGTAGACGGCCACCAGCGCGAGCATCGCTGCTCCGACGACACGCAGAGCCAGCGTTCCGATCGCCCAGTCCCGCGGCACCTCGACCACCGGCCAGGCGAACAGCACGCCGCCGAGCAGCAGATAACCGAGCCAGTTCGAGACGATGCTGAACCCGAGCACCCGCGTGATCACGCCGCTGTCGAGGCCGAAGCGTGAGTAGAGCCGATAACGGAAGCCCATCGCGCCGATGAGCGGCCCCATGTTCAGATTGAACGCGTAGCTGACGAACGCGATCTTCATCACCTGCGCCGGCCGAAGACCATGGCCCGTGTAGCGCGCTCCGAGCAGATCGTACAGCGTGTAGAGCAGGTGCCCGGCGGCCGCCAGCGCAAGCGCGCCGACGAGCGTCGTCACGCCGTAGCCGCGCATCACCTCCC
>DASVDC010000067.1:0-29737 GCA_036381275.1 Pseudomonadales bacterium | reverse complement strand
CGTGGTACGGATCGAGCCGCTCGTTGCCCCAGGCGGCGGCATCGAACCCCTGCAGTCGCGCGCGCAGCCGCTCGACACGCTGCGCCTCGACGTGAAACTCGACCTGCATCAGGCGAAGGCCGGTCGGAACCTGCGCGAGGTTCAACGTACCCGTGTACTGCACGTCGTCGGCGTCGAGCGGCGTCGGATCGATCGCGCTCGCGCGAAAGGTCGCGTGCCCGGCGTCGCGCACCGTGATCCCGGCGCCGGAGTAGCTGAACACCGCGTCGATCTCGGCGACGCGCGCCGGATAGCCGAGTTGGCCGCGCAGCCCGGCGACGGCGGCTTCGGTCGTCGCGGCCGCGCCGGTCGTGAAACCCCGCGCGCGCACGCCGCTCCGGCAGGAGACGCGGCTGACCGCCATCCGGAACGCGCCCCAGGGGCTCTCGCCCACCTGCCAGACCTGCATCGATAGCGCGGGCGGGATGGTCGGGTGCAGGCTCGGCGGCAGCACGGCTTCCCGGGCCCCGCGACGCATCTCCATCACGATCTGGAACAGCGCGACCTCGCGCAGCACGATCGGCTCGCCGAAGTAGCGCTCCACGGTCGGGGCATGGCGCGCCAGCGCGGCGACGTCGGCGGTACCGACCAGCATCAGTTCACTCCTGCGGTCTGGGTGGGCGCGTAGACGGGGGCGCTACGTTCCTCCGGGCGACGGAACACCGGCATCACCTCGCGCGCGAACAGCTCGAGGCTTTCGAGCACCTTCTGCTGCGGCACGATCTCCATCGCGTTCAGCAGGAAATTGATCCCGGTGACGCCGATGGATTCCCAGCGTTTGATGGTGCGGATCAGATGATCCGGGTCCCCGACGCCGACGCCTTCCGGCAGGCCCTTCGCGACGCTCGGGTCGTCGGCACTGGCCTTGCGCGGCCGCATCGCCGCGCCGACGTTGCCGAGCGCGTGGTACGCGCGGGTCGGGTAGGCCTCGCGGGTCCAGTAAAGATGCGCGTTGGCGACGTTGAACGCGTTGACCATCGGTATGCCGATGTCGCGCGCCTGACGGTAATCCTCGTGACAGTAGAGGAAGTTCATCGTGTGCACCTGGTCGTTGACAACCTCGCCCACGGGGTCGCACGACGCGATCCGGCGATGGTACTCGCGGGTACGGCGTTCCTGCTCCTCGTAGCTCGCGGCGGAGACGCCGAGGCAGCCGAGCCCTCGCTCGGCCGCGTCGAGCTCGGTGCCGGGGGAGGTCACCGTGACCCAGAGCGGCGGATGCGGCTTCTGCAGCGGCTTCGGCAGCACGTTCCGGGCAGGCATCGAGAACGCCTTGCCTTCCCATTCGAATTCGTCCTGGGTCCACATCTTCGGCAGCACCCGCACGAACTCGTCCCAGGTCTTCTTGGTGTCGTCCGGGTCGACGCCGAAGCCCCCGAGCTCGGTCCAGGTGGACGAGCGCGCGGTGCCGAGCTCGAGCCGGCCGTTGGAGAGGATGTCGAGCGCCGCCGCGCGCTCCGCGACGCGCACCGGATGGTTCATCTCCGGCACGCAGACGACGGCGCCGTGGCCGACGCGGATGCGCTCGGTCCGGGCCGCCACCGCGGCGAGGAACACCTCCGGGGCCGAGCAGTGGGAGTACTCCTCCAGGAAGTGGTGCTCCACCGCCCAGACGTGATCGAAACCGAGCGCGTCGGCGAGGCGGCACTGCTCCAGCGCGTTGTGATAGACCGCGTGCTCGGCGGCGGCGCTGAACGGCCGCGGGGTCGACAGCTCGAAGAAGATCCCGAACTTCATCGCCTGCTCCTCTGAACACGGCCGATTCTACACACGCGCGCCGAGCGCCGTACGCTTCCCGGCGCTCGCGCGGAAACTCGACCTGCAGGCGCCCGGCGAAGTAGGCTGCATCACTCGAGCGGAGGATGACTCATGGACCTGACCGGCAAAACGGCGGTGATCACCGGCGGTGCGAGCGGCATCGGCCTCGCGACGGGGCGGCAGCTCGCCGCCCGCGGCGTGAACGTGGCACTGGTGGACGTCGAGGCGGGGGCCCTCGAGCGGGCGGCGGCGACGTTCCCGAAGGACAGCGGGGTGCGGATCGAGACGCGGGTCTGCGACGTGAGTGACTACGCGGCGATGCGCGCGCTGGCCGAGGACGTGGTCGCGACGTTCGGCGTGGTGCACATCGTGTTCAACAACGCCGGCGTCGCGGTGGGCGGGCCGATCGCCGAGATGACCCACGACGACTGGCGCTGGATCATCGACGTCGACCTGTGGGGACCGATCCACGGTGTGGAGGTGTTCCTGCCGCACCTGCTGGCGTCCGGGCAGGGCGGCCACCTGCTCTTCACCTCGTCGTTCGCCGGACTCGTGCCGAACCGCGGGCTCGGCCCGTACTGCGTTGCCAAGTACGGCGTGGTCGCGCTCGCGGAAGTGCTGCAGAAGGAGCTGCGCGACGCGGGCATCGGCGTCTCGGTGCTGTGCCCGATGCGCATCGCGACCCACATCGGCGCGTCGGAGCGCAACCGTCAGGCGCGCTACGGAGGCACCGCGGCAAGCCCGCAGGTGCCCGATCAGAGCGACGGGAACGACGACCTCGCCGGCCGCGTGCTCGACGTCGACGACGTGGCACAGCAGGTGGTCGCGGCGATCGAGCAGAACCGCCTCTACATCCTCCCGCACGAGGAGAGCCGGGCGTACATCCGGCGCCGGTTCGAACGGATCGACCGTACGTTCGAAAGCTGATCTGAGGCAGCGGCATTCTCCTGTGGGAGCGGCCTCCGGCCGCGAATCGGCGTCGCAGGAGCGGCCTCCAGACCGCGCTGCGCGGCCGGAGGAGCCGCACCGGCGCGTTCTTGCACGCGTACCGTCGAGAACATCGCCCGAATCAAAGCCTGCGAACGGTTGATGGTCGGCAGCAGCGCCGCCGCGTGCGGCTGGCGCTGCGCGTGAGTGATCCCGCAGGGCACCATCCCGTACGGCACCGTCCGCCTCGGTCCGCATCGGGATGGAACATGGCCCGAATCAATCGACAGGCCTGGCGCGATGGAGATCCAGCGCTGTACCTCGAACACCGCCATTCTGATTCGGGCGAAGTTCGCGAAGTTTGATACGGGCGATGTTCGCGATTCGATAGCGGCGGGGTTGTAGTTCGATTCGGGCCATGTTGTGTCCCGTGGGAAGCGACCTCCCCGGAAACGGGCCCATCGGTGCGAATGCTCTGGCGGTTGCAGCGCCGCCGGCGGCTTGCGCGCGGACGTCAGCCGGTTCTCACGGCACGTTCAGCCATTGCCGGCATCGCCCGATCGAACAGCGCCCTGATCCGGCCGCGCGGAGGTGTACGCCAGCCCGCGTACCGCCAGCGCGCGCACGTCCGCGCTCGTGAACGTATGCGCGAGCTCGCCGGCGTTGCTGCCCTGCATCGCCCGCCGGATGATGCCCTGCAGGATCGCCGCGCTGCGGAACGCGTGGAACGCGCGATAGAAGTGCGGGTGCTCGATGCCCGCGCGGCCGGTCTTCGCGCAATAGCGCTCGACCAGCTCATCGTACGCAGGGATGCCGTGCGCTTCGAGGTCGAGGCCGGCGTACGAGCGCTCGCCGGGCGCGGCGTGCCACGGGCCGGTGAAATAGGTGAAGTCGGCCAGCGGATCGCCGATCGTCGAGAGCTCCCAGTCGAGCACGGTGGCGAGGCGCGGCTCGGTGGGGTGGGTGAGGGCGTTGCCGAACTGATAGTCGCCGTGGACGAGGCTCACCGCCGTCTGCTCGGGCACCGACCGTTCGAGCCACTCGAGCAACCGGTGCATCTCCGGGACCGGCTCGGTTTCGGTCTCCTGGTACTGTCGGCCCCAGCGGGAGATCTGCCGCGCGAAGTAGTTGCCCGGCCGGCCGAAATCGGACAGACCCACGGCCGCCGGATCCACCCGGTGCAGACACGCCAGCGTGTCGACGTAGTCGTAGATCAGCGCGCGGCGTTCCGCAGGCGGGAGCTCCGGCAGCAGCGGATTCCACATCACCCGCCCGGGCACGTGACCCATCACGAAGAACATCGTGCCGATCACGGACTCGTCTTCACACAGCACGAAGGCCCGCGGCACCGGTACGTCGGTGGCGTTCAGCGCCTGGATGATGCGGAACTCGCGGTCCACCGCGTGCGCCGACTTCATCAGCGTGCCGGGCGGCTTGCGGCGCAGCACGTAGTCGCGTGCGGGCGTATGCAGCAGGAACGTGGGGTTCGACTGACCGCCCTCGAACTGGCTGACCGTGAGCGGCCCCTCGTAGTCGGCGATCCGCTCGGCCAGGTAGCGGTCGAGCGCGGCCTCGTCGAACCGGTGCTGCGGCTTCACCGGAACCGTGCCGGCGGGGTGGTAGGGGTCGCTGGCCATCGGACGTTCCTGCTGTCGTCTCGACCCGGAAGCTACCACAGGGGCTGCAGCCCGTGGGAGCGGCCGAAGTTGTGGGAGCGGCCTCCGGCCGCAAATGCATCGGGAGATTCGCGGCCGGAGGCCGCTCCCACAGCGGTCAGCCCGGGGCGCTGCGCTGCGACGCGCGCCAGCGCGCGGGCGTCTGGCCCGTCCAGCCCTGGAACGCGCGGATGAACGCGGCGGGGTCGGAGTAGCCGAGGCGCTCGGCGGCCTCGGCAATCGGCGTGGCGGAGTGACGCAGGAAGTTCTTCGCCCGCTCCGACTGCACGTGCCGCAGCAGAGCCGCGTACGACGTGCCGGCGGACTGGAGGCGCCGTGCGAGCGTGCGCGTCGAGACGCCGAGCATGTCGGCGAGCTGCGCCCGGCTCGGCGGCGGCGTATAGGCCCACAGCAGCCGCGAGGCCTGCTCCGCGATGCCGACCTCTTCCGCGAGCAGGCTGGAGAATGAGCGGGCGACCTTCACGTAGCGGCGGAACGACAGATCTGCCGCGTGCACCGGCGCGACGTCCAGGATCGCCCGCGGGTACTCGATCTCGGCGGCCGCCGCGCCGAACCGTACGGGACAGCCGAGGCGGCGCTCGGCCCGGAAACGGGGTCCCGGCTCCGGGAACGGCAGCCGGATCGCCTGCGCCGGAACCGCGCGCCCGATGATGTCGCCGAGCAGACGCTCCACCGACACCAGGTCCGTGGTCACGCAGTACGCGCTGAGCACCGCGGGATCGGCTCCTTCCGGGGCGGCGGCATCCATCTCGAAACCGAACGTCACGCGATCCCGGGCAGATTGGACGACGACGCGCGAATGGCCCCAGCAGAGCTCCGGGTACGCGAGCATCACCCGCATCGCTTCCAGCACCGTGGGGGCGTGCTGCATCGCGAGGCCGAGGATGCCGTAGTGATTGATGCCTACGGCGCTGATGGTCTCGATCGCGTACTCGGCACCGCTGCGCCCGGTCGTGCCGAGCCGCCGCAGCATCAGCGCGAGGGCCGCGAGCTCCCGATCCAGCGCGATCGGAAAATCCGGATCGGTCGCCGCCCGGGCCGGCAGACCGACGAGGCGCAGGATCGCGAGCACCTCGGCCTCGTCGAGACGCGCGAGACTGCACTGACCGAGCAGGCCGGCGACGGTACGGCGGCGGGTGGCGAGCGTGCCGCTGAGGAGAGTCTGCGGGGTGGCTGAAGGCATCGAAGGCGGACTGAACAGGAAGGGAATGGCCCAAATTATCAATTCCGTGGCCGGGCGTGCAATGGCCCGGGGTCGGTCGAGCTTCTAGGCTCGACGTTCCCGTAGTTCATTCGTAGTGGAGCGTCCATGAGCGAAGCACCTGTGCTGCAGCCCGAGCACGAGGCCGAGCATTACGACGTGTTGATCGTCGGCGCCGGTATCTCCGGCGTCGGCGGCGCGGTGCATCTCACGACACAGCGGCCCGGCACCTCGTTTCTGGTGCTGGAGAGCCAGGACGGGTTCGGCGGCACCTGGCGGACCCACACCTACCCGGGGATTCGCTCCGACTCGGACCTGTATACGTTCGGTTATCGATTCAAGCCCTGGACCGGCAAGCCGATCGCGACGGCGGAAGCGATCCTCGAGTACATGGGCGAGGTGATCGAGGAGTACGGCCTCGAGCGCCACATCCGCTACGGGCACACGATCCTCACCGCATCCTGGTCGAGTGACGACGGCGTGTGGGCGCTGACGGCGCGCCGCAATGCCACCGGCGAGGTGCTGACGTTCACCTGCCGGTTCCTATGGATGTGCCAGGGCTACTACCGCCACTCGCAGGGCTACACGCCGGACTGGCCGGGCATGGAGCGCTATCGCGGCCAGATCGTGCATCCGCAGACCTGGCCGGAGGACCTGGACTACGCGGGCAAGCGGGTCCTGGTGATCGGTTCCGGCGCCACGGCGGCGACGCTCGTGCCGGCGATGGCCGAGCGCGCCGGGCACGTCACGATGCTGCAGCGTTCGCCGACGTACTTCGCGGCCGGCGAGAACCGCAACGAGATGGCCGACCTGCTGCGCGAGCTCGACCTGCCCGAGGAGTGGGTGCACGAAATCGTGCGGCGCAAGATCCTCCACGACATGAAGGAGATCACCCGGCGCTCGTTCGAGGAGCCGGAAGCGCTGAAGGCGGAGCTGATCGCCGGCGCACGGGCCTACCTCGGCAACGACTTCGACGTCGAGCGGCACTTCACGCCGCGCTACCGTCCGTGGCAGCAGCGCCTGGCGTTCGTGCCGGACGGAGACCTGTTCAAGGCCATCGCCTCCGGTAAGGCGTCGGTGGTGACCGACGAGATCGACACCTTCAACGAGACCGGCGTGCGCACCCGCTCCGGCGAGCAGCTCGATGCCGACCTGATCGTCACCGCGACCGGCTTCAACCTGTGCATGTTCGGCGACATCGAGTTCGACGTCGACGGCCGGCCGGTGGACTTCGCCGACACGATCACCTGGCGGGGCATGCTGTTCAGCGGCGTGCCGAACCTGTGCTGGGTGTTCGGCTACCTGCGCACGAGCTGGACCATGCGCGCGGACCTGATCGCGGACTTCGTCTGCCGGCTGCTGAAGCACATGGACGCGCGCGGGGTCGACGTGGTGACACCGACGTTGCGTCCCGAGGATCAGGAGATGGAGCGCCTGCCGTGGATCACCGAGGATAACTTCAACGCCGGCTACCTGCTGCGCGGTCTGCATCTGCTGCCGAAGCAAGGCACGCGCCTGCCCTGGCGGCATACCCAGGACTACTACTTCGACAAGGACGACATCCCGAGCGCGGACCTCGACGACGGCACGCTCGTGTATCGGGAGGTGCGGGCCGTCCGTCGCGCCGGGTGATCGACCCGGCCGCTCCGCCCACCCGAGCCCCGGCCGCCTCCGGCGGCCGGGGTCCAGCGGTAAATCTTGTTGCACATGCTCGCCGCGCGAGTATCATTGGCCGCCCTCCGGAACGGGGCCGGATGCGGTGAGTTCCCCTCGAGCGGACACAGCGGCCCCGATCGCTGGCGAGTCTGCGGATCGATGCTAGTCTTCTGCGGTCGAATCGACGCCTGAGCTCCTTTCGGAGGGCGCCGTTTCGGCGTGTCCTCGCTGTCCGGGCCGTTCCGCCGGCATCCGGTTTCTGTGATCCGGCTCTCTGATGTCCCTCCACTTTTGTCTCCATTTTCTCTTCATCTTGGCTACGACATTGTGTATAGTTCGCTTCCCAACTCGCTGAAAAAGAACGCACTGCCCACATGCTTCCTCAGAAAACAATAAAAGCCTCGGTCCATGCCATCGGCATCGGCGTGCATTCGGGCAGGAAGGTCCGCATGACGCTGCGTCCGGCTCCGGAGAACACCGGTATCGTGTTCGTGCGGACCGACGTCGCCGGCGGGGCGACGGTGCGGGCGGACGCAGCGCAGGTCGTCGACACCACGTTGTCCACGACGGTGGCGGAAAACGGCGTGCAGGTGGCCACCGTCGAGCACCTGATGTCGGCCCTGTGGGGCCTCGGCATCGACAACCTGGTGGTCGAGTTGAACAGCGAGGAAGTGCCGATCATGGACGGCAGCGCCGCGCCGTTCGTCTACCTGATCAAGTCGGTCGGTGTGGCCGAGCAGGCGGCGCCGCGGCAGTTCATCCGCATCAAGCGCCCGGTCTGCGTACACCAGGGCGATGCGATCGCGACGCTGCGGCCGTACTTCGGCTTCCGCGCCCACTACACGTTCGTCGCGGACCATCCGGTGTTCAACCGCTACCCGAAGCAGGCCACCGTGGACTTCGCGACGACCTCGTACGTCGAGGAGATCAGCCGGGCACGCTCGTTCGGCCTGGTCAAGGAACTGGAGCAGGCGCACGCGATCAACCGCTGCCTGGGGTCGAGCCTCGAGAACGCCGTGGGTATCGACGACTTCGACGTGCTGAACGAAGACGGGCTCCGTTACCCCGACGAGTTCGTCAAGCACAAGATGCTCGATGCGATCGGCGACCTGTACCTGCTCGGACGTCCGCTGCTCGCGTCGTTCACCGGCTACAAGTCGGGTCATGCGCTGAACAACAAGCTGGCGCGGGCGGTGCTGCGCTGCGAGGACGCCTGGGAGCTGACCACGCTCGGCTCGCGCGAAGAGCTGCTCGACGTCGCGGCCGATCCGGTCGGCGTGATGGAGCCGCTCGGCGCCGTGTCCTGACCCGAGCCGCCGCTACAGCGGCGGGCGCCCGGCCCGCCGCGCCTCCTCGTACATCTTCGTCAGAAACCCGCGCAGCGCCGCCTCGGCTTCCGGCCGGGGCATCAGTTGCTGCTGCTCGAGCACCTCGGCGATGTCGCAGAGGCTCCGCCGGCCGTCGATCAGCGTCATCAGGAACGCGTGCATCCGGGTGGTCATCGCCTGCACGCGGAACTCCGGCAGATCCGGCACCGGCGTTCGGCCGCGGACGATCCAGTCCGGCAGCTCCTCGTGGCGGGGCGGCTGGGCGACCGCGGCCGCCTTGCGTCCGCGGAGCGTCGTGACCGTCTCGATGCGCCGGTGGCGGCTGTCGGGGCAGCAGAGATAAGGCATGTCCCGCTCGTCGGCCCGGAGCGCATCGAACCCGCGCGCCGCGGCGGCGTCGATGAGCTCCGGCACCGTCAGCCGCTCGGCCGGCTCCGGGCCGTCGAACGCGACGGAACCGTGGTGGATCCACAGGCCCCCGGGCCGGAGCAATCGGTTGATCCGCGCGAGCGTGTCGGGGACGGGCACGCTCATCACGTCGAGCAGCCAGGGCGTCACGACCAGATCGAACGCCTCCGGCCGGAACGGCGGTCGCGCCGCGTCCGCCAGCAGCCACTCGAGCCCCGATCGGCTTCGCTGCGGCGCCTGCAGCCGCCTCGTCAGTGCCGCCGCTTCCGGCGCCCGCGGCGCCAGTGGAAACTCCACGAGCTCCACCGCGTCGCCCGCGCTCACCCGCACACCGGTGTAGGCGAGCAGCGGATTCAGATCGAGCGCCACCGTCAGCCGCGCATCGGTCGCCTGGTGCAGGTCGTAGGCGAGGCGGCCGGCACCGGCGCCGAGCACCAGCGCGGTGGCCGGCCGGAACGCGCCGAGCGCCTCGAGCAGCGCGTCGAGCGCGAGCCGGCACTCGTCCTCGCCCCAGCACCAGTCGCGGTGCACGTTGGCTTCGTAGGAGAAGATGCCGTGGCTGACGGGGAGGCGGGTACGCAGCGCGAGCAGGGTGTCCATCGAGCTGCCGTGGGCCAGCGCGAGCGGTTCGAGGATCCGCTCGAGGCAGTCGATCTGGCGCCGGTAGCCGTCCGCGAGAACTTCGAGCCGCTGGCGCGTGTGACCGCCGCAGCCGGCGGCGAGGTTGGTTTCGACGCGCGTGAGGTCGGACTGCAGATGCAGCACCGCGAGCCGCCAGCGCTGCTTCCAGTCGCTGACGGCGGCACCCGGGTCGGCGAACAACCAGGGGATGCCGCCGTGCACCGGGAAGGTGACCCGGCAGGCCGGGCAGGTCAGCGTGTCGAGTGCCTGATCGCAGCGCGGGCACGCGAGCAGGTCGGAGAGCTCGGTCATTGCGCGTCCTTGTGCCGAGCCCGGTTCCGCGCGCCCGGGCTTCCTCGTCAAAGAATAGACTGGAATGCGATCAGGCTGTCCTGCATGGCCGCGTTGCCGAGCCCGTGGTTGAGCCCGAACGCCTGGAGGTACGCGCTGCTGAAGTTGCCCTCGAGCCCGTGCAGCGCCAGGTAGTTCAGCACGATGGTCTGCGCGAGCAGGTTCACGTTTCCGGCCGCCGGTGTCGCCGCCGTCTCCACCGAGCCGTCCGGCCGCATGTGGCCGATCTGCTGGTGACGCGCCCGTTCATCGTCGGTTGCGCCACGCAGCGCCGGCGGCCCGCCCGGGTTGTAGACGAGGAAGAACGGCGCCGCCGTCGAGCTGTTGTCGCTCGTCCATTCGCCTTTGCCACGCCCGGCCTCGGTGTCGTCGATCGTGCCGTCGGACGACAGCGAGCCGTCGGAGGTCACGTACAGCATCAGCGGCATGTTGCGGCGCGCCGCGTATTCGAGGCAGGCGCCCATGCATTCGCCGGCGCGGAAGTCCTTGATCTCGCCCTCGGCGCGCCGGCCGCCGTGGTAGTCGTAGCCGCCCATCTCGATGGTACCGGCGCCCGCATAGCGGTTGATCACCATCTTCATCACCGACGCGGTCTTGCGGTATTCGTTGGCGGAGCTCCCGGACTGGAGCTCGTCAGCGCTGAAGATGCCGCCGGGGCCCACGATGTCCGTGTCGAGCAGGGGGTTCAACGACGCGGGGTCGGCGAACGCATCGGCGAGGTACGCGCTCTTCAGGTAGCCGCAGCGGACCAGATCCCGAACCACGTCGTTGGCGGTGATCACCGCCTGGCCGTTCTCCATCCGCTGGACCTTCATGTCGCTCAGCCGGTAGATCGACTCCATCACCTTCACCGCGTCGACCTTGGCCAGAACGGCGGTGAGGTCGCCGACGTCCACCAGCCCGGTCACGTCGGTCGGGCGATCCACCTTGGTCGGACGGATCGTCAGGTCGATCATCTCGAGCGGCGCCATCGAGTTGCCGCCGGAGTCGCTGTTGCTGGACCCGATCAGCGTGACGAGCTCGCCGTTTGCGCCGCCGACCTTGGCGATGCCGTACATCGGGTTGTGGGGGTTGTTGCCGGTGTCGTTCTCCGACCGCGCCGGGATCACCGCGCCGTTGATGTTCGCCGCGGTGCCCGGCGAGATCCGGCTCATGATGCCGCGCAGGAACGCGCTGTCGCTGTGGAAAGCGAGCCCCAGCGTCTGGTCGATGAAGTCGTTGGTGCCGGTGGCGGGATTGGCGATCGGCGGCACCATGTCGCCGGGCAGCCCCTGGCGCTCGTAGCCGGCGGTGGTCAGGAAGTCGAGCTGACCGCCGCGCTGCCCGACCAGCACGTTCGAGCCGGCCTGGCTCGAGCCGCCGGCGAGATCGAAGCAGATGAACGGGATCCGGAACGGCCCGTCGCCGGTCACCTCGCAGTTCTGCAGCACGTTGTTCTCGATCAGTGCCAGCAGGTCGGGCGAGAGCTGGGCTCGCACCTTCCCGCCGAGCAGCAGCGAGGTGCTGCCGACCACGGCCGCGCTGCCCGCGATGAACCCCTGGGCGAGGAACTCCCGCCGCGTGCGCGGACGCGGGTGGTCGGGATGCCGGAGCGGATCGTCGTAGTGGCGGATTCGGCGCTTGCGCATCGTCGTGTCCTCGAACGCGTGTCTACTGGACCAGCATCGCGGCGCTGCCGAACGCCGCGGCGCAGGCGGCCTTGGCGATCTGCTCGACGCGGCCCGGGCAGTTGGTGCAGTTCGCAAGGCCGTCGACCAGATCCTCGAGCTCCTGATGGACGTCTCCCGCATCGGGCTGCGTCTGCAGGCCGCTGTTCACCAGCCGCTGCACCAGCGGATCGAGCAGCGGGCCCGGGACCGACAGGGCCGTCTGCGGATTGCTCGCGCCCCAGCCGGTGAACGTGTTCCCCCAGAGCTCGTCGCGCAGGTCGGTGTCGTCGACGAGCGCGCTGCAGTACTTGATCGCGAGCTGCGTGACACCCATCTGCTGGGACGAGATGAAGCCGCCGATGGTGGTCTGGACGGGCAGTGCCTGCCGGACCTGCTCGTAGGTCTCGGCAACGCTCGAGCGGGTCGAGGGGACGCCGGTCAGTTTCGACAGCGTCGCGTTGATCTCGGCGAAGTCGCGGATACCGACCGCCGGGGTTCTCGACTCGACCGGCACGTCCGCCGGCGGCGGGGGCGGCACCGGGGCCGGCTCCACGACGACGTTGCTGGCGTTACCGAGCCGTTCGAACGTGAGGAAGAACTCGTCCTCCGACGGCCCCTTCTCGAGCGGAATGATCGTACCGAGCGGCGACAGGGTCTGACGGCCGTCCCCGGCCTCGTAGTCGCTGTCGTTCAGCGTGATGTCGAGGTTCTGGTAGGCCTGCCCGACGGTCACCTCGCGGCCGTTCAGGCCGATGCGCATCCCGGTGAGCGGGATGCTTCCCGGACTCGCGTCGGAATCGAGGATCACGAAGAACGGCGCATCGAACAGATAGCTGTACGAGTCGAACTGACTCACCTCGAACACGATGTACGCGTCGTCGATGCCGACGTGCTCGGTGATGTTGAACAGCAGGTAATAGCGCTCGCCGACGCCGGCCTCGAAGTTCTGCAGGATCTGCTCGTCGGTGAGCACGCGGTTGTGCACCGCGAGCAGCCGCACCGTGCCGGCCCAGCGGTTCTGGTTGTCGACTTCGCTGCCGATCGCGAACGCGAACGTGTCGTCCCAGTCGTTCAGCAGCCCGCCGGGCGCCGGATCCAGATCGTCGGTGAACACGCCGTTGACGTAGATGCGTCGCCCGTTGACCGGATCGTAGGTGAGCACCACGTGCTGCAGCGTCGCCTGCAGATCTTCGTCGTCGGCGCTGGTGGTGAGCCGCGGCTCGCCGTTCTGATCCGTGGTGTCGGAGCGCACCTGCGCATCATAGCTGTAGAGGGTCTGACCGAGCAGGAAGTTGCGCGTGGTCGAGCCGCCGCCGTAGCTGACGATGCGCGCCGGCCCGTCCTGGACCACGTTCGCCGGTGCGACCCACGCCTCCAGCGAGAATTCGCCGGTGGCGGTGATCAGGTCGTGGAGCTTGCGGCTCGCGGTGGTCGAACCCTGGGCCTTGCCGTTCGTGAACGCGATGCCCCAGCCGCCGACCCACTCGTATTCCCCGGACAGCGTCAGGTTGAGCGCCGGCTCCACGCCGCTGGTGTCGTAGGCGAGATTGCCGGAGCCGGTCTTGAACTCCCACAGCGCGATCACGTTGCTCTCGTGGCGGCCGCCGGCAGAAGAGACGATGCCGTTGCTCAGCCCGAGCGCCATCGAGGTCACCAGGTCGGGATCGAGCTCGGTGGTCGGCACCGCGTCGGAGAGCGCGGCGATCGCCTCTTCGAGCTCGAGGGCATCGTCGGCGCAGCTCGCGCTCCAGCAGTTGTGGAACTCGTCGCGCAGCCGCACGACGAAGCGGGAGTTGGCCGGGCTGTCGAGGTCCATCTTGGCCTTGGCGGCGTCGTACGCGGTGGCGACGTCCGCGCTCGCGAAATACGGCGACTGCGGAATGGCCGCCGCGTCCGTATGGCAGCCCGAGCAGTGCGCGAGCAGCAGCGGATAGACGGTGGAGGCGAAGTCGCCGGGGTCGCTCGGGAAGTTCTTGCTCGCGCCCGGCTCGATCAGCGGCGGCGCGATGAGCTGCACCTGTTTGGCGACACCGCCGAGCGTATCGCCCGCCCAGTTCTCGATGTACGACTGAATGATGTCGGCGCAGGCGTTCGGTTCCGGCAACCAGCAGTTGTGGCCGCCGCGAACCTTGGCGACCATCACCGACAAACCGGGGTCGCTCAGGTCGACCACGGTGTTCGCGGCTTCGTAGGCGAGGTTGATGTCGTCCCTGCGCACGAAGCGCGGCGTCTGATCGGTGTCGTGGCAACTGCCGCAGCGGTTGTTCGGCATCAGGTTGTCCCAGACGTGCAGCTTGAAGCTCTGCACGTCCGCGGTCGCGGGCGGCGGGCCGCTGTAATTCGCCGCGTCCGGCGTGGTTGTGATCGGATTGGGCACGGTCGCCGCGCCGCTGCCGCCGCCGCAACCGTACATGGCGGCGAGCGCGGCGGCGGCCAGCAGCGCGCGGCGCACCCGCAGGAGACCCGTTCTGCACATTGTCGCCGTCTCCTTCCTCAATCACCCATGCAGTACAGGGCGGACTCGGCGAACACCCGCTTCAGGTTGTAGCCGCCGCTCTGGAACGAGCTGACCATCGCGTCGATCCGGCTACGGTCCGCGGCCGTTTCCGGATCGCGCAGGCAGACGTTCCTGAACACCTTCTTCACCTGGCACTGCGCGAACGCGTCGCTGTGGGCGAGCTCGCGGCCCATGCTCTTTGCACCGTGGCCGTAGCCGGGCAGGGCCGGGTCCCAGCCGAGCAGCGCGTTCGGCCCGGCGCGCCAGTAGTTGTCCCAGCGGTCGTCCGGCGTCTGATAGCCCGGCTCGAAGTTGCTGGCGTTGTTGAAGTACTTGGCTTCGACGCGGGTGCCGGTGACCGGGTCGGTCTCGCCGATCCGGTTGTAGTGGATCGCGCCGAACTCGCCTTCCGGATCGGAGACGGGATCGTATTCGTAGTCGTAGTACGCATAGGCCTGGGCGAGCGGGTCCATGCCGCTGTGGCAGCCGATGCAGCTGTTCATGAACACCCGGCTGTCGCCGCCGGGGCTGCGCGAGACGTCCTGGCGGATGCGGTCCGGCGCCCGGGTGATGTCGAGTACCTGCTCCATGTCGTGGCACAGGTGGTTGAGCATCGTGAAGCGGAACATCGCCCGGTTGGTACCGTCGATGAAGAACGCGCGGGCGGCCGCGCGGGTGGTCATCACGCCGGCGGTCGCTTCCGCCGGAAGGCCGATCACCGACGATTGCGTCGTGCGGCGCAGCACGTTCGGGTCGCTGAGGTCGGCACCTTCACGCTCGAGCGCCTCGTAGTGGGCGTTGTCGAAGTTCGAGTACGGCGGAATGCCGCTGCCGGAGCCGACGTAGAGAATGTCGCCGGACAGGATCTCGCGGAAGTCGATCTCGTCGCGCACGATGCCGATCACCGTGGCGATGTAATCGTTCAGCGGTACGAACACGCTGCGCTCCCGGTTGGTCCACGGCGCGGCGAAGTTCTTCAGCGTGACGTTGTAGAACTCCGGCGCCTCCGTCGCGGTAAGCGCCGCTTCCAGCTCGCGGCCCGCCTGGATGTCGAGCGCCATGTCGGTCAGCGTGTCGTCGTCGGGCGGCACGCCGGCGATCCGGTCGTGCAGGCGCTTGGCCTGGTCGTAGGCGTCGGCCACCGCAGCGGGCGCGAGCAGTGCGGCGGCCGCCATGAGCAGCGCGCACGCTACGGCTGATCGCTTTGCAGCAAGACCCATCACACGCTCCTCGAATTCACCGGCGAACCCGTCACCGCCTGCGTAGCCGTCGCGCCGCGCGGATTCAGGCCTCACAAGCTTCCCGGAACGGCTGGCCGCGCACCGTGACCGCCCGCACAAAGTAGTCAACGTGCTTCACGCTGTGACTGCAGTCACGTTCGGGGCCGGATGCCTGTGGAAGAATCGGTCGGACTCGGCAGGCGGGCCATGGATGGGTCGGTGGTGATCGCACCGTTGGGAACCTCGACAGCAGCGCTGCGCACGGCGGACGCTTGCGGCGCCGCGATCTCGGCGCTGCGCCGCTTCCACCGCGTCGGGGTCGGTCGCCTGCTCGCGGCCGGGTGTCTGCTCGCATTGACCGCTTGCGGCGGCAGCTCCGGCAGCGGCGGGGGACTGCTCGGCGGCGATCAGGGTCCCGATCCGGTGGTCGTCGACTTCTCGCTCGCGTACGTGAAGCGGCCGCTCCTGACCGACGAAGACGGCAACCTGATCACCCGCAACGTGCGCGAGCCCGCGGCGTTCTGGCCGGGCGCCGAGCTGTATCTGCGCGACCGTGCTTCGCCGAGTGCGGCGGATCGGCTTCTCACGGCCGACGTGTTTCCGCCGGACGACATGGGCAATCCGCCGCTCTACGACGTGAAGGACCTGGCGGCCTCGTACGACGGGACGCAGCTCCTGTTCGCGATGCGGGCGCCGGAGGACCCGAATCTGGACGAGGACGAGCAGCCGACCTGGAACATCTGGCTGTACGACCACGAGACGGACGAGCTGCGGCGGGTGATCGAATCCGACATCGTCGCCGAGGAGGGTGACGACATCGCGCCGCAGTTCCTGCCGGACGGCCGCATCGTGTTCGCGTCCACCCGGCAGCGCCACGCGAAGGCGATTCTGCTCGACGAAGGCAAACCGCAGTTCTCGGCGCTCGACGAGGACCGGCGCAGCGAAGCCTTCGCGCTGCACGTGATGAATGCCGACGGCACCGACATCCATCAGATCACGTTCAACCAGAGCTCGGATCTCGATCCTACGGTACTCACCGACGGCCGGATCGCGTTCAGCCGCTGGGACAACGTCGCCGGGATCGATCGGATCAGCCTGTACACGGTCAATCCGGACGGAACCAACCTGCAGCTTCTCTACGGCGCCCACAGCCACGATACCGGACCCGGCGGCAGCCGGGTCGAATTCCTCGATCCCCAGGAGCTGCCGGACGGGCGCCTGCTGGTCGCGCTGCGCCCGTTCGGCGATCAGGCGCGGCTCGGCATGCTGCCGGTGGCGGTGGATACCGCGGCGTTCGTCGAGCACGATCAGCCCACCTTCAGCAATGAAGGCCTGCTCTTCGACGCGCAGGAGCTGCTGATCGACGGCGACCTGCATCTGGACGACGACACGCCGGCGCTGCAGGGACGCTACGCGCAGGTCTCGCCGCTGTACGACGGCACCGACCGGCTGCTGGTCGCCTGGAGCCAGTGCCGGCTGGTTGACGAGGTGACCGATCCCGATGCGCCGGTGTACGCGCCCTGCACCGAGGAGAATCTGGCCGACCCCCTGTTCGTCGAAGCCGACCCGTTGTACGGCATCTGGATGCACGACGTGGCACAGGGCACGCAGCAGCCGATCGTGCCGGGCGAGGAGGGCGTCGCCTTTTCGGAAGCGGTGATCCTCGAAGCGCGGCCGGCTCCGGCGGTGATCCTGGATGGGACACCGGGGGTCGAGCTCGATGCCGATCTCGCCGGCGAGGCGATGGGCGTGCTGCACATTCGCAGCGTCTACGACTTCGACGGCACCGCGAGCGCGGATCTCGCCGCGCTCGCCGATCCCGCGGTCACGACGGCGGCCGATCGTCCGGCCCGATTCCTGCGCCTGGTCAAGGCCGTGTCGATGCCGGACGACGACATCGTCGAGCTGGACGGTACCGCCTTCGGCCGTTCGCAGGCCCAGCTCATGCGGGAAATCCTCGGCTATGCGCCGATCGAGCCGGACGGATCGGTGATGGTGGCGGTTCCGGCGAACGTGGCGTTCTGGCCCGAGGTGCTCGACGCCGACGCGCGGCGGATCGGGCCGCGCCATCAGAACTGGCTGCAGCTCCGCCCCGGTGAGCGCTTCACCTGCAACGGCTGCCACACGCCGACCAGCGAGCGGCCGCACGGCCGGCTCGACGCGGAGGCGCCGTCCGCCAATCCGGGTGCGCCGATGGACGGCTCGCCGTTCCCGAACACGGTGCCGAGCCTGTTCGCCGACCAGGGCGAGACGATGGCCGAGGTCTGGACGCGGCACGCCGGCGCGCCGCGCAAGCCGACGGTGAACCCGGTCTACGAAGACGTCTGGACCGATCCGGCCGTGCGCGCGCCGGACGCCACCTTCAGCTACAGCTACGCGGCCCTCTCGACCCCGGCGCCCGTCGATCCGGGCTGCGCGACGATCTACACCGCCCTCTGCCGCATCGTCATCGACTACGAGACGCACGTCCATCCGCTCTGGGGGGTGCCGCGGGTCGACGACATGGGTGTCGATCACACCTGCACGGCGTGTCACGCCGCCGTCGACGCGATGGGCATGGCGATGGTACCGGCCGCGCAGCTCGACCTCGGCGACGGACCGTCGCCCGACGAGGCCGCTCATTTCAAGAGCTACCGGGAGCTGCTGTTCAACGACAACCGGCAGATCCTCGACAACGGCGCGCTGGTCGACGAGCTGGTGCAGGCCACCGACGGCAACGGCGACCCGCTGTTCCAGACCGACGGCAACGGTGAGCTGATCCTCGACGCCAACGGCGACCCGATCCCGGTGCTGGTGCCCATCGTGCAGACGCCGCCGTTGTCGGTGGCCGGCGCCAACGCCATCGGCAGCTCGCGGTTCTTCTCCCGGTTTCAGCCCGGCGGCAGCCACGAGGGGTGGCTGACCCCGGCGGAGCTGCGGCTGATCTCCGAGTGGATCGACATCGGCGGCCAGTACTACAACAACCCGTTCAACGTGCCTCAGTGAGCTGACCGCGATGACGTTGCCGAAAAGGACGAGCGGCGCGGAACGCAAGCGCCATCGCCGGCTCCAGGCGGTGCTGGCTCTGCTCGCGGTCGGGAGCGCCGCACCGGCCGCCGCCGGATGGTTCGAGCGACACGAACCGACACTGGTGGTGGATGCGCCTTTCATCGAGATGCACACCGGTCCCGGCCGCGGCTACCCGGTCTTCTACGTCGCGGCAGACGGCGATCGGGTGACGGTGCTGAAGCGGCGCACGAACTGGTTCAAGATCCGCGGCCCCCGTGACAAGGAAGGCTGGGTGCACGTCGATCAGCTTCGCCACACGGTGGATACGAACGGCGACCCGATCGACTTCGGCGAGGTCGGGCTCGCCGAGTTCCGTTCGCGCCGCTGGGAGACCGGTGTGATGGGCGGCGACTTCGACGGCGCCCGAACGCTGTCGGTTTACGGGGCGTTCGCGCTGACGCCGAACATCGGGTTGCAGCTCGAGGCGACGCAGATCCTGGGCGACTTCTCCGACGGCGTGATGGGCACCGCGAGCATCCTGATGCACCCGTTCCCGGCGTGGCGCGTGTCACCGTATTTCACGATCGGCAGTGGCATCGTGAACATCCGCCCGCAGACCACGGTGGTGCAGGCGGAAGACCGCACTGACGAGATCGTGCACGTCGGTGCGGGTGCTAATCTTCATCTGACGGACCGATTCGTTCTGCGGGTCGAATACAAGCGCCACACGGTGCTCACCAGTCGGGACGACAACGAAGAGATCGACCAATGGAAGGCAGGATTCAGCGTCTTTTTCTGAGCTGCGCGGGCGGTTCTGCGAACGCCGTCACACTCGCCGTGCTGCTCGCTGCTGCGGTGCCCGCGTGGGGCGCCGAGCCCGCGGAGCTCGAGCTCGAGCCCCTGGTCGTGCGTGAGCCGGAGCGTCGTGACGTGAACGTCGACGCGATCGATTCCGAGAACTGGGAAATCGGCGTCTACGGCGGGCTGATGAGCGTCGAGGATTTCGGAACCAACGGCGTGTTCGGTGTGCGGCTCGCGTACCACGTCACCGAAGACCTGTTCGTCGAGGGCGTCTACGGCCGTACCAAGCTCGGCGAAACGAGCTTCGAGCGCCTGTCCGGCGGTGCGCAGATCCTGACCGACGACGAGCGCAAAACGACCTACTACAACGTGTCGGTGGGCTACAACCTGTTCCCTGGCGAGTCGTTCCTGACGCGCCGCCTGGCGTTCCGCGGCGGGCTCTATCTGATCGCCGGCGCCGGGAGCACCGAGTTCGGCGGCGACGACCGCTTCACGATCAACGGAGGGCTCGGCTACCGGCTGGCCGTGACGGACTGGCTCGCGTTTCACGTGGACGTGCGCGATCACGTGTTCAAGTCGGACCTGCTCGGGAGCGAGCAGACCCTCCACAACATCGAATTCACCGGCGGGCTGACGGCGTTCTTCTGATGAACTGGGTGCGACGCAATCGGGGCATCGTTCTGGCGCTGACGCTGGCGGCGGTGTCGCTCACCGGCGGCTGCAGCACGTTCGAGCTCGAGCCGTGGGTCAGCCCGTACGAGCGCAACCACCTGGCGGATCCGATCATGAGCTTCAATCGCGCGCCGGTGGCGCAGGCGTACCTGCACCACGTCTACCAGGCCCGAGAAGGCGCGCGCGGCGCGGAAGGCGGCTCGGGAGGCGGCTGTGGCTGCAACTGACGTTCGCCTCCGCTCCGACAGGCGTCTCGTCTGGGTTCTGTCGCTTGGCGTGCTGTTCGGGACGTTGCCCGTCCATGGCGCCGTGCTCCCCGAAGACCGCGCCGACGTGATGTACCACGGCTACGACGGTGGCGGGCTGCAGGTGCAGGGACCTTCCGTGCTGGTGCGCAAGGCGTACAAGGACAAGGTATCGGTCTGGGGCAACTACTACGTCGACATGATCTCGAGCGCCTCCATCGACGTCGTCGCGACGGCGAGCGAGTACGAAGAGGAGCGCGAGGAGAAGAGCATCGGGATCGACTACCTGCACGGCAAGACGTTCATGGGCCTCTCCTACACGAACAGCGAGGAGAGCGACTACAGCGCGAATTCCGTCCGTTTCGGGATCAGCCAGGATTTCTTCGGTGATCTGACCACGCTCGGCATCAGCTACGCGCGAGGCTGGGACGAGGTGCGGCGCAACGGCGACGAGAACTTCGAGGAAGAGGCCAAGCGGCAGACGTTCCGGATCGATCTGTCGCAGATCCTGACGAAGAATCTGATCGTCAGCCTGAACTACGAGAGCGTCACCGACGAGGGCTTTCTGAACAATCCGTACCGCCAGGTCCGCTACCTCGACGCGGCATCGGCCCGCGGCTACAGCTATCAGGCCGAGGTGTATCCGCGCACGCGGACCTCGAGCGCGACGGCGGTGCGGGGCATGTACTACCTGCCGTACCGCGCGTCGCTCAAGGCCGAGTACCGGTACTACACCGACACCTGGGGCATCGGCGCCTGGAACGCCGAGCTCGCCTACGTGCATCCGCTGCCGAAGGGTCTGATCGCGGAGCTGAAGTACCGCTACTACGACCAGACGGCCGCCGACTTCTACAGCGACCTGTTCGACCGGCCGAATGCGCAGAACTTCCTCGCCCGCGACAAGGAGCTCGCCAGCTACTCGACGCACACCGCCGGTGCCGGCATCTCCTACGAATTCGCGACCGGCTGGCTGCCGCTGTTCGACAAGGGCGAGGCGAGCCTGATGGTCGACTGGATCCATTTCGACTACAGCGACTTCCGCGACGTGACGGTGCAGGACGCGCTGCCCGGCGAGGAGCCGCTGTACGGCTTCGATTCGGTGGTGATTCGGGCGTTCGTGTCGTTCTGGTACTGAGCGCACCTCGGCACCGCTGTGGGAGCGGCCTCCGGCCGCGAATAGGATCGGGATTCGCGGTCGGAGGCCGCTCCCACAGGAATCGATCACCGCGCCGGTTTCACCGCGACGAACACCTCGTGCGCGCCGGGCTCCACCTCCGAGTGCACGAGCGGCGTCACGTGCGGCTCGAACCCCGTCTCGCGCAGCAGCCGGAGCCAGACGTCCCGCGGAAACAGGCCCTCGACGTGCCGGTCGTGCTCCACGCGGACCCGCTCGCCTTCCCGCAGCAGGAACGCGTAGTCGACGAGGTACGTGGCGTCGTCGGGATCGGGATCCGTCACCCACTCGAGGAAACGCAGCCCCCGTTCGCCGGCGTCGCGACCGCCGCAATCAGTGCCGGTGCGAAACGTCTCCTTCACGTAGTCGGGCGCGAGCACGGCGGCGCCGCCCGGTCGGCAGTGCAGCCACACCGTCTCGATGGCGGCACGCAGGTCCTGCTCGCTGGTCATGTAGACGATCGCGTCGTGCACGAACACCCGATCGAATTGCCGCGCGAGCCGAACGGAGCGCATGTCGCCCTGGACGTGGGTGCACTCGGGGTTCAGCGCGCGGCTCACTTCGAGCATGCCGGCGGAGGGCTCCACCAGCGTCATCCGGAAACGGCGCTTCAGGAACGACGCGGTGTTGCCGCCGCCGCTGCCGAGCTCGAGCAGGGTCTCAGCCGGATGGTCGCCGTGGCCGAGCAGCAGCGCCGTGAAGAATTCCGCTTCCTCTTCGTACTCGTCCGGCGCGGACAGCAGCGGCCACCAGGACGCGAGCTCCTCGTAGAACCTCGGAACGCCGTTCATCCGCCTTCCTCCTCCCGATGCGGCCTCGATGGTAACGCCGTCGGCACGAGACGACATCTCGGACTCGTTTGCCGGACCCGGCCCGGTATAATCCGCCGCCATGACAGTACGTACCCGAGTCGCGCCTTCCCCCACCGGCGATCCCCACGTCGGCACCGCGTACATGGCGCTGTTCAACTGGGTGTTCGCGCGCAGTCAGGGCGGTCAGTTCATCCTGCGCATCGAGGACACCGACGTTGCGCGCAGCACGGCGGAGAGCGAGCAGCTCATCCTCGAGTCGCTGCGCTGGCTCGGGCTCGGCTGGGACGAAGGACCGGACGTCGGCGGTCCGCACGGGCCGTACCGGCAGAGCGCGCGACGGCACATCTACCTCGAGCACGCCCAGCGCCTGGTGGCCCAGGGGGATGCGTTCTACTGCTTCTGCAGTGCCGAGCGGCTCGAGCGGATGCGGGAGGCGCAGCGAGCGGCGGGCGAGAACCCGCGCTACGACGGACTCTGCCTCGGGCTCGACACCGCGCACGTGCGCGAGCGGCTCGACAGCGGCGCTCCGTACGTGATCCGGATGAAGGTCCCGAGCGAAGGCGTTTCCCGCTTCGAGGATGCGCTGCGCGGCACCATCGAGATCCCCTGGAGCCAGGTGGACATGCAGGTGCTGATCAAACAGGACGGTTATCCGACCTACCACCTCGCGGTGGTGGTGGACGATCACCTGATGCAGATCAGCCACATTCTGCGCGGCGAGGAGTGGATCAACTCGGTGCCGAAGCATCAGCTCCTGTATCGCTACTTCGGCTGGCCGATGCCCGTGCACTGCCACCTGCCGCTGCTGCGCAATCCCGACCAGAGCAAGCTGTCGAAGCGCAAGAACCCGACCAGCATCAACTACTACCGCCGCCTCGGCATCCTGCCCGAGGCGCTGGTGAACTACCTCGGCATGATGGGCTGGTCGATGCCCGACGAGCGTGAGCTGTTCAGCCCGCAGGAGATGGCGGCGGATTTCGACCTCGCGAAGATCCACCTGGGCGGGCCGGTGTTCGATCTGGTGAAGCTGTCGTGGCTGAACGGTCAGTATCTGCGGCGCCTGACGCCGGACGAGTTCATGGATCGGGTGCAGGAATGGGCGCTGAATCGCGAGAACCTGTCGCGCCTGGTGCCGCTCGTGCAGGAACGCACCGAGCGCTTCTCCGACCTGCTCCCCCAGGTCGATTACCTGCTCGGCGACCGGCGGCCGCTGACGGCGGCCGACTTCGAGACCAGCCGCCTGTCGAGCGAGCAGGTGGTGCAGATCCTCGATCACGTGTCGCGGGAATTCGACGCGCTGCGGCAATGGAACAGCGAGGCCCTGCTCGAGACCTGCAAGGCGCTCGCGAGCTGGATGAATCTGAAGATCCGTGACTTCCTGCTGCCTCTGTTCATCGCGATCTCCGGCCGAACGGTATCGCTGCCGCTGTTCGATTCGATGGCGTTTCTCGGCCCGGATCTGACGCGAGTGCGGATCCGTGAGGCGCTGGCGGCGGTCGGCGTCTCGAAGAAGCAGACGAAGCGACTGGAGAAGCAGCACCGCGAATTCCGGATCACCCGTGGAGCGGAGCTTGGCACCAGCGACGGTGACTGACGCATCGCTGGAATTCTACGGCGCCGCCGGGCGGGTGACCGGCTCGTGCCACATTCTGCGGTTCGGCAAGCGCACGGTGCTGCTCGATTGCGGCCTGATCCAGGGCGGCCGGGAGGACGAGAGCGCCAACGCGGACGAGTTTCCGTTCGACCCGGCTGCCATCGACGCGGTGGTGTTGAGCCACGCGCACCTGGACCACTCGGGCCGGCTGCCGCTGCTGGTCCGGCGCGGGTTTCGCGGGCGCATCCACACGCACGACGCCACTCGGGCGCTGCTGCGCATCCTGCTGTACGACGCCGCGGACATCGAGATGAGCGTCGTGCGGCGCGAGAATCGGCGCCGGGCCGAACGGGGCGAGCCGCTCGCGGCGCCGCTGTTCCTGCGCGACGACGTGGAGGACACGCTCGAGCTCGTCCACGGGCACCGCTACGATGCCTGGTTCGAGGTCGTACCCGGAGTGCGCGCGCGGCTGCTCGACGCCGGCCACATCATGGGCTCGGCGGTGGTGCAGCTGGCGCTCGGTTCCGGCGCCGAGTCGGTGAGCCTCACCTACAGCGGTGATCTCGGTCAGTACGACTCACCGATCCTGCGCGATCCGGTCACGCCGAGCGGGAGCGATCTGGTGGTGATGGAAACCACCTACGGCGATCGCTGCCACCGGGACTTCGCGGCGTCGCTCGACGAGCTGGCCAACGTGCTCGAGCAGGCGCACCGGGCGGGCGGCAACGTGCTGATTCCGGCGTTCGCCGTGGGCCGCAGCCAGACGCTGCTGTATCTGCTCGGCAAGCACTTCCATGACTGGCGCGTCGATCGCTGGCAGATCTTCCTCGACAGCCCGCTCGGCATCGAAGCGAGCCGAATCTACTGGGATTTCGAGCACCTCTTCGACGAGGAAGCCGGGGAGCTGTTCCGCGAGCGTGATTTCATGCCGAAGCTGCCGAATCTGCACTTCACCCGCACCGGGGACGAGTCGAAGCTGATCAACCGGTTCAAGCGCGGGGCGATCGTGATCGCGGGGAGCGGCATGTGCAACGGCGGTCGGATTCTGCACCACTTCCGGCGGGACCTCGGCCGCCGCGGCACTCATGTGGTGTTCACCGGCTTTCAGCCACCGGGATCACTCGGGCGCCAGATCATCGAAGGCGCCGAGACCATCGAGATCCACGGAGCCCCGTACCCCGTCCGGGCGAAGATACACACGATCGGCGGATTCTCGGCGCACGCCGACCAGGCGGATCTGCTGCGCTGGTACCGCGGGTCGGGCGAAGCGCAGCCGGCACCGGCGACCTATCTGGTGCACGGCGATCCCAAGGCTTTGACGGGTTTCCAGACGCATCTCGCGCGCGTCGCCGGCGTGCAGGCCCACGTGCCCCGATCGGGGGAACGCGTGGACCTGCGCCGGCTGCCCGAATCGGGCCACGGGCCCGTCAGAAGTTGAAGCCGATACCCAGCGAGTACAGGAACGCGCCGTCGTCGAACCGGTCGTCCACCTCGTCGGCGTCTTCGAACAGGAACTGATACTCGGCCTGCAGCTCGATGAAGGTGTCGTCCTTCACGTAGTACTTCATGCCGAGCTCGGGGCCTGCGGCGAACGTGTCCTTGACATGCTCGCCGTAGAAGCCGCCGGCGCTCACGCCGACGAACGGCTGGAACGCATTCGAGCCGCCGAAGTGCCAGTCGCCGAAGATCCGGGTTCCGCCGGACCAGTCGTCGGCGGCGTCGTCACGGGCGATCAGGTTGACCGTCTGACGCACGCCCCACTCGAACGCGTCGGTGGCGAACCAGCCCAGCTCGCCGGCGAGGGCGAAGCTGTTGGAATCGAAGTCGTTGTCGCTGCTGCCGGATCCGGACAGCGTCAATGTGCGGTCGCCCTTCTGGGGTGCCGCCCAGGCAGTGGTTCCCAGCGTGAGCACCAGTACTGCGAAGACCGTTGTGATCTTACTGGTATTCCTCATTCCTCTGTTACTCCTCGGTTGGTTCAGAAGGCCCGCCGCGGATGGCGAGCTCGTTGCGGACACCGTGTATTCCCGGGGTGTTGCGAGCGATCAACTCCGCCAGCATTTTCTCCTTGCGGGAGGTCACCGCTCCGGTCAGGGTGACCACCGCGTCGTGCGTCGCCACGTTGATGGTCAGCCCCTTGGTGTTTCCGTTGGCGGCCAGGTTGCTCTTCACGCGCGCGCTGGCCGTCAGGTCGTCGATCCTCTGGAGCAGGGAGCGCCTGGCATCATCACCCGCCGCCACCACCGGCGGGCTGATCGTGAGCCGGTGCTCGACCCGGCTGACGCCTTCCATGCCCTCGGCGATCTCGACCGCGAGATCGCGGGCGATCTCGCTGCCGACCGATCCGGAGAGCCGCACCACGCCGTCGGTGACGTCGGCATGTATGTCGAAGGCGCTGAGCTCCGGGTTCAGCGCATAAGCCGTCTCGAGACGACCGTCGAGCCACGCATCGCGAATCGCCGGATCCTCACGCGGCGGCCCCGCCACGGCGCCGACCGCGATGCCGACCACAACGGCCCCGGCAACGCGGCGACCGGTGGAACGCGGCTTGTGGGTCCTGATGGACGCCATGCTCGGCTCCCGCTCAGCAGGGAAGTGAAAAAGGGGCGCTGGCACGTGGCCGATCGACAGGGACTGGGGGAGGTGGGAGATCGATCGTATGTGCCACGGCCAGCGCCGCGAACTCAGTCAGGTTGTGTCGTTGCCGCCGCTGGTCCAGCTCTCCTCTGCTCGTTCACCGGCAGGGCGTCAGAGCTTCGCTGGTTTCGCGCCTGCCCGTGCTATGCGTAGCAAGCGGCATGCCAGTAGCGGCACAGTTGAAGGAGATCGTTGCTGACGAGGCGGCTCCGCGACCGGCTGCGGTGACGGTTGCTCCGTCCCCCGGCCGCTTCGGCGCGGAACAAGGCCGCTCACCGACGCCGAAGTGGCCTGGAGACGTTCAGGTCCGGGCCCCTGGGAAGAAGGGTCGGAGCCCGGAGAGCGGTTTCAGCCGACCACGTCCTCGCGTTCGATGCCGTGGCGCTTCATCAGCTTGTAGAAATCGGTGCGGTTTCGCTGCGCGAGGCGCGCCGCCCGGGAGACGTTGCCGTCGGCGATCTTCAGGAGCTGGATCAGGTAGTCGCGGGTGAAGGAGTCCCGCGCCTCGTCGAACGACGGGAAGCTGCTGGCGGCTTCGCCCAGGGCATCTCGTACCTGTTCCTCGGAAATTACTACCGACGGCGCCAACGCCACGTTGCGCTCCACCACGTTGCGCAGTTGACGCACGTTGCCGGGCCAGTCCGCGGCCATCAGCCGTTCCATCGCGTCGGGCGAGTAGACCTTGCGGTTGTCCGGGCCGCACAGCTCGTCGAGGAACATCTGGGCGAGCTGCGGGATGTCTTCGCGCCGCTCGCGCAGCGGCGGCAGCCGCAGCTCCAGCACGTTCAGCCGGTAGTACAGATCGGCCCGGAACACGCCCTGCCGGATCGCCTGGGGCAGATCGCGGTGGGTGGCGGACACGACGCGGATGTCCACCTCGTACTCCTGCGTCGAACCGACCGGTCGCACCACCCGCTCCTCCAGCACGCGCAGCAGCTTCGCCTGCAGGTCGAGGGGCATGTCACCGATCTCGTCGAGGAACAGCGTGCCGCCGTGGGCCGCGCGGATCAGCCCGGCACGGCTGCTCACGGCGCCGGTGAACGCGCCCTTCACGTGGCCGAACAGCTCCGACTCGAGCAGGTGCTCGGGAATGGCCGCGCAGTTCACGGTGATCCAGGGGCCGTTCGCCCGGTCGCTGGATTGGTGGATCAGCCGCGCCAGCACTTCCTTGCCGGTACCGGTCTCGCCGCGGATCAGCACCGAGGCGTTGCTGCGGGCGGCCGCCTGGGCTTCCGCGAGCACCGCCTGCATGCGCCGGCTGCGGGTGGGGAAGGGGACGGCGCCGTTGTCGCTGCCGCCGCCGGAGAGGCGCATCGCGGTACGCACCTTGTCCAGCAGCTCGTCACGTTCGATCGGCTTCGTGATGAAGCCCACCGCACCGCGCTGTGTCGCGGCCACGGCCTCCGGGATCGTGCCGTGCGCGGTGATGATCAGCACCGGCAGGGCCGGATACTCGCGCTGCAGCCGATCGAGCAGCTCGATGCCGTCGATGCCCTCCATGCGCAGATCGGTGATCACGACGTTGGGCATGCTGCTCTGCAGGATGGTCAGCGCCTTTTCGCCGCTCGGCGCGGTGGTGACGCCGAAGCCTTCGCGCTCGAGCCGCCGGGCCAGCAGATTCAGGAAGTCGGGGTCGTCGTCGACCAGCAGCACTTCGCCCACGCTCATGGCTGAGGCTCCGGTGGCCGGTTCACATCGTTGTCCTTCAGAGACGCCTCTATGGCCGTCAACGAGTCGATCTGTCGCTGCAGAGAATCGATTTGTCGCTGCAGATCGGTGATTTGCGCTCCCATTTGCAATCGCTGGTCCACCATTATCAAGGCCATCTTGGCCAGGTACCGCTGGTTGTCCGTGAGCTCCTGGCGTCCCTCGGCGAGGGCGAGCAGGTCGTTCCGGGTTTCCATCAGCTCGGCCGGCAGCGCCGCGCTGAACGCCCGCACCAGAGCGAGACGGAGCATGTTGTCATACGTGGGCACGCTGTCGAAGCGATTCCGTTCGTCTTCCTCGAGGCCGCGGCGTTCCTCCGCGGAACTGGCCTCGATCACGCGGTTGATCAGGCCGAGCAAGGCATCTGTCTTGTCTATTTGCGGGGGCGTGGAGGCGCAGCCGCCGAGGACGAGGAGCAGGCACAGCAGGGGGCGGCCGAGGGCTTCACTCGCCCAGCGGCAGCACCACCTGGAGATGAGCACCTCCTTCCTTGTCCAGGACCCGGATCGAACCCCCATGTGCCCTCGCTGCCGTCATCGCCAAAGACAGACCGATCCCCGTTCCTGAGGCACGCGCATTCGGCCCACGAAAAAACGGCTCGAAGACCCGCTCCCGCAACTCGACCGGGATTCCCGGACCCTCGTCCTCGACCTCGATCACGGCGGTGTCCCCCAGCCGGGTGAGGCGCACGTCGATGACGCCGCGCTCGGGCGAGTACTTTATCGCGTTGCCGATGAGGTTATCTACGATCGCGCGCAATTGGCTCTCCTCGGCGGTCAGCGTCACCGGCGTGAGGTGCAGGCGCAGGTCGATGTCCTTCGACCGGGCCTCGAATTCCTGGTCCTGCGCCGATTTCTCGATCAGCTCCGCGAGCTTCACCGATGTCGGCTGCTGCGGGGGGCGCGCGTCCTGCCAGCCGGCGTAGCGCAGCAGGTCGTCGATCTGACGCTGGAGCCGGGCCGCGTTCCGCTCGACGATGCCGGTGATCTCCTTCTTCTCGGGGTCGTGACCGACCTCCTCGCCGAGCAGCTCGATGCCGGCGCGGATGTTGGCGAGCGGCGACTTGAGCTCGTGGGACATGTGCCGCACGAACGTCGACTTCTGCGCCTCCAGGTCGCGGATCCGCTGGCGCAGCCAGTCGAGCGAGATGCCGATGGACTGCAAATCCCGCGGCCCGGAGACGCGAATCGGCTTCTCGAGCTCGGCCCGGCCGAGCTGATCGATGCTCGCGGTGATCTGGCGCATCGGGCGGCTCACCAGGCGCGAGAACGCCAGCGCGGTGAGCAGCGCCGCGGCGCCAACCGCACCCGTGAGCGCGATCAGCGCCGTACGGAGCTGCGCGACGTTGGTCTGCAGCCGCGCCAGCTCCTCCTCGAACAGCTCGTCGGCAATCTGCCGGGCCCGGCCGGCGATCTCGTTCATCGCGGCGAACGACTGCGGGTTGTCCCGCTCGGCCGGCGGCAGCTTCATCGACGCCTCGATGCTGTCCAGCAGGCCGTGGAGCTCCCGCAGCGCCGGAATCAGCGGCTGGATGTCGTCGCGCGCCTCGAGCGCCCGCATGGTGCTCAGCAGCGCCTCGCGCCGGTCACGGTAGATCTGCTGCAGGTTCGGCTGCGGGACCACCGCGTACTGCCGGGCGGAACGCTCGACCTCCGTGACGCGGTCGGCGAGCTGCTCGATCAGCCGGGTGGTGTTGACGCCGCTCTGGAACAGGCGCTCGCTCTGCTCGCCGAGGCGCTGCAGGCTCGCGATGGTGAAGCTGAGCGCGAGCGCGAG
>DASVDC010000066.1:0-10548 GCA_036381275.1 Pseudomonadales bacterium | reverse complement strand
GGTGGGACCACTGGCTCAAGCACCGCGATACCGGCATCCTGCGCGAGCCGATGCTGCGGGTCTGGCTGCAGGACAGCGTGCCTCCCTCCACGTTCTACGCCGAGCGCCCCGGACGCTGGGTCGGCGAGCCGCAATGGCCGTCGCCCAACGTGACGGAGCAGCGTTACCCGTTGACCGCGAGCGGCATCGACATGGGCGCCGTCGCGTCGGGTCCGCTCGATCCGCGGCCACTGCGTCCGGTCAGCGTGCAGTCGCCGCTGTCGGTGGGCTTGTTCGCCGGCAAGTGGTGCTCCTATTCGGCCGCCCCGGATCTGCCCTACGACCAGCGTGAGGAAGACGGCGGCGCGCTGGTGTATCAGAGCGAGCCGCTGACGGCGACGCTGGCGGTGCTCGGCGCGCCCGAGCTCGAGATGGAGCTCGAGGCGGACCGGCCGGTGGCGATGGTGGCCGTACGGCTGTCCGACGTTCTACCCGACGATCGTGCGACCCGGATCACCTACGGCCTGCTGAACCTCACGCACCGAAACGGCCACGAGCGGCCCGAACCGCTCGATCCCGGCAGGCGGTATCGGGTGCGGGTGCGTCTGAACCACATCGGGCAGGTGTTCCCGCGCGGCCACCGGATACGCGTCTCGGTGTCGACGTCCTACTGGCCGCTGGTGTGGCCGCCGCCCGAACCGGTGCGCCTGACGCTGCATCCGCAGGGCAGCGCGCTGTGGCTGCCGGTCCGCCAGCCGCGCCAGCAGGATCTGCAGATCGCGCTCCCGCCCGCCGAGGGTTGCCGGCCCATCCGGCTGACCCAGCTCGAGCCGGCGCAGCACAACTGGCTGGTGCATCGTGACCTCGCGCACAACCAGTCCACACTCGAGGTCATCAAGGACGAGGGCGTCTACCGCATCGAGGAGTTGAGCCTGGACGTGGGCGATCGCACCTGGGACTGGTACACGTGCCGCGACGACCAGGGCTTCGACTCGGTACGCGGCGAAACGCGCACCGAGCGCTCCTTCGCGCGGGACGGTTGGCGGGTGCGCACTACCACGCGCACGGTGCTCACCGCGGATCGGGAGAACTTCTACGTGCACGCGGAGCTGGACGGCTGGGAAGACGAGCGGCGCGTCTACTCCCGCAACTGGGATTCGACGATTCCGCGGAAACTCGTCTGACGACGCCGCTGCAACCGCTACAGCTGCTTCATCAGCTCCTTCTTGCGTTCGGCCATCCGCTCGCCGAGCTCGAGGAGCAGCTCGCGATCCATCGACTTGCGCGCCTGCGGGAACAGCTCCTGTTCCTCTTCCTCGACGTGGTGCAGAACCAGCTCCTTCAGCACCTTGCAGCGCCCGGAGAAGCTGTCGCTCTGCACGTCGGTCTTCTGCAGGTCCGGCAGTACCAGGCTGTCGACTGCGCGATGTTCCTCCGTCGCCTCGAAGAACATCTGATTGTGCTCCGAGCCGCCGGCCTCACGATACGCCGGGTAGAATATCTCCTCCTCGATCCGCGTGTGAGCCCCGAGCTCGCGCGCGATTTTCTCGAGCAGGTCGGCACGGGTCTTCGCCGCCCGCGACGTGGTGTCGGCGAGCTGCTCCAGCAGCCGGCGCACGTGAGCGTGGTCTTCCTTCAGCAGGTCGATGGCGTTCTTCGGCACGGCAGGCTCCTCGATGGATGATGAAGGTGCTGCCGTGGTGCAAGAGCCGTACCGACCGCGACCGACGGCACGAGACTTGCTCACTCGTTGCGGCAGAAGCCGACGTCGACAGTCGGAGCTGCGGAGACGGCAATGGGCGACTCGCGCGGCTTGGCGCGCGCGTGGGTGGGTTTGTTGAATCTACGTCGAGAAGTACGCCCGGATGGCCGACGCGGCCGCAATCGAGAGGACAACCATGCTGAAATTCCTGGCAAGCACCGTGGGCATCATCTTCCTGATCGGGCTGCTGGTCGTGATCGGACTGCTGATGCTGATCTTCTGAAGGAGGCTCGCGCTAGGGGATGCCGATCATCTCGGTGCCCGAGGCGTAGTACCGGGTGCGCTCCGGATCGACCCAGCGCTCCATGCCGTCCGGTTGCAGCGCCCGCTGCAGCCGGCTCCAGCCGTCCGGCTGCTCGAAGTAGATTTCCGCCATGCCCGCGTACGGATCGAGCTGCGGCTCGAGGCTCGCGCTGATCACGTAACGAAAGCCGCTGCAGTCCGCCAGCACGGCGCGCACGTGGTCCGCGTGCACCGTGAGCCAGTGACGGAAGAACGCCGGGAAATCGGTACCGCTTCTCGCCGCCACCAGGCAGGTCATCTTGTGGAATCCCGAGCGCGTGGTGGGAAACGGGCGGCCGAAGCGCAGCGGCGCCACAGCGAGCCGTTCGCCGCCGTCCACGATCACGTACTCGGCGGTAGCCCACGGCCAGTACGGCTCGGCGCGCTCCTGGAAGCTGTCGCGCGGCGGCTCTCCGAACGGTGACGACGGCCGCGGCAGCGGCCGCTGCCACCAGAGCTGGGCGACACCGTCCCAGGCGTCCGTATGATCGGCCGCCGCAGGATCCGCCGCTCGTTCGAACAGCGTCGCGATGTAGCGGAACGCATGCAGCCGGTCCTTCGCCTTGGCCTGCTGCTGAACGTCGATCACCCCCGGCATATGATTCGCGAACCAGTGAGCAATCAGCTCCTCGCGCGACACGCCCGCACGCCGCCGGATCAGATACATCGTCTTGACGCCCGCACCCGGCGTCGGCAACTCGTCACTCATGGGCGCCAAGCGTAGCGCACGCCGTGACCGCAGACACCTCCGCCGTCTCTGGTCCGCAACGCCGGGGAGCCATCTTTTTTTCCGGTTCCGGCAATCCGGAACGCGCCGGTTGTCGTTTCATCGTGTGCACCGGCCAGGAACTGCAGGTCCGATGAACGAGGAGCAACTGCCGCTCGAAGCGGCACGTCAGGCCATCCGCGCCGGCAAGCTGCCTGCCCGCCGGCCGGATCGTACCTGGGGCGGGACCGGCAGCGGCAGCCCTTGCGCGATCTGCGGACAGCCGGTGACACCGGACGAAGTGGAGATCGAGCTGGAGTTCGCCGGTGACTACGGCGGCCGGACCGATCGCGGCTTCCACGTGCATGTGCGCTGCCTCAGCGCCTGGGAACTCGAGCTCGAGCGGCTACAGGAGCCGTCGCCGATGGCGGACCGCAGCGCGCGCCCTGCTGCCCGTGCCTTGCCAACGGCCTCGCCCGACGGCAGGATTGCCCGCCGTGGGCGAACCGACCAACACCAGCGGGAGCGAGAGGAATTCCGCGATTGAGACCCTCGGCGAGGTGCTGTACGCCGACGGCGCGGACTCGCTCCTAACCGAACAGGAATGGGTGGCGCTGGTTCGTTCGATGGCGGACGGCGATCAGCTCGCGCTGCGAAGGCTGTACGAACGATCGAAGCGGATCGTATTCACGTTGATCATGCGCCTGACCAACGACCGCGCCATCGCCGAAGAAGTCACGCTGGACGTGTTCCTCGACGTCTGGCGGCAGGCCTCACGCTACGACCCCGCCGGCGGCACCGTCGTCGGCTGGATCATGAACCGGGCCCGCTCTCGCGCCATCGACCGGTTGCGCTTCGAGCACCGCAAGAAGCGGGTCAACACGTATGCGGACGACGGTGAGACCGACCCGGCACCGAACGACCCCCGCGACTCCCTCGACGTCGAGCAGCAGGGGCGCCGCCTGCGCGATGCCATGGCGATGCTCACGCCCGACGAGCGCGAAGCGGTCGAAATCGCCTACTTCTCCGAGTTGACCTACTCCCAGGTGGCGGACCGGCTGAACGCGCCGGTAGGTACCGTCAAGACGCGCATCCGCTCCGCGCTCGGCAAGCTCCGCGACGCGCTCGGCGGCACGGGGACGCAACCATGAGCACGCCGACCGGATACAACGGCTGCGAGCACGCGGAGGCCGTGATCGAATACGCGCTGCAGACCCTGCCGCCAGAGCAGCACGCCGAGGTGGAAGCGCACCTCGCGAGCTGCCCGGACTGCCGGCGCCAGCTCGAAACGCTCCACCCGGTGGTCGATACCTTTCTCGCCTGGCCGACGGACGTGCTGCGCCCGCCGAACGAACTCTGGGGACGCCTCGCCGAGCGCCTCGCGCTCGAGACCGGCACGGATCCGATGCCGCCGGCGAGCGGCGAGTGGACGGAGCCGGCCTGGCGGGAGGTCGCGCCCGGCATCTCGGTGAAGTTGCTCGCGACCGACGACATGAGCCACCGGGTCAGCATGCTGGTGCGGCTCGCACCGGGCGCGGCGTATCCGCCGCACACGCATGCCGGCGTCGAGGAGCTGCACCTGCTGCACGGCGAGCTGGTGATCGACGAGCGCAAGCTCTACCCCGGCGACTACAACTACGGGGAGCCCGGCGCCGGCGATACGCTGGTCTGGAGCGAAACCGGCTGCACCTGCGTGCTGATCACCTCGACGCGCGACGTGCTGCGCTGACATCCGTGAACCGGTTCGCGCGCGTGCCGCCGGCACCGTCACGGCGGCCGCGGACCACACGGGCTACGCTGTCGACTCTCCGTCACCAGCGACGACGTCATGCCGCACCGGTTCACTCATGCCGACGAGCAGCGCCTGGAAGGCGTCTGGCTGACCTACAAAGGGCGCCGGTTCTGTGCCTGGCGTTTCGAGCCCCGCACCGGCGTGCTGAAGACCAGCCGCGGCGTCGCCGTGCAGACGGCGACGCTGCCGAACGAATCCCGGAGCCTGGAAGAGCTCAAGCAGCTGCTGCCCCAGCTCGCGCTCGAAATGGTCATCGAAGGGCCCGCCCCGGAGCCTTCGCGGCCGCACTGAACCACATTGTGGGAGCGGCCTCCGGCCGCGAACGGCCTGGCGGGTAGCCGCCGCCCCCTCAGGGTGGACGCCCCCACCCCCGCACGCGATACTGCGGCGCCAGGTCCACGGATGGGACCATGCCGCAGGCGAAAGGGAAGGCGCCCCGCGCCACGCTGACCCGGATCACGGGCGCAGCCATTCTGCTGCTGGCCGGACCCGCGGGTGGCAGCCAGTTCGGCCGCGACGGTTTCTCCGGCAATCCCGACAGCAACGGCGGCGCCACCTGCGCGGCCTGTCACGCGCCCGGTGCCGCGCGCCCGACGGTGACGCTGCGCGGTCCGACGACCGTACCCGCCGGAGCGACCCGGCGTTTCGAGGTGACGATCCAGGGCGGGCCGGCGGTCACCGGCGGCGTGAACGTCTCTTCCTCCGGCGTCGCGGATTCCGCGGCGCTCGGCCGCTTCGACCCGGCAGCGGGCGATCTGCGGCGGGTCGCCGGTGAGCTCGCGCACAGCCGGCCGAAGGTCTTCGACGGCGGCCGTGTGAGCTTCCGGTTCGACTGGACCGCGCCGCCCTATCACGGTCCCGTCACCCTGTACGCCGCGGGCAACTCCAGCAACGGCCGGCTCGACCTCCTCGGTGACGGCATCGGCCGCGCGACCCTTCGCGTGCAGGTCGAGGGCGGCAATGCGCCGCCGCCGGCACCGCCGCCGGCTGCGCTCGCGGAGGTTCGGCTCGAGCGGATCGCGGGCGGTTTCGACCGACCGGTGGCCGTCCGCCACGCCGGGGACGGACGGCTGTTCGTGGTGGAGCAGCGTGGCCGCATACGCATCATCGCACCGAGCGGCACGGTACGTGCCCGCCCGTTCCTGAACATCGAGGATCGGGTCGACGACACCGGCAACGAGCAGGGTCTGCTCGGCCTCGCGTTCCATCCGAACTTCGCCGAGAACCGCTTCTTCTACGTGTACTACACCCGCGACGGCGGCGGCGGACCCGACCGTTCGCGGGTCTCCCGCTTCCGCGCGTCGGCCGACGACCGCAATCGCACCTGGCCGGCCACCGAGCAGGTGCTGCTCGAGTTCGCCCAGCCTCACCCGAACCACAACGGCGGCGACCTGCACTTCGGGCAGGACGGACGCCTCTACATCGCCTCCGGGGACGGCGGCGGCGCCGGCGATCCCGGCAACACCGCGCAGAATCCACGGTCGCTCCTCGGCAAGATCCTGCGCATCAACGTGAACGGCCGCGGCGGCAGCCCCGACTGCAATCTGCTCGGCGGCCACCGCTACGGAATCCCGGCCGACAACGCCTGGCGCGACGGGCGCGGGGGCGCGGGCTGCGACGAGGTGTTCGCGCTCGGGCTGCGCAATCCCTGGCGCATCAGTTTCGACCGCGAAACCGGCGCGCTCTGGATCGCCGACGTCGGTCAGAGCGCGGCGGAAGAGGTGAACCGTATCCGCGCCGGCACCGGCGGCGGCCTGAATCTCGGCTGGCGCTGCTTCGAGGGCGACCGCCCGTTCCGCACCGACGGCTGCACCGCCTCGTACTACGATCCGTTGTACGTGGCGCGTCACGGCGACGGCTTCTGCTCGATCACCGGCGGGTTCGTCTATCGCGGCTCGCTGATCCCGAGCCTGCGCGGGCGCTACGTCTGGTCCGATTTCTGTAACACGTCACTGAACGCGCTGACGCTCGAGCGCAGCGGCGCTCGCTCCGATCCGGTGCTGTCCGCCGGGCACATCGCGCAGCCGGTGACCTTCGGTGAAGACGTGCACGGCGAGCTGTTCGTCGCGAGCCTGACCGGCGAGATCTACCGGATCCGCGGCACCGGAGCCGGCGGCGGCGCGATCGGCGAATCCGGCACGCGCTGGCTGGCTCAGTCCGGCCCCGGACAATGGCACCGCGTCACCTTCAGCCGCCGCTACGTGAACCCGGTGGTGGTGCTGGGACCGCCAAGCCGCAACGGCGGCGATCCGCTGACGGTGCGGGTGCGGAACGTCACCGGCAGCGGCTTCGAGCTGCAGCTCGACGAATGGGACTACCTCGACGGCACGCACCGGCGCGAGCGGGTCGGCTGGCTCGCGGTGGAACAGGGCACCCATCGGCTCGCCGACGGCCGGCTGCTGCGCGCGGGCCGCAGCAGCGCGGATCACACCTGGCGCCGTGTGAGCTTCGGCAGCTCGTTCGCCGGCACGCCCGTGGTGCTGACGCAGACGGTCTCCTACCGCGGTGCCCAAGCCGTCACCGAGCGACTGCGCAACGTCCAGCGATCGGGCTTCGAGCTGCGGCTGCAGGAGGAGGAAGCGAACGACGCCACGCACGCGGGCGAAGCGCTGCACTGGATCGCGCTCGAACCGGGCGCCGCCGCCGCGGTCGAGTCCGGTCGTCTGAACGGCCTGACGACCGCGGCGGGCGCCGTCGTGGGGCTGGCGCAGTGGCACTCGGCGAACCCCGTGGTGCTCGGCTCGATTGAGAGTTTTCGCGGAAGTGACCCCGTTGCGCTGCGCAGCCCCGCGCGCTCCGGCAGCAGCGTCGAGCTCGTGCTCGAGGAGGAGCAGTCGGCGGACGCCGAGACGGGTCACGTCGGCGAGCCGGTCGGCTACGTGATCGTGACGCCGGGGCCGCTGCGCTGAAATACCCGTGTGGGAGCGGACTATGGCCGCGAATCGCGGTCTGGAGACCGCTCCTGCGAGTTCCTTCGCGGCCGGAGGCCGCTCCCACAGCGCCTACAGCAGATCGCCGCCCGCGGCCGGCGCGGTGGTGCCGTGCTCCTCGTAGGCCTTGATCACGTTGCGGCCGACCCGCCAGCGGTGCACCTCGTCCGGCCCGTCCACCAGGCGCTGGGCGCGCACGGCCGTGTACCAGCTCGCGAGCGGCGTGTCGTGGCTGTAGCCGAGCGCACCGTGAAGCTGCAGCGCCGTGTCCACCACTTTGTGAACCATGTGCGCGAGGAACACCTTGGCGATGGAGTTCTCCTGGCGCAGGTCGAGGCCCTTCTCCGCCTTGTAGGCGATGTGCAGCAGCATCAGCCGCGCCATGTACAGCTCGGTCGCGCAATCGGCCAGCATCCACTGTACGCCCTGGCGATCGGCGAGGCGCTTGCCGAAGGTGGAGCGCTCGGTGACGTGCTTGGCCGCCAGGTCCAGCGCACGCTGCGCCATCGCGACGTTGTGCATCCCGTGACGCAGGCGCCCGTACGCGAGCCGGTGCTGACCCATCTCGAAGCCGCGCCCGCGGCCGCCGAGCAGGTTCTCGCGCGGCACCACCAGGTTCTCGATCTTCACCTCCGCGTGGCCGGCGCCCATCTTGCGGCCGATCTCGGAGTGCGGCTGCATGGTCGGGATGTCACGGATGATCTTGTAGCCGGGATTCGGCAGCTCGACGATGAACGTGCTGAACTGCTGGTGGCGCGGTGCATCCGGGTCGGTCTTCGCCATCACCACCGCGATGTCCGCGACACTGGCCGACGAGCTGAACCATTTCTCGCCGTTCAGCACCCAGTTGTCGCCCTTCAGCTCCGCGCGCGTCTGCATACCGGTCGCGTCGGCACCGGCCGCCTTCTCGGTCATCGAGTAGCAGATGCGCTTCTCGCCGTTCAGGAGCGGCTTCAGGAATTTCTCCTTCTGGTAGTCGGTGCCGTGCTCGAGCAGCGTCAGCATCGTGGCGTCGTCGGGACCCTGGGTGTTCAGCGCCAGCGCACCGAGATGGCTCTCGCCGAGCTCCATCTGTACCAGCGCGTTCGCGAGCGGCTTCAGCCCCATGCCGCCCCACTCCTTCGGGACGAACGGACACCAGAGGCCCTGCGCCCGGGCCTTCGCGCGCAGCTCACGGAGCACCTCGTCGAAGTCACGGTGCGCCAACTCCTTTTCCGCCGGAATGCACTCGTTCTGCACGAACTGACGGACCTTCTCGCGAATGGCCTGGGTTTCGGGCGGTATCTCGAAATCGATCATCGGCATGCTCCCGGTTGGTCGACGAAAATCAGAAACTGCCCAGTGGACGAGAACCGGCCGCCAATGTCCAGCGCCGCCACCCGCTCAGAGGCCGATGAAGCGGCGCGGGTTCGATCCGACGATGCGCTCGACCATGCCCTCGCCGGCGGCGGTGAGGGTCTCGCGCACCGCGGCGTACGCGCCCGGATAGGTGGAGTCGAAGTGCGGATAGTCGGAGCCCCAGAGGATGCAGTGCGCGAGGCCCTTGTCGCGCATCCAGCCGAGCCCCTCCGCCTCGTCGGCCTCCATCGACACGAAGCACTGCTCGGCGAAGATCTCGCTCGGCCGGCGCCGCAGCCACGGGGTGTGGTGGCCCATCACCTCGAAGTGCTCGTCGAGCCGGTCGAGCCAGTAGGGAATCCAGCCGAGCCCGCTCTCGAAGAAGCCCACCCGCAGCGTCGGGAACCGGTCCAGCACGCCGCCGGCGATCAGGTCCATCATCACCGCCATCTGCCCGAACGGGTGGGCGATCATGTGGTCGTAGAACACGTTGTCGGAGTAGCGGCCGGTCGAGAAGCCGGGCATACGCGAGCCGAAGCTCCCGTGGATCGCCAGCGCCAGCCCATCCTCCACGGCAACCTGCCAGAGCGGATCGCAGGCGGGGTCGTACAGGGCCAGGCCGTCGAAGCGTTCCGGGCGGCTGATGAACCCGGACAACCCGAGACCGCGCAGCCGCCGCGCCTCGGCCACTGCGCGTTCCGGGTCCTGCAGCGGCACGATGCCCATGCCGAACAGCCGCTCGGGATCGGCACGGCAGAAGTCGCTCATCCAGTCGTTGTAGGCCCGGCAGGTCTCCGCGGCGACCTCCGGATCGCGGATGTCGCCCCACAGCAGATGAATCGACGGGAAGAACAGCGCGCGGTCGATGCCTTCGGCATCCATCACCTCGAGGCGCGCGGCCGGATCCCAGCTTCCCGGCAGGATGTCGTCCCAGGTCAACTTCACGCCGGGCGCCATGCCGCCGGGAATGCACGCGTTCGCGGGTCCGGCGCCGCGGCCGCCGCGGCGATCATGGCCCTCGAGCGACAGAAAGCTCTCGCCGTTCACGGTGCGCACCTGCAGCACCCGATCACGCAGGCTCGCACGCGTGTACTCGGTCCAGACGGCCGGCGGCTCGCAGATGTGGCCGTCCGCGTCGATCACCGGCACGGTACGCATCACGGCTTCCTCCCGGCGGACTCGAGCGTTCATGCTAACGAGCCGCCCTTGTCAGGAAAAGGCGCTCGGGGTAAATACCGGGGTCAGCGGCAGACGGTTCCAAACGCACCGAGGTCAGTAGCGATGGAATACGCGTTCGAGTGCAAGAAGTGCGGTGAGCGCTTCCACGTCCGGGAGAGCCTGGCGCAGCGCGAGCAGCACAAGGAGAAATGCCCGAAGTGCGGCAGCCGTAAAGTCGAGCAGCGCATCGAGGCGCCGTTCGTCGCGACCAGCAAGAAGTCCTAGGTCTGTGGGAGCGGCGGCTACCCGCCCAACTCCGGCCGCGAACAGGACACCCGAAATCGCCGGACGCCGCTCTCACAGCGGCTCATGGAGTTCGCGGCCGGAGGCCGCTCCCACAGGAATGAGCGGCCGGATCAGTTGTGCGTGCCGGAACGGGCGCCGCTCACCAGCCGCTCCTGGATCGCCGGCGGCACCGGCGCGTAGTGGTCGAACTCCATCGCCAGCGTGCCCTCGCCGCCGGTGAGCGACTTCAGCCGTGAGTGGTAGCCCTGCATCGCCTCGAGCGGCGCCTGACCGCCGATCTCGATGCGGCCGTCCG
>DASVDC010000065.1:0-11862 GCA_036381275.1 Pseudomonadales bacterium | reverse complement strand
CGGCCGCCATCGGATGATGCAGTGGATCATGTTCCAGATGTCCGCCGTCGGCCCGATGTTCGGCCAGTTCGCACACTTCTACTACTACGCGAAGGACAAGATCCCCTATGCGATCGACCGATACCGGCGCGAGACGCAGCGGCTGATGCGGGTGATGGACCAGCATCTTGCCGGGCGCAGTCATTTCGTCGACGACACCTACACCATCGCGGACATGTGCATCCTGCCGTGGGTGGTGAACGCGGTGGACGCCGTTCCCGAGCAGCGGCCGCACCTGAAAGCCTGGGCCGACCGGTTGCGCGAACGTCCCGCGGTGGCACGCGGCCTCACGGTGTTCGACGAGAAGGTGCGCCCCGAGATCATTCAGGGCGGCCTCAAGGGATTCAACGACACCCACCGCTCGATCATGTTCGGCGACGAGCAGTATCGGGAGCGCTGAGCGCGCAGCGGCCGCGGGCCAAGGCGCCGCGCGCTCAGCGGGCGTGGAAGGCCTCGTCGCGGACGCCGCCGTCGGCGCCGGCGCGCCGGATCCGGCCCGACGCGTCGCGCTCCCAGCCCGGATAGACCTCGACGAACGTCGCGAAGATCTCGTCGAGCGGCAGGTCGTCGTACGAGCCGCGCTGACGGATGTACTCCATGTGCTGACGCCCGTGCCGGTCGAACGGGTGCATCAGCGTGTCGTGATCCGGATCGAACTCGAGCGCCTTCACGCCGAACCGCTCGCACAGCTCGATGTTGAACGCGGTGCTGAGCTTGCGCCACTCACCGTTCAGCAGCAGCTCCGCGTAGCCGTGCCAGGCGAACACGTCGGTGCCCATGCTGGCGCTCAGCTTCTCGCTGGTGAGGTGGTTGCGCACGTCGGCGAAGCCGAGGCGCGCGGGAATCCCGCGGTATCGGGCCGCCGCGGCGAACAGCACCGACTTCGGAATGCACCAGTTGCGCTCGGACGCTGCGACCGCGCTGGCGCGGTAGGCCTCGGGCTCCGCCGCGGTGACGTAGGGGTCGTAGCGGATGCCGTCGCGCACCGCGTAGAACAGCCGGCGCGCCACCTCCACCGGATCGGTCGCATCACCGGCGGCGGCGTCGGCGAAGCGGGCGACCGCCGCGCTGTCGCTGTCGATGAACCAGGTGGGCTGGAGCCATTTCGGATCGATGGTCATGGTCTGCTCGTCGCTCGTGTTCGGACCGCCGGGCGGCGCCTTCGGGGAGGATAACAGCTTCGTACCGGGCCGCGGCCGGAGGCCGCTCCCACAACACACGGGCCATCGGGTGAGCTAGAATTCCCCCCGGGGGCGCTCATCCAGCACCGCGATGGCCGCAGGGGGCTAGCAAGCCATGGAAGGATCGTTGCGGACCGATCGTTCGTCCGGACGCCCGGCGTGCCGGGCCTCCGGCGCAGCCTCGCTGCCGCACGGCGCGACGCCGAGGCGGCCCCGGTGAGCCGCGCCGGCAGACCCCGTTACCGACACGACGTGCGCGAGCTGATCGACCAGATCGGCAGCGGCGTGCCGCGGGCGTACCTGTTCCGTCTCGCCGCTCAGTCGCCGGTCAACGGCCTCGTCACCATCGCGGTGGTGCTGCTGATCGCCACGTTCCTGCTCTCGCAGGGCTATTCCCTCGGTGTGCTGTTGTGGGCCGCGGTGCACCTATGCATCGCGGTCGTGGTGCTGGTGCGCTGGTGGGTCGCCTCCTCCCGGCAGCCGCCGCCGCTCGACGCCCGGCGCAGCCGCCGGGGACTGTACCGTGCGCTGATGTGGGCGACGCTCTCCGGAAGCCTGTGGGGCGCGCTCACGCTGTTCCTGCCCGACGCGCCGCCGCAGGTGCAGATCGTGCTGATCCTGGCCATGGGCGGAATGGCCGCGGGCGCGTCGGCGACACTCGCCGCCGTGCCGCAGGTGGCCGCGGCCTACATCCTCACCTGCACCGCGCCGGCGACGCTCTACTACCTGTCGCTCGGCGGCAGCGCGAACCTGACGCTGGCGCTGGTGTTCACGGTGTTCGCCGTGGCGATGATCGCGATGTCCCGCGTGGTGTTCTCCGCGCTGGCGAAGCAGTTCAGTGCCGAGTGGCATGCACGGGAGCTCGAGGAGATGGGAGCGGCGCTCAAGGAGAGCGAGCGGCGCTTCCGCGCCACGTTCCAGAACGCCGCGGTCGGCATCGCCCACGTCGGCATGGACGGTTCGTGGCTGCGCGTGAACGACCGCGTCTGCGAGATCCTCGGCTACACGCGCGAGGAGCTGATGTCCCGGACGTTCCAGCAGGTCACCCACCCCGAGGACCTCGAGGCGAACCTCTTGCTGTTTCGCGAAATGCAGCGCGGCGCCACCGACAGCTACCGGATGGAGAAGCGGTACCTGCACAAGGACGGGCGCGTGGTCTGGTGCCACCTGACGACCGCACTGCAGCGCGACGATGCCGGACAGCCGCTGTACAGCATCTCGGTGATCGAGGACATCACCGCGCGCAAGCAGGTGGAGCAGGCGCTGCGCGACTCGGATCAGGCCAAGGACGAATTCCTCGCCGTGCTCGGCCACGAGCTGCGCAATCCGCTGGCGCCGCTGCGCACCGGCCTCGAGATCCTCGAGCAGGTGCCGCAGCGTTCCGAGCTGATGGCCGGCGTGCTGCCGATGATGAACCGGCAGCTCGCTCATCTCGTGCGGCTGGTGGACGACCTGCTCGACATCTCCCGCATCAGCCGCGGCGCGATCGAGCTGCAACGCGAGCCGATCGGCCTGAAGGCGCCGCTCGACGCCGCGATCGAGCAGACCCGGAGTCTGATCGAACAGCGCCGCCATCGGCTGCTGGTGCAATGGCCGGACGACGACGTGCAGGTCGACGGTGACCTCGAGCGGCTCACCCAGGTGTTCGCGAACCTGCTGGACAACGCGGCCAAGTACATGGCGCCGGGCGGCACCATCCGTGTCGCGATCGAGACGGCCGACGGGCAGGTGACGGTTCGCGTCCGGGACGAGGGCTACGGCATCCCGCCCGAGCGCCTGGGCAGCCTGTTCGAGCTGTTCACGCGGATTCCCGAGCATCGCGACAGCAGCGGAGGCCTCGGCATCGGGTTGTCGCTCGCGCGCCGGATCGTCGAGATGCACGGCGGCACCGTCGGGGCCGCGAGCGACGGGCTCGGCCGCGGCAGCGAGTTCGTGGTGCGTTTACCGGAATGTCACGCCGCGGTTCCGGCCGGGCCGGCCGAAACGGCCGCGCCGCGCGCCGGACCGACGTTCCGGGTGCTGGTGGTCGACGACAACGTCGATGCGGCCGAAGGCCTGCGCATGCTGCTGGAAATGCCCGGGCACACGGTCGACACCGCCTACGACGGCGCGGCGGCGCTCCGGCAGAGCGAAGCGGCGGTGCCCGACGTGGTGCTGCTGGATCTCGGTCTGCCGGGCATGGACGGCATCGAAGTCGCACGCCGGATGCGCGCCAGGCCGTACGGTCACGAGATGCTGCTCGCGGCCGTCACCGGCTGGGGTCAGGACGAGGACCGGCAGCAAACCGCCGAGGCGGGTTTCGACCTGCACCTGACCAAGCCGATCGGCTGGGAACAGCTTGCCGCGATCCTGCGCTCGCGCGCGGAATCGCGCGAGGAGCTCATCGGCTGATCAGCCGCTCCCGCCGCGCCAGATTCGCCTCGATCTCGGCACGGGTCCGCCACACCGGGCGCATCGCTTTCTCCGAGTACAGGTCGAGCTGATCGCCGTTGTGCGGCGAACCGGGCAGGCTCGCGTTGCCGTACGACAGGATCGCCCGGGCGCGCACCGGCTCGGAGAATTCCACGACGAACACCAGCGAGTCGCCGGCGACCGCGCGGGAGCGGCCGTCGCGGTCGGGCACGAAATGGGTGACCCGGAACGCGCCGAGGGCGCCCGATGCGCCGTTGGCCGGCAGATCCATGCCGCCGTCCCAGCGCAGCCGATAGGCGTCGCCGTAGGCGACATCCAGCGCGCCGAACGTGCCGAGCACGTCGGCCGCGGCCGCCTCGAGCGCGTCCGCCGCCCGCGGCGGGTCCGCGAGCCCGTGCGGCGTCGCGAGCGGCCGCTCGGGATCCCAGCCGACGCGAAACGGCGCGGCCTCCGGATCGCCGGTGAAGCCGGCCCGCTCCGCCCAGCGCACGAACAGCACCGCGCCGCGGCTGGCGTTGTCGGCGTGCCGGTCCCACGCCTCGAGCACCCGCATCGCGTCGCGGGCGCGCGCGCTGCCGTGCGCCGACACCGCCGCGGCGAGGTCGGCCAGCAGCAGCCGGGTGGACGCCTTGTAGCGCAGCACGTCCTCGAACGTCAGCCGCGGCCGCTCGGTGATCATCTGCAGCGAGCGCTGCGGGCGCAGCCCGATCGCGAGCGGCGACAGCGCGTACGGGTAGTCGGCCGGCTGCAGGCTGAACGGACCGGCCGCCGACCAGGGCGGATCGTTGGCGTTCTGCAGCCAACCCGTGGCCGGGTTCTCGAGTTGCGGCAACTCGGCGAACGCGAGGGTCTGCTCCCACAGCGTCTCGGAGGTGTCACCCGGTACGATCCCGCGCCAGAACGCCGCGTCGCCGGAAGGGCGTTTCGGGATCATGCCGTTCGCGACGTAATAGATGTCGCCGTGCCGGTCGGCGTAGAGCAGATTGCTCTTCGGCATCTGCAGACGCGACACGACGGCTTTGAACTCCTCGAGGCTGCGCACGCGGCCCATCCGCCAGAGCTGCTCGAGCTGGTGCGACTGCCGGTAATCGGCGAGGCGCACCGCCAGCGCGCGGCCGGCGCGCTCGGCGACCACCGGCCCGTGCACCGACCACCGGACCTCCACCGGACGGGTCTCGAGCGTGCCGTCCTCGCGCCGTACCTTCATGATCCGGTCGTGGCGCTCGAACGCGCGCGGCGCGCCGTCCCACAGGTAGCCATCGCCGGCCAGCGTGAGCTCGTAGACGTCGACGCTGTCGAGGGTATTGACCGTCCCGGCGTATCCCATGTGGTCGTTGAAGCCGCCGCCGACGCCCGGCAACGCGAGCTGCATGCCGCCGTAGAAGTCGTTCTCCGGGGTGACGGCGTGGATCTCCATCACCCGAAACAGTCCGCCGAATCCGAGCTCGCCCCAGGGTATGTGCGGGTTCACCACCAGCATCGCGTGGCCGCTCGCCGAGCGGCTCGGTCCGATGGCCCAGGCGTTCGAGGCGCGGTTCTGCCACTCGCTCGTCGTCGCCGACAAGCTCGCGAACGCGAACGGCAGCACTCCCGCGCGCTGCTGGTGCGCGAACAGGTCGATCACGGTGACCGGCAGCACCGGCCGCAGCTCGTCCGGAATGCGCTCGGGGTGCGCCGCGGCGAAGTCGTTCACACCGGCGACGAAGCCTTCCAGCAGGCGCAGGAAAGCCGGATCCTGCGCCTGCAGCCAATCCCACGCCCGTTCGATCACCCGCAGCCGGTGCACCTGCAGGTCGGAGTCGACGAAGCTCTCGCCCCAGTACTCGGCGGCCCGGCCGCGGGCCTGACCGTACAGCCGCAGCATCACCGGCGCGTGCGCGCTCATCTGCACCCAGCCGAGCCCGTAGTACAGGCGCGCATCGTCGGGCGCGAACACGTGAGGCACGCCCCAGGTATCCCAGAGGATCTCGACCTCGCCGGCCGGCTCCGGCGCCGTCGCGCAGGCCGAGAGCGCGAGGCCGAGCAGCCCGGTCCAGAGCCGCAGCCGTCTCCCGGGCCCCGGCCGCGCGCTCACGAATCCGCCGGCGCGGGGCGCGCCGCCGCCATCACGTCCGTCACCAGATCCTCCAGCCGCCAGTTGTCGAACTCCGACAGACCCATACGCACCACGACGAGGTCGTGCGAAGGAATCATCACCACGTGCTGCTGCTGGTGCCCGAGCATCGCGAACGCATCCGCCGGCAGACGCGGCCAGCGCCGCACCGACGGATCGGCGCCGCTGTTCAGCCAGATCTGGAAGCCGTACGCCCACTCCGGCGGCGCTTCGGGCGTTGGCGTCCGCGTCTGCGCGACCCATCCCGGCGGCAGGATGCGCCGGCCGTTCCAGACCCCGTCGCGCAGGTACAGCAGGCCGAAACGGGCGTAGTCGCGGGCGCTCGCGAACACGAGCGAGCCGCCGACGAAATGGCCGCGCGCGTCCACCTCGAGCACGGCCGTGCGCATGCCGAGCGGATCGAACAGCGCCCGCCGCGGGAACGACACGCGCTCGCTGAACGACTCGCCGGCCGCTTCGCTGACGATGCGGCCCAGGATGTTGGCGGTACCGGTCGAGTACTGCCAGCGGGTGCCGGGCGGCGCGACCAGCGGTTTCGCGGCGGCGAAGCCGGCGAGGTCACCGCCGGCCCACATCAACGTGATGTCCGATCGAACCTTGCTGTAGTTCTCTTCGAACGCGAGACCGCTGCGCATCCGGAGCAGATCCTCGAGCGTGATCGCGCGGCGCGGGTCGTCCGGCCGTTGCCATTCCGCGATCGGCGCCGGAGCCGCGAGGTCGAGCCGGCCTTCCCCGACGAGTATCCCGACCAGCGCCCCCGTCACGGACTTCGCAATGGAGTTCGACAGGTGCGCCGTATGCGGCCCGAAGCCTTCGCCGTAGCGCTCCGCGACGATGCGTCCGCCGTGCACCACGACCACCGCCCGGGTGCGGCGCGGCCGCGCGGGGTCCGGCTCGGCGAACGCGCGCTCGAGCGCCGCCGTCAGCCGGGCGGAATCCACGTTGGCCGGCGGGTGTGCGGTGTCGACCGCCTCGCCTTCCGGCCAGAGGAGCGACGCGTGCACCGCCGGCGCCGGCCGGATTCCCGCGCCCTGTGCACGCAGCTCCGCCACGCCGATGCCCTCCGCCGCCGTGCAGCCGATGCCGGGCCGCTCGATCGCGGTGCGCGGCCACAGCCCGAAGAGCGACGCGTGCACCGCCCGTTCGTCATGATCCACGCGCACGTCGGCGAGGCCGAGATACTTGCCCGGGCTCGACAGCCGCTCGAGCTCCTGCTCGCGCACCGCCGCCTCGTCGCGTCCCGCGACGAAGATCGCGCTGCAGACGAGCTTTGCGGCGCCGCCCGTGAACACGCCGCCGAGCGGCGCCAACAGCACCGCGACGGCCGCGAACGCGAGCGTCAGCAGGGCGAGAAGCAGGACGAGGGGACGCGGCATGATAGGGGGCGCGCCTACAGCGAGCGCGCGATGATCTCCTTCATGATCTCGTTGCTGCCGCCGTAGATCTTCGCGATGCGCACGTCCTGCCACATCCGCGCGATCGGGTAGTCGAGGATGTAGCCGTAGCCGCCGTGGAGCTGCACGCAGTCGTCGACGATGGCGCACTGCTGCTCGGTCGACCACCACTTGAGCATCGCCGCGGTCGCCGCATCGAGCTGGCCGGCGACGAAATCGTTCAGGCAGCGGTTCAGGAAAGCGCGCAGGATCACCGCCTCGGTCTTCGCCTCGGCCAGCTTGAAGCGCGTGTTCTGGAAGTCGAACACACGCTGACCGAACGCCTCGCGCTGTTTCACGTAGTCGACGGTCAGCTCGAGCGCGCGGTCGATGTACGCCACCGCGGCCACGGCGGTCATCAGCCGCTCCTCCACCAGGCGGCTCATGAGCTGCGCGAAGCCGCGGCCTTCCTCGCCGCCGAGCAACGCCGCGGCCGGGACGCGTACGTCGTCGAAGAACAGCTCCGCGGTGTCCGCCGAATGCTGGCCGAGCTTCTCGAGGTGCCGGCCGCGGCGGAAGCCCGCCGCGCCGGCGGTCTCGAACAGGAACAGGCTGATCTTCGCCGCCGCGGAATCGGTGCCGGTCTTGGCCGCGAGCACGATCAGGTCGGCGAGGTGGCCGTGGCTGATGAACGTCTTCTGGCCGCGGATCACGTAGTCGTCGCCGTCGCGGCGCGCGAAACAGCGCATGCTCTGCAGATCGCTCCCCGCGCCCGGCTCGGTCATGCCGATCGCGCCGATCATGCTGCCGTCCGCCATCCGCGGCAGCAGCCGGTGCTTCTGCGCGTCGGTGCCGTAGTGAAGGACGTACGGCGCCACCACGTCGTTGTGCAGCGACAGCATCGGCGCGACCACGCCGGCGCGCACCTGCTCTTCCATCAGCACGACGCTGAACAGGATGTCGCCGCCGCCTCCGCCGTACTCGGACGGAATCGTCGGACAGAGCAGCCCGAGCTCGCCCGCGCGGCGCCAGATGTCCCGCGGCACCTCGCCCGCGGCCTCCCAGTCGCCGTGATGCGGCGCGCACTCGGTCTCGAAGAAGCGCCGCGCGGTGCGGCGGAACATCTCGTGCTCGTCGCGGAAGGGCAGGTCGGTCGCGCCGCTCATGGTCTCGTGTCCCTCACAACGTCCGCGCGATCAGCTCTTTCATGATCTCGTTGGTGCCGCCGGCGATGCGCGCGAGCCGCTGATCCGCGTAGCGGCGCGCGATCGGGTACTCCTTCATGTAGCCGTAACCGCCGTGCAGCTGCAGGCACTCGTCGAGCACTTCGTAGACGCGCTGGGACGTCCACCACTTCGCCATCGCACCCTGCACGGTGTCGAAGCGGCCTTCGATGAACGCGTCGATGCAGTGCTCGAGGAAGGTCCGGGCGAGCACCGCTTTGGTTTTGCACTCGGCCAGCTTGAAGCGCGTGTTCTGCAGATCGATCAGCCGCTGGCCGAACACCTCGCGCTCGCGCACGTACGCGACGGTTTCGTCGAGCGCCGCCTCCATGTTGGCCACGGCCGACATCGACATGATCAGCCGCTCCTCGGGCAGGCGCTGCATGAGCTGCGCGAAGCCGCGGCCCTCGATGCCGCCGAGCAGGTTCTCGCGCGGCACGCGCACGTCGTCGAAGAACAGCTCCACCGAGTCCTGGGCCTTGCAGCCGATCTTGTTCAGGTTCGCGCCGCGGGTGAAACCGGCGGCACCGTCCGTCTCGAGCAGCAGCAGGCTGATGCCTTCCGCGCCCTCGCCCGGCCCGGTCTTCGCAGCGACGCAGATCAGGTTCGCGACCTGGCCGTTGCTGATGAACACCTTCTGCCCGTTCAGCCGGTACACGTCGCCGTCCGCCACCGCGGTGGTGCGGATCGCCTGCAGATCGCTGCCGCCGCTCGGCTCGGTCATCGCGATCGCGGCGACGAATTCGCCGCGCGCCATGCCCGGCAGGTAGCGGCGCTTCTGCTCGGGCGTGCCGTAGAGCTCGATGTACGGCGCGATGATGTCGCTGTGCAGATAGAACGTGAGCTCGTTCGCTCCGGCCCGGGTCTGCTCCTCGATGATCACCAGGCAGTGATACAGGTCGCCGCCCCCGCCGCCGTACTCGGGCCAGACCTTGGTGCAGAGCAGGCCGAGCTCGCCCGCGCGGCGCCACATCTCCCGCGGCAGATACCCGAGCTGCTGGAATTCCGGCCAGCGCGGAGCAAGCTCCGACTCGATGAAGCGCCGGACCGACGCACGAAAAGTCTCGTGCTCGGCGGTGTAGTGGGGCGAGCGGATCATCTTCCTCCCTCCACCGCGCCGTCGGCCGGCGCGGCGCCGACCGACCTATTCCCCCGGCCGTTTCTCGACGGCCCGCAACGCGAACTCCGTGGCCCGCCGCTTCAGCTCGTCGGGCGTGATCTCACCCTCGGTGTGGTACCAGTGGCAGATCCAGTTGAGCGCCCCGAAGATGAACGACGCGGTGGTCTTCGGGTCCATCGGCGCCAGCGACCCGTCCTCGATGCCCTCACGCAGGATCGTCCGCAGCAGATTGTCGATGTGGCGCCGCCCGGCCACGCACTGGTCGTACGACTCCTTCTCGAGCGGCTTGAGGTCGGTCAGCACCAGACAGGCCCCGAAGTCGTCGATCAGCATGTCGACGTAACGGCCGATGAACGCGATCAGGCGCTCGCGGCCGTTCGCCGCGTTCACCTCCGCGGCGGGCTCGTCGTCGATGATCGACGCGATCGCGTGCGCGTGGATCTCGAAGAGGATTTCTTCCTTGCTCTTGAAGTAGTGGTACAGCGTCGCCTTGTTGAGGTTGAACTCCTTGGCGATGTCCGCGAGCGAGGTCTGGAAGTAGCCCCGGGCGGCGAACGCGCGGGACGCTGCGCGCAACACCGCGTAACGCTTGAGCCGGTGCTGCTCGCTGCGGTCGAGGCCGACGTTGCGCCAGGGCGCGTTGGATTCCGTAGCCAATGTTCCCGTCCTGCGGTGATTCGGGTCGACCGGACGATGAAACCGGCCGTCGCTTGACTTTGTCAACAGCCAACGGAAACATACAACCCATCGGTTGGGGAGGCAACTGTTCGTTCGATGACTCTTTACACGGCGATCCGTACGCTCGCGGACGTACCGCGCTTCCACGCCGGGGAGCGGGGCGATCGGGTCGCGCTGGTCGACGGCGAGCGGATCACGACCTACCGCGACTGGCACCGCCGCTGCAGCCGGCTGGCGAACGGGCTGATCGAGGCCGGCGTCCGCCCGAGCGCCCGGATCGGCTTCCTCGGCCGCAACTCCGATGCGTATTTCGACGTGCTGTTCGGCGGCGCGATGGCGGGGGCGGTGCTCGTGCCGGTCAACTGGCGGCTCGCACCGGCCGAGGTGGAGTACATCGTCGCCGACTCTGGCATCGAGGTGCTGTTCGTCGACACGCTGCACGCCGGGCTGATCGAGCGCTGCGAGGCGGCCCTCGCGTCGGTACGGCGGATCATCGCCTGGGGCGGCGAGCACGCGCGCTGGGCGAGTTGGGACGACTGGCTCGCCGCCCAGAGCGACGAGGACCCGAACGTGCCGGTGGATCCGGAGGACGCGGCGCTGCAGATCTACACCAGCGGCACCACGGGGCACCCGAAGGGCGTGCAGCTCCCGCACCGCGCCTTCTACGCGCTCGAGCAGGCGCGCCTCGCCAGCGAGCACCCGGACGATCCGACCTGGGACTGGAACGTCTGGCGCCCCGAGGACGTCAGCCTGATCAACATGCCGTGCTTCCACATCAGCGGCACCGGCTGGGGCATCCTCGGGCTCTACAACGGCGCCTGCAACGTGGTGCTGCCGCAGTTCGACGCGGGCCTGGTGCTCGACGCGATCGGCCGCTACCGCGTGACCAAGCTGATCGTCGTGCCGACCGGTATCCAGATGCTGCTCGACCATCCGGCCTGCGCGTCCACCGATTTCTCGTCGCTGAAGTACTTCTGCTACGGCGCCTCACCGATTCCGCTCGACCTGCTGAAGCGCGCGGTGCAGACGTTCCGCTGCGGCTTCGTGCAGATGTACGGGCTCACCGAGACCAACGGGGCGGTGACGTTCCTGCCCGCCGCCGACCACGACCTCGAGGGCAACCGGCGGATGCGCTCGGCGGGCCGCCCCGCCGCCGGCGTCGAGATCACGATCAAGGATGCCGCGGGACGCGACCTGCCGCCGGGCGAGACCGGCGAGATCTGCATCCGCACGCCGGCGCTGATGCTCGGCTACTGGAACAAGCCCGAGGCGACCGCGGAAACGATGACCGCCGACGGCTGGTTCCGTTCCGGCGACGCCGGCTACCTCGACGAGGACGGCTACGTCTACATCCAGGATCGCTACAAGGACATGATCGTCTCCGGCGGGGTCAACATCTACCCGGCGGAAGTGGAGAGCGCCATCTACGGCCATCCGGACGTGCTCGAGGTCGCGGTGATCGGCGTGCCCGACCCGAAATGGGGCGAAGCGGTCAAGGCCATCGTCGTGCCGCGGCCGGACGCGACGCCGGACGCCGACGCGATCCTCGCGTTCGCCCGCGAGCGCATCGCCGGCTACAAGGTGCCGAAGTCCGTCGCGTTCGTCGACGTGTTACCGAGGAACGCGTCCGGCAAGATCCTGAAGACCGAGCTGCGTAAGCCCTACTGGGAGGGGCGGGAGCGGCAGGTGAACTGAGAACTGCTGTGGGAGCGGCCTCCGGCCG
>DASVDC010000064.1:0-43864 GCA_036381275.1 Pseudomonadales bacterium | reverse complement strand
CTGCCGGCCGACAGCGCGAGCGCGCCGACCCCGCGCTCGAGCGCGGCGACCCGCTGCTCGAGCACGTCGTTGGTCGGGTTCATGATCCGGGTGTAGATGTTGCCGGGCACCGCCAGGTCGAAGAGATCGGCCCCGTGCCGGGCGTCGTCGAACTCGTAGGCGACCGTCTGGTAGATGGGGGTCGCGACTGCCTTGGTGGTGGGATCGGTCTGATAGCCCGCGTGAACGGCCAGGGTCTCGTCTCTCATCGAACTGCACTCCGGACGATTCGGAAAAACGCGAATCCTCCGGGATCGGACGGTGACATGTCCAGCGCGGGCCGCGCGCGCCGCCGCGGGAGACGATCAGCCACTCGCCGGGCGGATCAGGCCGGCGCCGGTTCGCTCCGGCGGCCGATGCGCTGCGCCGCCGTGATCTGCAGGCCGAGGTAGGCGGCCACGCAGCCGAGGCCGAGCAGATGTCCGGTCAGGATCCGGCGCGCCAGCTCCGATTGGAGCTCGGGCGAATCGGCCGAGACCAGCCGCTGCACCGCGGGCACGACCCCGACCAGCGTGATCAGCGTGATCGCGAGCGCCAGCACCAGCACGGTGCCGCGGATCCACAGCGGAATCGCCGGTCGGCTGAGCTGCAGCACCGCGCCGAACACGGTGAGCAGCATCACCAGGCTCGTCACGTTGCCCATCGGGGCCGCGGCTTCGGTCACGTGGTGATAGTGGGTGACGATGGCGGCGAGCACCGGCGCGGGCAGCTCGCCGGCGTGACCGAGCACCTGGAAGTCGAACATCAGATCCATCCAGAGCGCGGCCGCCAGGAAACCGCCGGTACCGACCAGGGCTTGTGGCATCGTCAGATCCTCGACCAGGCCATGCGCCCGGACAGCCTAGTGCGGTTCGCCGGCCAGGTCATCCACCCGCGGGCGGTCGATCCAGAACAGCCGGCGCCGCAGGGCCGGATGCGTCGGGTGGCGCCGCTCCACCCGGCCGTGCGCGCACCGCCCCGGCCCGAGCAGCTCGGCTTCGGTCCGGCGCTCTCGCGCTTCTTCGCTGCCGACGAACACGATCAGCCGCCCGTCCGGCGCGACCAGGTCGGCCTGCACGCGGCGGATCAGCGCCCTCCGCTGCCCCGGCGGCGCGTACTCCGGGCGCAGCAGCACGTAGTCGAAGCGCGCCGCGTGCGGCGGATGCCAATCGCGCACGTTGCCGACGAAGATCCGCGCGGCCCACTGCGGCAGACGAGCGCGCGCCAGCTCGGCGAGCGCCGGCACGATCTCGAGCCCGTACGGCTCGATCGCGACGCCTCGCTCCTCACCCCAGCGGCGCACGCTCTCCATCAGGATGCCGCTCGCGCAGCCGCCGTCGAGGAACGTGCCGGGGCGCCGGAGCGCGTGCCGGATGATGCCACGGCTCTCCTCCCAGCTCGCCGCATCGCCGGAATGACCGGCCTGGCCGAACGGATTGGTCGCGGTCAGATACGCGGGCGTCACCAGCTCGGCCATCGCGGCGTGCCAGCCGCGCTCGTCGATCCGCCCGGCGGCGAGCGCGGCGTCGATCTCGGCGACCTCGCGCCAGCGGCGCTCCTTCAGCGCCGCGATCCGCGGATCCGGTTCGTCACGCATGGCTTCCCCCTCCCGTACCTTCGAAGGCTAACGTCGCGGCGGGAACGTCCCTTCCGGTACGCCTTCGAAGAAGTCCACGACGCCCGTGTCGAGCGAATACTCCGCGCCGACGATCAGCAGCCGATCCTGCTGGATGAGCTGCTCGAGCACCTCCGAGCCGTACCGAAGCTGATTGACCGCCGCCAGCACGTTGGCCCGCACGCCGCGGGCGATCAGCGCGTCGCGGTCGCCGCTGCCGTAGGCGTCCAGCAGCGGCTGCACCGACGGCCGAACCCGATCGACGATCGAGCGCAGATTGCGCGACGGATGACGCGAGCTGCCGAGCAGCTCCTCCAGCGTCGCCGTCACCGCGCCGCAGCGCGAGTGGCCGAGCACGACCACGAGCTCGGTGCCGAACCACTCGGCGGCGAACTCAACGCTGCCGATCTGCGAGGCCGCCACCACGTTGCCGGCCACGCGGATCACGAACAGATCGCCGAGCCCCTGATCGAACACGATCTCCGCCGGCACCCGGGAATCCGAGCAGCCGAGCACGATCGCGAACGGACTCTGCTCGTTGACCACCTCGCTGCGCCGCTCGGGTCCGGTCGGCGCGCCCTCGCCCTGCCCGGCCGCGAAGCGGCGGTTGCCCTGGTACAGGCGCAGCAGTGCTTCGCGGGCTGGGATCATCGGACGCGTTCCGGCGGCTGGGCGGCGCAGGATCACACGAGGCGCCGACGGATGCCAGCGCGATTGCTCGGACGGCTCCGCCGCCGCGCGCCCGGCGCGCCGGGCCATTTGCTACCATGGCCGGTCGATGAGGAACGAAGACCGTTGACCGAGCCAGGGAGTACCGACGCCGCGGCGTCCGCCCGCGCCGCCGTCGCACGCCGCCGGGTAGTGAGCACCGGCAACCTGCTGGTGCTGATCGCGACGCTGGCCGCGGCGCTGTGGGGCGTGTGGTGGCTGTACGACCGGCTGACCAACGTGTACGTGCTGGACGCGCGGATCGCGTCGGACATGCTGCTGCTCTCGAGTCAGGTCTCCGGCTGGATCGTCGACGTGCCGGTGCAGGAGTCCGAGCAGGTGCAGAAGGGCGACGTGCTGGTGCGCATCGACGACCGGCTGGCCCGGGGCCGCGTCGCGGAGCTCGAGGCGGCCGTCGCCGTGCTGGACGCCGAGATCCATACCACGAAGGCGCGCATCGATCTGGTCGAGGCCCGCACGCGCAGCCACCTGGACGCGGCCCGCTCCCGGCTCGAGGCGGCGGAGTCCGGGCTCGCCGCGGCCGAGGGCGACCTCGAAGTGGCCGACTCCGAATGGCAGCGCGCGGACGCGCTGCGCCAGCGTAATCTCGTCTCCCAACAGGCCTGGGAGGAGACCCGCAACGCCTACCGCAACGCGATGGAGACCGCGCGGCAGCGGCGCGCGGAAGTGGCCATGGCACGCGCGGCCGTCGCGGAAGCCGAGGCCGACCGCGCCGAGGTCGCGGTGCTGCGTTCCCAGCTCGACGGCCTGCGCAAGCGCCAGGTGCAGAGCCAGCGTTCGCTCGAGCAGGCCCGCACCGAGCTCGAGTACCACACCATCACCAGCCCGGTGAACGGCGTGATCGACGAGCTGTTCGTCGATCCGGGCGAGCACGTCGCCGCGAGCCAGCGCGTGCTGGTGATGCACGACCCGTCGCGCGTCTGGGTCAAGGCGAACGTCAAGGAGACCGACTTGCGCCACGTCGAAGTGGGTGATCCCGTGCGCATCCTCGTCGATGCGTACCCCGGCGAGCCGCGCCGGGGCGTGGTGCGCAGCGTCGGCGACGCGGCCACCAGCCAGTTCGCGCTGCTGCCGAATCCGAACCCGAGCGGCAACTTCACCAAGATCACGCAGCGGGTCGAGGTGAACATCGACCTGGAGGAACACGACCCGCGCCTGAAGCCGGGCATGATGGTCGAGGTGAAGATCCCGCGCTCATGAGCGAGCACCCGATCCCGGCGGGTATCGAAGCATCCCCGGGCTTCCTGGAGAAATTCCGCGAGCTCGGCCCCCGCTACCGCTGGTGGGCCGCCAGTGTCGGCATGATCGGCTCGTTCGCGACCTTGTTGTCGTCGACCATCGTCAACGTCGCGATCCCCGACATCATGGGCGCACTCGGCATGACGCTCGACGAGGCGCAGTGGCTCGCCACCGCCTTCCTCGCGGCGGGCACCGTGACGATGCTGCTCACCGCCTGGAGCATCCGCGCGTTCGGCATCGCGGCCACCTACATCGGCGCGATGTCCGTGTTCATCGCGGGCTCCGTGTTCGGCGCCGCCGCCAACACCTCGGAAGCGCTGCTGATCGCCCGGGTCATCCAGGGCGCCGCCGCCGGCGCCGCGACGCCGATCAGCATGGTGGTCACCGCGCAGGTGTTTCCGCTCGCGAGCCGCGGCATGGCGATGGGCCTGATGGGCGTCGGCACGATCCTGGCGCCGGCGCTCGGGCCGACCATGGGCGGCTACCTGGTCGATCACCTCTCGTGGCGCTTCGTGTTCCTCGCCTCGGTGCCGTTCGTCGCGATCAGTCTGCCGATGGCTCGGGCGTTCTTCCCGTCCCGCGAAGAAGCCGGCCCGCGCCCCACGTTCGACTGGGTCGGCGCGTTCCTGTGCACGCTGTTCCTGACCGGGTTGCTGGTCGGCCTGACCCAGGGGCAGCGGCACGGCTGGTATCACGATCCGACGCTGATCGGCCTCGCGATCGGGGTCGCGGCGTTCGTCGGCTGGGTCGCCTGGGAGCTCTACGTCGACGAGCCGATGCTGGAGCTGCGCCTGTTCCTGAACGCGCGCTTCGTTGCCGCGGCCGTCGTCACGTTCACGGTCGGCGCAGGCCTCTACGGCTCGACCTACGTGTTTCCGCTGTTCCTGCAGACCGTGTCGCAACTGATCGCGACCGAGGCGGGCCTGCTGATGGCGCCGGCGGGCCTCGTGATGGCGGTGCTGTTCCCGGTGGCCGGGCGGCTCGCCGACCTCACTTCCCACCGCTCGATGATCCTGATCGGGCTCGCGCTGTTCGCGATCAGCAACTACCCGATGACACGAGCGGATGCGTTCACGCCCGCCGCGCAGATGCTCCTCTGGTACGTGGTCGGCCGCGTCGGGCTCGCGATGATCTTCCCGAGCCTGTCCGCGGCCGCGATCAACGCGCTGTCGCTCGCGCTGATCCCGCAGGGCTCCGGCGCGATCAATTTCCTGCGCCAGCTCGGCGGCGCGTTCGGCATCAACCTGATCTCGCTCGCGATGCAGCAACAGATGGTGGCCCACTACGTCGCGCTGAACACCACCCAGAGCTGGGAGAATCCCACCACCCGGGAGCTGATGCGCGTGGTGATCGAAGAGTTCCGGTACCTGGGGCTCGTCGGCTATCGCGGCTTCGAAGCCTCGTTCGGCTACGTGACCAGCATCGTCGACGCGCAGAGCGTGATGCTCGCGTACCGCGACATGTTCTATCTGATCGGCGGCATCTTCGCGCTGTCGATGGTGCCGGCGCTGTTCATCGCCGGTCGGCGTGCCCTCGGCGCGAGCCGGCCCGAACCGGCGACGCGGTGATGGCGCCCGCCTGGCGTTCGACCGACGCACGCGGCGCCGGCATCGCGGATCGCGTTCGCCCGCGCCGTTGGCTCACCGGCCACACGAACCCGCCCGCCTACGATGACGCCATCGTCGCGGGGAAATCCGGCGGTGGCCATGGGTCCGACCGTGCGCCTCTTCTGTCTGCGCCTCCTCTGGCTCGTCGCCGCGAGCGACGTCGCGGCCGGCGCGCTGCCGGCGCCGATGCTCGCGACGGAATACATGCCCGGCGTCGACGTGAGCGCGTACCTGGTCAGCGAGAAGCTGGACGGTGTCCGCGGCCGCTGGGACGGAACGGTGCTGCGCTTTCGCAGCGGCGAGCCGATTCACGCGCCGGCCTGGTTCACGTCGGGCTGGCCGGCGGAGCCGCTGGACGGCGAGCTGTGGACCGGCCGCGGCCGCTTCGACGAGGTGAGCGGCATCGTCCGGGCGCTGACGCCGGACGATGCCGAGTGGCGGCGCGTGCGGTTCATGACGTTCGACCTGCCGGCCCATCCCGGGCCGTTCGCCGAGCGCGCTGCCGCGCTCGCCGCGCTGGTGCGCACGGCGGACATCGACTGGCTGCAGACGATTCCGCAGTTCCGGGTGTGCTCGGCCGCCGAGCTCGAGCGGCGGCTCGACGCCGTGATCGCCCGCGGCGGCGAGGGTCTGATACTGCATCACCGCGAGGCCCGGTACCGGCCGGGTCCCAGCCGGCTGCTGCTGAAGTACAAGCGCCCCCGGGAGGCGGGCGCCGTGGTCGTCGGCCATACCGAAGGGCGCGGCAAGTACCGCGGCCTCGTCGGCGCGCTGATCGTCGAGCGGCCCGACGGCCGGCGCTTCCGGCTCGGCAGCGGGCTCACGGATGCCGAGCGCGCGGCCCCGCCGCCGCCCGGCAGCCGCGTGATCTATCGGTTCGACGGCCTCACGGCCAACGGGCTGCCCCGGTTTCCGCGGCTGGTACGGATCGTCCCGATGTCGAAACCGGCGCGCGGCAGACGACCAACGGGTGACCCATTCAACGAGGAGTGAGCCGATGTCCCGCAAGATCTTCGTCAATCTGCCGGTGAGCGACCTCCAGCGCTCGATCGAGTTCTTCGGCAGCCTGGGGTTCACGTTCAACCCGCAGTTCACCGACGAGACCGCGACCTGCATGGTGGTCTCGGACGACATCTTCGTGATGCTGCTCACCCGGGAGAAGTTCGCCACCTTCACGCCGTATCCGGTCAGCGACGCGACGCGCAGCACCGAAGTGCTGGTGGCGCTGTCCTGCGACAGCCGCGAGGAGGTCGAAGCACTGGTGCAGAAGGCGGTGGCCGCCGGCGGGCGTACCTACGCCGAGCCGCAGGACCACGGCTTCATGTTCCAGCACGGCTTCCAGGATCCGGACGGGCACATCTGGGAGCTGGTCTGGATGGACCCGGCCGCCGTCAGCTGACGAGCGCATCGAGCCGCTGCACGGCCTCGGAATGCCTCGGGAGCGAGGTGATCGCCCAGCGTGACGAACGCGCGCACGGGTAACGGCGCCACCGCATTCAGCACCCGCTGCGAGGTCCGCGGTACGCTCGCGGAGCGCGGTGAGCACGTCGTCGGCGGTGGGCAGCGGCGAGGCGGTGACGGCCCGCTCGAAACCGGCCGCGGCGAACGCCGGCGACAGCGCGGCCGGGCCCAGCACCCGGATCGAGTGACCACGAGCCGCGAGGCGCGCGCCCCGCGCGAGCATCGGATTCTGGTTCCCGCAGATGACGAACGGGAACCGGCTCATCTCAGCCGCAGTCCGGCACCCGTCCCGCCGAGCGGGCCTGCACCGAGATCGGCATGTACTCGCGCATCCGCGCGTTCAATTCGGTGATGCGCCGTTCGCTCGACGGGTGCGTCGACATGAACTCGGGCGGGCTCTCGCCGCCCTGGGCCTGCATGTTCTGCCACAGCCGCACGCTCTCGCGCGGATCGAACCCCGCCTCGGCCATCAGCTTCAAACCGACGAGATCCGCTTCCGCTTCCTGCGCCCGGCTGAACGGCAGCAGCACGCCGACCTGCGCGCCGAGCCCGAGCAGCCCGAAGAGCTGCTGCCTCATCGGCGTGTCGGCGCCCACCGCGACCTGGGCGAGCTGCAGCCCGGACTGGGTCACGAACGTGGTGGAGACGCGCTCGTTCGAATGTTTGGCCAGCACGTGAGCGACCTCGTGACCGATCACGGTAGCGAGCTGATCCTGGTTCTCGGCCACATCCAGCAGCCCCGTATAGACACCGATCTTGCCGCCCGGCAGCGCGAACGCGTTGGCCACGTCCTGATCGAAGACCTTGACCTCCCAATCACCGCGCTGGTCCGGCGGCAGCGCGCGCACGATGTGCTCGGCGACACAGCTCACGTAGTTGTTCACCGACGATTTCTTCTCCACCGGTGTCTGCTGCTGGATCTCCTGGAACGCGGCCGCGCCCATCTGTGCCATTTCCGAATCGGGGAACAGGATGAGCTGGTTGCGGCCGAGCGGCGACGTGGCGCAGGCGCAGATCAGCCCGGCGACAGCCATCAGCAGGACCACGTGTTTCATGAACCGTTCTCCCGGTCGAATCCTGAGCCGGCTTCCATCATGAGCCAGCCGGCAGAGCGGTACAACGACCCCGCGCACGGCGTCAGACGAAGGTCGGGTAGTCGGGCGTCCACATCGCCTGCTGCGCCGCGGCGAGCAGATCCCCCGGCCGATCCGCCGTCGCGAGACCGCTCTCGAACGCTTCCGCCGCGACCGCGGCGGCGCTCACCGCGGTGATCTCGCGCAGCCGCCGCACGTCGGGATAGAGGAGGCCCTGCTCGAGCTCCTGCTCGGTGATCTGCTCGGCGAGCGCGCCGGCGGCCCGGGTGATCATCTCGTCCGACACTTCCCGCGCGCGGGCGAGCAGCGCGCCGAGGCCGATCGCCGGGAACACGAACACGTTGTTGCCCTGGCCGATGTGGACGGCGCGCTCGCCGAGCTGCACCGGCGCGAACGGGCTGCCGGTGGCCACCAGCGCGCGGCCGTCGGTCCAGCGCAGCAGATCCGCCGGCACCGCCTCGCTGTTCGCGTTCGGATTCGACATCGGCATGATCACCGGCCGCGCCACCTGCGCGGCCAGCGCCCGCACCAGACGCTCGTGGAACGCGCCGGCCTGACCGGAGGTGCCGATCAGAACGGTGGGGCGGTAGCGCTCCACCACCGTTTCGAGTCGCCGGTCGTCGTCGATGCCGATCTCGAGCGCGGCCCGGTGCGGCCAGGCGAGCTCCGCCTTGTACGCGTCCGAGAAGGCCGTGTCGTCGACCAGCAGGCCGCGGCTGTCGAGCAGCGCAATGCGGCGGTACAGCTCCTCTTCCTCCACGCCCTCCAGGCGCAGTGCCGCCTTGATCTGCCGGGCGATGCCGAGACCGGCGGCGCCGGCGCCGTGGATCACGATGCGCTGGTCGGCCAGCCGCTCGCCCTTGATCCGGAGAGCCGAGAAGATCCCGGCCACCGCCACCGCGCCGGTGCCCTGGATGTCGTCGTTGAACGACAGCACGTCGTGGCGGTAGCGCTCGAGCACGGTGAGCGCGTTGTCCTTGCGCAGATCCTCCCACTGGATCAGCGCGTCCGGGAACAGGTCCGCGAACGCTTCGACGAACTCGTCGACCAGCGCGTAGTAGGGCTCGCCGGTCATCCGCTCGCTGCACCAGCCGAGGTACAGATCGTTCTGCAGAAGCGCCTTGTTGTTCGTACCGACGTCGAGGCTCACCGGCAGCGTCTGCGCCGGATCGATGCCGGCGCCCGCGGTATAGAGCGCGAGCTTGCCCACCGAGATCGCCATGCCGCCGGCGCCCTGATCGCCGATACCCAGAATCGATTCGTTGTCGGTCACCACCGCGAGCCGGATGTCGCGCCCGGCGGCGGCGTTCTGCAGCACGTCGCGGATCCGCCCGCGATCCGCCGGGGTGATCCAGACGCCCCGGCCGCGCTCGAACACCTCGCTGAAGCGCTGGGTCGCGAGACCGACGGTCGGCGTGTAGATCACCGGCATCAGCTCGGCCAGATGATCCATCAGCAGCCGGTAGTAGAGGTGCTCGTTGCGGTCCTGCAGCGCCGCCAGTGCCCGGTACCGGTCGAGCGGGTCGCTCAACACCGACAGACGCCGGTAGACGCGCACCGCCTGCTGGTCCTGCGTCTGACAGGCGGGCGGCAGCAGGCCGTTCAGCCCGAGGAGGCTCCGTTCCTCCGGCGTGAACGCGCTGCCCTTGTTGAGCAGCGGGTCCCGGAGCACTGCGTGGCCGCGCAACTGCGTATGCGCCACCTTGGCCGGCATCAACTTCCTCCCACCACCCCGGCCGCGAACAGCCGGTCGATCTCCGCATCGGTGTAGCCGCCGGCGGCGAGCACCTCGCGCGTGTGCTGGCCGACACCGGGGGCGGGTCCGCGCGGCTTCACCTCGGCGCGCGCGAAGCGCATCGGCACGCGCACGGTGCGGTACCGGCCGAGCGACGGATGCTCGATCTCGGGGAACATGCCGATCGCTTCCGCCTGCGGATCGACCGCCACCTCGTCGAGCGACAGCACCGGCCCCCAGACCAGTCCTTCCCGGTCGAAGATCGCGCCCCATTCGTCACGGCTCTTGCGCGCCAGGATCGCGTCGATCGCGTCCACCAGCTCCGCCATGTGCTGGTAGCGGCCCTTCGGCTCCTTGAACCGCGGATCCTCGAGCCACTGGGGCTGCTCCAGCGCGCGCGCCAGCTTCTCGAACGCACTCGGCCCGAGCGTGTTCAGCACGATCCACTTGCCGTCGCCGCACGGATAACGGTTCGCCGCAGGGGTGAGCTGCTGGTGGCGGGAGCGGCGCCGCACCGGCGCCCGGTCCACCGCGGTGGTACCGAAGTCGGTGGCCTGGGTCCAGATCGCGCTCTCGTACAGCGACGTCTCCACCACCTGGCCTTCGCCGGTGCGCTCCGCGACCCGCAGCGCCGCGAGGATCGCGCCGAACAGCGCAAGCCCCGCGGTGTGATCGCCCTGCGCCGGCCGCGCCATCGGCACCTCGCCGTCGTCGCCTTCGCGCATCGCGTCGTAGAGCCCCGAGCGGGCGAAGAACGCGGTCACGTCGTAGCCCGGTCGGGCCGCATCGGGCCCGTTGGTGCCGTAGCCGGTCAGGGTCGCGTGCACCAGGCTCGGATTCGCCGCCATCAGCGTTTCGGGGTCGAGCCCGAAGCGCCGCTGGCGCTGCGGCATCAGGTTGCACATGAACACCTGGGCGCCGGCGACCAGCCGCTGCACCACCGCCGCGCCTTCCTCGGTGTCGAGCGCCACCGCGATCGACAGCTTGCCGCGGTTGTCGACGTCGAAGCCGAAGTCGTAGCCCTTCAGCGGCCCCTCGATCTTCGCCGGCCGGCCGATGCCGCGCATCGGGTCGCCCGTCAGCGGCTCCACCTTCACGACCCGCGCACCGAAATCCGCCAGGATCGCCCCGGCGCTCGGCGCGGCCATGTAGTTGTCCACTTCGATCACGGTGATGTCGGCGAGCGGTGCTTCCACGTCTTTCCCCCGTGCGGCTTCTCCGGCGCCTGTGCGGCGCTGCAAGCCGGCGATTCTACACCAGGCGCTCACGCAATCCCGACGCCGCCGGGTCCGGTTCTTCCAGATGACCAGTCACCCTCGATGGCTTCGATCGCTTCGTTCCGGCGAAGCAATCCTCGACCTCGCGCTCGCCGGATTCCTCCTCTGGACGTTCGCCACCTGGCTGCTCGACGGCCGCATCCGGACGCTGTTGCGTCCGGAGGCCGAGCTCGATCGCCTGCTTTATGCCGGGATCGTCAACATCGCCATCGGGCAGATTGGCGGCCTCGCACTGCTCCGGCTGCTGATCCGGAGCATCGGGACCGACTCCCCGGCGGCCCGCCTGCGGCCGCGAGAGTATCGCTTCCTCAGCCTGAGCGCCGCGATCGTGCTGGGTCTCGGCTACTACGCGGCCGCGGGAGGAGGTTTCGGCCACGCAGCCGTGATGGTCAACACCTTCGCTCAGGTGTTCGTCGTCTCCGCGGCGGAAGTCATCGCGTGCTGGGGGCTCGTCGGGTTGGCCGCCGAAGCGCGGCTTCGCCCACGAATCGGAAACTGGTCCCCGGCCGGGGGCGCGATCGCGGCGAGCTGCGCCTTCGGGTTGTACCATTTCGCCCACAGCCCTCCCTTCAACACACCGGCCATGGCGGTGTTTCTGACCATGGCCGGCCTGATCACGAGCCTGTTCTTCTTCGTCTCGCGCGATCTTCTGGCGACGATCGTCTTTCACAACTTTCCGGCCGTGGCCGGGGTGGCCGGTGCGCTGGCCGAACGCGACGACATCGGTGCACTGAGCCGCCTGGAGCCGCTGCTTCTCGCCACGGCCACGCTGTCGTTGCTCGTCGTGATGGTCGGTGAGCGCGTTGCGCTCGCGGATCGCCGCTAGGCCGCGGCGGTGGATGCAATCCTAATTGATAATGATTCGCATTTGAGATAACGTACCGGCCGGCCCTCCCGACAACGACAACCCCAGGCTGGAGACCACCGATGCGACTATCCGTCATCTCGTGCTGCGCCGTGATCGGCTGTGGATGCGTTCCCGCTCTCGCGCAGGACGACGCTGCCGGACGGCTCGAGGAGGTCGTCGTCACCGCCAACCGCGTGGAGCGGCCGATCAGCACGATCCCCAACACGGTCACCGTGATCGACCAGGTCGAGCTCGAGCAGCAACTGGCCGTGAATCGCGATCTCTCGACCGTGCTCGGCAATCTCGTGCCGAGTTTCTCCCCGAGCCGCCAGAAGCTGACGAATGCGGGTGAAACGCTCCGCGGGCGCAAGCCGCTCTACATGATCGACGGCGTACCGCAGTCGAACCCGCTGCGCAGCGGCGGCCGCGACGGACATACGATCGATCCGGCGATCCTGGAACGGATCGAGGTGCTGCACGGTGCGAACGCCATTCACGGCCTCGGCGCGTCCGGCGGAATCATCAATCTGATCACGAAGAAACCCGCCGCCCGGCTCGAGCAGCACCTGCGCATCGATACCAACGGGCAGAGCGAAGACCTGGGCGAAAGCGCCGACTACGGCCTCACCTACAGCCTGTCGAACCGGTTCGGCAACGCGGACGTGCTCGCGAGCCTCAGCTACCGCGAAAGCGGCATCGCCTACGACGCCGACGGCGACGTGATCGGCGTCGACAACACGCAAGGCGACACGATGGATTCGACGTCCATCGACGGTTTCATCAAGGCCGGCGTCGAGTGGGCCGATCAGCGCCTCGAGCTGACCGCGAATCACTTCGACCTCGAGAGCAACAACGACTGGATCTCCGTGCCCGGCGACGTCGCCGCGGGCGTGCCGACCAGTGCGCGGAAGGGCGACATCGAAGGTGAGGGGGCACGCAACGAGGTCACCACGCTCAGCCTGACCTACACCCATGCGGCGTTCTACGGACACGACCTGCGCGTGCAGGTGTTCAGTCAGGACTTCTCGGCTACCTACGGCGCCGAGGTGGAGCCGATCGACACGTTTCAGGACCCGGCGTTCGGGCCCGACCTGATCGACCAGTCGCAGAACAACTCGGAAAAGATCGGCGCCAAGATCACGCTCGCGAAGGAGCGCCTGTTCGGCTGGCCGGTGAATCTGGTGTACGGCCTCGACGCGCTGCGCGACGAGACGTGGCAGGCGCTGATCCAGACGGGGCGGGAATGGGTGCCGAAGAGCCGCTACGAGAACATCGCCCCGTATCTGCAGCTCGACTACGAAGCGCTCGAACGGCTCAATCTCACGGCCGGTGTGCGTCACGAGCGGTCGCGGCTCGAGGTCGACGACTTCACGACCCTCGCGTTCTACGGGAGCCAGTTCGTCCGCGGCGGCAAACCGGATTTTTCCGAGACGCTGTACAACGTCGGAGCCGTCTATCAGTTCAGCGATACCTGGCGAGTCTTCGGGAACTACGCCGAGGCGTTCTCGATGCCGGACGTCGGGCGCGTGCTGCGCGGCATCGACGTGCCCGGTCAGAGCGTCGAGACCTTCCTCGACCTGAAGCCGATCCTCACGGAGAGCACCGAGGTCGGCGCGGAATTCGACAACGGGCGCTTCAATGCGCAGCTCAGCTACTACCGGTCGAACTCGGATTTCGGCCAGCGGCTGCAACGCGGCGCCGACGGCATCTACACCGTCGAGCGCGAAAAGACGAAGGTCGACGGAATCGAGCTGCGCGCGCTCTGGATGATCACCGGTGCGGACACGCTCGGCGCGCGCTACGCGCAGATGGATGGTCGATACGACTCCGACGGTGACGGTCATGTCGACACCGACCTCGACGGGTCGAACATCGGCCCGGACCGGATCAACCTGAGCTGGGACCGGCAATGGACCGAACACCTGTCGACGCGGCTGCAGGTGAACCACCTGCGCGATCGGACCTTCGACGCCGTCGCCGGCAGCGCCTCCGCGGAGTTCGACGAGTACACGACCGTCGATCTGATGGCGGATCTGGCGGCGCTCGGCGGCACGTTCCTGCTCGGCGTCCAGAACCTCACCAACGAGGACTACTTCACGTACTACTCCCAGACCAATCTGCAGGACCATCGCTACTTCAAAGGCATCGGCCGGAGCTTCAGCCTGAGCTACCAACGGACGTTCTGAGGTGCGCTCGCTCGCGAGCCTGCGCGGCTGGCACCGCTGGCTCGGGCTGGCTGTGCTGGTGGTGCTGTTCGCCGTCAGCGTCACCGGGACGGTGCTGGCGTACAAGAAGGAGCTGGTCCACCTGCTGGTCGCGCCGGGCTCGGTGCTGCCCGCCGATCTCGACCCCGCGGGGATGGCGCTCGATCTCGACCGCATCGCCGCGCGGTTCCCGCCGGAAGAGCGGGAGCTGATCAAGGCGCCGAACGCCGAGGAGCCGTATTGGACGCTCACCGGCCGCGACGGCCACGTCCGCCTGCTCGCGATCGATTCCCTCGTCCCGTACACCGATCGAACCTGGCTGCTCGACGCGCTCGACTTCGTGCGCCGCCTCCACGTCGCGCTGCTGGGCGGGGTGACCGGCGAGATCGTGCTGCTCTCGAGCGGTCTGGCGTCGATCGCGCTCACGGTGATCGGCATCGTGCTGTGGTGGCCGAGCCGCGCGCGCTGGCGCTGGGAATGGGTGAAACCGCACTCGCTCGCCTCGCCCCGGGTGCTGCAGCATCACCGCCACTTCGGCGCCGTCCTCGCGCTGCCATTGCTGTTGCTGATACTGACGGGCACGGCGATGCTGTGGCAGAAGAACGTCGGACCGCTCGGCCCTGCGGCGCACGAGGCAACGCACGACCACCGGCTCCCGAGCACGGCGCCTCCCTCACGGTTTCTGACGGCCGCGCTCGAGCAGGTGCCGAACGGGTGGCCGACCTACATCCGTCTCGGTGTGCCCGAGGCGCCGGAAGTCGGCTTTCGATTCCGGATGCCGGGCGAGTGGCATCCGAACGGCCGCACATCGGTCACGTTCGGACCGGAGCCGAACCGGGTTCGGGTGAGCCTCGCGGATCGCTCACCGCCGCTGCGCAGGCTCCTGAATCAGCTGTATCCGCTGCACGCGGGATACGGGATGTCCGCGCTCTACGCGCTGCTCGTCGCCGCCACCGGAATCGCTGCGGGCTGGCTCTGCCTGAGCGGTCTGTCGAGCTGGCTCGGCAGGCGCCGCGCCGCCAGGCTCCGCGAGGAGGCCGCCGCGCTCGCCGACGACCCGGTGCGCTGAATCACGTCCGATGGAGCGTGTGGAGCGTGATCTCCGCGGGGCAGTTCAGCCGCACCTCCGCGATGGAAGTGCCCGCGCCGGGCGAGGTGTACCCGAGCATGTCGCGGTGGCGCCACGGCCCGCGGCCGAGATGGCGGGGGATCGCCGCGTCGAGCAACAGCGGGATCCCGCCCGGCAGGCAGATCTGCCCGCCGTGGGTGTGGCCGCAGAGCAGCAGGCTCACGCCGCTGTGGGCCGCCTGACGGAACACCTCCGGCGTGTGCGAGAGCAGCACGATCGGCACGTCCGCCGGCACGTCGGCCAGCGCCTTCTCGAAGTTCTCGACGCCGAAGAAGTGCGCATCGTCGATGCCGGCGAGATGCAGCCGGTCGCCGCCGCGCTCGAGCACCACGGACTCGTTCATCAGCATGCGGATGCCCATGTCCTCGAGCTCCGGCAGCATCAGCACGCTGTCGTGGTTGCCGAGCACGCCGTAGATCTCGCCGGCCAGGCTCGTGCGCAACCGGCGCATGTTGGCGAGCGCCGGCTCGATGTCCCCCGAGGTGCGGAACCGGTAGTCGCCGGTCAGCACGCACAGGTCGTAGTCGATGCTGCGCGCGGCGTCGATGATCGCGTGACAGGTCTCCTCGCTGACGTCGATGTGCAGATCCGACAGGTGCAGGATCCGAAAGCCCTCGAACGCCGGCGGCAGATTCGGCAGCACCGCCCGATGCCGCACCACCTCGAGCGTGCGCGCGTTGCGCAGCGCCCGCCCGTGCATACCCGCGAGGCGCAGGCACGTCCGGATCAGCGCCGCGAACGAGTACCAGTTCTCCGGGTGGAACACGCTGCGCGCGCGGTGGAACACCTGCGTCGCGTGCTCCTCCTCGATGCCGAGCCGCGAGCGCGCGTGGATGCGCCCGAGGCGCTGCTCGAGGCGCGCCTCGAGCGCGGCGCGGGCCCGGGCACCGAGCTCCGGCGCGTTGGTGGGGGCGCCGTCGGTTTCGGCGGCGCGAGGCGATTGCGGCTGAAGCGATATGGCCATTCGGTATCCGGAAGGCGGCGCGGGCGCGCCGCGACCGATCCTGCACACCTTAGCACGCCGCCGCGCGGGGTGCCGAGCGCGGCCGCCGCGGGGCCTCAGCGAGTCGCGGCCGGCGGCGGATAGACCTGCCGGCCGGCAAGATAGGTGCGCACCACGCGCGTGGTGTTGATCGCCGCCGGCTCGATCTCGAACAGGTTCGCATCGAGCACCACGAGGTCCGCCTGCTTGCCCGGCGCGATCGTGCCGGTCAGGTCTTCCTGGTGCATCAGCCACGCGGCGTTTCGCGTGTACGCGGCCAGCATGGTCTCGAGACTCACCGCCTCGGCCGGATTCAGCACGCCGGGCACCTGGCCGGCCGGGTCCCGACGGGTCACCGCGGTCTCGATCGCGTCGAGCGGATTCATCGACGACACCGACCAGTCGCTGCCGCCGACGATGATGCCGCCGGCCCGCTCGATGGAACGGATCGGATACATCCGCTCCACCCGCTCGCGGCCCACCGCCGGCAGGTTCACGTCGGTGATGTACGCATCCGGGAACGCCCACAGCGCCTGGAAGTTCGCCGCCACGCCGAGCTCGGCGAAGCGCGCGTGGTCGGCGGCGTGCACGAGCTGCAGGTGGCAGATGTGGTGGCGGTTGTCGCTCGGCCCGTTCGCCTCGCGGGCCGCTTCCACCGCATCCAGACCCTGACGCACCGCGCGGTCGCCGATCGCGTGCATGTGCACCTGAACGCCCATCGCGTCGAGCTCGGTCACCAGCGCCCGCAGGCGCTCCCACGGCACGTTCAACGCGCCGCGCCGCTGCGCACCCTTCCCTTGGGGATCGAGGTACGGCTCGAGCAACGCGGCCGTCTCGCCCTCCAGCACGCCGTCGAGGAAGATCTTCGCCGCATCCGCCCGCACCAGGCGCCCGCTGCCGCGGCTGTCCGGGTCGAGCAGATCACGCTCGCCGCCGGCGCCGCCGTCGGTCATCCGGATGCTCGCGACGATACGCGCGGTGAGGCGGCCGTCCTGCTCGAGGCGCCGCCACACCTCGAGCTCGTCGCGGCCGACGGACGCCGCGACGATGGACGTGATGCCGAACGCGTTCGCGAGCTCGAGCGCGGCGAGCGCGCCCTCGACGCGCTGCTCCGTCGTGATCGGCGGCAGCACGCGCTGTACCAGACCCTGCGCCGCCTCGCGCAGCGTGCCGGTGGGCTCGCCATTCGCGTCGCGCTCGATCACACCGAGCGGCGGATCCTCGGTGTCGGCGCTGATGCCCGCGCGCGCGAGCGCCTCGGAGCTCGCCCAGCTGCTGTGGCCGTCCTCGCCTTCGAGAAACACCGGGCGGTCGCCGACGATCTCGTCGAGCACCGACTTGTGCGGATTCGCATCGGGAAAGAGCGACAGGTTCCAGCCGCCGCCGAGCAGCCAGTCGTCGTCGGGCGATTCGGTGTCGGGGCGCGCTTCGTCGCAAGCGCGGATCGCCGCCAGCGTGTCTTCGAGCGTCTCCGCTTCCGTCAGGTCGCACTGCAGCATCTGCACCCCGCTCGTGATCGGATGCGAGTGCGCGTCGTGGAATCCCGGCAGCACCATGTAGCCCTCGAGATCCAGCGTCTCGCCGCGATACGCGGCCGTCACCACGGCGTCGTCGCCCACCGCGAGGATCCGCCCGCCGCCGATCGCGACCGCTTCGGCCCACGGCTGCTCGGGATCGAGCGTGTACACGGCCCCGCCGGTCAGGATCAGGTCCGCCGGCAGCGGCTCCGCGGCCGCGCCCGGTGACAGCCCCGCCGCTGCCGCCTCCTGGCCCGCTGACGATCCCGTTGGCGAGCCTGTCGGCGAGCCGCAGCCCAGGGGTCCCACCAGCAGCCCGAGCAGCACCGCCGCGTATCCGACTCGTCTGCGCATCGCGCCTCCTCAGAATTTGTCCAGCATCGCGTAGTAGAGCATGCCCGCCACCAGCGCCGGCCAGCGCAGATAGCGTCCGCCCGGAAAGCGCACGTGCGGCAGCCGGGCGAACAGGTCGAAGCGCTCGGCGGTGCCCGCGAGCGCTTCGGCGATCAGCTTGCCGCCCATGTTCGCCATCGCGATCCCGTGGCCCGAGTAGCCCTGGGCCCAGAACACGTTGCCGTCGCGGCCGAAGTGCGGCATGCGCTTCAACGTGATCGCGAGGGTGCCGCCCCACGCGTAGTCGATCGCGACGTCCTCGAGCGTCGGGTACACCCGCAGCATGAACCTGCGCACGAACGCCTTGAGATCCCGCGGGAAGCGCGGCGTGTAGTTCTCACCGCCGCCGAAGATCAGCCGGTGGTCGGGCGAGTTGTGGAAGTAGTTCACCACGAAGCGCGAGTCGACCACCGCGACGTCGTCGCGATTGATCTGCCGCGCGCGCGCCGCGCCGAGCGGCTCGGTGGCGAGCAGGAAGTTGTTGATCGGCATCTGGTAGGCGTCGACGCCGCGGGCGAGGCGGCCGAGGTAGCCGTTGCAGCCGAGCACCAGGAACTCGGCGTCCACTTCCCCGCGGCCGGTGCGCACGCGGATGCGGCCGCCCGCGCCGCGCGGCGCATCGTAGCCCTCGACCCGCGAGCGCTCGTAGATCCGCGCGCCGTGCTGCTCGGCGGCGCGGGCGAGGCCGAGCGCCAGGTTCAGCGGATGCAGGTGCGCACCGCCCGAGTCGAGGTAGCCGCCGTGGAAGCTGCGGGTGCCGAGCATCGCGGCCATCTCGGCGGCGTCGATCTTGCGGCAGCCGTGGTAGTCGTAGCGTTCGGCGAGGTGGTCGACGTACCGCCAGTAGCCGGCCACGTAGCGCCGGCGGTGCGCCGCGTGCAGCACGCCGTCCTTCAGGTCGCAGTCGATCGCGTAGCGGCGGATGCGCTCGCGCACCAGCGCGTTCGCCTCGAGCGCCACCTGCCAGAGCCGCGCGGCGACGCCCTCGCCGAGCCAGCGCTCGAGCTCGTCCTGATCCTTGCGCTGGCCCATGCCGAGCACGCCGCCGTTGCGGCCGCTCGCGCCAGCGCCGATGCGATGGCCTTCGAGCAGCACGACTCGGTAGCCGCGCTCGGCGAGCTCGAGCGCGGCCGAGAGGCCCGTGTATCCGCCGCCCACCACGCAGACGTCGGCGGATACCCGCTCCTCGAGCCGCGGCCGCTCGACCAGACCCTTCGCAGTGGCGTAGTACCAGGAGTCTTCGAAGCCGCGCGATGCGTCCATCGCGTCAGCCGAGGTCGCGCGCGAGCGCGGTCAGCACTCGATCGGCCTTCTCCAGCAGCTCGTCGATCTCGGCGGTGGTGATCACGAGCGGCGGCGCGACGATCATCGTGTCGCGCACCGCGCGCATCACGAGCCCGTGCTCGATGCACATGTCGCGGCAGCGCTCGCCCGCGTTCAGCGCGCTGTCGAAGCGCTCGCGGCCGCTCCGCACCAGCTCGAGCGCCCCCATCAGGCCGAACGAGCGCGCTTCGCCGACGATCGCGTGGCGCGCACCGAGCTCGTGCCAGCCGCGGCGGAAATACGGCTCGATCTCGTCCCGTACCCGCGCGATCAATCCTTCCCGCTCGATCACGTCGAGGTTCGCGAGCGCCACCGCGCAGGCGACCGGATGCCCCGAATAGGTGTAGCCGTGCGCGAACTCGCCGCCGCCGGACGCGAGCACGCGGCTGACCCGCGGACCGACCAGCACGCCGCCGAGCGGGATGTAGCCGGAGGTCACCGCTTTCGCGAAGGTCAGGAGATCCGGCTGGAAGCCCATCCGCCGGTGGCCGAACCAGTCGCCGAGCCGGCCGAACGCGGTGATCACCTCGTCGGCGATCAGCAGCACGTCGTGCGCGCGGCAGACGCGCTCGACCTCGGGCCAGTAGGTTTCCGGCGGGATGATCACGCCGCCGGCGCCCTGCACCGGCTCGCCGATGAACGCGGCGACGTTGTCCGGGCCGAGCTCGAGGATCTTCTGCTCGAGGCGCCGCGCGACCTCGACGCCGAACGCCTCCGGCGTCAGGTTCCCGCCGCCCTCGAACCAGTACGGCTGCTCGACGTGCACGACGCCCGGGATCGGCAGCCCGCCCTGCTCGTGCATCGGCTTCATGCCGCCGAGGCTCGCCGCGCCGATGGTGCTGCCGTGGTAGGCGTTCGTGCGGCTGATGATGATCTTCTTCTCGGGGCGCCCTTCGAGCTGCCAGTAGCGGCGTACCAGGCGGATCTGCGTGTCGTTCGCCTCGGAGCCCGAGCCCGCGAAGAACACGTGCGTGAACCGTCCGTCGCTCAGGTTCGCGAGCCGCTCGGCCAGCTCGATCGCGGGCACCGTCGTGCACTGGAAGAAGCTGTTGTAGAACGGCAGCGTCTCGAGCTGGCGCCGCGCCGCGTCGATCAACTCCCGGCGGCCGTAGCCGACGTTGACGTTCCACAGGCCCGACATCGCGTCGAGCAGCTTGTTGCCGGCGTGGTCGTACACGTACACGCCTTCGCCGCGGACGATCACCCGGGTTCCGCGCTCACCGAGGCGCTTGAAGTCGGTGAACGGATGGAAGTGATGGTCGCGATCGCGCTGCTGGAGCTTCGCGAGGTCGATGGCCATGGTTACCGCCGGGTCAGGTGCTGCTCAACTCATTGGAATTCCCAGGAAAGGCGCACACCGAACGTGCGCGGGCGGCTGGGTCCGACGAAATGCGCGGGAAGGATCCCGCTGCCGTTCACCGCGAGGTCGTAGTAGAGCTCGTCCGTCACGTTCTCGACGTACCCCAGCACTTCCCAGCCGGCGTTCGAGCGGTAGCCGGCACGCAGCGTGAGCTCGGTGTAGCCGTCCATCTCGCCGGCCGGATCGTGCTCGAGGCTGCCGCCGGTCTCGGTCTGGCCGAACAGCTCGGCCCGTCCGATCCACTCGCCTCCCGTCACCGGCAGGCGCCCCTGCAGCACGGCAGAGTAGGACAGCTCCGGCAGCTCCGGCAGGCTGTTGCCTTCGCAGAGATCGGTACCGTCGCAGGCGGCCTGCACGTCGTTCGCCTCGGTATCGGCCCACGCCACCGACAGATACACGTCGACGTAGTCGTTCAGCAGCACGTTGAAGGTCGATTCGATGCCCCAGCCGTCCACCTCGCCGATGTTCTCGACCAGGATGCCGCCGCCCTGGCCGCCGACCGTCACCTGCAGGTCTTCGTAGGTGTAGTAGTAGCCGATCAGCTCCAGCGTAGCGCGCCCGTCCCAGAGCTTGCCCTTCGTGCCGATCTCGTAGGAGAGCACCTCCTCGGGATCGAACGGATCCGGGATCGCTTCCGCCGGCGTGATGCCGACGGTGCCGAACGGCACGTCCGGGAAGATCGCGAACGAGCCGTAGCCGCCCGACTTGTAGCCGGTGGTCACGCTGCCGTAGGCCATCCAGTCGTCGTTCGGCATCCAGCGCACCTGCAGCCGCGGCGAGAGCTTGTCCCAGTCGCGGGTGTCCTCGAGGAAGCCGACGGTGGTGAAGCCGAGCGCGAAGTACGGGCCGAGCTCGCTGTCGACGTCGAACGCGCGCAGCCGGAAGTTCTTCTCGTCCCGCGAGTAGCGCAGACCGAGGCTCGCATCGAGGGTGTCGGTGAACGCGTAGGTCAGATCGACGTAAGCGCCCCAGCCCTCGAACTCGCCCTTCACCCGGTTGCGCTCGAGCAGCCCGTCGGGGCTGTAGGTGAAGCTGCCGTAGTATTCGGCGCAGGTGTAGGCGGTGCCGTAGTACGCGAACGAGTAGTACTGGCACATCACGTCTTCGTCGCCGTGCTGGGCGAACGTGGCGTCGATGTTCTCCCGGTAGTACGACACACCCGCGTACCAGGACAGCGCGCCGTCGGTCTGGGAGACCAGGCGGAATTCCTGCTCGAAGTAGTCGCCTTCCTGATCCTGGGCGTAGTCGTTGATCGCGAGCGGCGTGCCGTCGAAGTCTTCCGCGTAGGTGAACTCGTGATCCTTGTAGCCGGTCAACGACGTCAGCGTCGCGAAGCCGAGATCGTGCTCGATCTCGAGCCCCAGGCTCAGCACCTCGCCGTCGTCGCGCTCGCCGAGGCCGAAGTCGCTGTCGGAGTCGCGCCCGTTGCCGTCGAGCTCGACGCCGAAGATCTCCTGCAGCGTCTCCCAGGTCTCGCCTTTGCCGGTCGCTCGATAGATGCTGCCGGACTGCTTGCGGTCCTCGTACTCCGCCATGAAATTCACGTCGGTGCGGTCGTTCTGGAACCTGAGCGACAGCCGGCCGGCCTTCTTGTCCTGCTCGATCAGCTCGTCGTTCGATGGATCGAACACGTCGTCGACGTAGCCGTCCTCGTTGGCACTGTACAGCGCGAGCCTGGCTGCGACGTTCTCCGAGAGCGTCACGTTGACCGCGCCCTCGGCGACGATCCGGTTGCGCTGCCCGACGTCGAGCTCCGCGTAGCCGCTGGTGCCGTCGAAGTCCGGCCGGCGGGTGTGCACGCTGATCGCGCCGGCGATGGAGTTGCGGCCGAACAGGAAGCTCTGCGGCCCGCGCAGCACCTCGGCCCGGTCGATGTCGTAGAAGCTCGTCACCACCGCGCCGTTGCGGCCCTGGTAGAGGCCGTTCTTGAACACGCTGACCGACGGGTCGCCGCCGACCCCGAAATCGTTGGTGAGAACGCCGCGCACGTTCAGGATGTCGATGAAGCTGTCTTTCGAGTTGCCGGTGAAGCCGGGCGTGTAGAGCACCAGGTCCTTCACGTCGTCGAGGTTCACGTCGCGGATGAACTCGCCGGTGACCGCGGTCACCGCGAGCGGCACTTCGCCGAGCGATTCCTCGCGGCGCTGCACCGTCACGACGATCTCCTCGATCACCCCTTCGGCGGCGGCGACGCCGGCCGGCGCGGCTGTCGCGCCCACCAGCGCGGCCGCGGTGGCGGCCCGGGTGGCCGCGGCGACCGCACGGGCCAGTCGGCCGCGTGCGGACAACTCGAACGTCTGGTTCATCGACGGCCCCCCTGTGAGACCCATGCTGTTGTTATCGCGGCGAAATAAGAGCACAGCGCCGGGGGGCGAGCAAGGCGGCTGTTCCCGCAGCGGCTGGCCGCTGGAGGAACAGCTCGGGCGTTCGCTTCGCGAGCTACGGCTCTTCGGTCTCGGGAAGCTTCAGGGGCGTGCGTATTCGACCGCGGATTCGCCCCAACCCACCAACTCGCCGTCGACGAACACCAGCGGCTCCGTCTCGTCGCGCGTGGTGCGTCCGTCGTCGCGCACCCGGTGGGTGCGGTAGCGCAGCACCCGGTAGGTCAGGCCGTCGCGCACGAACGATTCGGTCATGTCGGGGGGCCCCAGCTCGTCGATGACGGAATCGACGCTGCGGCCGAGCTCGAGGAGCGCGATCGCTTCGCGGTTGCGTTCCTGGCGGCGCCGCCAGTCGTCGCGCTCACCGCCGATCCAGTCGCCGTCCATGTCGTCGTCGCGCACGGAGATCACGCAGCCGCCGAGCGCGAGCAGCAACAGCGCGCACACGATCCTCGAAGACACTCGATTCACCGGAAACTCCCTCAGTCATGGATCCTGGCGCCGCGTGAGCAAGCGCTATGCCACCTCATAAGTTTCTGATTTATCGGGATATCTGAACGGCTTGACGTGGTCCGGTGGCGAAACACGCCACGGATTGGCCGGAGAAACACGCCACGGAGGGACGGAAGACGTCTTTCTCATTCCATGCGACGGGCGTAGCCTAGACGTGGGCCCCTCTTCTCCTCGCCAGTTGAGTTACGCCTAGAGCGACCACATCTCAATGCGACCAACAGACGGTCGTCGAGGGAGGAGGGGTCCACTTCTTCCGGCAGGCGGTTCGCGGCCGGAGGCCGCTCCCACAGAGGGGAGGCGCCACCGGATCAGAGCGCTACCCCGGCGGCCGCGAGCGCCGCCCGCATCGGCGCGAGCTGCTGCTCGTAGCGGCGCCAGCGGCCGACCGAGCGCGTGTGCGCGGGCTCGCGCACCTGCACCGCACTCGCGGTCGCGACCGATCCGCTCTGGCGGTGAAACTCGAGACACCGGTCCTCCCACGGCAGCTCGAGGTAGTCGATCAGACGCCGGGCGTGCGGCTCGAGATCGGCGACGATGTCCTCGTAGCGCACGTCGAGGAAGCGCCCCGGAAAGCGCTCGCGCCAGACGGCCATCAGCCGATGGTAGCGGGCGAAGTGACGCGCCATCTCGCCCTGCTCGTACGAGTGCGGATAGGCGTCGGCGAAGAGCTGCTTGAAGCTCGCGAAGCAGGCGTCCATCGGATCGCGCACCAGATGCACGATCTTCGCGTGCGGCAGCGCTTTCAGGATCAGCGGCACGAACAGGAAGTTCGACGGGAGCTTGTCGACGAAGCAGCGCCGGGTGCCCCGCTGGCGTTCGGTCGCGGCGAGGTAGGCCCGGCCGAGCGCGGCCGCATCGACGTCCGCGGCCTGCAGCGCGAGCTCCGGTGCGAAACGTTCGCGGCCGCGGTAGTCCACCAGGCGGCGCAGCGACAGACCGAGCTGCTGCAGCTCGCCGGCCGAATGCACCTCCGAGTGCGCGCTGATCACCCGCTCGACCAGCGTGGTGCCGGTACGCGGCTGGCCGATCACGAAGATCGGCACCGGCGCGCCGGCGAAGCACGCCCGCGCCGCAGCGTCACGCTCGAGCCACTCCGCGGTGAACGTCTGCTCGAGCGCATCGTAGAAGGCCTGCTCGAGCGCTTCGTCGAACGTCAGCGTGCTGCGCCGCGCGGCGGCGCCGCGCGCGAACGCTTCGAAGGCCCGCGGCCACTCCTCCAGGTCCTCGAGCTCCTTGCCGAGCGCGTAGTAGAGAAACGCCTGACCTTGCGCGCCGTGGTTGCCGCTCGCGAGCAGCCGAACGAGCTGTTCCACGTGGCGCCGGTCGCGCGCGCGCCGCACCCCGGCGAGCAGCCAGTGCGCCTGCGCGTTGTCCGGGCGCTGGCGCAGCGCTTCGCCGAGCTCCGCTTCCGCCTCGGCGGTGCGGCCGAGGAACACCAGCGCGTTCGCCAGGTTGACGCGGAAGCCCGGCTGATCCGGCGCCCGGGCCACCGCCTTCGCGTACCACGCGCGCGCCGCCTCCTGATCGCCGAGCAGCGAGCAGGTCACACCGATCAGGTCGTGCACCTGGGGATCGTCGCCCGCATGGCGGATCGCCTGCGCGAGCGCGTGGTCGGCGCGGTTCACCTGCCCGGCGCCGACGAACAGACGCGCGAGCTGCGCCCAGGCGGCCCCGTGCTCCGGCGCGAGCTTCGTCACCGAGCCGAAGGCCGAGACGGCGGTGCGGCGGTCGTTCATCGCGAGCGCAGTCAGGCCCACCAGGAAATGCGCCTGCACCAGCTCCGGCGCCGCGGCGAGGATCCGCCGGCAGGCGTCCGCCGCGGCCTCCGGACGGCCGGCGTTCAGGTCCGCGAACGCCCGCTCGAGCGTCGCCGGCACCCAGCCGGGCAACGGCGCACGCTTCGAGCCATCGCTCACGGTGTGGTCTGCTCCCGCACGGCCCGGTACGCGGCGTCGATCGCGCCGTTCACGTAGGCGAAGGATTCGGAATCGGAATTCGCGATGGAGATGCGGCCGAGCTGCTGGCGGCCGATCACGTGCGGTCCCGCGCCGCGGCTCCAGCCGGGCTCGTCCCACAGGTCGGTGTACTCCCACGCGTAACCGTGCGGCCAGCGGTTCACCGTGATCGCGGCGATGTCGCGATCGGGATCGAAGCCGTGATCGCCCCAGGCCTCGACGAGCTGCGCGCGGGCCGCGGCCTCGTACGCCTCGAACGGCCGCGCGAGCATCGCGTGCCGGCCGCGGCGCAGCCGCTCGAACACGTGCAGCGTGCGGTCGGAATCGATGCCCGCGTGCCAGCAGTCGAGCACCACGGGCTCGTCGGGCGAGCGGCTGAAGCGATAGCCGCCCATGCTGACCGGGAAGTCGAGCCCCATCCCGACCAGGAAGCCGCCCGGCGTGTAGACCTCGCCGAAACCGGACTCGGCAATCGGCCGCCAGTGCCTGAGCGCGATGTTCATCACCACGAGCGGAATCTTCTCCGGATAATCGAGCGCCCGCCGCTGCGCTTCGCCCATCTCCGGGCACAGATGCGGAATGATGTTGTTGTAACAGGCGAGGATCGCGCAACGGCCGTGCACGCGTTCTGCCTCTCCGCCGCGTACGTAGGTCACGTCCACGCCGTCGGCGGCGTTTCGCACCTCGACGGCCGTGCTGGAGAGGCGGATCCGGGTGCCGTTCTCCGGTCGGTCGAGCCGGTCGTAACGCGCCCGCGCACGGACCAGGTCTTCCATCGTGCGCCCGGGGATCGCGTCGGGGATCAGCGACCGGACGAGCGCGCGGGCGATGCCGGCGTTGCCGTCCGGGAAATGGAAGATGTACGGCTCCTCGCCGTGGGAACCGAAGGCCGTGCGCAGCGCGCCGTGGTGCTCGGCGAGCTCGGTCAGCGCGGGCCCGAGCGCGCCCATCTCCAGGCTCTCGCGCAGCGACAGCCCGTCGAGGCCGAAGCCCCAGAAGCCGAGGGACTGATCGCGCAGCACCGCGAGCCCCTCCTCCGGCATCGCGAGCGTCTCGCGCAGGAAATCCTCCGTGCGGATCCGGCCGGCGTTCGCGAACGCGGCCGCCAGCGCCTCGCCGGGCAGCTCGCCGGCCGCGAGCCGTCGCAGCGCCTCCCGCGCGGCCGAGTCGAGCGGATATTCGGAGAGCCAACGATCCCGCTCTGCGGCGTCGGCCGCGTCGAGGAACCAGCCGCTCAGGCGGCTCGCCCCGAAACGATCCGCCTGAAACAAGATGCCCGGACGCAGCCCGTGCCGCGCGTCGAACCCGCGGTCGAAGTAGTCGCGAAAGCGCTCCGTCTCGATGCCGAGCTCACGCAGCAGCCCGCGCGCGACCCGCGAGTAGGTGGCCGGCGAGTCGATGCTCTGCGAGCCGCCGTAGCCGAGCAGCGTGCGGCCGCCGACGCGCAGCTCGTTGCGCTTCGCGTGACCGCCGAAGTCGTCGTGGTTGTCGAGGATCAGGATGCGCGCATCGGGCCCTACCTGGGCACGGAACAGATACGCGGCGGCGAGACCGGAGATGCCGGCGCCGACCACCACCAGATCGTAGGTCGGATCGGTCTGCCGCGCCGGCCGCGGCCAACGCACACCGTCGCGGGCGAGCGCGTGCGCCACTTCGAACGAGCCCGGATGGCTGCCGCGCAGGCCGGTGAGCGCGGGCGGATACGGCGCCGCCGAGTCGCTCACGCTGCCGCGCGCCGCGACCGCCGCGCCTGGACCGACGGCGGCCGCCCCGGCGATCGGAATCGAGATGCCGGCCACGAAATCCCGACGTGTGATGCCTCTGCCCATGACGCTCCTGTCCCTGATCCGCCGGCACCGCCGCGCGGCGACCGGCACCTATCATAGCCGCAAACGAAGTACCGCTCGCGGAGGCATCTCGTCGGGCGGTTGCAAGCTTGCTTTCGCCCGGCCGTCTGCTAGGCTGCCGCGCTTCGTCACAAGGGGAGAAGAAATGCGCCCGCTCGTTGTACTCGGTTGTTGCGTTGCGTCGTTCGGCTTGTCCCAAGCCCATGCCGCGGAGGAGAGAGCACGCCCGGTCCTCGAAGAGATCATCGTCACCGCCACGAAGCGACAGGAGTCCCTGCAGGACGTGCCGATCGCGGTGACCGCGGTGGACGCGCAGACGTTGAGCCGTGCCGGCGTCAAGGACCTGAGGGACCTGCCCACGGTGGCCGCGTCGTTCAACATGAACTCGTCCCAGACCGAATCGCAGGGCAGCACGATGCGGATCCGCGGCGTCGGCACGACCGGCAACAACATCGGCCTCGAGAGCGCCGTGGGCGTGTTCCTCGACGGCGTCTACCTGAGTCGACCGGGTATCGCGCTCGGCGACCTGATGGACGTCGAAGCCATCGAGGTGCTGCGGGGGCCCCAGGGCACGCTGTTCGGCCGCAACACCACCGCCGGAGCGCTCAACATCCGCACCCGCGCACCGAACCTGTCGGAGCATGAAGCCTTCGCGAGCCTCGGCGCCGGCAACTTCGACGCCTACAACGTGCAGGCCGGTGTCAGCGGTCCGCTGGTGCCGGAGCGCCTCGGCTACCGCCTGTCCGGCGCGATCCGCAAGCACGACGGCTTCGTCGAGAGCACGTCCGGCGCGGAGAGCCTCGACCGCGACCGCTGGCTGCTGCGCGGCCAGCTCCTCTGGTCGATCAGCGACACGGCCGATCTCAGGCTCATCGCCGACTACGCCGAAGCCGACGAGCATTGCTGTGACGCGGCGGTGATCCAGGAGACGCCGGCCGCGGCGCTCGGCTCGTTCGCCGCCGCCGGGCTGCCCGCGCACGGCGGCGTGCTGGCGTCAGGCATGAAGGACGGCGTGGAGGATCGCGACTCCAACGGCAGTCAGTTCGAGAACCCGTTCGAGCAGAAGGGCATTTCCGCCGAGCTGAACGTCGACCTGACCGATACGATGCGGCTCACCTACATCGGCGCCTGGCGGGACTTCCGCGCCGACAGCGTACAGGACTCCGACTTCGTCGGACTCGACGTGTTCTCGGTCCGTCCGGCGGCGGCCGGCGGCTTCGACACCTTCGACGACATCCGCACGATCACCCACGAGCTGCGGGTCGACGGCAGCGCCGGCCGGCTCGACTGGATGATCGGCGCGTACTACTCCGACGAGAAGATCGAGGAGCACCAGGGTCTCGGGCTCGGCGAGGACTTCTCCGCTTACGCGGACGCCGTGCTCTGGAACTTCGCGTTCGCGCCGAGCTTGGCGGACCTCCAGGCTCTGGCGGGTGTGCCGCTCGCCACCGGCGGCACCTTCGGTGACGTGCTGGCCGCGCCGAGCCCCACCATCGCGCTCGCCGGCGGCCTCGACTCGGCCGGCTCGTTCGCGAACAACGTGTTCCGTCAGGACGGTGAGTCCTGGTCGATCTTCACGCACAACACGCTGGCGATCACCGACCGGCTCGACGCCGTCGTCGGGCTGCGTTGGACGGACGAGAAGAAGGACGGCAGCTTCGAGCAGCCCACCGTGCACAATCCCGCCTGCCTGAACACTGTCGCGAACGCGGCTCCGCTGCTGCCGGTGGCACGCACCTTCGCCGGCACGACGATCGCGTTCGCCTGCTTCCCGTTCACGGCCCCCGCGGATACCGGCGTACCGCTCCTGCCCGCCACGTTCGACGAGACCTTCGAGGACGAGGAGCTGATCTACACCGGAAAGCTGGTGTACGCGTTCACCGACCTGGTCTCCGGATACCTGAGCTTCACCCACGGCTTCAAGGCCGGCGGCTTCAACCTCGACGCCACCGCCGCCGCGGGCGGCGCCGATCCGAGCTTCGACTCCGAGCTGATCGACGCCTGGGAAGTGGGCGTCAAGGCCGAGCTGCTCGACCGGCGGCTGCGGGCGAACGTCGCGCTGTTCGACTACGACCTCGAGGACTTCCAGGTGCTCGAGTTCACCGGCGTGCAGTTCACCACCTTCAACGTGCCCAAGGTGAAGAGCCGGGGCGGCGAGCTCGAGCTGCTCGCGACGCCGCTGGCCGGCCTCGAGCTGCACATGAGTTACGCGTACGCCGATTCCCGCTATCCGAGCGACTGCGACGGCGACGACCCGAACGCGCCGGCCTCGGTGAGCTCGCTGTGCGGCGCGGTGCTGACCAACTCGCCCGAGAACGTGCTGACCTTCGGCGCCAGCTACGACGGGCAGATCGGCAACTCGCTCGCCTACTTCCTGAGCGGCCACGTGCGCTGGGAAGACGAGCGCCGCACCGGCACCCAGCCGAACAACGCGTTCGACGTCCAGGACGACAACACCAAGGTGAATCTGCGCGTCGGCATCGGCAGCCTGTCCGGCTCCTGGACGGTGGAGCTCTGGGGCAACAACGTGACCGACGAGCAGACCCGCCAGGTGACCGCCAATACGCCGCTGCGCCCCGGCAGCCGCGTCGCGTTCCTGGAGGCGCCTCGCACCTACGGGCTGACGCTGCGCACGCAGCTCTAGCTCCGAACGCCGGAGGGCTCGCCGACGCCGCGGGCCTTCCGGCACCGAGGGCCTTCCGATGCCGCCACGGTGTTCCTGCCCGAGCGGCTCGCCTATGATAGCCGCCAAAACGGCGCGCTCCCGCTTTGGCTCAGACGACGATGGACCCGTTCACCGATCAGCCCTGGAAGCGGCGCGACACGACGCCGTTCCTTCGCATCGAGCGGGTCAGCAAGCGCTTCGGTGACTTCGTCGCGGTGGACGACGTCAGCCTCGACGTCTACGAGCGCGAGTTCTTCAGCCTGCTCGGCGGTTCCGGCTGCGGCAAGACCACGCTGCTCAGGATGCTCGCCGGGCTCGAGACGCCGACCGCCGGACGCATCTTCATCGACGGTCAGGACATGACGCGCACGCCCCCCTACGAGCGGCCGGTGAACATGATGTTCCAGTCGTACGCGCTGTTCCCGCACATGAACGTCTGGAGCAACGTCGCGTTCGGGCTGCGCCAGGACCGGGTGCCGAAGGCCGAGGTCGCCGTGCGGGTGGAGGAGGCGCTCGCGCTCGTCGAGCTCGGCGGCTTCGCGAAGCGCCGCCCCGACGCGCTCTCGGGCGGCCAGCGTCAGCGCGTCGCGCTCGCCCGCGCGCTGGTCAAGCGCCCGAAGCTGCTGCTGCTCGACGAGCCGCTCGCGGCGCTCGACAAGAAGCTGCGCGAGCGCACCCAGCTCGAGCTCGCGCGCATCCAGGAGCGGGTCGGCATCACCTTCGTGATGGTCACGCACGATCAGGAAGAAGCGATGAACCTGTCGAGCCGCATCGCGGTGATGCGCGACGGCCGGTTCGAGCAGGTCGGCACCCCGCGCGAGATCTACGAGACGCCCGCGAACCGGTTCGTCGCCGGTTTCATCGGCTCGGTGAATCTGCTCGAGTGCGCGCCCGGCGACCGTCCGGGACGGCTGCACGCCACCGCCGTCGACGCGACGCTCGAGCTCGGCGAGGCGCGGCCCACCGTCGGCGCCGAAACGCTGTGGGTGGCGATCCGTCCCGAGAAGATCCGTCTGCAGCGCCAGCCGCCCGATGCACCCGCCGGTGGCACCGCGGTGAACGCGGTGCACGGGCGGATCGACGCGATCACCTACCTGGGCCCCCACTCCACCTATCACGTGCGCACCGCCCGCGACACGGTGCTGACCGTGACGCAGCCGATGCGCAGCCGCGATCCGGTGGACACGTTCACCTGGGACGAGGACGTGTGGCTGACCTGGTCGCCGGACAGCGTGGTGGTGCTGCCGGAGTGAGCGGCGAGCTCGCGTCGGGCCGCGGCGTGTTCCGCCGCCGCGGGAGGCTCCTGGTCTACCTCGTGCCGTTCGGCTGGCTCGCGCTGTTCTTCCTGCTGCCGTTCCTGTTCGTGCTGAAGATCTCGGTGGCCGAGTCGATCGTCGCGCAGCCGCCATACACGCCGCTGCTCGAGTCGACGGCCGAAGGCCTCAGCGTGCTGGCCACGTTCGCCAACTACCGTTTCCTGCTCGAGGATCCGCTGTACGTTCTCTCGTATCTGACGTCGCTGCGCATGGCGCTGGTCTCCACCGTGCTCTGCCTGCTCGTGGGCTATCCGATCGCGTACGCGATCGCGCGCGCCCAGGGCCGGCTCCAGCTCGTGCTGCTGATGCTGGTGATCCTGCCGTTCTGGACGTCGTTCCTGATCCGCGTGTACGCGTGGAAGGTGCTGCTGCAGGGCGGCGGGCTGATCAACGCGGCGCTGATGGCGCTCGGGTTGATCGACCGGCCGATCCCGATGCTCTACACCGAAGGCGCGGTCTACGTCGGCATCGTCTATTCGTACCTGCCGTTCATGATCCTGCCGCTCTACGCGGCGCTCGCCCGACTCGACTACTCGATCGTCGAGGCCGCGCTCGATCTCGGCTGCCAGCCGTGGCAGGCGTTCCTGAAGGTGACGCTGCCGCTGTCGCTGCCGGGCATCGTCGCCGGGTCGCTGCTGGTGTTCATTCCGGCCGTGGGCGAGTTCGTGATCCCCGAGCTGCTCGGCGGGCCCGACAGCATCATGATCGGGCGCGTGCTCTGGAACGAGTTCTTCGCGAATCGAGACTGGCCGCTCGCGTCCGCGGTCGCGATCGTGATGCTGCTGATCCTGGTGGTGCCGATCGCGGTGCTGCAGAGCTCTCGGAAGGAAGTCGATGCGTAGGCCGGTGGCGCTCATCACGCTGGTCGCGTTCGGCTACGCGTTCCTGTACCTGCCGATCGTCACGCTGATCGGCTACTCGTTCAACGCCGGCGAACGGGTGATGATCTGGCAGGGCTTCTCGACCCGCTGGTACGCGGCGCTGATGCAGGACGAGCAGATCCTCGGCGCCGCCTGGCTGTCGCTGCGCATCGCCGCGCTCACCGCGACCGCGGCCACGGTGCTGGGCTTGATGGCCGGCTACGTGATCGTGCGGTTCGGCCGCTTCCGCACGCGCGCGCTGTTCTCCGGGATGCTCGCCGCGCCGCTGGTGGTGCCGGAGGTGATCACCGGACTGTCGCTCCTGATGCTGTTCATCGCGCTGGAAGGCGCGATCGGCTGGCCCAGCGGGCGCGGCATGACCACCATCACGCTGGCCCACATCACGTTCGCGACCGCCTACGTGGCGGTGGTCGTGCAGTCGCGGCTGTCGCAGCTCGATCCGTCGCTCGAAGAGGCGGCGCTCGATCTCGGCGCGCGGCCGCTCGGCACGTTCTTCCAGATCACCGTGCCGCTGCTCGCGCCCGCGCTGGCGGCAGGCTGGCTGCTCGCCTTCACGCTGTCGCTCGACGACCTGGTGATCGCGAGCTTCGTTTCCGGCCCCGGCGCGACCACGCTGCCGATGGTGATCTTCTCGAAAGTGCGGCTCGGGCTCTCGCCCGAGATCAACGCGCTGGCGACGCTCCTGATCGTGGCGGTGGCGCTCGGCGTGTCGGTCGCGATGCTGATCAGCGCGCGCCGGGCCGCGGCCGCGCACCGCGACTGACGCCGAACCCTGCGGGAGCGACGGCTATCCGCCGAGCTCCGGCCGCGAATCGAAGGACCTTCGCGGCCGGAGGCCGCTCCCACACCGGGAACTTCGCCGCCATCCTCCTGCCAAACGGACCGGAGCGCCGGAGCCGGCGCCGGGAGGACTCGTCGTCAGCGAGGCGGGGGTAGTGCGTTCGGACGGAAAAAGAACTCGAGAGGATCACATAGAGGACCACATGAAGCACCGCACGTTGATTCTGCTCACCGCGCTGTTGATCACGTTCCACGCCGGCCCGAGTGACGCCGCCCGCGGCGACGCCGCGGCGGTCGAGAGCCTGCGCCAGACCGGCAAGGCCTTCGCCTCGGTCGCTCAGAAGGTGTCGCCGTCGGTGGTGTCGCTGCAGGTCGAAGGCACCCGCCAGGCACCGATGACGCCGTTCGGACCGGACGAGTTCTTCCGCCGGTTCTTCGGGGACGAGGTCCCGCTGCCGCCGATGCCGCGCGGCGAGCAGCGCATCTTCGGTCAGGGCTCCGGCTTCGCGTTCCGGCGCGACGACGGCAAGACCTACATCATGACCAACAACCACGTGGTGCAGAACGCCGAGCGGATCAGCGTGCGCCTGCCGGACGGCCGTGAGTTCGATGGAAAGGTCACCGGCACCGATCCCCAATCCGACGTCGCCGTGATCGAGATCGAGACCACGGACGTGCCGATCCTGCCGCTCGGCACCTCGTCCGAGCTGGAGGTGGGCGAGTGGGTGGTCGCCATCGGCAGTCCGTTCGGGCTGCGCTCGACGCTGACCGTCGGCGTGGTCAGCGCCACCGGCCGCACCAGCATCGGGATCACCGACTACGAGGACTTCATCCAGACCGACGCGGCGATCAACCCCGGCAACTCCGGCGGGCCGCTCGTCAATCTCGACGGCGAGGTGGTCGGCATGAACACCGCGATCTTCAGCCAGAGCGGCGGCTACATGGGCATCGGCTTCGCGATCCCGGCGGACCTCGCGAAGAACATCGCGACGCAGCTCATCGAGGGCGGCACCGTCACCCGCGGCTTCATCGGCGTGCTGATTCAGCCGCTCACCCAGGATCTGGCCGAGTCGTTCGGCATCGATCGGACCCAGGGCGTGCTGGTGGCGCAGGTGTCCGAGGGCTCGCCGGCCGCGAAGGCGGGCATCGAGGTGGGCGACGTGATCGTCCGCTACCGCGGCGAGCCGGTGAGCGATGCGGGCGACTTCCGCAACCGCGTGGCGATGACCAAGCCCGGCACCGAGGTCCGGCTGACCGTGCTGCGCGACGGCAAGCAGCGCCAGCTCGACGTGACCATCGGCTCGCGCGCGGAGGCAGAGGAGGCCGGCCAGGTCGGCCAGACCGGCACCGCGCGCGACATCGGCCTGGCCGTGCAGGAGATGACGCCGGAGATGGCCGAGCGCCTCGGCCTCGAGCCCGGCCAGGGCGTGGTCGTCAGCCAGGTCGCGCCGAATTCGCCGGCGGCCCGGGTCGGCATCACCCCCGGCTCGGTGATCCTGCAGGTCAACCAGCGCCCGGTCGGCAGCGTCGCCGAGTTCAACCAGGCGATCGCCGCCAGCAAGCAGAACCGCGCGGTGATGCTGGTGCGTTCGGGGAATGCCCAGCAGTACGTGGTGTTGAGCTGGTAACGCTACCCGGTGGGAGCGGCTTCCGGCCGCGAACGGTCCAGACAGTTCGCGGCCGGAGGCCGCTCCCACAGTCCCCTAAGCCCGCCCGATGCGCTCGCGGTGCCGGCCGGCGACGGCTTCGCCGAAGGCCTCGAACAGCCGCACCGACACCGGGTCCTCGCGGAAGCGCCACTCCGGATGCCACTGAACGCCGAGCAGGAAGCTCGGCTGCTCCGGCCGGCTCACCGCCTCGATGACGCCGTCCGGCGCAACGCCTTCCACGACGAGGCTCGGCGCCAGATCGCGGATGCCCTGCCCGTGCAGCGAGTTCACCTGGATCTCCGCGGTGCCGAGCAGCGCCTCGAGCTTCCCGCCGGGCGTCAGCCGCACCGCGTGCGCGTGCCGGTACTGATCGGGCCTCGGCAGACGGGTGTCCTCCCGATGGTCCATCAGCCCTTCGACCCGCTGCAGGCGCGGGTGCAGCGTGCCGCCGAGCGCCACGTTCAGCTCCTGCAGCCCGCGGCACACCGCGAACAGCGGCACCTCGAGCGCCAGCGCGCGCCGGATCAGCGGCAGCGCCACCGCATCGCGCTGGGTGTCGTGCAGGATCTCCGGATCGTCCGGCTCGCCGTACTCGGGCGGCGCCACGTTGCTGATGCTGCCCGGCAGGAACACCCCGTCGGCCAGAGCCAGCAGCGCATCGATGTCCACGTGCCCGGCGAGCGGCGCGAGGTCGGTGCCCGGACCGAACGCGGGCACCAGCAGCGGCCAGGCGTCGGCCCCGTGGGCCACCGCGTCGATGTACTTCTCGCCGACGCAGTGGAAGGGGTGAATGCCCACTTCCTTCACGTCGCACGGAATCAGCACGATGGGTTTGCCCGCCACGGTCACATCCCGGTCTTGAGCTGGGTCCAGAGCCGATTGCGCGCCCGCACGTACTGCGGCTCCTTGACCGGGTTCGGGAACAGCCGCGCCATCACCTCGGGCGGGGGGTAGATGGACGGATCGCTCCGGATCGCCGGGTCGAGCAGATCGTAGGACGCCCGGTTCGCGTTCGCGAAGAACGTATGGTTCGTGTTCTGCGCCGCGATCTCGGGCCGCAGCAGAAAGTCGATCAGCCGGTGCGCGGCCTCCGGGTGCGGCGCATCGGCCGGGATCGCGAGCAGATCGAACCAGACGATGGAGCCCTCCTTCGGGATCACGTAGTCGAGGTTCAGCCCGTCGAGCGCATCGTCCATCGCCTGATACAGATCGCCCGACCAGCCGAGCACCAAGCACACCTCGCCGTTCGCGAAATCGTCGATGTACTGCGAGGAGTGGAAGTAGCGCACGTACGGGCGGATCTTCGCGACCATCGCCATCGCCTCTTCGAGCTCGCCGAGGTCGCTGGAGCCGGGCTCGTAGCCGAGGTAGCTGAGCGCGATCTCGTTCACCTCGTCGGCGGCGTCGAGCAGCGTGATGCCGCAGTCGGCCAGACGCTTCGCGTTCTCCGGGTCGAACAGCAGCGCCCAGGAGTCGAGCGGGGCATCGGGGATGCGCTCCTTCACCGCGTCGACGTTGATGCCGAGCCCGTTCGTGCCCCACGCGTACGGAATCGCGAAGCGGTTGCCCGGATCGAGCGCTTCGAGCTTCGCGAGGATCTCGGGGTCGAGATTGTCGTAGTTCTGAAGCCGACTCTTGTCGATCGGCTGGAACACGCCGGCCACCCGCTGCACCTCGAAGAAGTTGCCGGTGGGCACCACCACGTCGTAACCGGTGTTGCCGGCGAGGAGCTTGCCCTGCAGCACGTCGTTCGAGTCGTAGACGTCGTAGCGGACGTCGATGCCGGTCTCGGCTTCGAACTGCGGCAGCGTGTCGGGATGGATGTAGTCGGACCAGTTGTAGAAATTCACCACCGGGCGGTCGTCGCCGCCTCCCTCGGTGCCCCCGCCGCAACCGGCGAGCAGCGCCGTCAGAATCCAGAGCCGAACGAAACGGGTCGACATGGTGCGGAGCTTTTCCTCGTGTTGATGATCGCGGCTCGGCGAGTGCTCTGGCCGCGAGGGCCGTCGTCGAGCATAGCACGGCGCACCGCACGGCCGCGGCCGGACGGCGGCGCCGGTGCTCGGGCGCTATGATTCCGGCACAACCCGGAACGGAGCCGCGATGAGCGATCTGGACCGCGCATACCGCCGCGCCGTCTACCGGCTCGAGCTGCCCGCCGGACCGATCGACCTCGCGATCGGCCGGCCGAGCGCGCCGCTCGCGCGGCTGCTGCGCGAGCACCGCGCCCGCAGCGCGGCGTTCCTGACGGCGTGGAACCCCGGCAGCGTGCTCACCGATCCCGAGGTGAACCGGGCCGCTCAGACGGCGCTGGTCGAATCCGCCGCCCGGCTCGGTCATCCGACGCTGCCGGGCGTCGCCGTCGATCCCGACGGCACCTGGCCGGACGAAGAGAGCGTGCTGGTGCTCGGCATCGATCTCGCCGCGGCGCGGGACCTCGCCGGACGCTTCGGACAGAACGCGCTGGTCTGGATCGGGGCCGACGCGATCCCCACCCTGGTCTGGGTGAACGGCCGGGACGCGCCCTGAGCGCTACTCCGGCACGAGCCGGATCGCCACCGCATCCTCGCGCCCGGCGACGGTCAGACTGATCACCCGATCGCGCCAGCCGTACTTCTCGCGCATCAGCGCGTTGATCCGCCCGGTCATCTCCGGCACCGGCGTCGCCAGATAGCGGCGCCGCGTGCCGCTCCGCTCCAGCGCGACGTGCGGGTCGTCTTCGAGGCGCCGGAACCAGCCGCTGTCGCCCCCGGCACCCGAGCGCAGCCAGATCGCGCCCGCGTCGTCGACCACCCACAAACGGGTGGCCTGCTCGTCATCGCCGGTGTACAGCACGACGACCTCCCCGCCCTCGGACGCGAACACCTGCAGCCCGAAGTACAGCACGGCCAGCGCCATCACGCCGATCAGCAGCCGTGTGACCAGGCTCATCGCGCCGCTCCCGCCCGCGCGAGCGCGACGAAAACGGGCGCATCCGACGCGGCCGGCCCGCCATCCCGGGAGCGCATCCGGATCGACTCGAAGCCGCTCTCGTCGAGCAGCCGGGCAAACGCCGCCTGCGGCCACGAGCGCGTCCGCCACACCCGTTCCAGCACCTCGACCCGGCCGTCCGGCCAGCGCCGCTCGTATCGCAGCCGCCGCGCCACGTCGCGGCCGTCGGCCGAGCAGTCGACCGCCACGACCGCGCAGCGCAGCCGCGTGCCGCCGGCGCCGCCGGTCTCGCGAAACCGGCCGAGCTCCGCGCGGACGGCCGCCGCGTCGACGGTTTCGAGCGGAATCAGCACCGAGCCGCCGGGCAGCAGGTGCGCGCGCATGCAGCCGAGCGCCCGGCGCGCCTCGGCATCGCTGGTCAGCAGCGTGAAGCTCGCGCCGGCGAGGAAGATCGATCGGTATCGGCGCGGCAGCGCGAAGTCCTGCATCCGCGCGTGATACAGGTTCACCTCGAGTCCCTGCTCGCGCGCGGCCTCGCGGCAGCGGGCCAGCATGTCCGGCGATGCGTCGAGCCCGTCGACGTCGTAGCCGAGGGCGGCCAGCTCGAGCAGCGGCCGCCCGGTGCCGCAGCCCAGCTCCAGCGCCGGCGTGCCGGAGCGTTCCAGGAACGGCAGGTAGTCCCGCGCGCGGGCCCGCTCCGACACGAGCGGGTCGTAGAGCTCCGCCACGAGGCCGGTGTAGAACAGCGAGGGATCGTCATCGCGGGCCGTGGATCGGTCGGACATGCCCCTGTCTCCTGCGCTCGCCGGATCATGCGGGTCGGGCGCGGTTCGGGCAAGCCGTTTGCCATGACCGGCCGGCTCCCACACGCCCGGCGCGGTCTGCTAGGCTGCCCGTCTACCTCGATCGCGATCTGGAGATCGCTCCTACGGGGCTGTCGGAGCCGACCTTGAAGGACCTGCGCGAGAATCGCCGCGAATACGCCGCGCACTGGCTGCGCCGCAGCAACCTGGCCGACGACCCGCTGGTCCAGTTCCAGCGCTGGTTCACCGAAGCCGTGGACGCCGGCATCAAGGACGCCACCGCGATGGCGCTCGCCACCGCAACGCCCGACGGCGCTCCGTCGGTGCGGGTCGTGCTGCTGAAGCACTTCGACGAAGCCGGCTTCTGCTGGTACACCGACTACCGCAGCCAGAAAGGCCGCGAGCTCGCCGCCAACCCGCGCGCCGCGCTCCTGTTTCACTGGCGCGAGCTCGACCGCCAGGTGCGGATCACCGGCACCGTGAGCCGGCTCGACGACCGCGCGGCGACCGCCTACTTCGACAGCCGGCCGCTCGAGAGCCGGCTCTCCGCCGCGGCATCCCGGCAATCCGAGCCGGTAGAAGGGCGCGACGTGCTCGAGGCGCGGGTCGCAGAGCTCCGCCGCCTGCATCCCGACGGGCGGGTCCCGAAGCCGGCGGAGTGGGGCGGCTATTGCCTGGCGCCGGATGGCTACGAGTTCTGGCAGGGCCGGGAGGGCCGCCTCCACGACCGCTTCCGCTTCACCCGCGAAGGCGGTCGGTGGGTCGCGCGGCGCCTCCAGCCCTGACCGGCCGCTCGATCAGCGGCCGAGCTCGAGCATCTGCCCGCGAATCTCGCCGGTCGGATTGTCCGGCGAGTGCAGATTGATGTAGATCAGTCCGTCGCGCATCGCGAGCGCCAGCGCCGCGACGTTGTTGACCGGTCGGCCGACGATCTCGGTGCAGTCGGCGCCGGTGAACGCGCTGTTGTCGAGCGTCACCCGAACCCGATTGCCGATCTCGACCAGCGGTCCGGGGTTCAGGATGCCGAACACCACCGGACCGTTCGTTCCCGGGCGACCGCAGTGGAAATGCGCCGCCACCACGGTGAGCGGGCCGCGGATGTCCACCGCCACCCGCAGCCGCGTGAAGCCGCTGTCGAACTGCGCCAACGCCCGCGCATGCGCCGGCGACTCGACTTCCGGCACCTCCTGCTCGCCGGTCAGCGTCGCGTGAAACAGCAGCGTCCCGCCCCTGGCGTGCGCCGGACCGGCCACCCCGATCGCGAGCAGCAGCGCCAGCAACCCGTGCAGTCCATGTCGGCTCATTCCGTTTTCCTCCCTGTGAACGGGAGGCCGAGCATACGCCTCGGTCGGGCCGAATCCAGCGTGGAGCGCTCAGTTGTCGGACCAGCCGGGCGCCGGCGGCGGCGGCACCGGGTTCGCCGCTGCCCGGCCGAGGAACACGGCGTTCGCGACGAGCACGTCGAGCCCGTCCATCATCCCGCGAAAGGCGGGATCCGCCGCGAAGCCGATCAGCTGGCCGCGCCCGAGCGGCTGGACCAGCACCGCCGGCTTGTACGCGAGCTGCTCGCGGCTCTCGCGCCACAGATAGCCGGCGGCGACGAGCTCGTCGGCGCCGAGAAACCGTGCGACGTTGGTTCCCTTGTCGAGCGGAAGCGGGGTGAAGATCCGTTCGCCGACGAGCATGAAGGTCAGCCGCTCCGGCAGCCCGGCCCCCAGCCAGTGATCCGGGTCCACCGCGGCCCGCACCAGCACACCGGGAACGGACCGAGGCGGCTCCCGCTCCGGCCGGATGCGTTCGCGATACTGCGCTTCGTCGGCGATCAGCATGCCCGGCACGGGGCCCGCCTCGTCCTCCTCATCCGCACCTTCGTTGACCGCCTTGTCATCTCCGCCGGCCGCTTCGCCGTCGACGGCCGCGTCCGTCTCGGCGGCCTCGGTCACGGCGCGCCGTTCCGGGCGCGCTTCCAGCAGCTCGATCGCGGACGCGTACGCGAGCGCGGAGCCGACCGCGATCAGCGTCCCGCCCCGCTCGATCCAACGGCGGAGGTTCGCTGCGCCGTCCTCGCCGAGCACGCGCTGGTATCGTTCGCCCTCCGGCAGCACCAGCACGTCGAACTGGTCGAGCCACGGCGAGTCGAGATCCCGCACCCGCACCGGCGCGACCGGATAGCCGAGCTTGCGCTCGAGCAGGAAACGCCAGGCTCCGGCGGAGCCGGGCTGCGTCGGCTCGTCCCACGCGAGCGCCACCTGCGGCGCCGGTACCGCGCGCACCCGATCGCTGCCGAGGTCGATGCCCTGCTCCATCCAGCTCGATTCCATCGGCTGCAGCTCGGCGCCGATGCCTTCGTTCAGCGTCGTGAGCCGTCCCGGCAGATCGGAGTCGTTGGCGCTGCGGCGCACGATCAACGTGCCCGTCGGGAAGTTGCGTCCGCCCCGGCGCAGCGGCCTGGTCGCAGCCTGCACGCGCAGCCCGTCGCGGAGCGCGGCGGCGAGCAGCCGCGCGCTCGCCCGCGTACCCCAGGGAACCAGATAGCCCACCGCCGCCGGCGCGGCCGCCGCCGGCTCGGCAGCGGCGTCGGTCAGCCGCGGCCAGCCGGCCACCGATGCCCGGCAGCCGCTGACCGGCACGTCGTACAGGAGCGGCAGCGACCACGCCACCACGTCGTACACCTCCACCGGCAGGCGCTTCTCCGCCCGCCGTTCCTGCTCCTGCCAGAACTCGGCCGGCGCCGGCGATTCGGCGCTGAGCAACGTCGCGGCGAGCCGGCCGGCCGGCTGCGCCGTCGCCACCGCCCAGGTTCCCGCCGGATGGCGCACGCCGCAGAGTTTCATCGTCTCGGGCAGCCGCCGCACCTCGATGCCCTGATCGCGGAGCACTTCGGCGAGCGCGTCCGCCCGCCCCGGATCGGGTTCCCGCGACAGCAGGAAAACCCGGTCGTCCTCCGGCCCGGTGCGCAACCGCACGAAAGCCTCGAGCAGGCGCCGGCGCTCACGGGCGGCGACGCCGATCGTCGCGAGGCTCGCGACGACGTGACGGCGCACGCTGTCCGCGAACCGGACCAGCGAGCCGTCGCTGCGCTGGCCGACCAGCCCGCGGGCGCTCGCGGTCTCGAAGGTCATTCCGACGGCGCCGTGCAGCGTCGGCCAGGTGTCGCCGTAGCCGGGGTAGTAGGCGTCGAAGGTCTCGCGGGTGAAGTAGCGAAAGCCGAAGCGGTCGAACACGTCCGCGATTCCGCGGCCGAGCACCTCGAGCAGCGCGTGCTGCTCCCCGGTCAGATGCGGGTTGTACGGCACCGCCGGCGGCGGAAAGTAGTAGGTCGCGTCCGTATCCATCTCGTGCAGGTCGACGTACACCTGCGGGTGGTAGTCGAGAAACGCCCGCACCCGGCCGCGTACCTCCGGCTGGGTCAGCGCGAACCAGTCCCGGTTCATGTCGAAGAGATAGTGATTGGTCCGGCCGCCGGGCCAGCGCTGCGAGCGCTCCGCCGCTATCGGGCTCGGCTGCGCCGTGAGGCCGCGCAGGCTCCGGTAGTCGGCCACGAAGCGCGCGCGGCCATCGGGATTCTGCAGCGGGTCGACGATCACCAGCACCTGCTGCAGCAGCGCCCGGGTGCGCTCGTCCGTCGCGGCCAGCAGGTGATAGGCCGTGAGCAGCGCCGCATCCGGCGAGGAGATCTCGTCGCCGTGCACGCCGTGCGCGAGCCAGACCACCGCGGGCAGCTCCGCCAGCAGGCGCTCACGCTCGGCCGCACCGAGCCCGCGCGGATCGGCCAGTCGCGTGATCCCGGCGCGGATCCGATCGAGCGCGGCGATGTGCTCGGGCCGGCCGATCACCAGATAGACGAGCGGCCGGCCTTCCCAGCTGCGCGCGTACTCGACCAGCCGGGTGCGCTCGGGCGCGGCGGCGGCCAGCGCTTCGAGGTAACGGAGCAGATCCGCGGGCGCGGTGATCTCGGCGCCGAAGTCGTGCCCCACCACCGCCTCGAGCGTCGGCACGTCGTCCGCATAGCGGGCGTCCGGCCAGACGTCGAGCGCCGCCGCGGGCGCGGCGGCGATCAGCAGCGTCGACAGCAGCCTCGCCAGCCAGGCGATGGGGTTGCATTGCATCGCGCGATCATAACGCAGCATCGATACGCACGTACCGCCCGCGGCGCGAGCCCCCGGGTATACTACGCGCCGCGACCGGGACGGCACGCGGGTGGGAGCAGGCGATGATCGACGGTATTCGCAACGTGCAGAGGCTCGTCACGACGGCGGCGCTGGTGCTGGCGCTGGCCGCTTCGGCGGGCGCGGCCAGCCGCGAGGAGCTGCGGCGCACGCTGTTTCAGGCGGCGGACGAGGCGCTCGCATCGGCGAACCGGCTGCAGGCGAGCCTGCTCGCGCCGCGCAGCTATTCCGACGGCGCCGAGCACTACCGGCGCGCGGAGTCGATATTCCAGGCGGGCGGTGACCTCGACGGCATTCAGCGGCACCTCGCGAACGCGCAGCAGCAGTTCGCCCGCGCCGCGGTGGCTGCGAACGCGGCGCGCTCGATCTTCGCCGCCACGCTCGATGCCCGCACCGATGCCGAGCAGGCCGAAGCGGCCCGCTACGCGTCGGACGGCTGGCGCGAGGCCGAAGCGATGCTGACGGACGCGGCGGGCCGGCTCGAGCGCGGCCGCGAAGAGAGCGCGCGGCGCCGCGCGGCGGAAGCCGAGGAGGCGTACCGCACCACGGAGCTCGAAGCCATCAAGGCCAACTACCTGAACGAGACCGTTACGCTGCTCGACACGGCGAAGAGCCTGCGCGCCGACCGCCTTGCGCCGCAGTCCTATCAGCGTGCGCGCGAGCTGCACGCGCAGGCCGAGGCGGCGCTGAACGAAGACCGCTACGACACCGATCGCCCGCGCAACCTCGCGCAGCTCGCCGAGCACAATGCGCGTCACGCGATCTACGTCGCGCAGCTCGAGCGAGCGATTCGCGACGGCGACTCGTCGCTCGAGCAGATCCTGCTCGACTGGGAAGCGGCGATCGGCCGGCTCGCCGACACCGTGGACGTGCCCGTGTACTTCGACGACGGCCACGGCGAGGCCGTGTCCCGCATCAGCGCCGCGATCGACACGCTGAAGGCGGATCTCGCGTTCCTCGAGCAGGCGGTGCGCGACCGCGATGCCCAGATCGCCTCGCTCGAGCTCGAGCTCGGCGGCCAGACGCAGAGCCTCGAGCGGATCAATCAGGCACTCGCGCAACGCGAGCGGGAACGGGAGCGCTTCGAGCGGGTGGAGGCGCTGTTCGAGCCGGACCAGGCGACCGTGCTCCGGCGCTCGGACAGCGTGATCCTGCGCCTGATCGGGCTCAACTTCACCAGCGGCAGCGCCCGCCTGACCCGCGAACACCAACCGATCCTCGACGCGGTGCAGCGGGCGCTGGCGGAGTATCCGCGCGCGAATCTGATCATCGAGGGTCACACTGATTCGTTCGGCTCGGACGCGTCGAATCAGGCGCTGTCCCAGGCGCGCGCGGACGCGGTGCTCGAATACCTGGTCGCGAACGGCTCGATCTCGCGCTCGGTCGTGCAGGCCCTCGGCTACGGCGAGGCTCAGCCCGTCGCGAACAACGAGACGCCGGAGGG
>DASVDC010000063.1:0-21893 GCA_036381275.1 Pseudomonadales bacterium | reverse complement strand
TGTACACCGAGGGAAACGCTCATTCGATCCGGCTCCGGCTGCGTTCGCGAGGGAGCATACCCGACCGGTCGCCGCCCGGGAAAGGCGCCGACACCGATGCGAAAGACATCCGAAACAAATTGACGCAAAAACGCGGTGCCGCCGGTCGGAACTCTCACGCCGCCCGTCGGACTAAGCCTTCGGAGAGAAGAGATCCATGCTGTATCTTCTCTTCAGAACCGGGCGGATGCTGTCCGTCACGGTTTGAGGCACCCCGGCGACAACCCCCTCCCCTCCCCAATCCCCCCGTCGCCGGGGTCCTTTTTTCCCGACGTCTCAGGCGCCAACGGCCGCGTTCTGCTGCTCGCCGCGGCGGCCGCGGTGCCGGATCCGCCGCGCGGCGGCGCGGATCTGGTGCGGCAGCGCCAGCATCGCCGGCGTCGCCACCAGCGTCAGGATGGTCGAGAAGGTGAGGCCGGACACGATCGCCTGCGACAGCGGCACCCAGAACATCGAGAGCTGGCTGCCGTACATGATCTGGCGGTTCACCAGATCGATGGACAGGTTGCTCGCGAGCGGCAGCAGTCCGAGCCCCGTGGTCACCGTGGTCAGCATCACCGGGCGCAGCCGCTGGCAGCAGGTGCGCACGATCAGCGTCAGGTAGTCCGACTCCGGCTGCTCGCGCCGCAGGTGGTTGTACGTGTCGATCAGGATGATGTTGTTGTTCACCACGATGCCGGCGAGCGACACCACGCCGACACCGGTCAGGATCGCGCTGAACGGCGAGCCGGTGATCAGGAGCCCGAGCAGCACCCCGGCGGTGGACATCACCACCGCCAGCAGGATCAGCAGGGTCTGGTAGTAGCTGTTGAACTGGGTGACCAGCAGCACCGCCATCAGCAGGATCGCGAGCAGGAACGCGACGCCGATGAACGCCATCGATTCCGCCTGCTCCTCGTTCGCGCCGCGGAACTCGATGTCGAGACCCGAGGGGAACGTCTGCGTGTCGAGCCACGCCCGGATCCGCTTGACCATGTCGTCGGCGAGCACGCCGTCCGCGACGTTCGCGCGGATGAATTCCACCGGGATGCCGTCGATACGCTGCAGCGTGTCGACGTTGGGGGAGGGCACGCGTTCGACGAAATTCGAGATCGGCACCAGACCGTTCGGGGTGGCGACCCGGAGCTGATCGAGGGCCGAGATGCCGCGGGCGTCGCTCGGGAAGCGCACCCGGATGTCCACGGCGTCGTCGGCCTTGTCGGGCCGGTACTCGCCGACCTTCACGCCGTTGGTGACGAGCTGGACCGCGATCCCGACCTGCGCCACGTCGGCGCCGTAGAGCGCCGCCTGGGCGCGGTCCACGCTGATCTGCCACTCGATACCGGGGAGCGAGCGCGTGTCGTCGATGTCGCGCAGCTCGGGCAGGGTGTCCATGAAGGCGCGCACCCGGGCCACCGCGGGCTCGAGCAGCGAGCGATCGTACGCCGAGAACTGGATCTGGATCGGCTTGCCGATCGGCGGGCCCTGTTCCATCTCCTGGATTTCCACCCGAACGCCGGCGAGATCGGCGGTGCGCTCGCGGACCTCCTGGAAGATCTGCCAGGCGCGGCGGTCGCGCTCGCCCTCGTCGTGCAGCTCGACGAACATGCCGCCGATGCGGTCGAAGCCGCCGCGGTTGCTGCCGTTCACCGACGTGGCGGTATTGATCGATTTGATGCCTTCCACCTGCAGCACTTCGCGTTCGACCTCGGCCACCAGCGCGTTGATCTCGTCGGCGGACAGGTTGCCGCGGGCCCGCACGGAGATCTCGGCGAACGTCGGCTCGGCGTCGCTCATGAACACCATGCCGCGGCCGAACTGCCCGTAGGCCCAGTAGGTGCCGATCAGGATCGCGAAGATCACCGCGGTGGTGACCGCCGCGTGCCGGCAGGCGAACCGGATGAAGCGTGCGTAGACGCCGGTCAGGCTGGCGAGACGTGTCGGATCACCGTCTTCCAGCTCCTTCAGGACCTCCACGGTCTTCGGATCCCGGGCACCGGCCTTGCCGAACAGCGAGCCGAGCACGGGGTTGAAGATCAGCGCGTAGAGCAGGGAACCGGTGAGTACCGTGAACACCGTCACCGGCAGGTAGCGCATGAACTGGCCCGAGACGCCCGGCCAGAGCAGCAGCGGCAGGAACGCGGCGAGTGTGGTGGTCACCGACGCCACTACCGGCCAGAACATCCGCTTCGCGGCGAGCGCGTAGGCCGCCCGCCGGTCGAAGTCTTCGGTCATCTTCCGGTCGGCGTACTCGGTGATGACGATCGCGCCGTCGACCAGCATGCCGAGCCCGAGCAGCATGCCGAACATCACCATGAAGTTGAACGTGTAGCCGATCAGGTACACGAACACCAGCGCGAACAGGAACGAGATCGGAATGCCGATGCCGACCAGCAGGCCGCTGCGGAAGCCCATCGCCCCGACCACCAGCACCATCACCAGCGCGAGCGCGGTGAGGATGTTGCCTTCGAGCTCGGCTACCTGCTGGCGCGCGAACGGCTCCTGATCCTGGCTGTAGAACACGTCGACGCGCGCCGGCAGGTTCGCGCGGTAGCGTTCCACCACCTGCTTCACCTGGGCGATGGTGTCCACCACGTTGGCGTTGGCCCGCTTCGTGACCCGGAGCGAAATGGTCTGCTCGCCGTTGACCCGCGCGTAGCTGGTGCGGTCCTTGAACGTGCGGCGGATCGTCGCCACGTCGCTCAAGGTCACCACCGTATCGCCGTTAGAGCGGATCGGCAGGTCGTAGATGTCCCGGGCTTCCTCGATGATGCTCGGCACCTTGACCGCGAAGCGGCCCTGGCCGGTGTCGAGGCTGCCGGCCGGGATCAGCCGGTTGTTGCGCAAGAGCGTCGTGATCAGCTCTTCGCTCGAGATCTGATAGGCCTCGAGCGCCATCGGGTCGACCACCGCCTCGAGCATCTCCTCGCGGTGGCCCTGCAGCTCCGCTTCGAGCACCCCGGTGATCGACTCGAGGTCGTCGCGCATCTCGATCGCGATGTTGTAGAGCATGCGCTCCGGCACGCCCCGGCCCACCAGGTTGACCTGGATGATCGGGAAGTCGTCGGCCGTCTGCTCCTCGATGAACGGCTCTTCGGCGGTCTCCGGCAGCTCGGGCTTGGCCCGGTCCACCGCCTCGCGCACGTCGAGCAGCGCCTGATCCAGATCGTAGGCGGCGTCGAACTCCACCAGGATCGTGGCCATGCCTTCGGACGCGTACGCGGTGATCTCCTCGACGCCTTCGACCCGGCGCAGCTCGATCTCCATCGGCATCACCAGCAGCCGCTCGGCGTCCTCGGGTGAGATGCCCTCGTGGACGATGCCGATCACGAACATCGGTATCTCGACGTGCGGATCGGCGGCGATCGGGATCGAGCAGCGCGCGAAGGTGCCGGCGACGATCACCATGAACATCACCAGCAGCGTGGTCCGCGATCGGTTGATCGCGGCGTCGATCAGCGAATTCACGGCTTGGCGACCACGGCGACCGGCGGCTCGGCGCGGACCGAGCCGCCGCGGCCGGTGGCGCCGGACGGCGTCGACTGGCGCGAGTCGTCGACCTTGGCGGGCAGCTCACCGGTGGACTCGAAGCTCGGCTGCACCCGCTGCCCCTCGACCACGTACTCCTGGCCGACCGTGATCAGCGTCGCGACCTCCGGCAGGCCGGTGACCCAGACGCCGTCGACGTCGTCGCGGACGATCTCGACGTGGTGGTAGCGGACCCGGCGGCTATCGTCGATGGTGCGCACGCCGATGCGGCCTTCGTCGTCCAGCGCGAACAGCGCCGGACTGATCTTGTGGGCGAGCACCTCGTCCACCGGCACATGGATCGCCGCGGTGATCCCGGAGCGGAGGCTGTTGTCGGGATTGTCCACCTCGACCTCGATCGCGTAGGTGCGGGTCGCGGGATCGTTCTGATGGCCGACGAAGGTGAGCGTCCCGGTGACCGTGCGGCCGTCCACCAGGCGGCCGGTGGCCCCCATGCCCGGTTTCAGCTTCGCGACGTCCTGCTGGGACACGCGGCCGACCAGCAGCATCGGGTCCCTGTCCACCAGGGTCACGCAGGTGCCGCCGGGGCTGACGTAGTCGCCTACTTCGAGTTGCACGTCCTCGACGACGCCGGCGAACGGCGCCCGCACGGTGGTGCGCTCGATGTCCAGCTCCCCGCTCGCCACCGCCGCCTCGGCGGCCGCGAGCCGTGCCTTGGCCTGCGCGATCGCGGTTTCCGACTGGAAGCCCTGCTGCTTGAGCCGGAGGCTCCCTTCGTACTCGATGCGCGCCTGCTCCAGTGCCGCGCGCGCCTCGGCGAGCTGCGCCTCCCGGTCCTCGATCGCGATGCGGCAGAGCAGGTCGCCGGCCGCGACCTCGCTGCCGCGGTCGACCGGCCGCTCGATCACCCGCCCGGCCGTCTCGGCCTTCACCTCGACGGTGCGCTTGTTCTCGGTACGCCCGCGCAGCACCACCTCGCGCACCTGCGGAACCGCCTGGACGACCCGGGCACGGACCTGCGCCGGCGCGGAGTCCTGAGCCTCGGCGCCGCGCTCACGCTGGGCCTCGGCGAGCGTGGGGTGCTCCGTCTGCTCATCCTTCCCGATCTGACCCGACAGAAGCCACAGCACGAGAAGCAGGGCAATGACGCCGGCCGTGATGTAGGTGCCACGCATCGTGTTACGCTATGCCTCAGGTCGGGTTACGAAAAGTAACACGCTGGTCGGACCAAATCCAGCGGCAGCTTTCGTTTCGCGGCAATTGTAGGAGAGAAAACGGAAGCAGCCTCCAGACCCTGATCTGGAGACCGCTCCCGCGGCAGGAGTTCCGTTTTTCGGGCGGGTCAGGCCTTCGCGCTGGGCCGGGCGGCCACGCGCTCGAACCAGGCCGTCACGTTGGCGTTGGCCGGGTTCAGCGGCTGTCCGACGTTCGCGCCGAACGCGAGGAAGCAGTAGAGCAGCACGTCCGCCAGCGTGAACCGGTCGCCGCACAGCCAGGTCTTCCCGGCGAGCTGCCCGTCGAGCCACTTGAGCCGATCCTGAGCGATCCGCTTCAGACCTTCCGCGGCCTCCGGAACCGTCACGATCCGGTCCTTGAACAGGTTCAGGCCTTCCCCGAAGCGGAATCCGTTGGCCATCGGCTCGCAGATGTTCAGATCGACCCGGCGGGTCCACATCCTGGTCTCGGCGCGCTGCTCCGGCGTCTCGCCGATCAGCGACGCGCCGGGGCTGACTTCGTCCAGGTATTCGCAGATCGCGGTGATCTCGGCGATGCAGGTGCCGTCGTCGAGCTCGAGGCACGGGGACTGACCCGAAGGGTTCTTGCCGAGGTAGGGCGCCTCACGGTTCTTGCCCGCGACGATGTCGATGGTTTCCATCGGCAGGTCGATGCCGCGCTCGGCGGCGAACATCCGGACCACGTGCGGGTTCGGTCCGACGGAGCTGTACAGTTTCATTGCCCTTCCTCCCGGAAGCAGTGGGTGATTCTGTGGGACGGCGTGTTCACCACTCGCCGACGTTCGGCATGTCCTTCCACGGCGCCCGCGGCGGCAGCGGCTCGCCGCGCTGCAACAGCTCGATGGAAATGCCGTCCGGCGAGCGGACGAACGCCATGCGGCCGTCCCGCGGCGGTCGGTTGATCGTGACGCCGCCGTCCATCAGGCGCTGGCAGGCGGCGTAGATGTCGTCCACCGCATACGCCAGATGTCCGAAGTTGCGCCCGCCCGTGTAGACCTCGGGATCCCAGTTGTAGGTGAGCTCGACCTGCGGCGCGCGCTCGCCCTGGTCCCGGTCGCCGGGCGCGACCAGGAACACCAGCGTGAAGCGCCCGGCCTCGTTCTCGTGCCGGCGCACCTCCTCGAGACCCAGCTTGCCGCAGTAGAAGTCGAGCGCGGCATCCAGATCGGCGACCCGCACCATCGTGTGTAGGTATCTCATGCGCCGGAGTCTAACGCGCAACGGCCGGAAAAAAGAGACCCCGCTCGAGGCGGGGTCAGCCGTTGGTCGTTGCCGTTGGTCAGTACAAGGTTATGGAGAGTCGATATGCGAGCTGTGCTTCAGAGCGCCACGAGCGAGGCCATGCTCACGGCCAGGGCGAGAAGGGCGCCGAGGAGAAGAGCGCTCTCGCCGGCCGACAACCTATGCTCGACGTCTCGAACCGCCAGGGATGCGGTCTGGGCCCGATTCGTCCCAGCAGTCGTCGAGCTCTGTGTGGCGTAAGGTTGGTGCATGGCCGCAAACTACCTGTCGAGTTGCCTATCCCTGGATCGTCGTCCGTGGGCCCGGCCTCTCCAGCAGGCCGGGTTGCTCCGAGGGCACACCTCGGGACTCGATGCTAGGGAGCAAGGGTGAAGACTCCTGCGAGCAAAACTGGAATGATCATGGAACGGGGTAACGAAACCGTGGGATCTGTTACGCAAATGTATCGCCGAGGTCCCGGGGTCGGCTGCTGGCGGTGGCTCCTGCTCGCCGCCGTGCTGGGCGGCTGCGTGGAGAACCCTGTTACCGGCGAGCGCGAGCTCGGCTTCGTCAGCACCGCGCAGCAGATCGCGATCGGTGAGCAGCAGTACGTGCCGGCGCAGCAGATGCAGGGCGGGCAGTACGTCGTCGATCCGGAGCTCAGCCGCTACGTGCAGCGCGTCGGCGAGCGCGTGGCCGCGCACAGCGGCATCGACCTTCCGTACGAATTCGTGGTGCTGAACAACTCGGTGCCGAACGCGTGGGCGCTGCCCGGCGGAAAGCTCGCGATCAACCGCGGGCTGCTCACGGAGCTCTCCAACGAGGCCGAGCTGGCGGCCGTGCTCGGCCACGAGATCACGCACGCGGCGGCGCGCCACGGTGCCAAGGCGATCGAGCGCGGCGTGCTCGCGCAGGCGGCGTTGCTCGGGGTGATGATCGGCGTCGCCGACACCGACTACGCGAACGCGGCGATCGGTGCGGCACAGCTCGCCGCCGGGCTGCTCAATCAGAAGTACGGACGCAACGCGGAGCGCGAAGCCGACTACTACGGCACGCGGATGATGGCCAAGGCCGGGTACGACCCGTACGCGGCCGTCACGCTGCAGGAGAAATTCGTGCGCCTGTCGGAAGGGCGCGAGCCGTCCTGGCTCGAGGGGCTGTTCGCGAGCCATCCCCCCTCCACCGAGCGGGTCGCGAACAACCGCGAGCTGGTCGACGAGCTGCGCGCCGAAGGTTTCACCGGCGGCGAATTCAACGCCGACGCCTATCAGGCGGCGCTCCGGCCGCTGCGCCGTGACGCCGAGGCGTATGCGGCCTACGACAAGGCCCGCAAGGCGTTGGCCGAGGGGAAGGTCGGCGAGGCCGAGGCGCTGGTTTCCCGGGCGCTGGAAATGCAGCCGGCGGAGCCCGCATTCCATGGCTTGCGCGGCGAGATCCGGCTGCGGCAGGAGCGTTACGACGATGCGCGGATCAACTTCGAGCGGGCGCTCGAGCGCGACGACGCGTTCTATGCGTATCACCTCGGACGGGGCATCGCGCTGGCACGGCAGGGGGATGCGCAGGCGGCGCGGCAGAGCCTGCAACACTCGCTCGAGCTGCTGCCGACCGCCGTGGCCTACCACGAGCTCGGCGTGCTTGCCGAGCGCGCCGGCGATCTCGACGCGGCGCTCAGTCACTACGAGACGGCGGCGCAATCCGAATCACCGGCCGGTCAGGCGGCCCGGGCGAAGCTGTTGCGGCTCGACCTGCCGCGGAACCCCTCGCGATACGTCGATGCGGCACTCGCCCGCGACGCGGGCGGGCGCCTGGTGATGCAGGTCAGCAATCGCACCGGAGCGGCACTCGCGGACGTGGACGTGTTGATCGAGACGCTCGACGCGGCCGGACAACGGCGCCGCTTCGGCCGGCGGCTCGACTACCTGGCGCCCGGGACCGCGAGCGTGATGCTGGTGGCCGAAGGCGCCGGCGACCTGGTGGACGCCCGTGCGTCCGTGGTCTCGGCACGGCTTGCCGAACGGCTCACCGAATGAGGCGCGGGGTTGCCGTGGGGCGTCAGCGCCGGGTCAGATAGGCGCGCGCCGCGATCAGGTAGGCCGGGTCGCGCCAGTGCTCCGCCTGCGCCCAGGCGGAATAGGCGAGCTTCAGGTCGTGCTCGTCATCGCTGCAGAGCGCCAGCAGCTCCGCGCGTGCCGGCAGCGGCTCGCCGGCCGCGCTCGCCGGCCGGACGCACGGTGCGCCCACCGCCAGATAACCCGCCAGGACGCCGAGGTTCAGGATCGCGTCTGCGTCGGGTCCGGCGTACGCGTGCACGATCCGGAACGCGTGGCTCGCGGTGACCAGGTGCAGCGCGAAGAAGTCGTGCGTGCCGGCGAACACCGACAGCGCGGCGTAACTGATCTGGCACAGATTGTCGTCGAGCAGCAGACCGAGGCGCTCGATCCCCGGGGTGTGCAGCGACGCCTCGGCGCGATCGCCGAAATCCGCTGCGTCGTGCGCGCGGTGCGGCAGCGCGGCCGCCTCCTCGAGCAGCTCGAGCCCCGTCCCCGCGCGCGCACGCGCCGCGCCGGCGAGCGTCGCCAGGCGGTCGCTCCGCCCGCTCGCCTCACCGTAGGCGAGCGCGGCGGCGACTTCCTCCGGCACCTCGAACTCGACCCCGTAGCCGAGCCGGATCAGCGGGTGATACGCCTCGCGGAACCAGCCGCAGATCCAGGTCGGCAGATGGTCGGCGACAACCGCGGCGATGCCTCGCCGCTCGATGTCGTCGAGGAGCGCCTGCTGACGCTGCCGCAGCGGATCGTCCTCGCGCAGCGGCGTCAGGCGTGGCAGATAGCTCGCGGTGAAGCGCGCTTGCCGCTCCGGACCCGCGCCGAGGCCCCCGAGCGCGAGCCACGTCATCGGAAAGTGATCGCTGTGGTCGTGCGGCGGGTAGTTGGTGTGGTAGCGGCGGCCGTGCTCGCGGAGCGGCGTCGGAACCGATTCGGCAGGCATCGTCGCGCCTCCTCGAGGAAGCTGGTGTTTCGAAGCGGCACGCTACTACGGCGCGGGCGGCGCGGCCAGCGAGTGCGAACCGGCGGCGGCTCGGCGGCGGCGCGGGGCCGGCGCGGTTCCGTCAGGCGGAGCCGTTGCAGACCAGGTCGATGTATTCCTCCATCCGCGCGGTCTTCAGCGCGGTGCGCTTCGCCCGCTCCATGTCGTAGTGCAGCCGGGACACCAGGCGCTGCGCGTACAGGCCGCCGCCGGCCTGGATGTTGGTGACCGCCTGCCAGCCGCCGAACGCGTCCGCGGTGTAGTCGCGGATCGCGTGGAACAGCCGGGTGCGGTACAGGCCGTCCACCGACTGCAGCGTGCCCATGTACTTGCGTGCCAGGTGGCCGACCCGGTCGTTCTCCAGGTCCGCGATGGCCGGCGCCGTCAGCACGCTGCCGCCGGCGATGTCGTGCAGGTGGCGCACCATCAGCGACCAGTTCGCGGCGCCGTGGTATTTCCCCGCGTTGGTGTACAGCTCGTCGGGGAACGCGGCGCCGTCCGAGGTGATATGGCAGTGCTCGATCGCGGCCTCGAGGGTCGCGCGGATCAGCGTCGCGTTGATCAGCATCTCGGAGATCTTCTCGCGGATGTGGCTGACCCGGTCGAGCCCGTTCGCTTCCGAGATGAGCTGCGCGAAGCCGACCAGCGCATCGTAGCTGCGTGCCATGCCGGCGAGCCCGCCGAGCCGCTCCCACAGGCCGAGCGAGTGAGCGAACACGCCGGCGAGCTCCGGATGCTCGCCGGCGAGGAACACCCGCTCGTTCGGCACGAACACGTCGTCGAAGATCACGAAGCCTTCCGGCGTGTGGTGGTTTCCGGAGATCGGAAAGTCGCGGGTGTCCTCGTGGCGCGGCGCATACGTGGTGTTGATGATCTTCACGCCCGGCGCGTTGACCGGGACCATGCACGCGATCGAGTACTGCTCTTCGCCCGGCTTCATCGACTTGGTCGGGATGGTCATCAGCTCGTGGCCCATCGACGCCGCGGAGATGTGCAGTTTCGCGCCGCGGATCACCACGCCGTCGTCACGCCGCTCGATCACCCGTACGTAGTGGTCCGGATCGTCCTGCCGGCTCGGCCGGCGGCTCCGATCGCCCTTCGAGTCGGTGATGCACTGCGTGATGCGGATGTCGCGCTGCTGCGCGTCCTTCACGTACGCGCGGATGCGCGCGGCGTTCTCCGGCAGCACCGCTTCGATCCGGTCGGCAGCCGTGAGCAGCGTCATGATCGAGGCGTAGGTGACGTGGGTGAGCAGATCGACGGATTCGTGCAGCTCGACCTGCTCGCGGAGCTCCTTCGCCGAACCCGGAACCTTCATGAACGCACCGATGGCGCCGGGGGTGGGGTCGTAGAAGCGGTCGTAGCCGGCGGCGGCGGAATCCACCGTGATCTTCAGCATCGGATGGGCGGCGACGTTGTCGACCGGCTTGCCTTCGAAATAGGTCTCGCGTCCGTCGTTCAGAGACTCCCGATACTGATCGCCCGTCATCATGGTGGTGCGGCTCCCGCTTCGTGTCGCGAAAAATCTTATAACACGTTATCTTTGAACCCAACCAGGAGGGGATGCCGATGACCGAATCCGTGACCGTCTACGACCATCCGCTCTCACCGTACGGACAGAAGGTGAAGATAGCGCTGCTCGAGAAGGGCGTGCCGTTCGATGCGCCGCTGCCCGGCGGGATCGGCAGCGGCCGGGCCGACGGCGAGTTCGCCCGGGTCAGCCCGCGCGGCGAGGTGCCCGCGCTGGTGCACGGGAATCTGGCCGTGTTCGATTCCACCATCATTCTCGAGTACGTCGAGGAGCGCTGGCCGCAGCCGCCGCTCCTGCCCGAGACGCCCGCGGAACGCGCCCGGGTGCGGATGATCGAGGACGCGATGGACACCCACTTCGAGGCCATCACCTGGGGGCTGTCGGAGGTGCGCAATTTCGGCCGCGCCAGCGGCAAGCTCGCGGAGACCCTCGAGGCCCGCGGCGCCGAGCAGATCGCCGCCTGGTACCGATGGCTCGAGGATCAGCTCGGCGACCGCCCGTGGTTCAACGGCGATGCGTTCGGCTGGGGCGACATCGCCGTGGTGCCGTTCGTCAACGGCGCGACCGGTTTCGGGCACCGGCCCGCGGCGGGAAGTCGGCTGGCCGACTGGCACGCGCGCGCGAACGCCCGTGACAGCGTGGCGACCTGTGCCCGCGCCGCGGCGGCGATCGCCGCGGACCGTTCGGTCAGCCTCGATGCGGTGCGCCAGGCGATGGAGCAGGGGCTGTTCAAGCGCGAATACCGTGATCACCGGCTCGAGTGGATGATCAAATCCGGGGGCCTCGAGGTGGTGAGCGAGGGCCTCGCCAGAGACAACATCCGCTTCATCGATCCGTTCGCGCCGCGCGGCTGATCCGGAAAACGGCCGCCCGGGCTCACGGCCGCAGCGCCCGCAGGTGATCGTTCAGCAGCCGCCCTGCGGGGTCCACGGCATCGCGCACCGCCCACCAGCGCGCCCACGCCGGGTGCCGCGCCGCGAGCTGGTCGCGGCCGAGGTAGCGCAGCTTGCCCCAGTGCGGGCGGCCCTGGTGGTCGAGGAAGACCTCTTCGCAGGCCCGGAAGTAGCGGGTTTCGTCCTCCCGAACGTCCTGGTGCACGGAGATCGTGACCACGTCCCGTTCGAAGGCTTGTGACAGCCAGACGTCGTCGGCCGCGACGGTCCGATACTCGACGGGCCAGCGCACCGCGGGAAACTGCCGGCGGATCAGCTCGCGGATGGCGAGCAGGCAGGCTTCGCCCGCCGACGCCGGTACCGCGTATTCCATCTCGGTGTGCGGGTGCGGGCGATGGCTCGGCAGCACCTCGTGGCTCCAGCCGATGCGGCTGCCTTCGTCACCCACCGGATACCGCGGCGGTGCGTCGGTCTCGACGATCAGCTTCGCGACGGCCCGATCGTCCTCGGGGTACCAGAAGAACTCGAAGTGGCGCGCCGCGGCCGCGTGCCGGTCGACGTCCGGCAGCAGCGTTTCGAGCGGTGCGGTCCAGCTCCGTTCCTGCAGCCGGTACGCGTCCCGCACGCGCAGCGTCAGAGCGGTGACCACGCCGAGCGCACCGAGCCCGAGGCGTGCCGCCTGCCACAGCTCCGGTTCCCGTTCGGCGTCGCAGTCGACCAGCTCCCCCGAGATCAGCGCGAGCCGTACGCCGAGCACCTGGGCGGAGAGGTTCTGCAGCGTACGGCCGGTGCCGTGGGTGCCGGTCGCGCAGGCACCGCCGATGCTCTGCCGGTCGATGTCGCCCTGGTTGATCAGCGCGAGCCCGACCCGATGCAGCGGCGCGCCCAGCGCGTAAACGAGCGTACCGGCGCCGACCGTTGCGGTGCGGGCCGACGGATCCGCGTCGATCAGCCCGGCGAGGCCGCTGGTGTCGAGCACGATGCCGTCGCTCGGCACGAGCGGCGCGTGGCTGTGTCCGGCGCCGGCCGCGCGGACCTCGATTCCGGCCGCCGCGGCCTGCTTCAGCAGCGCGGCCGCGTCGGCTTCACTGCGCGCGAAGTGGATGGCGCGGGGTCGAGCGGTGAGACGTCCGGACCAGTTCGACCAGCGCGCCATGCTCAGCGCGGCCGCTCGGCGATTCCGTGGCTCATGAACGTCGCGAACTTGGGACCCGGCTGGTAGCCGGAATCGAGCTCGGTGATGCGGAAGCCCGCGTCGCGGATCAGCTCGTCGGCCCGTCGGGTCAGGTGGCAGCCGCCGCCGATGGGTTTCCAGAGCGGCTCCAGCCGGCGCTGCCACTTGACCACGCCCGGGTCCGGCGCGAGACCGTGCTCGATGAACAGGAGCCGGCCGCCCGGCTTAAGCACCCGGCGCATCTCGCGCAGCGCCGCATACACGTTCGGGATCGAGCAGAGCGTCCAGGTGCAGACCACGCTGTCGAAGCGGGCGTCGTCCGCCGGGATCGCTTCACCGGATACCTCGAGCACCTCGACCGGCACATGGAGCCGGGCGGCCCGTTCCCGCGCCAGCGCGGTCAGCTCGGCCGCCGGATCGAGGCCGGTCACGGAACGAACCTCCGGCCCGTACCAGGCCAGGTTGTGACCGCTGCCGATGCCGATCTCCAGCACGTCGCCGGTGGCCCGGGGGACGTAGCGCTGGCGCAGCGCCAGCATCGGCTTCTGGCCGCACGCGACGTCGATCAGCTTCGGCAGCACCCAGCGCGCATACCACCCCATGGCTTCGACCTCCTGCAGCACCCCGGTGCAGGCATCTTACGGTGCCGGTCAGGGCCAGAGGAACACCAGCGCGATGCCGCCGGCGAGCAGCGCGCCGCCGAGCGTGAGCAGGTAGATGCGCAGCGCCGCGTGCCCGAGCACGGAACCGGCGCCGATCTTGAACGCCAGGTTCGCCAGCGTTGCGACGAAGATCGAGCGCCAGGCGAGGTCCGGCTCCACCTCTCCGCGACTGTAGAGCTGCCCGACCGACAAGGTCATCGCGTCCACCTGCGTCAGCCCCGACAGCAGCGCGACGAGATAGATCGCATCGTCGCCGAAGTAGTCGCGCGCGGCCGCGACGCCGACGATGCTGAGCGCGTACAGCAGCGCAAACGCGAGCGCCACTTTGAGGCGCGCCGGATTCTGCTGCTCGGGCAATTCGACGCGCTGCCGGCGCACCCGCGGATACACCGCGAGCGCCGCTGCCACCATCGCCAGCGCGAACACGACCATCGGCAGTGCCGCGTGCCGCAGCAGCGTCGGCGCCACGACCCCGAGCTCCACCGCTACGCGGGCGTACACCACCGCGGAGGCGACCAGGATCACCAGCGCCGCGCTCGGCACGAGCTTGCCGTCGGAGCGGCTGAGACCGGCGAAGCTGATGGTGGTCGCGGTGCTCGATACCAGGCCGCCCACCACGCCCCCGACCAGCGCACCGAGATCGGCCTTCAGCAGCCGGAAGGCCACGTAGCCGATCATGCTGAGGCCGACGATCAGCACTACCAGCAGCCAGGTCTGGAACGGATTCAACACGTCGTACGGACCGAACGTGCGGTTCGGCAGGATCGGCAGCACCACCAGCGTAATCAGCACGAAGCGGGCTACCGCGTTGAATTCGTTCTCGCCGATGCGATCGACCAGGCCGTGCAGCGGCCGCTTCCAGTGCAGCAGGATCGTGATGGCGCCGCCCACCACCACGCCGTGGATCTGGTACCCGGCGACGCAGGCGGCACCGACCAGGTAGACGGCGATCGCGGCGAGCAGCGTGGTCACGCCGGGCGGGTCGTCCTGACCGGCTTTCGGTTGCAGCCGGAGCTGGTGCCCGACCGCGAGCGCCGTCACCGCGAGCAGGCCCGAAGCGACGATCCAGCCGCCCCACAGCTCGGCCAGCAGCGCGGCGAGCCCGCCGGAGCCGCCGATCAGCGCGAACGAGCGCAGCCCGATCGGCTTGTCGGCGGCCCACTCCCGCTCCAGCCCGACCAGGAAGCCGAGCCCGAGTGCCAGCCCCAGACCGACGATGTGGGACTGGAGGTGCTCGAACACCGGCCGGTCTGCCCGGAGCGGGGGCCCGCCGAAACGCTCAGGATCGGATCACGGCTTCTTCACCCAGGCGGAGCACCAGCCCGGAGCGTGCACCTTGAAACCGGGGAAGATCGCGCAGGAGCCCCATTGCTGGTCGATCGAGGTGTAGTGCATGCAGTTCGCGCAGGTCTGGCCGGAACCCGCGGGATAACCTTGCGGCGGGTTCGCCTCGACGTTCTCCACGTACTTCAGCGCCTGCGCCTGGGGATTGTCCGGAGGCAGCGCCTGCAGCGCTTCACCGCCGCGGGCCTGGTGGGTGAACGCCGCCGCGGCGGCGACCGAGCTCAATTGCACGAACGTGCGTCGGTTGATCATGGTTCCTCCTTGGCCAGGATTCTCGAATGCAAGTTTCCGGCCCGTTGGCCACCAGAGACGTATCGCGTGGCCAGTTTACCGCGACGGGTGCATCCGCGGTGTGCAGATGCTACAACGGCGTTCCCGTTCAGAGGGGTGATGCGAAGGAGCCATTGGTGATACCGGTGATGTCCGTGACGGCGCTCGCCGACGGCGAGATGACCGCCTGCCGCGTCGAAGGCGTGGAGATCCTGGTTTGCCGTGTCGATGGACGCTTCTACGCGTGCGCGAACCGCTGCACCCACGCCGGGCAGGCGCTGCACACCGGCCGCCTGCGCGGCTGGCGGCTCGGCTGCCCGCTGCACGGCGCCTGGTTCGACGTGCGCGACGGCCGGTGTCTCCAGCCGCCGGCGGAGGTGGGGCTGGTCACCTACCCGGTGCTGATCGAACGCGGCCGCGTGCAGGTGGACGTGCGCAGGCCGCGTCCGCCGGCCGGCTGATCCGGGTCTCGATTAGCGGGGCGCGGAGGCGCTGCGTATACTGTCGCCCCTCTTGACGGACACCCATCGTTCCAACGAAGCAGATCTCGGGGGTTGCATGAGCCGGACGAAGCGAGTCGAGCGCAGCGGGCTGCAGGTAGCGGCGGAGCTGGACGAGCTGGTGAGCGGAGAGATCGCGCCGGGTACCGGGGTGGACCCGGCCGCGTTCTGGGCCGGCTTCGCCCGGCTCGTCGACGAGTTGGCGCCGAGGAACCGCGCGCTGCTCGAACGCCGAGACGAGCTGCAGGCGCGCATCGACGCATGGCACCTCGAACACCGGGGCAAGCCGTTCGATCCCGCCGGGTACAAGGCGTTCCTGACCGAGATCGGTTATCTGGTTCCGGAGCCGCCGGATTTCAGGATCGAAACCGCCGACGTGGACGACGAGATCGCGCTGATCGCCGGTCCGCAGCTCGTCGTTCCGGTGATGAACGCCCGATACGCGCTGAATGCGGCGAACGCCCGCTGGGGGAGCCTCTACGACGCGCTCTACGGTACGGACGTGTTGCCCGAGGAGCCGGGCCGGGAGAAGGGCACGAGCTACAACCCGGCGCGCGGCGAGCTGGTGATGGCGCGTGCGTCGGAAATTCTCGACCAGATCGCGCCGCTCGACGGCGCGCGCCACGCCGATGTCGTTGCCTACGGCATCGGGGAAGGCGGCGGCGAGCGAACGCTGCGCGCCATCCTGGCCGACGGGAACAGCACCGGGCTTGCCGACCCGGATCAGTTCGTCGGCTTCGTCGGCGACGGCGAGCCGAGCGTGATCCTGCTGCGGAACCACGGGCTGCACGTCGAGATCCAGGTGGACCGCGACCATCCGGTAGGCGCCGCGCATCGCGCCGGCGTGAAGGACGTCGTGCTGGAAGCGGCGGTGACGACGATCCAGGACTGCGAGGACTCGGTGGCCGCCGTGGACGCGGCCGACAAGTGCGTGGTCTATCGGAACTGGCTCGGGCTGATGAAAGGCGATCTGGAAGAGGTCTTCGAAAAGGACGGCCGCCGGATCGTGCGGCGCCTCAACCCGGACCGCGAGTACACCGGGCGCGATGGCCGGCCGATCACGCTGCACGGCCGCAGCCTGATGCTGGTGCGCAACGTCGGTCATCTGATGACCACCGACGCGGTGCTCGACGCGAACGGTAACGAGATCCCAGAGGGGTTCCTCGACGCCGCCATCACGAGCTGGTGCGCGATGCACGACCTCAAGGTCAGCGGCCGGTTCCGCAATTCGCGCCGGGGCAGCATCTACATCGTCAAGCCGAAGATGCACGGCCCGGAAGAGGTGGCGTTCACCACGGAACTGTTCTCGCGCGTCGAAGATCTGCTCGGGCTGCGGCGCAACACGCTGAAGGTCGGCATCATGGACGAGGAGCGCCGCACCACCGTGAACCTGAAGGCGTGCATCGCCGCCGCCCGCGAACGCGTGGTGTTCATCAATACCGGCTTCCTCGATCGCACGGGCGACGAAATCCACACCAGCATGGAAGCGGGCCCGTTCCTGCCGAAGGAGCAGATCAAGGGCGAGCCGTGGATTCGCGCGTACGAGGACTCGAACGTGGACATCGGCCTCTCGACCGGCTTCAGCGGCCGGGCGCAGATCGGCAAGGGCATGTGGCCGAAGCCCGACGAGATGAAGGAAATGCTCGAGACCAAGCTCGCGCACCCGGCCGCCGGCGCGAACACCGCGTGGGTACCGTCCCCCACGGCCGCGACGCTGCATGCGATCCACTACCACCAGGTGGACGTGTTCGCGCGTCAGCGGGAGCTGATGAAGCGGCCCCGGGCCGCGGTGGACGACATTCTGAAGATCCCGCTGCTCGGCGGTCGAAACCTCTCGCCGGACGAAGTGCAGGCGGAGCTCGACAACAACGTGCAGGGCATCCTCGGCTACGTGGTGCGCTGGGTGGAGCAGGGCGTCGGCTGCTCGAAGGTGCCCGACATCAACGACATCGGCCTGATGGAGGATCGGGCGACGCTTCGGATCTCGAGTCAGCACATTGCGAACTGGCTGCACCACGGCGTCTGCAGCGAGGAACAGGTTCGGCGGACGCTGGAGCGGATGGCGGCGGTGGTGGACGCGCAGAATGCCGGCGATCCGGCGTATCGGCCGATGGCCCCCGATTTTGCCGGCAGCATTGCGTTCCAGGCGGCGTGCGACCTGATCTTCCTCGGCCGGCAGCAGCCGAACGGCTACACCGAGCCGGTGCTGCACGCGCGGCGCCGCGAAGCCAAGGCGCGCTACGGCGGCTGATCGATCGCTTCGGGGACGCGGAAATCGCCCGGTTGTGGTACGGGCGTTGCAGAAACTATTGCGACGCCAGGGAGCCAGATTCGGGCGACACCCCCTCCCTCCCTCCTCCCCCGGAGATCGCTCGTGAGCCCCTGGCGTCTCTCTTACCTCCCCCCGTTGCCCTCCTGCGCACGCACGCGCTTCCGCCGAGTCGCGCGACACGACGGCCCCGTTCGGGCTCGTAAATCTTGCACGTTGGCCGGCTTGGTTCGGTAGATGTGACAGGGCCGGAGCGGCCCGTGTCGCCCGCCGGCGACAGCGATTTGCGCCGCGGCGGACCAGGTCGTTAGACCACTTGCGTGACTCGCGCGGTGTCAGCCGTGACGGCGGATGGCGCGCACCAGCTCGTCCTTCGACATCCGGCTGCGCCCGTCGATCTTCATCGACTTCGCCTGGTTGTAGAGCTCCTGTTTGCTGCGGTCGGCGAGCGACTTGTTCGGGTTGCCCGTCCCCTGCGTGGTCTTGTTGGGGGTGCGGCCCTGCTCACGCCGTGTCTTGTTCGTGGTGCGGGCGGCGATCTCCTTCGCCCTTCGGCTGCTCGCGCCGCGCCGCTTCGCACTCTCCTTGATGTGCTCGTACTGACGCTCGTCCTTGCTGCTCCATCCTCTCGGCATCGCGCGCTCCTCGTCCGGCAGGTTCTCACGCTCGTGCAAACGGCGTACCCGACGAACACGCACGAAAGTTGCAGTCGCCCGCGTTCACGACGGATCCGGAGGCGAGTGATGCGAACAGTCCGAGCAGCTGGCGGTACCGCGGCGGCGCTACTGGTGCTCGTCAGCGCCGGTGTCCATGGCGGGGGAATGGCCATCACGGAGCACAGTGCGAAGGGGCTCGGAACCGCGTTCGCGTCGGGGGGAACCGCGGCGGAGGATGCATCGACCCAATGGTTCAACCCCGCCTCCATGATGCTGATCGGCCATGCCGCTTCGGTGTCGGCGAGCCTGGTGTCGCCCCGCTTCGAGTACGAGGATCGAGGCTCAGTGCAGCGCGTCGGCGCCGGAACGATCCCGTTGTTGCCGCTGGCCGATCCGGAGGACCAGGGCGGTGAAGACAGATTCGTGCCGGCGCTGTTCTACGTACGCCCGATCGGTGAGGACCTGCGTGTCGGCGTCGGCCTGAACTCGCCCTTCGGGCTCGCCACCGAATACGGCGACGACTGGCGCGGCCGCTACCATGCGCTCGACTCCGAGGTGGTCGACATCAACCTGAACCTCAACGTCGCCTACGCGGTGACGTCGAGTTGGGCCGTGGGCGGCGGTGTCAGCGTCAACTATCTGGAAGCCGAGCTGACCAACGCGATCGACTTCGCGGCGGTGTGTGCCTCGGTGGCCGGAGGTCCGTGCCCGAACGGCGCGGTGCCGGGACAGGGTGAGTTCGACGGACTCATCGAGAGCCAAGGGGACGATGTGGCCTTCGGCTTCAATCTCGGCGTGCTGTGGCGGAACGACACGACCCGCATCGGGCTGGCGTATCGCTCGGAGCTCGACCACGACCTGGAGGGAGACGTCGACTTCCGCACGCCGACGGCGCTCGGCGGTTTCGCGGCGCTGGGGCCGCAGCTCGGCGTCGCGCTCGAGGCGGCCTTCGCCGACGAGGACATCTCCGCCGGTCTGACCCTGCCGGACAGCCTGTCCCTCGGCGCGTACCACGACTTCGGTGCGGTCGCGCTCGCCGCCGACCTGACCTGGTACGACTGGGGTGACATCCCGGAAGTGCGCATCGAGCGGGCATCGGGGGCGGACGATCTGGTGGAGCCGCTCCGCTGGGACGACACGCTTCGGGCCGCGGTCGGGATGATCGCCGAGCTCGATGATCGATGGACGGTGCGGGTGGGCGCCGCCTACGACGAAAGCCCGACTCCGTCGGCCGCGGAGCGGAGCGCCCGGGTGCCCGACGACGATCGTACCTGGCTATCCCTCGGCGCCTCCTACCGGATCGGCGGACGCTGGTCGGTGGACGTCGGCTACGCGCACCTGCTCGTGGGCGATACCGGCATCGCCCGGCCGAACGCCACCGGCGGCACGCTGATCGGCGAATTCGACTCGTCCGCAAACCTCCTGAGCGTGCAGGTCTCCGCCACGCTCTGAGTCAGTGGGGAGCGGCGGACGCGCGAGCGCCGCCGGGCAGACGAATCCGCTCGACCAGCTCCCTCACCTCGGGCGGCGTCTCGCGGGTGAAGCGGGCGACGGTGGCCGCGACGGTGAAGTTGAGCAGCGCGCCGACCGCGCCGATGCCTTCCGGCGAGATGCCGAACCACCAGTGTTCCGCGCTGTTCTGCTCCGGCGCGACGAACTTGAACCAGACGATGTAGAGGAACGTGAACGAGAGCCCGCTGACCATCCCGGCCACCGCCCCGTGGCGGTTCATTCGCCGGCTGAAGATGCCCATCAGAATCGCCGGGAACAGCGACGCGGCCGCCAGCCCGAACGCGAACGCGACCACCTCCGCGACGAACCCCGGCGGATTGATGCCGAGGTAGCCGGCGATCAGGATCGCAACGGCCGAGGAGACGCGCGCGTAGAACAGCTCCTCGCGCTCGTTGATCTCGCGCGCCAGCGTGTTCTTGATCAGATCGTGCGCGACGCCGGCGGAGATCACCAGCAGGAGCCCGGCCGCGGTGGAGAGAGCGGCCGCGATGCCGCCGGCCGCCACCAGCGCCACGACCCAGTTCGGGAGCCCGGCGATTTCCGGGTTCGCGAGCACCATGATGTCCCGGTCGACGTAGATCTCGTTGGCGGAATCGGTCGGCGTGTTGGTGACCCGACGCTCGCCGTTCGGGCCGCGCCCGTCGGCGAAGCTCGGCAGTCCGGCGAACGGTGCGCCGGGGCCGTACTGCAGGATGCCGTCCGCGTTCTTGTCGACCCAGCCGATCAGCCCGACTTCCTCCCAGTTCTTGAACCAGTCCGCGACGTCCTCGTAGCGCTGCTGGTGCACGGTTTCTATGAAGTTCAGCCGCGCGAACGCGCCGACGGCGGGCGCCGTGGTGTAGAGCAGCGCGATGAAGATCAGCGCGTAGCCGGCGCTCCTGCGGGCATCCGCGACGCTCGGCACCGTGAAGAAACGCACGATCACGTGCGGCAGCCCGGCGGTGCCGACCATCAGCGCGAGGGTGATCGCCGCGACGTCGATGGTCGACTTGCTCCCCTCGGTGTACGGCTGGAAGCCGAGCTCGACCAGCACACGGTCGAGCTTCTGGAGCACCGACTCGCCGGAGCCGTCGGCGACCTCGGCGCCGAGCCCGATCTGCGGCACCGGCACGCCCGTGATCAGCAGCGAGATGAAGATCGCCGGCACGAGGTAGGCGAAGATCAGCACGCAGTACTGGGCGACCTGGGTATAGGTGATGCCCTTCATGCCGCCGAGCACCGAGTACAGGAACACGATTGCCATGCCGATGACGACGCCCCAGGTGATGTCGACGTCGAGGAACTGCGAGAACACGATGCCGACGCCGCGCATCTGCCCGGCCACGTAGGTGAACGACACCACCACCAGGCACACGACGGCCACCAGCCGCGCGGAGTTCGAGTAGTAGCGGCGGCCGATGAAGTCGGGCACGGTGTATTCGCCGAACTTGCGCAGATACGGCGCGAGCAGCAGCGCGAGCAGCACGTAGCCGCCGGTCCAGCCCATCAGATAGACGCTGCCGTCGTAGCCGAGGAACGCGATGATGCCGGCCATCGAGATGAACGAGGCCGCGCTCATCCAGTCGGCCGCGGTGGCCATGCCGTTCGCGACCGGGTGGACGTGACCGCCGGCGACGTAGAAATCCCGGGTCGACGCCGCGCGGGACCAGACGGCGATGCCGATGTACAGCGCGAACGAGGCGCCGACGAACAGATAGGTGAGGGTCGTGACGTCCACGCTAGCGCTCTTCGTCGTCGACGCCGTACTTGCGATCGAGCCGCCGCATCACCGCCGCGTAGACGAAGATCAGCACGATGAACACGTAGATCGAACCCTGCTGGGCCCACCAGAAACCGAACGGGAAGCCGAAGAACTCGATGCGGTCGAGCGGTTCGGCCAGGAAGATGCCGAAACCGAACGACACGGTGAACCAGATCGCGAGCAGCGCCGCCGACAGTTTCAGGTTGGCGCGCCAGTAGGCGCGGGCGTTGGTCATGGAGCCTCCCCCCGGAGCGGTGGACAGGTAATTCTACACGGCCGAACCCCGCGGAGGAGGCTGTCGATCACGCATCAGCGACGCAGGCGCTCGCGCAGTCGCCCGAGCACGTCGAT
>DASVDC010000062.1:0-5537 GCA_036381275.1 Pseudomonadales bacterium | reverse complement strand
TCGAGCCCGGCCTCGGGCGGGGCCGACGTGGTCTCTCGCGGAGGCGGCGCCGGCGGCTCCGGCGCGGCCGGAGGCTCCGTGACCGGAAGCTGCCCTGCCGGCAGGTGCCGCGCCAGCAGCGGCCGGCCCCGCAGGTCCAGGTTCACGTACTGCACCTCGGTCACCGGCAGCACCACGCGGACCGGATTCGTCTTGAGACGAAACTCCCTTCCATTCAGATACTTGCCGCTCAAATCGAAAGCGACTTCTAGTAAACCTTTGCTGCCGGGCAGATCCGCCCGCCAGAGTCCGGCCGGCAGCTTCTCCACCGGGACCAGCGTGACCGGCCCCGGCGGCCGGCGCACCAGCGCCGCCATCCGGAGGCTCGCGTGGTCGAGCTCGTGCGCACGCACCTGCGCCCACACCCGGAATCCGTCTTCCGCCGGATGGACCTCGATCCCGATCGGGTTCACCAGCGTGAACGGCAGCGCCAGCCGGTGGGTGAACGTCGGCGCCTGCAGCCGCGTCTCGAGCAGGTAGTCGCCCGGCTCGTCCAGGTTCTGCAGGTGCACCTGAAAGCTTCCATCGGCCGTCGGTTCCACCACCACCGGCTCGGCGCCGTCGGCGCCTTCGAGTTGCGCCGATACCGCCAGCAGCTCCAGGAAAGCCCGATCCCGGACCGGGCCGTCTTCGTCGGTGACGAGCAGCTCGAAGCTGCGCAGCTCGCCCGGGAACAGCGTCGCGGGCAGGTCCGGATAGCGCAGCGCGAGATCGCCGTACGCCTGCACCCGGATGCCGCGGGTATCACCCTCGAAGCGCCAGACGCCGGCCATCGGCCGGTTCAGCGAGACCATCTCGTAGTGCTCGTCGAGGTGCCACCGCACCCGCTGGCGCGGTGTCTGCGGCCCGAGCCGCTCACCCGACGGCGCCACCAGCCGCGCCTGCCCGACCGATCCGCCGCCGAGCTTCACCACGGTGAGCTCCCGCGTGCCCGGCGCGACCTGGAAGCGCCCCTGCTCGTCCACCTCCACCTGTGCGGTGCCGGCCACCCAGCCGAGCAGCGCGAGCAACCCCTCCGGAAGCGCCTCCGCCGTCTCGAGCTGCGTGTGGTGGCCGCCCGTGGCGTCCGCGAGCCCCTGCAGCAGCGCCAGGTCGGCCCCGTCGCTGAACGCCACCGTGTGCACCCGATAGCCGGCGGCGGCGAGCTGCGGCGCCAGATCGGCGAGCAGCCGCCGGCGTGCCTCGGCATCGACTGCGGGATCGTCCGAGAGATCCACGTGTCCGTCGCTGAGCAGCACCAGGTGGACCGGCCGTTCCGCGGAATCCCGGTCCCAGCTCGCGCGCTCCAGCGCCTCCGGCAGGTTCGCGCGGCGGCCGACCGATTGCAGCGCCGCCGTGCGGATCGCCGCGGTCTCCTTCCAGAGCGCGTCGCTCGTGTCGTACTTGACCAGCAGATTCACGTACTGGCCATAGGTCCAGACGCCGGCGCGGCCGCTGTCCGGGAGGCTCCGCAGCAGCAGCGCCAGCGCGCGGCCACGCACGTTCTCGGGGTCGGCCTCGCCCATCCGCGCCGACACGTCGACCACGATCCGCACGTCCGCGGCGGCGGCCGCGCTGGCCGGCAGCGGCCACAGGAGCGGCCACAGGAGCAGCAGCCACGCGCCGCGGGGCGCGCGAAGGCGCGCCGAACGAGCAGACTGGTTCGAGGAGATGGACATATCTCCTCAATAGTAGACGGCGAATTCGGGAACGGACGTCAGCGGCCCCGGCGCAGCAGACCCAGCACCAGCAGCAGCGCCAGCGCCGCCGCGGTCCCCGCCGCCAGGATCAGACCGGCGGGCCGCGGATTGCCCGCCTGCTGGAACAGCCACTCGAACGCGAACACCAGAAAGGCCGGCGCGTAGTGGCCGTCGTAGCCGGGCACGGGCGCCGGCAACAGCACCCAGACCAGCAGCATCACGGTCAGCGCGCCGGTCAGGCGGCGCCCGAACAGGCCGCGCACCGCGCGCCGCAGCGCGAACAGCCCGAGCAGCGCGCTCACCGCCAGCACGACCCAAGCCCAGAGGTAGCCGCTCATTCCGTCTCCACCCAGCGGATCACCTGCTCGGTCCAGGCATCCTCGTCCACCTCACCCGCGTGGCGTACCCGGCCGCGCACCGAGACCCCCGCCTCGTGGACGCTCTCGGCCCGGCCGGTGATCAGCGGGTGCCAGTCCGGCAGGTCGCGCCCTTCGGCGAGGCGCCGGTAGGCGCAGGTGGTCGGCAGCCACGACAGCCGCCCCGCCAGCTCCGCATCGAACGCGATGCAGTCCGGGACCAGCTCGTGGCGCCGCGGATAGTGCGTGCAGCGGCACGCGTCGAGATCCAGCAGGTCGCACACCAGCGCCGTGTAGTGCACGACGCCGGTGTCCTCGTCCTCGAGCTTGATCATGCAGCAGCGGGCGCAGCCGTCGCACAACGACTCCCATTCGGCGGAGGTCATCTCGGCGAGGGTCTTCTCGCGCCAGAAGCTCACGGGCGTTTCCAGTAGTCCACCGGCGGCATCTGCAGGTAGAAGCCGTCGGATTCGATGCATTCCAGCACCCGCGCCGCATCCGCCCGCGCCAGCTTGCGCTCGGGGGTGAGCGTCAGCGACAGCGCCTCGATCGGCCGCCCGAAGCGGCGCAGCAGCTCCTCCGGTACGCGGCCGAGGTCGGTCAGGGCATCGACGTAGAGGTACATCTCCTGCTTGCGGCTGCTGCGGTACACGCGCACCTCGCGGCTCGGCGGCACCGGCGTCACAGCAGCCGCTCCAGCATCGCGCGGAATTCGTCGCCGACCACCGCCTGCCGCCAGCCGCGGAAGTTCTCCGACAGCTCGCCGGTCGCGACGTAGTGGCGCACGCAGGCTTCCACCTCGCGCTTGCGCGCCAGGAGCTCCGGCGCCATCCCGAGCGACATCGCGCGTCGACGGCCGATCTCGCGCAGCTCCCGCACCGCCGTCGTCGGCGCGCTGCCGAGCGGACCCTCGCCGGCCGGCGGATGCTCGCCATCCTCGCTGCCCTCCCGATGCGCGGCGAGCAGCGCGTCACCGTAGCGCCGCACCACCCCGGGCGGCAGCACCTCGGTCAGGTCGTCGGGGCCGAGCGTGTCGAGGCTCGCGAGATGGTACAGGTGCTCGTCGCGGACGATGCGGTTGCGCGGCTTGTCTTCGGCCATCGCCTGACGCTCCCGCCAGGCGGTGAGGCGCTGCAACCGGGCGCGGCCCGGGCCGGAGAGTCGCCAGCCCTTCTTCACCGTCAGATAGTAGGCCTCGGGATCGGCCAGCACGAAGCGGCCGCGCTGGTCCATCTCCTCGCGGAACCAGGCGAGCCGCCCGGTGCGCTCGAGCGATTCCCGCAGCGACTCGTAGAGCGGCGGCAGGTAGTAGACGTCCTCGCACGCGTAGCGGATCTGCTCCTCGGTGAGCGGACGCGCGAGCCAGTCCGAGCGGGTCTCGTGCTGCACGAGCTCGACCCCGAGCCGCTCCGCCACCAGGCGCGTGAAGCTGATGCTGTAGTCGGGGCTGACGAACGCGTTGGCGAGCTGGGTATCGAACAGGCCGAGCGGCACCGCACCGAAGTGGTGCCGCAGCAGCTCGAGGTCTTCCGAGCAGGCGTGCATGATCTTCACCACACGCCGGTCCTCGAGCAGCTCGAGCAGCGGCGCGAAATCGCTCACCGCGAGCGGGTCGATCAGGAATACCCGGTCGCCGGCCGCGATCTGGTACAGCCCGGGCCGCGGGAAGAAGGTATCGGTGCGCTGGAATTCCGTGTCGAGGCCGATGGCCCGCGGCCACGCGTCGGCGGCAGCCGCGAGCGCGTCGTCCGAGGTGATCCATTCGGCAATCCCGTCAACGGATGCTGCGGCGTCCCTGCAGGGCATGGACCAGGGTCCCTCCGTCGATGTACTCCAACTCGCCGCCGAGCGGCACGCCGTGCGCGATCCGGGTCACGTTGCTGACCACGTCCCGGAGCAGCTCGCTGATGTAGTGCGCGGTGGCCTCGCCTTCCACCGTCGGATTGGTCGCGAGGATCACCTCCTCCGGCGCGAGCTCGCGCGCCCGCCGCGCCAGCTCGTCGAGCCCGAGCGCCTCCGGACCGATCCCGTCGATCGGCGACAGGTGCCCGTGCAGCACGAAATAGCGGCCGCGGTAGCCGCCGGCCTGCTCGATCGCCAGCACATCGGCGGGCGATTCCACCACGCAGAGCAGCCGGTCGTCGCGGCGCGGGTCGCTGCACAGCGGACACTGCGGCTGCTCGGAGAGATTGCGGCAACTGCGGCACTGGCCCACCCGCTCCACCGCCTCGAGCAGCACCTCGGCGAGATGCCGCCCGCCGGCGCGATTGCGCTGCAGCAGATAGAGCACCATGCGCTGCGCCCCCTTCGGCCCGACGCCCGGCAGCACCTGGAACGCCTCGATCAGGCGGTCGATCAGCGGCGTGGTCGGCATGCTCAGAACGGCAGCTTGTCGAGCGGCAGGCCCAGGCCCGCCGCGACGCTGGCCATCTTCTCCTGCTGCTGGACCGCGACCCGGCGCACCGCGTCGTTGCACGCGGCGGCGATCAGATCTTCGAGCACTTCCTTGTCCTCGGCGAGCAGACTCGGGTCGAGCTGGACCCGGCGCACCTCGTGGCGGCCGTTCATGGTCACCTTGACGAGCCCGGCGCCGCTCTCCCCGGTGACCTCCATGCCGGCCATCTCCTGCTGGACCTTCTGCATGCGCTCCTGCATGGCCTGCGCCTGCTTCATCAAATCGCCGAGGCCTTTCATGACTGCCATCCTGGTTGCGTCGGAAGCCGGGTCACGTCGCTGATATCGGACACTAGCTTACTCGACCGGCCGAACGCCATCGATCCGGCCGCCGAACTCCTGCAGCAGGCTCCGTACGGTGCTGTCGGTGGCGAGGCTTTCCTCGGCGGCCCGCTGGCGCTGCGCCTGCAGGCGCTGCCGGCGCTGCGCCGGGGTTTCGCCCGCGACGTCACCGACCTCCACCCGGACCTGAACCCGCCAGCCGCGCTCCGCGAGCGCGCGCTCGATCGCGGCCACCGGCCCATCGGAGAGCAGCGTGTCGTGCGCGCGGTCGAGCCGCAGGCGGAACTGACGCTCGTCGGCGGCGAGCAACTCCGAATGCTCGGCGATCATTCGCGCGACACCGGACAGCCCGAGGCCGGCGACCAGCTCGTGCCAGACCGGCAGGTCGCCGTGTGCCGGGCTCGGCTCGTGTGCCTCGGCCGGCTCCTGCTCCTGTGCCTGCTCCGGCTCCGGCGCCTGCTCCGGTGCCTGCTCCTGTGGGAGCGGCCTCCGGCCGCGAACGGATTCGGAGGAGGCCCCGGATTCGCGGCCGGAGGCCGCTCCCACAGCCGATCCGGAGGCCGCTCCTACAGCCGATCCGGAGGCGGTTCCCACCGCGGACTTCGCAGCGGGTTCCGCCCGCGGCACCCGGTTCGCCTGCTCGTCGTCCGGCGCGAATGCCAGCATCCTGAGCAGCGTCATCTCGAGCCCGGCGCGCGGGTCCGGCGCGAACTGCAGGTCGCGGTAG
>DASVDC010000061.1:0-47280 GCA_036381275.1 Pseudomonadales bacterium | reverse complement strand
AAGCGTCGCTCGGCGAGCAGTGACTCCAGCCAGTCGAGTGTCTCGAACAGCGGGTAGACGGCTTCGTCGTAGGCCTCCTGACTGGTCGCGAAGCCGCAGCGGTAGACGCCGTTGTTCACGTCGTGATAGACGCGCTCGTTGATCGCGTCGATCTCGGCGCGCAGCTCCTCCGGACAGTAGTCGCCGGGTGCCGCTCCGACCGGATCGAACGCGCCGTTCAGCATCCGGACGATCTCGGCGGATTCGTTGTTGACGATGGTGTGCTGTGCCTTGTCCCACAGCACCGGAACGGTGACCCGGCCGGTGAACCTCGGATCGGCCCGCAGGTACAGCTCGTAGAGTCGCTGGACGCCGTACAGCGGGTCGGGTATCACCCCCTCGCCGGGCTCGAACGTCCAGCCCTCCGAGCCCATGTGCCAGTGCACCGCGGACAGCCCGATCAGGTCGGTCAACCCTTTGAGCTCGCGCATCATCAGCACCCGGCTCGCCCACGGACAGGCGTAGCTCACGTACAGGTGATAGCGGCCGGGCTCCGCGGCGAAGCCGCCGGTACCCGACGGACCCGGCCGCCCGTCCGCGGTGATCCAGTTGCGGAACGCCTGTTCCTGACGCTGGAAGCGTCCGCCGGTGGAGTCGGTGTCGTACCACTCGTCCACCCATCTGCCGTCCACCAATCGACCCATGGATCCTCCTCGATCGTTCGGCTCGACCCGGTTGCGGCACGCAAGGGGCGTTCCGGAACATGCGGCGGGGCCGCCGAGCCGCTACCATCCAGCCGTTCACCAACACCACGAAACGAGGGGGGTGCCGTGCGTTACCGATCGGGATGGTTGAGTCTTCTGCTGCTGAGCTTGCCGCTGTCGGCCGGTGCCGACGCGCCGCTCGGTCACGACGACCTGATGAACGGCTTCCCTCCGCCGCCGGATCGCCAGGTCACCCTCGACAACTGGATCTCGCCGCCGTTTCACAACTGGAGCTTCAAGCACGTGGAGTCGGTGATGCCGACGGTGGCGGTGGACCGCGGCGCGGGTCCGGTGTCCGCGCTGGCCGAAGGGGCGCCGCTCGAGGATCTCGAGTTCACCGACCCCTGGCAGAAGACCCGGGACCTCGAAACCTTCCTGCGCGATCAGCACATCGACTCGCTGCTGGTCTGGCACGCCGGCGAGCTCGTGCTCGAGCGCTACCGCAACGGCCAGACGCCGCGCACCCGGCACATCATGTTCTCGGTGACCAAGTCGTTCGTCGGGCTGCTGGCGGAGCTTTTGATCCACGAAGGGCGGCTCGACGAGGGCCGCACGCTGGCCCACTACCTGCCGGAGCTGAAGGGCAGCGCGTACGAAGACGCGACGGTGCGTCAGCTCCTCGACATGGAGATCGGGATCGCGTTCAGCGAGATCTACGACGACGAGAACTCGGACATCGCGCGCTACGCGCGTGCCGCCGGAATGTCGCCGGCGCGCCCGGACGACCCGGTGTCGCTGTACGAGTACCTGCCGACGCTGAAGAAACGGGGCGAGCACGGTCGCGATTTCCACTACGTCACCGCGAACACGGAGGTGCTCGGCTGGCTGTTGTCCCGGGTGACGGGCGCATCGGTGGCGGAGCTGTTCGAACAGCGACTGTTCCAGCCGCTGGGTCCGGAGCGCGACGCGCTGTTCCTGGTCGACCCGCACGGCAAGACCGTGGCCGGCGGGGGCCTCGTGATCAGCGCCCGGGACACGGTACGGCTCGCTGCGATGCTCGCCGGCGAAGGCCGCTACCAGGGGACCCAGGTGGTGCCCGCCGAGGTGGTGGCGAAGATCGCCGCCGGCGGCACGCCGCGGCCGAGCCTGTGGGGGAACGAGGAGTCGATGGACAACAGCTATCGGTCGCAGTGGTATATCCATCATCCTTCGAGGACGTTTTCGGCGGCGGGGATTCATGGGCAGAACGTGTACGTGGATCCGGAGGCGGATGTGGCGGTCGTGATCCAGTCCACTTACCCGGAGGCGGATGGGCCTTTCTTCGTGGTCAACGAGTCGTTTTTCCACGCCGTCGTGAAGCATCTCGGCGAATAAGAAGAAAGCAGTTCTCGCGAGCGGGTGTCGCTCGGTGGCGGGAACGCGATCGGCTGCGCACGCTCCGGCCCTCCGGGCTTCCCTCGTCGGCCGGAGTTGCCCCGCTGAAATGCGCGGGTCAATCCGGCCTCCTCGGCGTCGCTCAAATGCGCAGCCGATCGCGTTCCCGCCACCGAGCGACGCACGTTCGAGGCCTGCGTTCTTGCCGGCCGGGATGTCCATCGGCGCTGAACGGATCTTTGCCCCGCATCGCGCCCACGCCCCTGAGCCCCGGCGGCGCTGCCGCCTTCACTAGCCACCCGTTGGCGAAGCACCAGCTTTGTAAGCGGATTCACAGAATGTGGGTTGGGTCTTCGCGCAGACTCGGGGAAACCGTGAAAGGACCTCCAGGGACCGGGGGAGAGGAGGACCATGCAGGAGCTGTTCATGCTGACCGACAGCGTCGTGGGCTCGGCGCTGATCTGGGCCGTGCTGGCGATGACGGTGATGTACCTCGGGCGGGCGCCGGCCCGGCAGAGTCTGGCGACGCTCGCACGGATGCTGCACAACGCGCTCAGGATGGCGGCGTTCGGGCTGCGCCGCGCGGAGCAGCACCTCGAGGCGCGCAATCGCGAGGTCCTGCTGGCGGCGGGGCGGGAGGCGAAGGAACGCATGGTCTCCCGGGAATTCGAACGCATCGCGGCGACGGTGGCGCGGGATCTGGGGCGCTATCCCGAGACGCAGCGCACGCTGACCGAGACCATCCAGCGGATCGACGACGACCATCAGGCGACCGCCGACGTGCCGCCGCAGGTGCCGGGCTGGAGCAAGGCGGTGAAGGCGGTGGCGGACGCGGCGGACAAGTCCGACCCCAGCGTGCGCGACGTGCTCGAGGCGATCCACGACTCGATGGAGAAGGCCCAGCAGCGGGCGCTCGCCGCGTACCGCCGCTCGAGCAGCGATCGGCACCGGCTCTTGTCGCGGATGATGCCGCGCTGGCGCGACATCCAGGGACGGCTGCGCCGGATGGAAGCGGCGGTGGATTCGATCCTCGAGCGCTCGCGCTCGATCGACCGGCACATGGACGAGTACCGGGAGATCCTGGCCGGCACCGACCGCGCGGTGCAGACCCTGTCGACCTCGGCGCTGGTGCAGTTCGCGGTGTCGACGCTGGTGATCTGCGTCGCGATCGGCGGCGCGGTCATCAACTTCTCGCTGATCGCGCGGCCGATGGCGGAGATGGTCGGCGGCACCAGCTACATCGGCGCGTTCCGCACGGCCGACATCGCGGCGCTGGTGATCATCCTGGTCGAGATCTCGATGGGCCTGTTCCTGATGGAATCGCTGCGTATCACCCGGCTGTTCCCGGTGATCGCCGCGCTGCCGGACCGCACCCGTGCCTACATGTGCGTGTTCACGCTGGTGATCCTGACGACGCTCGCGAGCGTCGAGGCGGGGCTCGCGTACATGCGCGAGATCCTGCTGCAGGACGAGCTCGCTACCTCCGCGCTGCTGCGCGGCGACGCCGGCGGCGTGATGACGTCGGAGGCGCTCTGGATCACCACGGCGGCGCAGATGGGCATGGGCTTCATCCTGCCGTTCGCGCTGACGTTCGTCGCGATTCCGCTCGAGACGTTCGTGCAGACGCTGCGCCACGTGCTCGGCATGGCAGCGATCCTGACGCTGCGGCTCGCGAACCTCGCGCTGCGCATTCTCGGCCAGTTCCTGCGGCAGTCGGCGGTGCTGCTGCAGCACCTGTACGACGTGGTGATCTTCGCGCCGCTCTGGATCGCGAACCGGGTCGTGGAGCGCCGCGCCTCGAGCGAGGGGGCCGCGAGCCGGGCGGAACCGGCGGCGCCGCGCGTCGAGCCGACGCGCGAGCGCGAAGAGGTGCCGGCTTCGCGCCTCGAGGCCGGCTACGGCGGCTACGGGGAGGCGACCGTATGAAAGCGCTCCTTGCCGTCGTGATGCTGGTGGCGCTCGGCGGCTGCGGTGAGCCGCCGGCGAGCCGCGCCACGGGCGTCTACATGCTGCTCGACACCTCCGGCACCTACACGCAGGAGATCGACAAGGCGCTGCAGATCATCAACTACACGCTCACCCGGCTCGAACCGGGCGACTCCTTCGCGGTCGCCCGCATCGACACCGCGAGCTTCAGCGAAAAGGACATCGTCGCGAAGGCCACGTTCGACGACCGGCCGAGCACCGCGAACACGCAGAAGCGCCAGTTCCAGACGGCGGTCAACGAGTTCGTGAACACGGTGCGCCCGTCGGCGTACACGGACATCTCCGGCGGATTGCTGCAGGCGCTCGAGTACCTCGACGAGAAGGACCCGGGCCGGCGCACGATCTTCATCTTCTCCGACCTGAAGGAGGATCTGGAGAAAGGCTACGTGCGCGACTTCCCGCTCACCTTCACCGGTGTGGACGTGGTGGCGCTCAACGTCACGAAGCTGCGCAGCGACAACGTCGACCCGCGCGAGTACCTCGACCGCCTCGCGACCTGGCAGGCACGGGTCGAGCAGGGTGGCGGACGCTGGCGGGTGATCAACGACCTGGACCGGCTGGAGCGCCTCTTCGACACCTGACGTGGCAGCGGCGGCTACCCGCCCAGCTCCGGCCGATCGACGTGGGAGCGGCCTCCGGCCGCGAATCTCCGGGCCTCACGCTCTGGTACGTGCGTTGCACCCCACGCAACGAAAGTCGGAGCAATGCGAGGCAGCCATGGCCGCTTCCCCCTCGAAAGGCACCCTGCTCGCGCTCGCCGTCGCCGCTTGCGGCGCCGCGGCCCACGCGCAACAGAACTGTCAGCAGCAGATCGGACAACTGGAGCAGCAGATCCAGGAGCAGCAGATCAACCAGCGCCGGCAGATGGAGATGCGCGAGCTGCTGGAGGCGGCCCGGCACGACCCCGGCGAATGCGCCGCCAATCTGGAGCGTGCCCGGCGGATGATGCGTGAGGGCACGCAGACGCCCACGGATGAACCGTCGGTCGCGACGGACGACGAGACGGCCATCGTTCAGGAAGACCGGAAACTCGCGGGTCGGCAGCGCCCGGCTGCATCCGACCCGAACCTGCAGGACGTGCGCGGCCGGCAGGTGCTGTCGAGCGACGGCGAGGAGATCGGCGAGGTACAGGGCTTCGTCCGCTCCACCACGGACGGCAGCGCGCACGCGTTGATCGCGGTCGGCGGCGTGCTCGGCGTCGGCGAGCGCACCATTGCCGTCCCGTTGGAGCGGATCGAGATCGCGGAGAACGGCACGCTGCGGACGCGGCTCGACCAGCAGGCGCTCGAGGCGCAGCCCGAGTACGACGAGCAGCACTTTCGGGAGATTCCGGAGACGGAGCTCGCGGCGCTCGAGGCCGAGCTGCGAACGCAGCACGAGCCCCCGCCGACGGACCAATGACGCGAAACGGAGTTCGGGACCGGCACGCGCCGCTCTGCGGACCGGTTCGGATGCCCCTTCACGGCGGACTCGCGCCGAGGTCCGCGTAGTAGCTCAGCACATCGTCGAGGCTGTCCTTCAGACGGAAGCGCGGCTGATGGCCCAGGTCCACGAGCCGCGTCACGTCGGCGTACGCGCGTTCGACGTCCGACGGTCGAGCCGGTCGGCGATCCAGCCGGATTCGACCCGTCAGTGCGCCGAGCTCCAGCAGCGTATCGAGAATCTGCTGACCGCTGGTTTCCTCGCCCGATGCGACGTTGTAGACGGCGCCGGGTACGCCGCGGGTCGCGATCAGACGCAGCGCTGCCGCGGTGTCGCGCACGTCGACGAAGTCGCGGGTCGTGTGCAGCGGGCCGACCGACACCGTCGGCGCACTGGCGCCGGCGGCGATGGCGGCAACCTGCCGGCCGAGCCATCCGCACAGGTGACGCTCGTCCTGTCCGGGGCCGACGGGGTTGAAGATTCGTGCCCACATGGCGGGTATCCGGTAGCGGTCGGCGAGAATGCGACCGAGCTCCTCCGCGGCGCGCTTGGTGGCGGCGTAGGGGTCGCTCGGAGCGCACGCCGAGTCTTCGGCGATCGGAAGAAGCCGGTCGGGAACTGCGCCGTAAACCGACCCCGATGAGCCGAACAGCACCCGCGGAGTCGTGGCGCCGGCGGCGGCGATGGCTTCGAGCAGCGAGACGACCGTGCCGATGTTCGTCGCGACGAGTCGTGCGGGAGGGTCGTCGCGCAGTGAAGCGGCCAGATGCACCAGAACCGTCGGCCGGAATTCCGCGATGAGCCGCTCGAGCGACGGCGTATCCGTCACGTCGAGCGCGCGGTATCGGTAGCGATCGCAGCGCAGCGCCGCCGCCAGTTCGACCGGCAGCGGTGCTTCGATGCGCCGGTCGGCCCAATGGACTGCGTGGGTGAAATGTCCATCGAGCTGCGGCGAGCGGCCGATGCCGAGGACGGCCGCGTCCTCGTCGGCCCGAAGCCAGTCGCCCGCCAGATAGCGGCCGAGGAATCCCTGCGCGCCGGTGATCAGAACCCGTGTCCTCATCGTCGTTCATTCTCCATGGGCGGATGAGCGCAGCATCTCGGTCAGACCGTGCTCGATGCCGATCTCTGCGCGCCAGCCCAGTTCCCGCGCCGCGCGGCTCGTATCGGCGACGAGCTCGAGGATGTCGGCCCGTCCGGGTCGATCCCGGTGCGCTGCGGCGCGGACCGAACCGCCGCCCCAGCGCAACGAGAGAATCCGTTCAGCCAGCTCACCCACCGCCATCCCCGTGCCGCTTCCGAGGTTGTAGACGCGGATGGATTCCGGAAGCGCGATCCGGCAGCTCCGGACCAGCGCCGCCACGACGTCGTCGACGAAGCAGTAGTCGCGGATCGGCCGAGGATCCTGCACCTCGATCGCGTTGCTCCGCTCCGCCTGGTTGATCAGGGAACTCACGAGAGAGGTGGGCGCCATGCCGGGCCCGTAGACCAGAAACGGTCGGCAGATCACGACCTCGAAGCCGGCCGCCATCGCGCCCGCGCGCACGAACGCTTCGCCGCCGACCTTGGCGGCTGCGTAAGGCGAGCGAGGTTCGCACGGCGCATCTTCGGTGACCGGATTCTGCCGTGGCGTGCCGTACACTTCGGCGGAAGACACGTAGACGAGCCGACGCACGGTCAGCCGGGTGCAGGCCTCGACGACGGCCGCCGTGCCGCCGACGTGGATTCGAGCGTAGCTGCGCGGGGATCGAAACGATTGCGCCACGGAAGGCGGCCCTGCCAGGTGCACGACCGTCTCGGCATCTCTCAGCACCTGTGTCAACGCCGCGGGATCGTCCACCTCCCCGCGGTACCATGGCACGCCCGCGGGCGGCATGACCACGTCGCTCCCTTGCGGCCCGAGCAGCGTACGCACCTGCGCTCCCGCGGCGCTGAGCGCGCGGACCAGGCGTGCGCCGATGAAGCCTCCGCCGCCCGTCACCGCGACTCTCATGGCTGTGCCCGAATCGCCAATGCCCGGGACACGAGCGGGGCCACGTGATCGAGGTCCCCTACCTGCTCCTGCGGAAACCAGGTCAGGTCGGCCGCAACGGCGGTATCGGCCAGATCCGCCGAGAAGAGGTGGGTGCGGATGATCCGCTTGCGCACGGTGTCGACGTCGTCGACGGTTGCGAGGGGCAGCGGCTCCACGCCGTAGCGTCGGGCGATGGACCGCGCGGTCTGCACGACGGCGGGCTTCGACGTGGGCGCACTGCGCGGCAGGCACCAGGCGCCGGCGGGATGCCGTTGCAGCGCGACGTTGCGCCCGCTGCACAGCAGCAGCGCGGCCACCTCGTCGTCTGGATGCGACGCCCAGATCTCGAACTGATCCGCCCGATCCCGCAGCAGCACTTCGGCCCGCGCGGCCGCGGACAGATCGTTCACGTCGATCCACGGCGCCTGATGGACGAACGCGCGGATCGGCGCGTTCGTGCCGAGCAACCGGTTCGCGAACGCCGGCAGACCGATTGCCTCTCCGGGGATCAATGCGGCGAGCGCCTCCCGGCCGAGCACCGAGATCGCGCTGCACACGCGGACTGTCAACGTCGGCTTCTCGCGGTAGGCGACCACCCGGTCGCCGTCCGCGACGATCTCGCCGAACGGCATCGGAAACGGTTGGTCGTGCACGGCGAGGGTCAGCGCCGCGCCGCTGTCCCGGTGGAACGCCAGCATGGCGCGCAGGTCGAGGGCGGTGAGATTGTCGGCGTTGACGACCACTACATCGGTGTATGCGGTGAGCAGGCTCGCCGCGCCGATCGATCCGAGCGGCTGCTCTTCCGTCACCACCGACAGTGAAGCGCCGAGCGCCTCCGCCAGCGCGCGGCATCGCGTTCGAGCGAAGTCGCCGACTCCGTCGCGCCGTGCCGAGACGGCAATGTGCAGGTCGGTGAAGCCCGCGCCCAGCAGGGTCAGCACGTTCCGCTCGAGCACCGGAACGCCCCGGACGGGCACCAGCGGTTTCGCGACGGCGCTGCCGGATTCGCGCATGCGCTCGCCATGACCTCCCGCCACGATCAGCGCTCCGACGCCGCCCGGCAGCCGGTCATCGGCCGATCCCTGCATCGCCATTGCAAGCATCCTCCCGTCCTGTGCGTTGCCCGACGATCACTCGTACCGGCTTCCGGCCCGGCCGCGAAGTGCGTAGCATCGATACGAACTCCCGTCGGGGGGCAGGCCCATGGCGCGGCGATTGAAGGTCGCTTCGATCTTCTCGAACCTGATCATCGGCGGCGACCAGAACCGATTGCTTTCCTATCTGGCCGCTCGCGACCCGGAACGCTTCGACCACATCGTCATCGGCGGAATGCGGGCGTCGGAGGAGATCGAGGACCTGTGCGGACCGATCTGGGATCGATTCGCCGCGCTCGGCGTCGAGACCGTCGATCTGGGAATGACGACGCGGTACCTCCGCTGGGAGAACGCCTCGCGGCTGACCCGTGCGGGCGACAAGGTGAAGACGCTCGGTCAGCTGATCCAGCGGACCGCACGGATACTTCGCGAGCGACAGATCGACATCGTCGATGGCCGTTGCGACATGGGTACGGTGATGGCGACGGTCGCCGGTCGCCTGGCCGGTGTCCGGGCAATCGTCTCGACCAACTATTGTCCGCAGCACGCCGGGTTTCGAACGCCCGTCTGGTCGCTGATCGGCCGCGGGGTCTACAGTCGGGTGGACGCGATCGTCAGCGACTCCGACGCGTGCCTCGAAGCCATGCGCGAATGGATGATCTCGCCCCCGCCCGGGTACTGTATCCCGAACGGCATCGAGCCGGCGCGTCCGGCACGGCCCCCCGCCGAGGTTGCCGCGCAAATCGGTATTCCGGCAGGGGCCAAGGTCGTGGGGCAGATTGCCCGCATCCAGCCCTACAAGGGGCAGGACATGCTGCTGCGCGCGGCGCCGCTCGTGCTGGCGGAGGAGCCGAACGCGTTCTTCCTCGTGAGCGGCTATCCGGGCTACACGAAGGAAGCGCTCGCCTATCTGGAGCGGCTCCACGCGCTCGTTGCCGGCCACGGCATCGGCGACCGGGTCCGCATCATCTCCTACCCCGGCGAGGTGGGCGATCTGTGGTCGCTGATCGATGTGCATGCCCACCCGACGAAACTGGATTCCTCGCCGATCGCGCTGCTGGAGGGCATGTCCGTCGGCAAGCCGTGCGTGACCACGCGAATCGGCGGTATCCACGAGCTGGTGCTGGACGGCGAGACCGGAATCATCCTGGATCCCGAGAATCGCGACCCCGCGCTGCTCGCCAGCGCGCTGCTGCGGCTGCTGAAGGATCCGGCGGAGGCAGCCCGCCTCGGCCGCAACGCCCGGCGGCGCTACGAGCTCGGCTACACGCCGAAGGTCATGGCCGAGCGGATCGACGACATGTTCGACGAGGTCCATACCGCGCCGTACCGCCGGCGCCGGCGCGCGGCCTGATCCCTCGCGCAGATGCTCCACCGGGCCCCCGTTCATCGATCCAGCCCGTCCAGGATGAGCCGGGCGCAATCGGCCACTTCGGTCGGCGGGACGAGAGGGTCTGCGTGCAGCGCGTCGACGATCGACTCCCGGCACGGCCGCTCGACGGCCGCGAGCGCGCAGCGCTCGTGCCGTATGAAGCGGTCGATCCACGGTCGAACGGCGGTCGGCGGCTCGCTCGGCACCAGCTCGCCGATACCGAGCGCACTGACCGGAGCGCGACCCTCTTCGACGATCCCGCGATCGGTGAGCCGGTTCACTTCGAGCAGCGCGGGCTCGGGTGAGCAGAGCGCCCGGATCAGAGGAACCACCGCTTCGGGGTACCAGGCGAGGTAGCGCTCACCGAGGCTCGGCGGCGAATGCCCGGGATCGCGCCGCAGCTCGTCCAGCAGGCGTTGCCGAAGCCGTTCCAGGAAGGCGGCCCGTCCGCCGGTCGGGGCCGCGCAGTCTCCGTTCAGGAGCCGGAAGTACTTCGTGGGGATCGCGCCGAGTCCGGCGATTTCGCCGGCACGGATGCCGTCCAGCGTGTCTTCCCCGAGCTGGCGGGCGACATCGTGAATGCGGTCGGTGCCGCGCCAGGCCAGCCGGACGATGAAGCCCCGGTGGTTCAAGCCCGTGTACGCCCAGTCGGCCCGCTCCGGTTCCTCGCCGAGCACCGCGGCGGCCTTGCGCATCGTGACGCGAGGCAGCTCGCAGACGCCGATGCACCGGGTCACGCCGGACCGGACCATCCGGGCGGTCGTGATGCTCAGCGGATTCGTGAGGTTCAACACCCAGGCCCCGGGGCACTCGGCGCCGATGATGCGGCAGGTCGCGTCCAGCTCGGCGCGGAGCCGGAGCGCCGACTGCAATGCGCCGGGCCCCAGCGTTTCATCGGGTGCGAGCCCGCAGCGGAGCGCCAGATCTTCGTCCTGCTGGCGCCCGGCGTTTCCGCCGTAGCGCGGCTGGTGCACGACCACGTGTGCTCCGCGAAGCGCCGCTGCGGTGTCGCTGGTCCACTGAACCGTCCAGCCGGAACGGAGGAGTCGATTGCGTACGTAGCGGCCGACCGTTTCCAGATTGCGCCGGTGCCGACCGTTCAGGATCAGCCCGTGCGGCGGCATCGCGTCGGCCTGCTCCGCGAGCGCGTCCGCCAATGCGGCAGTGAACGGTGTGCTGCCGCCAACGACCGTGATCTGGCGCTCCACGGGCCGGCTCATTCGAGCATGCACCGCGCGGCGAGCCGTCCCGCGCCGATCAGACCAGCGTCGTCGCCCAGTTGCCCGAGCTCGAGCATCTCGTCCCAGCGCTGCCCCAGAGCCCACTCGCTGCGCGCCGCTGCGCTTCCGATCAGGCGCAGGTACGCCGGCCCGAGCGCATGGGCGATACCGCCGATGACGACGAAACGCTCGATCCCCACCGCGCAGTGGATTGTCGCCAGCACCCGGCCGAGCGGCTCGGCGCTGGCCGCTATCAGGTCGGCGGTCCACCGGTCGCCGGCGCAGAAGGCCCGTGCAACGATCCGGTTGTCGAGGCGCGTGAGATCGCCTGCCACGGCCTGCCCCAGATACGATCGGCCGAAGCCTTCCGGGTCGAGCCGGGCGAGGCGCAACGCCCGGTTGCGTATCCCGCGCCCCGAGGCCACCGCGCCGAGATGACCGATGCCGCCGCAATCGCATCGGGGCGCGCCTTCGGAAAAATCTACCCGCACGTGGCCGATTTCACCGCCACGTCCGGAACGACCGACGATCGGCTCGCCCCGGAGGAAAACCTTGTGGCCGATGCCGGAGCTCACCGTTACCACGCACAGCTCATCCGTATCGCTCCGGAGAAAGCAGAGGCCGGCGGCGCTGAGATCGTTGGTGACGAGAACGCGTGCGGAAGGCCAGAGCTGGCGCAACCGGGCCGCAACGGGTTCCGGCCGTTCGTCGTGACCCCACACGGTGGGCGCGCGCAACGCCACCCCGGCGTCATCCACGGGTCCGGGAAACGCCACCGATACGACCGGTGGCGCGTTCACGTCCAGGCGCGTCGCGAGAGTGGCGAGCACCTGATAAAGCATCGATCTGAGCTCGTCCCCGGGCGCGTCGGGGTGCGTATCGCAGGAAGGTGTGGTCGTGCGGACGCAGCGGACGAGCTGACCCTGCACGAGATCGAATACGCCGGCCCGCGTAGTCGTGCCTCCGATATCGAAGACTAGAATTCGCTGCTCGTCCATCTGGTCAGGGAGGGCGTTGTCGGCACCTGGCGTTGGCGCGTCTCGAACGGCGCCTGCCGATGACGTGCTTCGAGCACGCGGATGGCCGCGGCGAACGTCCCTTTGCCGATGTCGTCGGCGGATCCGAGGAATTGCGCCGTCCCGAGACCGTTCGGCAGCACGAGATTGGGCTTCCCGCCGCGGTGCAGCAGCGCTCCGCGCAGGGACTCTTCACAGAGCTCCACGGTGAGGTGGTTCGAGTAGACCGGCAGTTCCAGCGAGGCGATCGTGTCGAGCACGCGCTCACGAAACGCGGTGTCCACCAGGCCGAGCTTGCTCGAAATCACCGTCGTGAGGGCCATGTCGACCGCGACGGCGCGGCCGTGCGACAGGCGATATCGGGAAGCCGCCTCGAGGAGCGGGCTGAACGTGTGTCCGAAATCCACCAGGCGCTCGTACGTCCGATCCTCGTAAGGATTCTTCCCCAATTCCTCCAGCATCCGTTGCACCGCCCGCCAGATGACTTCGAGGCCGTGCCGGGGCCGTGACCGGAACGACGTGCGAACCAGCTCGACGGCGTGGCCTTCGATGAGGCCGAACAGCTCGGCGTCCCGAACCATCGCGATCTTGATGATCTCGGCGAAACCTTCGCGTATCGCGTGCGCCGGCAGGCTGTACAGGAACCGCGGCACGATCAGCACGTGGGAAGGTGCGTGGAAGCAGCCGATATAGCTCTTGTGACCATCGAAGTTGACGGCGCCCTTGTAGCCGATGCCGGCGTCGACCTGGCCGAGCAGCGTGGTGGGCACGCGGACGTGCTCGATCCCGCGCCGCAGCCACGACGCGGCGACCGTCGTGATGTCGGTGCAGACGCCGCCTCCCAGGCCGATCAGCAGGTCCGTGCGGCTGAGCCGCATCGCATGTGCGCTCCGGCAGACGCGCTCCACCTGTGCAACGCCTTTCGTCGACTCGTTGCAGTCGAGAACCAGGATCGACACGTCGTGCTCGGCAAGCACGTCGGAGACGGCGGAGCCGTAGAGCCGATACACGGTGGGTGTCGTGACGACGAGCGTTCTGCGCCCGCCGGCCCAGTCTCTCAGCGGGTGGAGCGCCGAGGCGAGCTCCGCATCATCGAGGAGGACGACCTGTCGCGTCTCCCGCTGCGCCCTGGCCGTGAACGTGCGCTGCATCTCTCCCCTCGGCCGAGCCGCTGGGCGACGTGGCACGAACCGGAACCTCGATGACCACGAGGCGAAGCTCCGCTGGCCCGGTATTCCACAACGCGTGGGTACCGCCCGGCCGGTTCACGACTACGTCGCCGGCGCCTACTTCGAATCGCTCCTCGTCTGCAAGCATCATGCCGTGGCCGGAGACGATGACGTAGATCTCTTCGTTGTCGTCGGTGTGCGTGTGCTCGCCGATGTAGCTGCCGGGGGGGACGATCGTCAGATCGATGAAGTTGAGCGCTTTGCTGTCGGCGGCCTCGAGTACACGCCGCGTGAGGATGGGCCGGTCCGCGCCATGAGCCGTGGTCGTGGTGAGCGGCGTCCGGTCGAGCGAAAAGTGCTGCGCCATGTCGCGAACCTGTCGGGCTCGAGGAGAGACTAGAGCTTTTGCCCGGTGCTGGGAACCGGCGGACGCTCGGCCGAGACTGGCGCGCCCGGAGAGACTCGAACTCCCGACACCCAGGTTCGAAGCCTGGTGCTCTATCCAGCTGAGCTACGGGCGCGTGGCGGCGCAGTATCGCCCAGACGCGCCGCACCGCGCCAGGGTCGAGCCGGCAGCGCCAGCTCCGAGCGCCCGTTCGGACAGAAGCTCGCGAACGCTTGCGCTGTCCGGATCGCGGTCCTACCTTCCTGAAATCGTCGTCCGGAGCTCGCGATGACGCGGCTGCGATGGCTCGTAGCACTGCTGGCGTTCGGCCTGCTCGCCTCGTCCATCGAGGTGAGCGGGGAGCCTTCGGCAGTCGGTTACGACACGCCCGCCGCGGCCGTCGCGTTCTGCCCGCCTCCGGATGAGCTGAATGATCAGGAGGCCGCCGACCCGCCGCTGCTGGGTTGCCCGGCGCCGTCCTATCGTGCGGTGCGTCGCGTCGACGACGCTCGTGCCGCGCCGCTCGCCGGCGTAACTGCCGACTACGACATTCGCGCGCCTCCAGCGCCGCTCCAGTGAGTCACGTTCGATCCCGTTCTTCACTGGAGTGAGCAATGAAGTCGTTTCGCTGTTTGAACTGGGCGTCGGCCGACGGCTGGCGCCCGCGGGCCGGCCATCGGCCCAACCTCGATTACGATGCCGCCGCGCTGGATGTGGTGGAAGACCTGTCCGGATACGGTCCCGTCCGCATGCCGGAGATCAGCGAGATCTGCGTCGCCCGGCTGCTGCTCGAAGCGGCCAGGGCGCGCTGGGGCACCGTGATCGACGACGCGGGAGAGCCCGTCGGCGTGATCACGCTGCGCGAGCTGCAGAGCCCGCACTCGGCGCAGCGCGCGCGGCAACTGGGTCTGCGCTGGAACGAGGTGCCGGTGCGCTACCTGATGACGCCGCTGACGGCGTTGCCGGTGATCGGCCTCGGTCAGCTCGAAGGCGCCCGGGTCGGAGATCTCGCCGAGACGCTGTGCCGGAGCGGCTGTGAGTTCCTGCTGGTCGGTGACGACGGGCAGATTCGCGGCATCGTCGCCTGCTCGACGTTGATCGAGCGGACCGGCAGGCCGCTTGCGATCCGGCACCAGCCGGCGTCGTTCGCGGAGGTCGTCCACGCGGTGAGCCACCCGGACGAGCACTGAGGCCGGCGGAGCGGCGGGCCTGCGGCGCCTGCCGCTCCGTTCTCAGTCGTTCGCCCGAAAGCGCGCCGACCACAGCGACGCCATCACGCCCACGGCGATCGACACGGTAACCACCACCAGCGAGACCCAGCTCGGGATGTCGAGGTGGTGGCCGAGGATCATCTTGATACCGACGAAGGTGAGGATGAAGACGAGGCTGAACTTGAGGTAAGCCATTTCCCGGACCATGCCGGAAATCACGAAGAACAGCGTGCGTAGCCCGAGGATCGCAAAGACGTTCGACGTGAATACCAGGAACGGGTCGCGGGTCACCGCGAAGATCGCCGGGACCGAGTCCACCGCGAACACCACGTCCGCCCATTCCACCATCACCAGGGTCAGGAACATCGGGGTCGCCAGCAGCTTGCCGTCCACCCGCGTCAGGAAGTGCGCGCCGTCGAACTGGGGGGAGACCGGGATCAGCCGCTGCGCGAGCCGCACCGCCAGGATGTCGCTGGGATCCGTTTCGCTCGAGATCGCGAGCATCCGCCCGGCGGAGACGATCAGGATCGCGCCGAGCACGTAGGTGACCCAGTCGAACTTCGCGATCAGCGCCGCGCCCAGCAGGATCATCAGTGCGCGCAGCAGGATCGCGCCGAGGATGCCCCAGAACAGCACCCGGTGCTGCAGCGCGGGAGGCACCCGCATGAACTCGAAGATCATCATGATCACGAACACGTTGTCGATCGACAACGACAGCTCGATCAGATAGCCGGTCAGGAACTGCAGCGACGCTTCCGCGCCGTCCAGATCGCGGATCTGGCTCAGGCCCCAGCCGAGCCAGTTGGTCTCGTACAGGAAGTAGATGTAGACGTTGAACAGCACCGCCAGCGCCATCCACCCCGCCCAGTACTTCAGGGCCGTGCGGGTGCCGATGACGCCCGGCTGCCGGTGCAGCACCAGCAGGTCGAGGACGATCAGCCCCATGATGACGGCGATGAAGCTACACCAGATGAACAGCGCGGTGGTCACTATCGGCTCCGGAGACGATGGCAATGCTCGTCGATCCGCCCGCGAGCATGGCCTCGGCCCGGACTGCGGATCTGAAGTGTTTCGATTCTACACACTCCGTGCCAGCCGCCGCGAGCGCGGTGGCACCCTTCGTGCGTCCGCAAGAGCCTGGTCCACGGAGAGGCAGTCATGGCAGTAACGAGTGCCGACCATGCGGCAACCGACCGCGGCCGACGGGCCGAGCGTCCTCAGGAGATTCCGGGCCGCGGCTGGTGGGACATCGCGATGCGGGTCAAGGACGAGCTCGGCAGGGACAACGTCTCGCTGATCGCCGCGGGCCTCGGCCTGTACGCGCTACTGGCCATTTTTCCCGCGCTGACGGCAATGCTGTCGCTGTACGGCCTGTTCGCCTCACCCGAGCAGGCGGCGAGCCAGGTGCAGAGCATGGCGCAGGTGCTGCCGCAGCAGGCGGCCGGCATCCTGCGGGAGCAGCTCCAGAGCCTCACCAGTCAGCAGAGCGGTGCGCTCGGCCTCGGGGCGGTGCTGGCGATCGTGCTCGCGCTCTGGAGCGCCAGCAAAGGGATGACGGCGTTGATGGCGGCGACCAACATCGCGTACGACGAGCGGGAGGAGCGCAGCTTCATCAAACAGACGCTGGTCGCGTTCGCGTTCACGATCGCCGCCGTGATCGGGTTCATCGTCGTGATCGCCATCGGTATCGGCGCACCGGTGGCGATCGAGGCGATCGGCCTCGGCAGCTCCGTGGAGATGCTGCTCGCGGCGCTGCGCTGGGTGCTGCTCTGGTTGTTCGGCGTGCTGGCGCTCGCGGTCGTCTACCGCTTCGCGCCGGACCGCCACCAGCCGCGCTGGCGTTGGGTGACCTGGGGATCGGCCATCGCGGTCACGCTCTGGATCGTGGCCAGCGTGCTGTTCTCGCTGTACGTGCGCAACTTCGCCAGCTACAACGAGACCTATGGGGCGCTCGGCGGCGTCGTGATCCTGCTGATGTGGTTCTACCTATCCGGCTACGTGGTGGTGCTCGGCGCCGAGATCAACGCCGAAATGGAGCACCAGACCGCCGAGGACACCACCGTCGGTGAGCCGCGGGAGATGGGGCGGCGCCGGGCGCACGTGGCCGATACGCTCGGCGAGACCCGGGGCGACTGAGCATCGTCGTCAGGCGGCTCGCCGGTGCTGCACGATTCGTGGCATCACCCGTGCAGCCGCCCTTCCGCCACCGGCTGCACGCGGCCGCCGACGGCGATCGTGTCGCCGATCTCGAGATGGATGCGCGACGGCCGGCCGATCTCGAACCCCTGCTCGACCACCCGCCGGCCGCGCACGCCGCGCCGGCCCAGGTACGCGGCGAACGCCGCGTTGGCGGAGCCGGTGGCCGGATCCTCGCGCAGGCCGACGCCGTCGAAGAACTGCATCCGCGCGGCGAAGTCGGCGTCCGGCGAATGGCCGCCCCGACAGAACGCGAACGGGAATCCGGCCACGCCGAGCCGGCGCTGCACGTCCAGGTCGACCCGCAGCCGGCGCAGTGCATCGAGATCGCGAACGCCGATCAGCGGGAACACGGGACCGCAGCGGACGATTCGCGGTTCGAAGTCGGGATCGAGGTCGGCCGGTTCGAGCCCGAGCACCGCGGCGGCGTCGCGTGCCGGCACCGGGTCGGCTTCGTCCGCGGGCGGCGGCGTCAGCCAGCCGAGACCGTCCTTGAACCGCACCGGCACGTCGCCGGCGGCGAGCGCCAGCGTCACCTCGCCGCGGCCGCCGGTGAGCACCCAGGCGGTGCCGAGGGTCGGGTGCCCGGCGAACGGCAGCTCTTCGCCCGGCGTGAAGATCCGCACGTGGGCACGATCTCCCTCACGGGCGCTGACGAACGTGGTCTCGGAGAAGTTCATCTCCCGCGCGATCGCCTGCATGGTCTCGGGCGCGAGCGCGCCGGCGTCTTCGACGACCGCGAGCTGGTTGCCCTGATAGCGCGCCTCCGCGAACACGTCGACGATGGTCAGTCTCATGGATCTCCCTCCGGGTTCAGCCGCGATCAGAGCCAGATCGCGACGGCGGTGTACAGGGTCAGCACGACCATGACGGAGCTGAAGCCGCGGCGCCAGCGCGGGTCGTGCAGCCGCGCCCGGATGGTCGCGCCGAGCAGCGCCCAGCTCCAGATGCACGGCAGGTTCACGACGCACGCGACCAGGCACAGCAGCGCGAGCGCGCTCCAGCCGTCGCCGAGGCTCGGCAGGAACACGGACGCCATGGTGATGCCGGCGAGCCAGCCCTTCGGGTTCGCGAACTGGAACAGCGCCGCGCCGACGAACGACATCGGCCGGCCGTTCACCCCGGCGCCGTCCAGACTCGGACTGCCGCGCAGCGTCCAGGCGAGGTACAGCAGGTAGCCCGTGCCGGCGAGCTTCAGCGTCAGCGCCGCGCCCGCGTGCTCCATGACCAGCGCGCCGAGCCCGAGCCCGCAGACCACCAGCAACAGCAGGAACCCGACCCAGATCCCGGCCATGTGCGGCACCGTGCGGCGCAGCCCGAAGCCGACGCCCGAGGCGGCGAGCATCAGATTGTTCGGCCCCGGCGTGATGGAGACGACGAACACGAACGTGGCCAGCGCGAGCAGCGGCTCCATCGGAAACGCCCCGTGAACCGAAGAAGCCGCGCAGGGTAGCGCGGCCGCCGGCACGCCGACAGGACCAGTTGTCGGCGCACGCGCCGGTACAGTTCGGTCCGGCGGCGAAACCCGGTGGGTCAGCTATCATTGCCGAGGCCGCTGCGGGTGCGGGACTTTGATTCCGCGCACGCTTTCGCCGCCCCGGGCGGTGCAGAGTATGAGTTCCCGACGACTTCCGACCGAGAACGTGCTCCGAATCCTCCATCGCAGCCTGAACCGGAACCGGGCGCCCGTGGCGGCCGTCCTGTTCGGCGCGCTGCTCGGCGCCGCCGGGCTGGTCGGGCGGATGCTCGGCGGTGATCAGCCGAGTTTCGGCGAGCGGCTCCTGATGGCGGCTCCTTGGTATTGTGAAGTGCACGATCCGGAGGGGCTCACGCTGGTTTCGCGCTCGGAAGAGGTGTTCGGTGCCGGCGGCGTGCTGCAGGGCCGCTCGCGGCTCGAAGATCGGGCGACCGGCCGGGTGCTGCTCGATTTCAACTACCTCGGCGTCTGGGAGTTCGAAGACCCCTGGCTCACCGCGGCGATTCGTGAGTACGACTACCTGCACGTGGACGATGCCGCGTTCTCCCCCGAGCAGCTCGCCGCGATCGAGGCGGAATTCGCCGAGCCGGAAGTGTCCCGCGTGCACGCGCTGACGGACGGGCAGCTCGTCTACGGCGGGCACCAGTCGCTCTACCAGTGCCACCGCCGCGATCCGGGGGCGCCGCTCTGGGAGCATCCGCCGGCGGGTTCTCCGCCGGACTCCCGCATCGCCGCCGCCGGCTGATTTTCGGAATCACTCGTCGCAGGCTGGCGGTCAACGCCTTCCAGACTGTCGCCGAATGCCGACAGACGCCCGCGTCTGTGGTATTCATCCGTCCATGACCCTCTCTCCGATCCTCGCACTCCAACTGCTCGTGCTGATGAGCGTGGCCAACGGCGCGCCGGTGGTGGCGACCCGGCTGCTCGGGTCACGCTGGGGCTGGCCGCTCGACGGCGGCCTCGTGATCTGGGACGGGCGCCGGCTGTTCGGCACCAGCAAGACGGTTCGGGGCATCGTCGTCGCGATCGTCGGGACGACCGTGGCGGCCGGCATGATGGGGCTCGGCTGGCAGCTCGGTCTGGTGTTCGGGGTGGCCTCGATGCTGGGCGATCTGGTCTCGAGCTTCACGAAGCGCCGGCTCGGTATCGAGTCGAGCGGTCAGGCGATCGGTCTCGATCAGATCCCCGAGTCGCTCTTCCCGCTGCTCGCCTGCGGGCGGACGCTCGGCCTCGACGCGGCGGCGATCGCGCTGCTGGTCACGCTGTTCGTGATCGGTCAGATCGTCGTCTCGCCGGTGATGTACGCGCTCGGGATCCGGCGCCGGCCGTATTAGGCGAGCTTGACCGGCTCGGGTGTACGGGCGTAGCGTGTATATACACGCATCAGGAGCTCCGGCGTGTCCGAGCTGCTCGATCCCTTTCACTGCGTCAGCAACAACCTGCACAAGACCGCCCGCGCGGTCAGCCGGATCTACGCCGAGGAGATGCGCCCGGCGGGACTCGCCCGCTCGCAGTTCGCGATACTCGAATACCTCACGCGGCGGGGACCGATGCCGGTCTCGGAGCTCGCCGCGCGGCTGTACATGGAGCGCACGACGCTGACCCGCAACCTCCGCCCGCTCGAGCAGGCCGGGCTGGTGACCCGCCCGGCTTCCGCGACCGATGCGCGCGTGCGGCTGGTGGCGATCAGCGACGACGGCCGGCGCCGCCTCGACGAGGCCCGCCGTTGCTGGCGCCGGGCGCAGCGGCGCCTCCTGGACCGGTTCGGCGAAGACGAGTGGCGCGCCCTCGAGCGAACGCTGGCGACGCTGCGTCATCTGGTGAGGTGAAGAATGGCGTTCGACCAGAAGCGTGCATATACACCTAACGGCCAGGCCATCGAGCGCCCGGCGGCGCGCCGGCTGACCGAGGGAGCGCCGCTGCCGCTGCTGCTGCGGCTGGCCGCGCCGAACGCGCTGGCCTTTCTGACCCAGGCCGTGGTGAGTGTCGCCGAGCTCGCCATCATCGGCCGGCTCGGCACCGCGCCGCTCGCGGCGCTCGCGCTGATGTTTCCGGCGCTGATGCTGATGCAGATGCTCGCGAACGGCGCCTTCGGCGGCGCCGTGGCCAGTGCCGCGGCGCGCGCGATCGGCGCGGGCGATGCCGACCGTGCCGCGGCCGTCGGTTGGCACGCGCTGTACCTGGCCGCGGCCGCCGGCCTGCTGCTCGGTCTGGGTTATGCGCTCGCCGGCCCGTGGCTGCTCGACGCCTCCGGAGCGCCGGCCGCGGTGACCGAGGCGGCCCACGGTTACGCGCGGGTGGTGTTCGCCGGCGCGCCGCTGATCTGGCTGGTCGCGCTCGCGAGCGCGCTGTACCGCGGCGTCGGCGAGATGCGCTTTCCGGCGCTGCTGATGGTGGCGGGCGGCGCGGCCCAGGTCGTGATCACCGCCGCGCTCGCGTTCGGCACCGCCGGGCTGCCGCGGCTCGGGCTCGCCGGCGCGGCGGTGGCGGTGGTGCTGGTCGCGGCGGTGAACGCGGCGATCCTGCTCTGGCGCCTGGCGCGCGGGCGGATCGACGTGCGGCTGCCGCGGCGGGCGGCGCGGCCGAGTCGCCGGATCCTGACCGACGTGCTCCGGGTGGGGGCGCCAGCGGCGCTGTCGCCCGTGCTGACGGTGGCCACCGTCGTGACCGTGAACGCGCTGGTGAGCGGACTCGGACCGGAGCGCCTCGCCGGGTACGGAATCGTCACCCGGCTCGAGCTGCTGCTCATTCCGCTGGTGTTCGGGCTCGGCGTGGCGATGACCGCGGCGGTCGGTGCGAGCGTCGGCGCGGGCGACGTGCGCCGCGCGGAGCGCGTCGGCTGGACCGGCGCGGCGGTCGCCGCCGGCGCCACCGGAATCATCGGTCTGCTGCTCGCGCTGCGGCCGGGCACGTGGCTCGGGCTCTTCACCGACGATCCCGCGATCTGGGCGGCCGGTGCCGGCTATCTGCGGCTGGTCGGCCCGGTGTTCGCGTTCCAGGGGCTCGGGCTCTCGCTGTACTTCGCATCGCAAGGTGCCGGCGCGATGTTCTGGCCGGTGCTCGCGACGCTGCTGCGCTTTCTGCTCGCCGCCGGCGGCGGCTCGATCGCCGTGCACCGGCTGGGAGCGGGTCTCGACGGCCTCTACGTCTGCCTCGCGCTCGGCATGTTCGTCTACGGCGCGGTCACCGCCGCGTCGATCGCGCTCGGCGCCTGGCGCCGGGTGCCGGCGCGCTTTGCTTCCGCGGCGCGCGCCGTGCGATAGTCTGCCGCCCGTCCCACCGGGCACTCTCGATGATCTGGCGAATGCCGGCGCTGGAAGGCGCCGTGAACCTGCGTGATTTCGGCGGCTACGCCACCATCGACGGCCGCGTCGTGCGGCGCGGCCGGCTGTACCGCTCGGGGAGCCTCGCCGGTCTGACGCCGGCGGCGCAGCAGCGCTTCGGCGAGCTCGGCATCCGGCTGATCTGCGATCTGCGCCGGCCCGACGAGAAGCTCGAGGCGCCGACGCCGATTCCGGAGCGGCTGGCCCGGCGTCTCGAGATTCCGATCGATCCCGGCAGCGCGATCGCGATGCGCGGCCGGCTCGGCGACAGCTCGCTCACGCTGAAGGAACGCATCGACTTCATGGTGGCGATCAACCGGGAGCTCGCGCGCGATCACGCCGACGACTACGCGCGGATGTTCGAAGCGCTGCTGGAGCTGGAGGAGGGCGCGTTCCTGGTGCACTGCTCGGCGGGCAAGGACCGCACCGGCTTCGCCTGCGCGCTGGTGCTGCAGGCGCTCGGCGTGCCCGAGGAGACCGTGCTCGAAGACTACATGCTGACCAATCACCACGTCGGCTTCGAAGCCTGGGTGGTGAGCCTCGCGGCGCGGCTCGATCCCGAGGGGCGGCTCAGCCGGGAGGAGCTGCTGGCGCTCGCCGGGGTGCGGCCGGAATACCTGCGCGCGGCGTACCAGGCCATCGAAGCCGAATTCGAAGGGGTCGAGCACTACATCGAGCGCGCGGTCGGGCTGGATGCAGCGGCGCGCGCGCTGCTGCAGTCGCGGCTGCTCGAAGAGCCGCGGACCGCCGGCTGACACCGCGGCGTCGTTCACCAACCGGGAGCCTGCACGCCGTGGCGGAGATCGAAGCCCGGAATCTGGTCAAGCGCTTCGGCGGCGTGACCGCCGTCGACGGCGTGTCGTTCGCGGTGCAGCCCGGGGAGACCTACGGGCTGCTCGGCCCGAACGGCGCCGGCAAGACCACCACGATGCGGATGCTCGCCGGCCTCTCGCCGATCACGTCGGGGAGCCTCACGCTGGCGGGCCTCGACGTGCGCAATCATCCGCGGGAGGTGCGCGCGCTGCTCGGCGTGGTCACCCAGAGCGACGGCCTCGACGAGGAGCTGACGGTGCGTCAGAACCTCGAGGTGTTCGGCTATCTGGTCGGGCTGTCGCGCCGCGAGGCGGCCGCGCGCACCGACGAGGTGCTGGAGTTCTTCGGGCTGCGCGAGCGGGCCGGTGACGAGATCGAGGAGCTGTCCGGCGGCATGCGCCGGCGCCTTGCGATCGCCCGCGCGCTGATGACCCGCCCGCGGGTGATCGTGCTGGACGAGCCGTCCACCGGGCTCGATCCGGAAAGCCGGGTGCGCGTCTGGGAGGAGCTCGCCACGCTGAAGCGCTCGGGCGTGACGCTGCTGATGTCGACGCACTACATGGACGAGGCGGAGACGCTCTGCGATCGGCTGGCGATCCTGCACTCCGGGCGGATCCTGGACGAAGGCACGCCGCCGGAGCTGGTCGCGCGTCACGCCGGCAGCCGCGCGCTCGACGTGCGCCCGCAGGGCGTGCCGCGCCAGCGGGTGCGCGAGATGCTGACCGCGGCCGGCCAGCATTTCCGCGAGGTCGGCGCGCTGTTCCGCGTGACCGGCCGCGACGGCAGCGCGCCCCGGCTGCCGGCGCTCGAAGGGGTCGCCGTCAGCGAGCGCGCGCCGAACCTCGAGGACGTGTTCCTGTCACTGGCGGGGCGGGGGCTGCGCGACACGTGAAGCCGGCGGTCGGCGTAGCGGCGGCGCAGCGCCTGCGCACGCGCTCGGTGGTGGCGATCTGGTGGCGCCACATGCTGGCGCTCGGCCGGGTCTGGCAGGTGGCGATCACCTGGTTCCTGGTGGAGCCGGTGATCGTGCTGATGGCGGTCGGCCTCGGCATCGGCCGGCTCGTCGGCGACGTGGGCGGACACGGCAGCTACGCCGCCTTCGTCGCGCCGGGCATCGTGATCGGCACGGCGATGTTCCATGCGATCTTCGAATGCTCCTGGAGCGTCTACCAGCGCATCCAGCAGGACCTCTACGAGACGCTGCTCACCGCGCCGGTGAACGTCGCCGAGATCGTGCTCGCGGAGCTCGCGTTCGCGGTGACCCGCGCGCTGCTCTCGACGCTCGGGGTGGGCGCCGTCGCGGCGCTGTTCGGCTGGATCCCGTGGCTCGCGCTGCCGGCGCTGCTCGCGGTCTCCGTGGCGGTCGGCACCGTGTTCGGCGGCATCGGGCTCCTGTTCGCCGCCTTGTCACCGTCGCTGCACACGCTGTCGCTGGTGTTCACGCTGGTGGCGACGCCGCTGTACTTCTTCAGCGGCGCGTTCTTCCCGGTCGATGTGCTGCCCGACTGGCTCGAGCCGGTCGCCTGGGTCACCCCGCTGACTCCGCTCGTGCACTTCGGCCGCGGCGTCTGCGTGGGCGCGCTGGATGCGACGCACCTCGCGTCCGCCGTCTACGTGGTCGCGCTCAGCGTCGCGCTGTTTCCGCTCGCGACCGTGCTGCTCAGGCGCCGCCTGCTCGTCTGAACCCGTCCTGTGGGAGCGGCCTCCGGCCGCGAAGGCCGGAAGCCTCAGCCCACCCGATCGCGGCCGGAGGCCGCTCCCACAGAAGGAACCTCCGCCGGACTGTCGACGAACCCGAGCGACTGCATGTCGAACAGTCTCCGGTACACGCCGTTCGGCCGACGCATCAGCTCGTCGTGGCGGCCCTGCTCCACCACCTCGCCGCGGTCGAACACCAGGATCCGGTCGCACTGGCGCACCGTCGACAGCCGGTGCGCGATCAGGATCGCGGTGCGGCCGGTCATCAGCGTCGCGATGGCGTCCTGGATGTAGTGCTCGGTGATCGAGTCGAGGCTCGACGTCGCCTCGTCCAGTACCAGGATCGGCGCATCCGCGAGGATCGCGCGGGCGATCGCCACCCGCTGACGTTCGCCGCCCGAGAGCTTGATGCCGCGCTCGCCGACCAGCGTGTCGTAGCCGTCGGGGAGACGCTCGATGAACTCGTGCGCGTGCGCCTTCCTCGCCGCCGCTTCCACCTCGGCCGGCGTCGCGTTCGGTCGGCCGTAGCGGATGTTCTCGGCGAGCGTGCGGTGGAACAGGATCGGCTCCTGCGGCACCAGCGCGATCGCCCGGCGCAGACTCTCCTGGGTCACGTCCGCGATGTTCTGGCCGTCGATCAGGATGCGCCCGCCGTCGATGTCGTAGAGACGCTGCAGCAGCTTCACGAGCGTGGTCTTGCCGGCGCCGGACTCGCCCACCAGCGCGACCTTCTCGCCCGGCGCGATGGTCAGGTCGAACTCGCGCAGCACCGGCTTCGGCTGGTTCGCGTAGCGGAACGTCACCTTCTCGAAGCGCACCTCGCCCCCCGTCGGCACGAGCTCCGGCGCGCCCGGACGGTCCGCCACCTGGGGCGGCGTGCGGCTGATCTCCACCAGATCGTCGAGCTCGTTGGCGGCGCGCTGGAGGTTGCGCACCTGGCCGCCGATGTTGCGCAGCTGCCCGTTGATGATGAAGTAGGTGGTCAGCACGTAGATCAGATCGCCGAGCCGGCTGTCGTCGGTCTCGGCCTGCGACAGTACGATCGCAAGCAGCCCGCCGAGCAGCGCGACGATCATCAGCGACTGCACCGCGCCCGCGTCCATGCTGCGCCGCCAGGCGATCCGCGCGCGGCCGCGCCAGTGCACGGCCACCTCGTCGAGCAGACGGTCTTCACGCTCCTCGGCGCCGAACGACTTGATCACGGAGTTGCAGGTCACCGCGTCCGCCAGCGCACCGCCGAGCCGCGTATCGGCATCGTTGGAATCCTGGTTGGCGGGAGCCACGTAGCCGAGCGAAAGCGCGACGCTGACGCCGATGAACACGCTGACGGCCGCCGCGAAATAGCCGCCGAGCACGGGCTCGCGCAGGAACATCGCGAGCGAGAAGCCGAGCAGCGTGCAGAGCGCCGGGCCGAGGTCGATCACCGTCGTGTCGGCGAACGTGTCGTAGGCCCACATGCCGCGAGAGATCTTGCGCACCGTGGCGCCGGCGAAGTTGTTCGCGTGCCAGTCGGTGGAGAAGCGCTGCACGCGCTTGAAGCCGTCGCTCACCAGGTGGCGCATCACGTCGGCGGCGAAGCGCACCCAGATGCGCAGGTAGAGCTGGCGCACCGTGAACATCACCGCGAACGTGCCGAGCAGCCAGCCGGCGGCGCGCCACGCGTCGGCGAGCGGCGCGCCGCCGCTGCCGAACCGCTCGATCCGGACCACCAGGTCCGCGGACCGAGCCGGGATCTGCACCTCGAGGTAGACGGCGAGCAGCACGCCGGCGACGATCAGGGTGAAGCGTACGGGGAACTTCAGCCAGTAACGCCAGACGAATGCCGCCACCTCGGTGAAGGCGATCCGGTCGTTCATCGCGCGTTCTTCCTCCGCGGGGCGGCGATGATCGCGGATCACGCGCCGGAAAGCCACCAGCGGATGCCTTGCGCCACCAGCGCCGCCGCCGTCACCCCGCCGGCCCAGAGCAGCACGAACCAGGCGAGCCGGGTGAGCCTGGTCGCGAGCCGGGGCCGCATCAGTGGTAACCCTCGCCGGGACGCACCTTGCCGCGGAACACCCAGTACGAATAGGTCGTGTAGCCGAGAATCAGCGGCAGCAGGATCAGCGCGCCGACCAGAATGAACGCGAGGCTCGAGTCGGGCGCGGCGGCTTCCCGGATCGACACCGACGGCGGCACGATGTACGGCCAGAAGCTGATGCCGAGCCCGATGTAGCAGAGCACGAACAGACCCTGGGCATACAGGAACGGCGCGAGCTCGCGGCCTCGGGCGAGGCTGGTGAAGAGGCCCGCGCCGCAGAGCAGCACCAGCACCGGTACCGGCGCCACGTACAGCATCGCCGGCCAACTGAACCAGCGCTGCATGTACTCCGGCTGCAGCAGCGGCGTCCACAGGCTGAACACGCCGATCAGCACGAGCGTCGCCGCACCGGCGATGCGCGCGTAGCGGCGGGCGCGTGCCTGCAGCGCGCCCGTCGTCTTCAGCACCAGCCAGGTGGCGCCGAGCATCGAGTAGCCGGCCGCGAGCGCGAGCCCGGTGACGACGCTGAACGGCGTCAGCCAGTCCCACCAGCCGCCGGCGTAGGCGCGGCCTTCTACCGGGATGCCCTGCAGCAGCGCGCCGAGCGTGATGCCCTGACACAGCGCCGCCACCAGCGAGCCGACGAAGAACGACGCGTTCCACAGATAGCGCCGCTCGGTGCGGCCGCGGAACTCGAACGCGACGCCGCGCAGCACCAGCGCGAGCAGCATGCCGAAGATCGGCGCATAGAGGGCCGGCAGGATGATCGCGTACGCGAGCGGAAACACCGCGAGCAGCCCGCCGCCGCCGAGCACGAGCCAGGTCTGGTTGCCGTCCCAGACCGGGGCGATGGAGCTCATCGCGAGCGTCTGCTCGTCGTCGTCTCCCCAGAGCGGAAACAGGATGCCGATGCCGAGATCGAAGCCGTCGAGCAGCACGTACGCGAGCACCGCCACCGCGATCAGCGTGGCCCAGACGAAAGCGAGGTCGAACATCACGGCTCCTCCCGACGACGACGCTCGGGGTCGGAGCGGCCGCCGCCCGTGGGAGCGGCCGGCCGCTGTGGGAGCGGCCTCCCGCCGCGAACCCCCTGCCGCTGACTCGAATGCCGACCGATCCCGGTGAATCCGAGCCCCGGCGCCTCGCCGGCCTCCGTGTCCGGCACGGGCACGGCCGCGGGCGTCTGCCCCATCAGCCGCAGCGCGTAGTAGATGCCGATCCCGAACACCAGCGTGTAGATCACGATGAACGCGACGAGCGACGCGCCGACGGCGGGCGTATCCACGGGTGATGCGGAATCCGCGGTGCGCAGCAGCCCATAGAGGGTGTACGGCTGCCGCCCCACCTCGGTGACGATCCAGCCGGCCAGCACCGCGACGAAGCCCGACGGCCCCATCCACACCGCCGCGCGCTGCAACCCCCGCGCGTCGTACAGACGCCCGCGCAGCCGCTGCACGAAGCTCCAGACGCCGATGGTCACCATCGCGAGGCCGATGCCGACCATCAGGCGGAAACTCCAGAACACCAGCGGCACGTTCGGCCAATCCTCGCGCGGCCAGTTGTCGAGACCGAGCACCCGGGCGTCCGGGTCGTGCTGCAGGATCAGGCTGCCCGCCTTCGGAATCGAGATCGCGTAGCGGGTCTCGGCGGCGTCGCTGTCGGGCCAGCCGATCAGGTGCAGCGGCGCGCCGGCGCGGGTCTCGTAGTGACCTTCCATCGCCGCGATCTTCGCCGGCTGGTGCTCCACCGTGTTCAGGCCGTGCAGGTCGCCAACGACCACCTGCAGGGGTGCCACCGCGATCGCCATCCACATCGCCATCGAGAACATCACCCGCGCGACGGGGTCGCTCGAGTCCCGCAGCAGATGCCGCGCGCCGACGGCGCCGACCGCGAACGACGTGGTCAGGTACGCGGCGAGCGTCATGTGCACCAGCCGGTAGGGGAACGACGGGTTGAAGATCACCTGCCACCAGTCGGCGGGCACGTACTGGCCGGCTTCGTTCATCGCGTAGCCGGCCGGCGTCTGCATCCAACTGTTCACCGACAGGATCCAGAACGCGGACAGCAGCGTGCCGAACGCGACCAGCAGCGTCGCGAGGAAGTGCAGCCCCCGTCCGACCCGGTTCATCCCGAACAGCATCACGCCGAGGAAGCCGGCCTCCAGGAAGAACGCGGTGAGCACCTCGTACCCCATCAGCGGCCCGATCACGGGCCCGGCGCGATCGGAGAACACGCTCCAGTTGGTGCCGAACTGATAGCTCATCACCACGCCGGAAACGACGCCCATGCCGAACGCGACCGCGAAGATCTTCACCCAGAAGCGGAACGCCTGCATGAACACGTCGCGGCCGGTGTAGAGCCACAAGCCTTCCAGCACGGCGAGATAGCTGGCGAGCCCGATCGAGAACGCCGGAAACACGATGTGGAACGAGACGGTGAACGTGAACTGCAGACGCGCCAGATCCAGCGCCGTCAGACCGTCCATGGGACCTCCGTCAGTGACACGGGCAGCAACCGGGCACCGGGCGAGAGCGTTCCAGCCGATCGGCGGGCGGCCTGCGCCGCCTCGTTGCCATATTAATGCGGATCGCTCCTGAACTCCCGCGCGGGTCGGGCCGCGGCCCGAGCAACCGCCGTGCCGGACGCGGCGCTCGTCCAGCGCTTCCGTGACCGAGTTCACCGGACGCAGCTTCCGCCGGCGCATTGCCAAGCCGGTCACGGAGTGCGCGCACCGTGGGTTTTTACACTGCCCTTACATCGCGCCGCCCCACCCTGTCGGCGCGGCTGCAGTGGAGAAGTTGTCCATGGCTGTACTGCGTGTCCGATGCGCATTCGCCGCCGTCGCCGCCGTTCTGCTCGCCGCCTGCTCGGGGAGCTCCTCACCCGAAGATGACGTGTTGCAGATTTCCGGTAGCGTCGGCGACGGCCCCGCCGTCGGCGCGCTGCTCCGGATCACCGACGCCGACGGTGAGCTGCTCGAGGAACGCGAGAGCAGCGACCTGGCCGACTACGAGGTGTCGCTGCCCGCCGATGCGGCGCTGCCGGTGCTGCTCGAGGCGACCGGCGGCACCGATCTGGTGACCGGTCGGCCGCTCGATTTCACGCTGGTCGGTGCGGCGCTGGAGACCGGCCGGCTGACGGTGAACGTTTCGCCGCTGACCACGCTGGCGGTGCGCGCGGCGCAGTGCGCCGAAGGCGGTCTCACCGCCGCCAGCCTCGAGCTCGCCTGGGAGCGCGTGCACGACGCGCTGGCGATGGGCCTCGACTCCGCGCTGGTGCCCGATCCGATGGGCGAACCGGTGACCCGCAGCAACGTCGAAACGGTGGTGCTCGCGAACGAAGCCCTCGGCGAAGCGGTGCGCCGTGCGCAGGCGGCGCTGGCGCCGACGGACGAGCCGGTGGATGGCGATGCGATCATCCGGCAGCTCGGCTGCGACCTGATCGGTCGATCGGCCGATGCCGATGCGCGCCCGGTGCACGCACGGGTGATCACGGCGTTCAAGGCCGCCGAGCTCGCGGTGCGGCTCGAGACGCTGGCCGGCCGGCTGCAGGTGGACGGCGCACCGGCCACCGAGCGGATGAACGATGCGATCCGCGTCGTGCTGCCCGACTTCCCGGATCCCGCGGTCGAGCGGATCACGCCCAATCAGGCGGCGCGCGACCAGGCGCTGACGCTGATCTCGCTGCTGTACGACGAAATCGGCAACGACGCGCTGCTCGAGGTGGCCGGCATCCTGCGCAATGCCGCGGCGGGCCGCCTTGCCGACGCCCTCGGCCGCGCGCTCGATGCGCCTCTGCACAACGAGCTCGCGGCGCTGCCCGACCGGCTCGCGCTCGCGGACGAAAGCCAGCTCGACGCGCTCGCCGCACGCTGGGAGGCTCAAGCCTCCGCGCCGCGGCCGTTCGTGTCCCTCGCGGCCGATGCCGACGAAGTGGAGCCGGGTGCGTCCGTCGGCCTGTCGTGGGCGAGCAGCAACGCCGACGCCTGCTGGGCCAGCTGGTCCGGTCTGGTGGCGACCGAAGGTGTCGCGGCGAGCCCGCCGCTCAGCGAGACCACGGCGTTCGAGCTGAGCTGCACCGGCCTCGGTGGTACCGCTGGCGCGCGGGTCTCGGTGGCCATCGCCGGGGCGCCGGAGCCGGAACCCGAACCGGAGCCGGAACCCGAGCCGGAACCGGAGCCGCAGCCCGAACCGGAACCGCAGCCCGAACCGGAACCGCAACCCCAGCCCGAGCCCGCGCCGGAGCCTGAGCCCGAGCCGGCGCCGCAGCCTGAGCCGGAACCGGAACCCGAACCGTTGCCGGCGCCGTCCGTGACGTTGACGGCCTCGCCGTCCATCGTACCGCTCGGCGGGACGGTGACCCTGAATTGGAGCTCGACGAACGCCACGAGCTGCACCGCCGGCGGCGACTGGGCCGGGTCGCGGGCGCCGAGCGGCACGCTCAGCCTGCCGGTGAGCGAGCGCGGCGACTTCCTGATCACCTGCAGCAACGGACAGAGCAGCGCCGTCGCCAACGCCGTGGTGCTGGTGGAAGCGCCGGTGGAGATCACCTGGGAGGCGCCCACCGAGAACGTGGACGGCACGCCGCTCACCGACCTCGCCGGCTTCCGCATCTACTACGGCAGCGCGTCGCGCGAGTACACCGAGCTGGTCTCGGTGGACGACGTGGACCTCGATCGCCACGAGCTGACGCTGACGTCCGGCGACCACTACATCGCGATGACCGCGGTGGACGGGGACGGCAACGAGAGCGCCTTTTCCAACGAGATCGTGAAGCGGGTGCCCTGAGCGGGCGCCCCCCAAGACGGCCGCCGGCGGGGTCAGCCCGGATCGAGGCGCGCGAGCAGCCAGTCCGCGGCGGCCGGGTCCTCGAGGCCGCCGTACGCCAGCGTGTCCGGGTTCAGGCGGGAGCGGATGAACGCGTTCGCCACGTGCGCCGGCGTGTGCTCGATCAGGAGCCGTGCCTCGAGCAGCAACGCCAGGCGCTCGGCCCGCCGCCGCGCGCCGAACGCGTCGTCGGCGGCGTCGGCGAGCCGCGGCTTCAGCGCATCCAGCGCCGCGTCGTAGCCGGCGTGCTCGCCGCGGACTTCCTCCAGCACCGCGAGCACCGTGTCGAGCACCGCCGGCGTTCGACCGAGCGCGCGCATCATGTCGAGGCACTGCACGTTGCCGCTCCCCTCCCAGATGCTGTTCACCGGCGCTTCGCGGTACAGCCGCGGCAGGATGTTCTCTTCGACGTAACCGAGCCCGCCGAGGCACTCCTGCGCTTCGTTGATGTGCCCGGGCGCGCGCTTGCAGATCCAGTACTTGCCGAGCGCCGTCGCGAGGCGCACCAGGTTCGCCGCAGCCGGGTCGCGCTCGGCGGCATCGAGCGCCGCTGCGACGCGCAGCGTGAGCCACAGCGCCGCTTCGGATTCGAGCATCAGGTCGGCGGCCACGTTGCGCATCAGCGGCTGCTCGATCAGCAGGCGCCCGAACACGCGGCGCCGGCGGATGTGGTGCATCACCTGCACCATCGCCTGGCGCATGATCGCGGCGGAGCCGACCATGCAGCAGAACCGGGTCAGCGCCACCATCTCGATGATGGTCGCGACGCCGCGCCCCGGCTCGCCGAGCAGCCAGGCGAAGGCCCCGGCGAATTCCACTTCCGAGGACGCGTTGGAGCGGTTGCCGAGCTTGTCCTTCAGGCGCTGCAGATGGAACGCGTTGCGGCTGCCGTCCGGGCGGAAGCGCGGCAGCAGGAAGCAGCCGAGGCCTTCGTCGGTCTGCGCCAGAGTCAGGAACGCATCGCTCATCGGCGCCGAGCAGAACCATTTGTGCCCGGTCAGCTCGTAGCATTCGGCTCCGCCAACGGCCTCGTTCAGCGGCGCGGCGCGGGTCGTGTTGGCGCGCACGTCCGTGCCGCCCTGCTTCTCGGTCATCGCCATGCCGATGGTGACGCCGGTCTTCTCCGCCATCGGGCGCGCACGGCCGTCGTATTCGCGCGACAGAATCTTCGGAATCCATTCGGCCGCGAGCGCGGGCGATGCGCGCAGCGACGGTATGCAGGCGTAGGTCATCGTGATCGGGCAATCGGTGCCGCAGTCGGCCTGGTCGTGCAGCAGCTCGAGCGCCGCCCGAGCGACGTGGCCGCCGGGTTCGCCCTCCCACGGCAGGCTGTGAATGCCGTGCGCGATCGCGGCACGCATCAGCGCGTGATACGACGGGTGGAACTCGACCTCGTCGATGCGCCGTCCGTAGGCGTCGTGGGTGCAGAGCTCCGGCGGGTAGCGGTTCGCGAGCCGGCCGTGCCGGCCGAGCTCGCCGCCGGCCAGCCCGCCGTACGCCTCGAGCCGGGGCCGCGCCGGCTCGCCCCCGTACGCGGAGACCGCCGCCTGCAGCGCCGCATCGATCCGGAACAGGTTGACGTCGCCGAGCGGTTCCGGCTGGTTGAACACGTCGTGCGTCGGATGGGTCATCGGCGGCTCCGCTGATCGCACCGCTCGCATTGAATCGCGGATGCGCCTGAGGCTCAATCGGCCGGCATCGTCCAGGCCACGGAAGGTTCATGAACGTCCGCCTCGACCCGATCGAAGCCCGCGTCATCGGCAGTCTGATGGAGAAGTCGCTGGTCACGCCGGACCAGTACCCGCTGTCGCTGAACGCGCTGCTCGGCGCCTGCAATCAGAAGAGCAGCCGGGAGCCGGTGATGGACCTGTCCGAGGCCGAGGTCGCGGCGGCACTCGAACGGCTCCGAAGCCGGTATCTGGTTCGCGAGAAGTCGGGCTTCGGCAGCCGGGTGACCAAGTACCACTATCGCCTCTACAACGACGAGATCGGCGACTTCCGCTTCAGCGATCCGCAGCGCGCGGTGGTCTGCCTGCTGCTGCTGCGCGGGCCGCAGACGCCGGGGGAGCTGCGCGCGCGCTCCGGACGGCTTCACGCGTTCGCCGACACGGACGAGGTGGAGCGCACGCTGGAGGCGCTGGCGAGTGATCCGGAGGGCCCGTTCGTTACGCGCCTCGCGCGCGAGCCCGGCCGGCGTGAGGCGCGTTGGGCGGAGCTGTTCACCGCCGACGCCGAGGCCCGGACGAGCAGCCGCGGGGAAGTCGAAACGCCGGCGCGGCCGGTCGCTCCGCCGCAGCAGAATCCGTCGCCGCCGGCCGAGACGCTCGAGCGCCGGCTCGCGGCGCTCGAGCAGCGGGTCGCCGCGCTCGAGGCGGCACTCGCGGCAGCGCGCGACGGTCGCACGGTCGACTCGTGAGCGGCGGGCTCGAGGCGCTGCAGCACGCGGTGCTGGCGAGCCTTGCCGCCGGGCTCGGCACCAGCGTCGGCGCGCTGGCGATCTGGACCACCCGCGAGCTTTCCTGGCGCGCCGAGAACATCATGCTGTCCGCGGCGGCGGGCGTGATGCTCGCCGCCGCGTTCTTCTCGCTGCTGCAGCCGGCGGTGACGCTCGCCGCCGAGCAGGTCGGCGCGCTGCCGGGAACGCTGCTGGTGATCGCGGGGCTCCTGCTCGGCGGCTTCGGTCTCAATGCGCTGCACGAGCGCATTCCGCACGAGCACTTCCACGCCGGCCGCGAAGGTCCGTCGGCCGCGCACCTGAAGCGGATCTGGCTGTTCGTGATCGCGATCTCGCTGCACAACTTTCCGGAGGGCATGGCGGTGGGCGTCGGCTTCGCGCACGGCGATGTCGCTGCCGGGCTGCCGCTCGCGGTCGGCATCGGGTTGCAGAACGTTCCGGAGGGGCTCGCGGTGGCTGTCTCGCTCGCTTCCGCCGGCTACAGCCGGCTGCAGGCGTTCCTCGTCGCGAGCCTCACCGGGCTCGTGGAACCGGTCGGCGGACTGCTCGGCGGCTCCGCCGTCTGGCTCGCGGAGCTGATGCTCGCGCCGGTGCTGGCGCTCGCCGCCGGTGCGATGATCTTCGTGATCAGCGACGAGATCATTCCGGAGACTCACGCTTCCGGCCTCGAGCAGACGGCGACGTTGTCGCTGCTCGGCGGCTTCGCGCTGATGATGGCGCTCGACGCCGCGCTCGGCTGACCGGCCCGCCGTCCTCCCGTTCCGGCAGACGCGCGAAGGCCGCGCCGAGCGTGACCAGGTCGGCCCGTTCGCGAATCCAGCGCGCCGCGCGCGGCTCGCCGCCTTCCAGCACGCACGGAAAGCGCGGCGGCCGGTCGAGCAGCGACGCAACAGCGCGGCAGACCTCCACGTTCAGCGCGAGCGACAACACGGCGAGCGAGTTCCGGGCCGCGTCGAAACGGCCGCCCGCCACCTCGCTCCTGAGGTCGACGCAGCTCGCCTGCACCTGGCCGTCGAGCCAGTCGCGGCCGTCGAGCCGGCGCCGCACCGCGGGTGCCTCGAGCGCGGTGGCGCAGGCGCTCGCGACCCGGTCGGGCAGCTCGTTCTGAGCCCGCCAGCCGACCAGGAACGCGCGGATCAGACCGGGCGGCCGGTCGAGCCCGGCGGACAGACCGCGCGCGGTGATCAGCTCGAGCCCGAGGTTCGCGGTCGCGAACGCGAGCTCGCGCGCGTCGGCGTCCGCGGCGGTCACCGAAAGCAGCACGTTGGCGAGGTACGCGAGCTCGGCCCCGCAGCGGTCGAACGCGCCCGGCTCCTGCCCGGCGAGACGCTGCAGCTCGTTCGTCAGCGTCAGCGGTGTCGGCGTTCGCGGTCCCGTGAGCCGCGGCGCCGGCGTCGGCTCGAGCGCAATGCCGGCCGCCGCCAGCAGCGCCCAGGCGTCGTGCTCGCCAGGGGAGCGGCCTCCGGCGTGGGAGCCCCCGTGGGAGCGGCCTCCCGCCTGGGAGTCCCCGTGGGAGCGGCCTCCGGCCGCGAACTGATCCGCAACCTGTCCCCCCGGCGATGGATCGGCCGCCCCACCGCGGCGCCGCTCACCGAGCTGCCGCGCGGTCTCCGGATCGTAGCCGTCCATCGAGAGCAGCTCTTCCAGCGACATCGCCGAGGCGAGCGCGAGAAATCCCCGTGCGGCATCGTGCCCGACGTAGCCGGCGCGCTCGCGCTGTGCCTCCCGGGCCGCGGTCAGGTCCAGTGCGCGGTGGCGCTTCGACTCGACGTCGCTCTCGGAGCGGTACTCCGTGCGCGCCAGGCGTTCGAGCAGCGTGGTGAGCCGCTCCGGGTCGTGGGTCCAGAGCGCCGTGAACGCGCGGTCGATCACGTCCCACGCGTCTTCCTCCAGCGGCACCATCCGGAAGCGGTCGTACGTGGCCACGGACGGTCCGTCGTCCAGCACGTCGTCGTAGTGATCCGGATCGAGCTCGCCTTCTTCCGAGAGGCGGCTGAACGCCGTGACGTGCGAGTCCTCGACCCGAAGCAGCGGGTCGAGGCACAGCGCGAGCAGGTCTTCGTCCAGCGCGCCGAGCGCGGAAGCGGCGAACTCGTCGCCTTCCTCGAGCCAGACGGCGATCCAGTCGATCAGCACGTCGGGATCCGGTGGGCCGCCGTCGGCGGGCCAGAGCGCTTCGTCGAGCGCCCGTGCCAGCAGCGGCAGCGGCGTCGCGACCATCAGCCGGCCGGCATCGTGCAGCCCAACGGTGTCGTAAAGGCGCGCGAGCGCCGGGGCGGGGAGCGACGGGAGCAGGCTCGGGAGCTCGGGATGATCGAGCAGGCGCAGCAGCGCCTGCCGGGCGGCGGTCGGCCGGGATGGCTGGGGCAAAGGCTCTCTCCGGGCGGTCGGGGGAGCGCTTTGTACGCCTCCGCGCGTGGCGGCGCCAGTCTTCCCGGCGCACCGGGATGGGCCTAGAATTTACGCTATCGAAACAACGCCAGCCCACCGGCGCCGCCGCGCCGGCCGCTCCCCAGGTGTCTTCCCCCGATTCCCTTCCCGCGCTGTCGTCCGGCGCCACGATGGTGGCGAATCGCCTGCGCAAGAACGACAAGCGCCTGTCCGCCTGGCGCCGCCGCCGTGGAGTGACCTGTTACCGCGTGTACGATGCGGATCTGCCCGAATACGCGGCGGCCATCGATCTCTACCAGGAGGACGGCGGCGCCGGGCGGCGATTCGCGCACGTGCAGGAATATCGGGCGCCGGCGACGATTCCGGCCGACGTCGCCGAACGTCGCCTGTCCGAACTGCTCGACGCGGCGATGGCCGTCTTCGAGCTTCCGCGGGCGCAGGTCGCGGTAAAGACCCGGGCGCGCGGCAAGGGCGGCAGCAAGTACGGGCGAATGGCGGAGCGCGGCGAGACGCTGCAGGTGCGGGAAGGCCCTGTGCGCCTCGAGGTGAACCTGTTCGACTATCTCGACACCGGGCTGTTTCTCGACCACCGGCCGATGCGCCGGCGGGTCGCCGAAGCGGCGCGCGGCCGGCGGCTGCTGAACCTGTTCTGCTACACCGGCTCGGTGACCGCGCACGCGGCGGTCGGCGGCGCCGCCGCGAGCACCAGCGTGGACCTGTCGGCGACCTACCTCGAGTGGGCGGCCAGGAACCTCGCGCTGAACGGCGCCGACACCGGCCACCACGAGCTCGTCCGCGCCGACGTGATGAGCTGGCTCGGCTCGGCGCGGGGCCTCTACGACCTGATCTTCTGCGATCCGCCGACGTTCTCGAATTCCAAACGGGCCGATGATTTCGACCTGCAGCGCCGGCACGTCGAGCTGCTGCGGCTCGCGATGGCGCGTCTCGCGCCCGGCGGGACGCTCTGGTTTTCGAACAACTTCCGGCGCTTCAAGCTGGACGAGGCGGTGCGGGACTTCGCCGAGGTGCGCGACGTCACCGCGTCGACGATCGACGAGGACTTCCGCCGCAGTCCGCGCATCCACCGCTGCTGGGAGCTGCGGCGCCGCGGCTGAGCGCGTGGCCTGTGGGAGCGGCGGGTAGCCACCGCTCTCACGACGTTCCGTCAGCGCTCGTTCGGGTCGAAGCCGTCGCGCGGGGCGCCGGTGCCGGAGGAGCCCATGAAGATCTTCTGGCCGTTCTCGAGCGTCACGTTGCGGCCGTTGGCGCGGTTCGAGCGGTCCTTCGCCTGATAGCCGTCCACCACGATGAAGGTTCCGGGCGCGAGCGACTGCTTGTTCAGCCCGTTGCGCAGCAGCGTGTTCGGCGTGCCGCCCTCCACCATCCATTCCTCGGTGGTGCCGTCTTCCTTCTGCACCTCGATGTGGATCCAGGTGTGCGGATTCACCCATTCCACCTTGGTCACCGGCCCGCGCAGCACCAGCGGCCGGTTCGGGTCGAACTCCGCCCCGAACGCGTGATGCGCCGACGCCGCCGGTGCCAGCGCCAGCGCGAAGGTTCCCGCAAGGGCGGCGGTCACGATCTTTCTCATACCCCCGTTCTCCTTTCCACTGAATCGATCCGGCCGGTCATTCCGATCCCTGCCGGCCGTGCTTCTCCAGCCACTCCCGCTCGAGCAGGCGCGCGCCGCGCAGCACCCCGCCGAGCGCGTAGTTGCCTTCGTGGCACGCGTATTCGAACAGCCGCGCGTCGGTGCGCGGCCAGGCGTATTCGCCGCTCCACGGCCGGGTCCAGACGTTCGGGTCTTCTACCGTGAAGCTGTACACCACCTGACCTTCGCTGTCGTAGCGGAAGCGCTCGACCACGTGCAGGTCGCGGGTGCCGCTGCGCAGCGACGTCTCGTCCCGGAAGTTGGTGGTGTCGATCACCAGAGTATCGCCTTCCCACCGGCCGATGGAATCGCCGAGCCAGAAGCGCATGTGCGGCGGCGCGTGCTCGCCGTTCATCCGCACCACCCGGGCGTCGTGGTTCATCTCGGTGAGGATCACCACGGTGTCCTCGTTCTGCACGATACGCTTCACGTTGTTGTACAGCACCGGCAGCATCGGCGGGCCCGCGGTCGAGCCGAAGCCGAGCAGGCACCGCTCGCCGACGCCGCGCAGCTCCGGGTCGTCGTACGGACCCGGGCCTTCTTCGGCCATCCACCACGCCTCGCCGGTGTTCTCCCGGAACCAGCGGCGACGCTCGGCCTGCGCCTTCGCGGCCACCGGCGTCATCTCCGGGAATCGCCCGTTCGGCGGGTCGACGATGATCGAGGTCCGGAACTCGCCGTCGACCCGGAACGCCCCCTCGCCGGCGTCGATCCAGAACGCGTTGTAGCCGCCCACGTTGCCCGCGGCGCCGGTGGAGCCGTCACCGCCGGCGGGCGGCGCGCTGCGGTTCGGATCGCTCGGCTCCAGATCTGCGGCCAGGTACGCCGCCCGCTCGGCGGCGATCTTCTCCGCCTGCTCCGGCGTCAGCACGAGGTTCTCGCCGAACATCTCGGGCCGCTGCAGCGGCGTCAGCGTGGCGACGTCGTAGGTTCCGGAGAAGTCGGGTTTGCCCTGCTTTGTGCGCGGGATCTCGGCGGCCAGCGCCGGAGCGCACAGCGCGGCGGCGAGGCCGATCAGCAGCAGTCGGTCGAGCATCACGTTCATGGCTACCTCCTTCAGGGCCGCGGCAGCGGGTGGCGCCGCCACTCGCCGTAGAGCAGCTCTTCGACGAACTCCACGCAGCGGAAGTCCAGGAGCCGCGCGTCCGGTTCCATGCGCCGGTAGAGCGGCATGCGGATCGTCCACGGCCGGGTGAACGTCTCCGGATCCTCGATGGTCGCCTCGTACTGCAGGTGGTACGGGCTGATCGGCGTGTAGCGCTCGGTGACCTTCATCTGTGCGCTGTGGTGGTTGCCGGCGCGGTCGAACCAGGTCTGGTCGTTCAGCCCGGTGACCTCGATCACCAGCGTGTCACCTTCCCAGTGGCCGACGGACTGGCCCATCCACGAATCCACCGGTGCCGGGCCGGGATCCTCGAAGTGGATGTCCCGCACCGCGTTCGCGTATTCGTACAGGAACATCATGCCGTCCTCCTCCTGGACGATCTGGAACGGGAACGGCATGTACGTGGCGCGCGGCACGCCCGGCAGGTAGCACTTCACCTCCGGATCGCGTTCGAGCCAGTTGGCCTGGTTCTCCTTCTTCTTCGCCAGCGCCTCCGGCCGGTACGGGATGCTGCCTCCGTCGACCACCCCGAGGCCGGCGGGCACCGACCCCACCGCGCCCAGCTTCAGCAGGTCCACCGCGGGCAGCGGCCCGTGCGGCCCCTCCCGCAGCTGCAGGCTGTGACGCGCCAGATGCGGCTCGATGTCGTAGTTGGCCGTGTTCAGCGCCTGCCAGATGCCGTTCAGATCCGGGTGCTCACCGCCCGGGCCGCGCGGCGCCCGATAGTCCGCGGCGAAGCCGGTAGCAGCCAGTAGCGTCAGCGTCAGCCCCGCCAGTAAGGATCTCGAAACCATAGGCCTTCCTGTTGCTCCCCTCGAATTCGTCGACGCCGCGCGCGGCACCGCGCGCGACGCATGGCTGTGAATTGGCAATCCATCCCCGCCGTCGCCCGGTAGTGTATCAGGGCACGGCGCGCGACAGCAGGTCGCGCTCGAGCGTGCGTGCGCCGAGCAGGTAGTGGATCACGCACCAGGCGTTCGCCAGCGTGACGATCACCAGCGCCCAGCGCAGCCCTTCGGCGAGCCCCATCGAGACCGCCAGCGAATCGGAGATGACGCCGGTGATCAGCGGTCCGAGCCCGAGCCCGATCAGGTTCAGCACGAAGAACAGGATGCTGGACGCGAACGCGCGCATGCGCGGCTGCACCATGCCGTGCACCATCGCCAGCATCGGCCCGAGGTACATCGAGCCGAGCACTACCGGCAACGTGTACACGAGCAGCGCCACCGTCGGATCCGGCCAGACGTAAACGAAGAGCTGCAGCGGCACCGACAGCACGATCGCACCGGCCGGAATCCAGATGTACCAGCGCACGTCGCGCACCCCGAAGCGGTCGGTCAGCCAGCCGCCGAGGAACGCGCCGCCGGCCCCGCAGACCGCAGCGATCGGACCGAGCCAGGTGGAGATCTCGCCGGACTCCATACCGTGCGCGCGAGCGAGGAACGGCGGCATCCAGTTGCCGGCGCCGTAGCTGACGAACGCGTGCAGCCCCGCCGCGAGCGACAGGTGGCGGAACGAGCGGCGGTTCCACAGCTCCCGGAACACCTGCCCGAGCGGCACCGCGTCCGCGACCGATTCGAGACGCTCGGACAGCCCGCGCGGCGGCTCGCGCAGCGTCAGCTTGACGAGCGCCGCGACGAACAGCCCCGGCAGGCCGACCGCCAGGAAGGCGACCCGCCAGCCGAGCGCCTGATCGAGCCAGCCGCCGGCGAGGTAGCCGAAGAACACGCCGACGTAGATGCCCATGTTGTAGATCGACAGCGCCGTCGAGCGCTGATTGGGCGCATACAGGTCGGAGATGATCGAGTGCGCCGGCGGGCTGCAGCCGGCTTCGCCGACGCCGACACCGATACGGGCGAGCAGAAGCTGCCAGAACGCCTGCGCGGTACCGCAGAGCGCGGTCATGCCGCTCCAGATCGCGATGCACACCGCGATGATGTTGCTGCGGTTGCCGCGGTCGGCGATCCGGGCGATGGGAATGCCGAGCGTGCAGTAGAAGATCGCGAACGCGAACCCGGAGAGCAGGCCGAGTTGCCAGTCCATCAGGCCGAGATCGACGCGGATCGACTCCTGCAGGATCACGACGATCTGCCGGTCGATGAAATTGAACACGTAGACCAGCGTGAGCAGCGCGAGCGCGTACGAGCGGTACGTTCTGCCGAATGCCACGAGCGGCGCCGCCGGCGCGCGGATCTCGGTCATCGAGCCTCCCTCCCCCAGGCGAGCGTCCGATGCTAACACCGAATGCGCCGGGCGCGGGAGCCGTGGACCCGTGCGGCTGCCGGCCCGATTCGCGGCCCGGAGGCCGCTCCGCTTTCCATCTCTCGAGCCTCAACTTGCGTGGCGGAAAAGGGTTTCCTTTCCGACCGATCCTTTGTAAGAATGCGGCACGAAGAGAGATTCGCCGGAGCGGCACAGGGGAACTGAACCCACCGGAAACGTGCCGCGGCGTAAGAGGAGGTCATGCATGCGGTAGTCCGCAGCGGCCTGTTCTTCGGGCTGGTGCTCGTGCTGCTCGCGCCCCTGAGCCGGACTCAGGCGGTGACGGCGGTAGTCGGTCCGCAAGGCAACGACCCGAACACCGCCGGCAGTGCCGACCTGATCGGCCGGCCGGCACCGGAATTCTCGCTTCCTTCCCTCGACCCAGCGAACGATCCCGTTCAGCTCCGCGAGCATCGCGGCAAGGTGGTTTATCTGGATTTCTGGTCGTCCTGGTGCGCTCCGTGCCGACGCGCGATGCCGTACCTGGACGAGCTGCGCAGTCGGTTCTCCCGTGAAGACTTCGAGGTGGTCGGCATCAACGTCGATCCCATCGTCGAAGACGCTCGACGTTTCCTCGAGCAGGTGCCCGTGAGCTATCCCGTCGCGTCGGATCCGGAAGGCCGTGTTGCCGACCGTTTCGGGATCGCGGTGTTGCCGGCGGTGGTTGTCGTCGACCGCTCCGGCACGGTGCGGGCGATGCTGCGCGGCGCTGCGGTCGAGGAGCAGGGCGAATTGCGGGCGAAGCTGACGAAGTTGATCGGGGAACGGGAGGTTCAGTAGTCGATCCCGCCGCGCGCGCGGCGGGTGGGGACCGCAACAGCAACTGGGTAGGGGACAACAATGGTTATTGCCGTCGCGGTGGTGGTACTGGTTCTGGGTTCAGTGCTGTTCCACTTCCTGAGCCCCTGGTACCTGACGGAGCTGGCGTCGCACTGGAGCACCATCGACGACACCCTCACCATCACCTTCTGGGTCACCGGCATCGTGTTCGTGGCGGTGAACCTGTTCATGGCCTGGTGCGTGGTCCGCTACCGGTACGACAAGAACCGCCGGGCGGAATACGAGCCGGAAAACAGCAAGCTCGAGTGGTGGCTCACCGGGATCACCACGGTCGGCGTGGCCGCGATGCTCGCGCCGGGCCTGTTCGTCTGGAACGAGTTCGTGGACGTGCCGGAAGACGCGATGCCGGTGGAGGCCATCGGCCAGCAGTGGCACTGGACCTACCGGTTCCCGGGCGCCGACGGCGAGTTCGGCACCGTGGACGCCCGCTACTACTCCGACGACAACCCGTTCGGGATGGATCCGGACGACCCCCGCGGCCAGGACGACGTCCTGGTCGACGGCACCGAGGTGCACCTGCCGCTCGACCGGAACGTGAAGATGCTGCTGCGCTCGAAGGACGTGCTGCACAACTTCACGGTGGCGCAGTTCCGCGTGAAGATGGATCTGGTGCCGGGCCTCGTCTCCTACATGTGGTTCCGGCCGACCCGCACCGGCGAGTTCGAGGTGCTCTGCGAGGAGCTCTGCGGTATCGGCCACCACACGATGCGCGGCAAGGTGGTCGTGGACGAACCGGGCGACTTCGAACAGTGGCTCGCGGCGCAGCCCACGTATCGTGAGCTGGTTGCGGCAGCGCCGGGCGACGCGACGCGCGGCCAGCAGCTCTACGCGGTGTGCAGCGCCTGTCACGGCCCGCAGGGTGAAGGCAACCAGGCGATGAACGCACCGAAGCTGGCCGGCCAGGACGGCTGGTATCTGCGCCGCCAGCTCGAGTACTACAAGGGCGGCGTGCGCGGCACGCATCCCGAGGACACGTTCGGCCAGCAGATGGCGCCGATGGCCGCAACGCTCACCGACGAGCAGGCCGTGCGCGACGTGATCGCGTACATCGAGACGCTGCCCGATCAGCCGGTGGAGTCGACCATCGCCGGTGACGTCGAGCGCGGCCGCGACATCTATCAGGTGTGCGGTACCTGTCACGGCTGGGACGGCCAGGGCATCCAGGCGGTCAAGGCGCCGCGACAGGCCGGGATTCAGGACTGGTACCTGGCGCGGCAGCTCCAGAACTTCAAGGCCGGCATCCGTGGCGCCCATCCGGGCGACATGTACGGCCATCAGATGATGCAGATGGCCGACATACTGCTGGATCAGCAGGCGATCAACGACGTGGTGGCGTACATCAACACGCTGCAAGGCAGGGCGGAATCACAGCTCGCGATGAGCACGGGGGAGGAGAGATAAGCGATGGCTCAGACGACTCACGACCAATATCCGCTGGTAGGCCCCACCCGTGAACTCGAGGAGATGGAGCTCTACCACCCGAAGACGTGGCTCGGCAAATACGTCTTCAGCCAGGACGCCAAGGTCATCGCGATCCAGTACGCCAGCACCGCGATCGCGATCGGCGTGGTTGCGCTGGTGCTGTCGGTGGTGATGCGCCTGCAGCTCGGCTTCCCGAACACGTTCTCGTTCATCGACCCGTCGAGCTATCTGCAGGCGGTGACCATGCACGGGATGATCATGGTGATCTACCTGCTGACCGCGCTGTTCCTCGGCGGCTTCGGCAATTACCTGATCCCGCTGATGGTCGGTGCGCGGGACATGGTGTTCCCGTACGTGAACATGTTGAGCTACTGGGTCTATCTGGTCGCGGTGCTGCTGGTGGTGGCGAGCTTCTTCGTGCCCGGCGGTGCGACCGGCGCCGGCTGGACGCTGTATCCGCCGCAGGCGGTCAGCGCGGGCACCCCGGGCACCGACGGCGGCATCATCCTGATGCTGCTGTCGCTGATCGTGTTCGTGATCGGCTTCACGATGGGCGGCCTCAACTACGTGGTCACGGTGCTGCAGGCGCGCACCCGCGGCATGACCCTGATGCGGATGCCGCTCACGGTCTGGGGCATCTTCATGGCGACGGTGCTGGCGCTGCTCGCGTTCCCGGCGCTGTTCGTGAGCTGCATCATGATGCTGCTCGACCGGACGCTCGGCACCAGCTTCTTCATGCCCGCGATCCAGTCGCTCGGTCAGAACTCCGCGCACAACGGCGGCAGCCCGATCCTGTGGCAGCACCTGTTCTGGTTCTTCGGCCACCCGGAGGTGTACATCGTCGCGCTGCCGGCGTTCGGCATCGTCTCGGATCTCGTGGCGACTCACGCGCGCAAGAACATCTTCGGCTACCGGATGATGGTCTGGGCGATCCTCGCGATCGGCGGCCTGTCGTTCATCGTCTGGGCGCACCACATGTACGTGAGCGGCATGAACCCGTACTTCGGCTTCTTCTTCGCGACCACGACGCTGATCATCGCGGTGCCGACGGCGCTCAAGGTCTACAACTGGGTGCTGACGCTGTGGCGCGGCAACATTCGCCTCACGGTGCCGATGCTGTTCACCATCGGGTTCATCTTCACCTTCATCAACGGCGGCCTGACCGGGCTGTTCCTCGGCAACGTGACGGTGGACGTGCCGCTCTCGGATACCTATTTCGTGATCGGTCACTTCCACATGGTGATGGCCGTCTCGCCGGTGCTGGTGATCTTCGGCGCGATCTATCACTGGTATCCGAAGATCACGGGCCGGATGTACAACGAGACGATGGCCAAGTGGCATTTCTGGATCACGTTCCTCGGCACCTACGCGATCTACTATCCGATGCACTACCTCGGCATCGAGGGGCTGCCGCGCCGCTACTACGCGTACGGCGAAACCGCATTCCTGTCCGAAGGCGTGCAGGACGTGAACGTCGCGATCACCATTGCCGCGCTGATCGTCGCGGCCGGTCAGCTCCTGTTCTTCTACAACGTGATCGTGAGCCTGCGGAAAGGCCCGAAGGCGGATCCGAATCCGTGGGGCGCGACCACGCTGGAATGGCAGACGCCGCACACGCCGCCGCGGCACGGCAACTTCGGCGACGAGCTACCGGTCGTGTACCGCTGGGCGTACGACTACAGCGTGCCCGGCGCTAAGCAGGATTTCGTTCCGCAGAACGTGCCGCCGGACGACACGACGATCTTCGGCGACTACGAGCGCGAGCCGGAGATCGATCCGCACGGCGACCCCAACGAGCCGGAGCGTGACAAGCCGTGACCATCGCGGTCGTCATCTTCGGGCTGTTCATGGCGAGCCTGGTCGGCTGGCTGGTGAAGCAGTCGGTCGGCACCCGGCCCTGGGTGGCGGCCGGGCCGGCGCCGGAGCTGCCGAGCCCGGAGCAGCGTACCCAGCAGAGCCTGCGTGTCGGGCTGGTGGTGCTGATCGCGGTGATCGCGTCGCTGTTCGGCCTGTTCATGAGCGCGTACCTGATGCGCATGGAATACGCCGACTGGCGGCCGATCGGCGAGCCGCAGCTGCTCTGGATCAACACCGGCGTGCTGGCGCTCTGCAGCGTGGCGCTGCAGTGGGCGTACTTCGCGGCGCGGGGCGGCGCGCCGCAGTCGCTGCGGGTCGCGTTCGCCGCCGGCGGCGTGCTCAGCCTCGCGTTCGTCGCGGGGCAGTACGTGGTCTGGCAGCAGCTCAACGCGCTCGGCTACTACCTCGACGCCAATCCGGCCAGCGCGTTCTTCTTCGTGCTGACCGGGCTGCACGTGCTGCACCTCCTGGGCGGTCTGGTCGCGTGGGGACGCACCGCCATCCGCCTGTGGAGCGGTACGCCGCCGGCGGAGCTGGCGATGAGCGTGGAGCTCTGCGCGGTTTACTGGCACTTCCTGCTGGCGGTCTGGGTGGTGCTGTTCGCTCTGCTTTCTTCGACTTGAGGAGGATCGCGATGGCTGAAGTGTTGCCCGGCATTCCGGGCCAGACACCGGGTCTCAGGGGGCTCGTATCCGACTGGGCGTCCGACCAGATGGCGTTCAAGAACGTCCCCTGGGGGAAGGCCATGATGTGGATCTTCCTGCTCTCGGACACGTTCATCTTCTCGTGTTTCCTGGTCTCCTACATGACCGTGCGCTGGTCGACGGTGGAGCCGTGGCCGAATGCGAGCGAAGTGTTCGCGCTGCACATGTTCGGCGCGGACATTCCGCTGATCCTGATCGCGATCATGACGTTCATCCTGATCACCTCCAGCGGCACGATGGCGATGGCGGTGAAGTTCGGCTACGAGAAGAACCGCACCGCGACGTTCTGGCTGCTCTGCGTGACCGCGCTGTTCGGCGCCACGTTCGTCGGCATGCAGGCGTTCGAGTGGACCAAGCTGATCGTCGACGAAGGCGTGCGGCCCTGGGGCAATCCGATGGGTGCGCCGCAGTTCGGCGCCACGTTCTTCATGATCACCGGCTTCCACGGCACCCACGTGACGATCGGCGTGATCTTCCTGCTGATCACGGCGTTCAAGGTGCGCCGCGGCGACCTCGACCACGAGCGCCCCGGCTTCCTGACCGGGCGCAAGGGCCGTTACGAGATCGTCGAGACGCTGGGCCTGTACTGGCACTTCGTCGACCTGGTCTGGGTGTTCATCTTCGCGTTTTTCTATCTCTGGTAGGAGAGAGACGATGTCGAGCCAAACCGGACATGTGCAGGGCCAGCCGCACGGACACGTGCAGGGCCAGCAGCACCCCATCGCGATCTACCTGTGGATCTGGGGTCTGCTGTTCGTCTTGAGCGCGATGTCGTACATGGTGGACTACCTGCACTTGCAGGGCCTCTTGCGCTGGAGCCTGATCGTCATCTTCATGCTGCTGAAGGCCGGGCTGATCGTCGCGGTGTTCATGCACATGATGTGGGAGCGGATGGCCATCATCTGCGCGATCCTGATTCCGCCGGGGGTGATCCTGCTCCTGATCGCGTTGATGGGGTGGGAGGCGGATTACACGCTGTTGACGCGGCTCTTGTATTTCGAGAACCCGGTAGTCGTCACGGAATAGCCGCTCCTCCTCGGCTTGTGGGAGCGGCCTCCGGCCGCGAACTGCGGAATCTCTGTCGTCGGGGCGTACTGGCCGAAGCGATTCGCAGGGGCACGCGCAGCCGCTCGGGCGAGCGAAGCTCGCCTTGGCGAACCTTCGGTTCGCCCGCGGTCTCCCTCGTCGGCCGGAGTTGCCTCGCAAACTGCGCGAGTCAATCCGACCTCCTCGGCTGCGCTCAAATGCCCCTGCGAACGCTTCGGCCAGCACGCCCCCACCACTGTCCTTCCGC
>DASVDC010000060.1:0-2111 GCA_036381275.1 Pseudomonadales bacterium | reverse complement strand
TCGATCAGAAAGTGCAGGTGGTTGTGCTGGATCGAGTAGTGCACCACACGAAAGCCCGGGCGCTCGGCGCACTGGGCGAGGCTGTATCGGAAGGCCGAGACGAAGCGCTTCCTGCGCAGGTTCGGCAAGCCCCGCTGCAGGCGCACGGTGACGTGCACCGGGCAGTGGCCGGGGATCGGTTCACGGCAACGGTGCAGCACGCGCGCGTTGGGCCGCGGCTTCCGGCCCGCGCCGGGCCGCCAGCCGCCGCGTCCCGACGGGATCAGCACCAGCTCGGTCTGCTTCGGTCGCCGTCTGCACGCCTTTGTCATGCGCCCAATTTAGGGCGCTGTTCATCGCGGCGATGCCGGCGATGGCTGAAGGTGCGGTAAGAAGTCGCTGACGTCGTTGTGCACCTGAGCGCGGCTCTGCCAGCCGCCGGATCATTCGAACCATTCCGGCCGGTATCCGCGGACGTCGCTCCCCTCGGAACGGAACATGGCCCGAATCAAATTGCAGCTCGCCTCCCGAACGAAATCGCAAACATCGCCCGAATCGAATTCGCGAACATCGCCCGAATCGAAGCCGCGCGGTTCGAGGTAGAGCGCCGGACCTCGATCCGCCCGGGCTTCATCGATTGATTCGGGCCATGTTCCCTCCCGATGCGGGCGCGGTGGATGGTGCCGAGGCGGATGGCGCCGTGCGAGATCACTCACACCCACCGCCGGACGCACGCCGGCGCTGGGGCGAAGTCGACCACCCGCTCCCAGGCTTTGATTCGGGCGATGTTGCGGACCGTACGCGCGGGAGAATGCGCCGATTCATTGCCAGCCCTGCACGCCGCCGCGCCGCTTCTTTAACCTCTTGGAACAGAGCGCTGGTGGACTCGAGCCGCCCGTTCTCGAGGCCGGCCTTCGTCAGGTAACGGTCAGTCCGATCAGATGGGTAACACCCTCCTGAGGTGTTGATTCAAGATGCCGATGGCCTGTAGGCCGTCTTGCCGCTCACCCCTGCCCGAATCCCGATCCGATGATTCGCGGCCGGAGGCCGCTCCCACAGCCGGCTCGGCGTACTGGACGATGCGGGCGCCAGCCGCTAGCGTGGTCATCCGTCGTCACCGTCAGGAGGTCATGCCGTGAGCGACGCGAGCCCCGCGGGAAACATCCGCCGCTTCGTCAGCGAACGCTGGGACGCCAGCGTGGTGCCGCTGCTCTGCGACTACATCCGCATCCCGAACAAGTCGCCGGCGTTCGATCCCCATTGGGAAGAGAACGGCCACATGGCGCGCGCGGTGCGGCTGCTCGACGACTGGGCGCGGCAGAGCGGGGTCGTTGGGCTCGCGACCGAGATCGTCACCCTGCCCGGCCGCACGCCGCTGCTCCTGCTCGAGGTCGAAGGCACCGGCGCGCCCGGTACGGTGCTGCTCTACGGCCACTACGACAAACAGCCGGAGTTCGACGGCTGGGAGCCGGGCCTCGGGCCGTGGGAACCGGTGCTGCGTGACGGGCGCCTGTACGGACGCGGCGGCGCCGACGACGGCTACGCGCTGTTCGGCTCGCTCACCGCGATCGCGGCGCTGCAGGCGGAGGGGGTTCCACACGCCCGCTGCGTGCTGTTGATCGAAGGCTGCGAGGAGAGCGGCAGCTACGATCTGCCGCATTACGTCGAGGCGCTGCGCGAGCGCATCGGCCAGCCCGACCTGGTGGTATGCCTCGATGCCGAGTGCGGCAACTACGATCAGCTCTGGATCACCACGTCGCTGCGCGGGATGCTGCCGGGGGTGCTCTCGGTGGAGGTGCTCTCCGAGGGCCAGCATTCCGGCACCGCCGGCGGCATCGTGCCGTCGAGCTTCCGGCTGCTGCGTCAGCTCATGGACCGGGTCGAGGAGAACGTCAGCGGGCGGCTGCACCCGAGCCTCTACGTCGACGTGCCGCCGGAGGCGCGGGCCCAGCTCGAGCAGGTCGCCGCCGTACTCGGCGACGGCGTCACCGGCCGCTTCCCGTGGCTCGACGGCGTGCGGCCGGAGAGCGACGATCCGGTGGAGCTCCTGCTGAACAACGCGTGGCGCCCGAGCCTCGCCACCGTGGGGCTCGGCGGCGCGCCGGACGTCGGCAACGCCGGCAACACGCTGC
>DASVDC010000059.1:0-62590 GCA_036381275.1 Pseudomonadales bacterium | reverse complement strand
CACCTACGAGCGCGCGGTGATGCGCGGCGCGGTGACCATCGAGGCGCCGCTGCGCACGCCGTACGGCGACCGTCGCGCGACCGTGCAGGATCCCTGGGACAACGTCTGGCAGATCGCGACCCGGCTCGCGGGCTGAGCCTTCAGCGCCGATAGTGGAACGCCGCCGGCCGATCCTTGGGGCCGACGTAGACGACCCGCAGGTCGTGCGTGCGCCGCCCGCAGCCGCGGCAGCGCACGCGTTCGCGCAGATCGGCCACGGTAGCCGCCTCGCCGAGCCGCGCGATCGAGCTCTCCAGGTCCACCGCCTCCATACGCCCGCACGGCACGCACACGGCGTAGACTCGAAACCGCTCGCACAGGTCGATCAGTCGCTGCATAGTGGATGAATATACAGCATCCGAGCCGCGGGCGCCCTCACGGTGACGCTCAGCCTCCGGATTCGTCTCCGGGCCTCGTCGTCTCGGCTCCATAGCCGGAGCCGATGAAGCCGTTCAGGACGAAATCCCGCATCATCGGGAAGTAGCCGGCCGGTAACCGGGTCGAGACCCGGGAGCCGTCCGGCAGGGTCTCGTACTCGTAGAGACCGTGTTCCGTGTCCGGGAACAGCGCGACGGTGATCGGGCGTCCTTCGCGGGTGAGGTTCGCGAGGCGCCGCTTCGTCTCCCCCGGCGGCGCGTCCTGATCGTCGCCGGCGAGGACCCAGAGTTGCGGTGTGTCGAGGTGGCGCAGCACCGGCATGGGATCGTAGTGAAGCGGTATCTGCGGGACCAGTTGCGGCCCTTCGACCCTCAGCACCGACGGGGGCGTATCGAGGATGAAGCGGGAGAAGCCCGCGACGCCGTTTCGAATCTGCCGGAACCAGGGTGCGTCGCCGTAGCGGGACCGAATCGCCTCGAGCCCATCGTAGCCTTGCGTGAAATTGCTCGTCGCGATCACGTCGATCGCATCGGCCAGGGCCATCCCCTGTTCGACGACGTCTGCACCGAATCCCCGGCGCGTGAGCGCCGTCGCGATCGATTCCCGCTCGGCCGCGAGAGGCGAGACGGCGAGACCGAACGACACGATCACGAAGTCCACCGGTGCGATCGTGGCCGCGAGGGGTGCAACCCAGCCGCCCTGGCTGCCGGCCTGATAACCGACCCGTCCGGCACGTGTCCCGGCCAGGCGTTTCGCTTCCCGCATCGCGGCGATTGCGTCCACCGCCAGGGTCAGATAGTCGTGGGTGTATCGGCCGCCGGATGCTCCGGTGCCGCGCTTGTCGTAGACGAAGGCGCCGATGCCGGCGGCCGGGAACATCCGCTGCAGCGCGTAGTCGTCCAGCGCGGAGTCGCGTTCGGCGCCGTGAACCAGCACGACGATGGGGACCCGGCTGTCTCCCTCCGGCATGACCAGTCGGCCGGCCAGACTCGCCCCCTGGACGGAGAAGCGGGTCTCGGATACGGCGAGGTTCAGACGGCGCCCCTCGAGCGCGTTGAAAGCGATCGCGTTCCGCGCGCAATCGAACGAGATCCGCGTGCCGTCCGGCCGGTCGGTCCATCCCAGTGTGTTCGTCCAGCTACCATCCGGCGTTCGCGTCAGCGCACCCATGGTGCCGTCGGGCCGACGCCAACGCAGCCGCGAATCGCCGATGGACGCGATGTCCACGAAGCTGCCGTCCGTCAACCGATAGGCACCGACGGCGCACTCATCGAGGGCTGCGGAAACTGCCGGCACGGCTGTGGCAACGCCCAACCAGACCACGGTGGCGAGCAGCAGTCGGAACGGAAAACCTCGACGATCACGGCGCATATCGGTACATCCGGCCCATCGTGACGAAACGGCCCCTGATGGTAACCGTCATCGTGAGCGTACCGGAACGGGAAACGGCGTAGACTCGAGACCGCTCGCGGAGCTCGATCGGAATCTGCATGGTCGACGAACACACGGAATCGGCGCCGCTCGCGCTGACGCTCGGGGATCCCGCCGGGATCGGTCCGGAGGTCGCGGCGCGCTGGCTGGCCGCGCGCGCGCAGCGGCCGGGCCGGCCGGTGCTGCTGATCGGCACGCGATGGGCGCTCGAAGCGGGCGCGGAGTCCGCTCGCGTCCGTCTGCCGCCGATCCCGAACGTGACGTCCCCGGCGGAAACGGCGGGCCCGCTCGCGCTGCTCGACCTCGGGATCGCCGTGCCCGACTTCGCGTTCGGCCGGATCGACGCCCGCTGCGGCGCGATCGCAGTGCGGGCGGTGGAGACGGCGGCGCGGGCCTGCCTCGATGGCTCGGCCGCCGGCATGGTCACCTGCCCGATCCACAAGGAGGCGATCCACGCCGCCGGATACGACGACATCGGCCACCAGGAGATCCTCGCGCGGCTCACCGGCGCCGAGTGGACGGCGACGATGCTGATGACCACCGGCCTCAAGGTGGTGCACCTGTCCACCCACAAGCCGCTCGCGGAGGCGATCCGCTACGTGACGCGCGACAACGTGCTGCAGAAGCTGCGCCTGACCGCGGCGACGCTCACGCGCTGGGGTCTGCCGCGGGCGCGGATCGCGGTCGCCGCGCTGAACCCGCACGGTGGCGAAGGCGGGCTGCTCGGCCGCGAGGAGATCGACGAGCTGGCCCCGGCGGTGGCCGCGGCGCGGGCGGAGGGGCTCGAGGTGTCGGGCCCCTGGCCGGCGGACTCGGTGTTCAACCGCGCGATTGCCGGCGAGTTCGACGTGGTGCTGGCGCTCTACCACGATCAGGGGCACATCGCGATCAAGGTGCACGACTTCCACGCCAGCACCACCGCCACGCTCGGCATTCCGTTCGTTCGTACGTCCGTCGATCACGGCACCGCGTTCGATATCGCCGGCCAGGGCAAGGCCGACCACCGGAGCCTCGCGGCGGCGGTGGCCGCGGCGGAGGCGCTGGTGGACGGGCGCCTTGCGGAGCTCTGACGCGCTGGGGCACACTCGAACGCATCCCTGTCCCACAGAATCACGACCAGCCGGGGGAGTGCACCATGAAGGCAGCCGTATTCCGCGAAGTGAACAAGCCGATGGAGATCGAGGAGGTCCAGGTCTCCAAGCCGGGCCCCCGCGAGGTGTTGGTGCGCACGGTGGCCGCCGGCGTGTGCCACTCCGACCTGCACTTCTTCAACGGCACCTATCCGGGGCAGCTCCCGATGGTGCTCGGCCACGAGAGTGCCGGCGTGGTCGAGCAGGTCGGCTCGGACGTGCACTACGTGAAGCCGGGCGATCACGTGATCACCTGTCTGTCGGTGTTCTGCGGGCATTGCGAGTACTGCCTGACGGGCCGCATGTCGCTCTGCCAGGAGCCGGAGACCCGGCGCGCGCCGGATCAGGAGCCGCGCCTCGCACACGGCGGCAAGCCCCTCGGGCAGTTCGCGAACCTCGGCTCGTTCGCCGAGTACATGCTGGTGCACGAACATGCGGTGGCGAAGATCCGCGACGACATGCCGCTCGACCGGGCGGCGCTGATCGGTTGCGGCGTCACGACGGGCGTCGGTGCGGTGATCCACACGGCCAAGGTCGAGCCCGGTTCCACGGTGGCGGTGATCGGTTGCGGCGGGGTGGGGTTGTCGTGCATCAACGGCGCGGCGATCGCCGGCGCGAGCCGCATCGTCGCGGTCGACACCGTGCCGTCGAAGCTCGAGCTCGCCCGCAAGTTCGGCGCCACCGACGTGGTGAACGCGAAAGAGAGCGACCCGGTGGCGGCGGTCAAGGAGATTACCGGCGGCGGCGCGCACTACACGTTCGAAGCGATCGGCCTCAAGGTCACCGCCGAGCAGGCGTTCAACATGCTGCGCAACGGCGGTCTCGCCACCATCATCGGCATGATTCCGCCCGGGCACATGGTGAGCCTGCACGGCGTGGACTTCCTGTTCGAGAAGAAGATCCAGGGCTCGTTCATGGGTTCGAACCGATTCCGCGTCGACATGCCGCGCTTCGTCGACCTGTACCTGCAAGGCAAGCTGCACCTCGACGACATGATCTCGAGCCACATCCGGCTCGAGGACATCAACGACGCGATGAAGCAGCTCGAGACCGGCGAGATCGCGCGCAACGTGATCATGTTCGAGTAGCCGCGGTGCGTTGGCTGTCGTTTCTGCGGAGCGGCGCTCCGACCTTCGGCTACGTCACCTCGGACGGTACCGGGGTGGTCGACGTGGGCGCACGGGGTGAGTTTCCCGATCTGAAGTCGGCCATCGCGGCGGGCGCGCTGGCCGAGCTGCCCGATCGCTGCGGCGACACGGCGGACCTGCCGCTCGCCGGGCTCACCTACCTGCCGACGGTGCCGAACCCGGACAAGATCCTCTGCGTCGGCCTCAACTACAAAGCGCACCAGCAGGAGACCGGCCGCGGCGGAGAGGGCTTCCCGACGGTGTTCGTGCGCTTCGCGAACGCGCAGGTCGCTCACGAGCAGCCGATGATCCGCCCCCGGGAATCCAACACGCTGGACTACGAGGGCGAGATCGCGCTGGTCATCGGCAAGGCCGGCCGGCGCATCGCCAAGGCGGACGCGCTGGCGCACGTGGCCGGCTTCAGCATCTACAACGACGGCAGCGTGCGTGAGTTCCAGCGCCACACCAGCCAGTTCACGGCCGGCAAGAACTTCGCCGCCACCGGCGGCTTCGGGCCGTGGCTGATGACGCCCGACGAGGTGGGCGATCCGTACCGGATGGAGATCACCACGCGCCTGAACGGCGAGGTGATGCAGAACGCCACCGCCGACCTCTTGGTCTTCGACTTCGGCGACATCATCGCGTACTGCTCGACGTTCTGCGAGCTCGTGCCCGGCGACGCGATCGTCACCGGCACGCCGGGGGGCGTCGGCGTCGCGCGCAACCCCCCCGTGTTCATGGACGAGGGCGACGAGATCGAGGTGGAGGTGAAGCCGATCGGCGTGCTGCGGCACCGGGTCGTCGTGGGCTGAGGAGACTCTCTCTCTGCTACCACAGCGGGCCAGATCAGGCGCTCCGGCAGAACTGCGCGATGCTCGCCGCGGTCTCCCGGCTGATGTCCGGGCACGCGATCGGGAAGATCTCGGTGCCGTGGATCGTACCCATCACCTGGCGGCAGCGCGCCGGGACGCCGGCCCGCAGCAGCAGCCGGTAGAAGGCAATGCCTTCGTCACGCAGCGGATCGCACTCGTTCACGCTGATCACCGTCGGCACCAGACCCTTCACGTCGTCTTCGGTCGCGAAGCCGGGCCAGGCCAGCGGGTTGCGGCGCTCGAACTCGTCGATGCCGTACGCCATCGCGCCCTGGTCGTTCTTCAGGTTGAGCAGAATCCCTTCGTTCTCGATGGTCGACGGGAATTCCTCCCGTGGCCAGCTTCCGGCGATGTACGGGCAGAGCGCGTAGAGCCCGCGGATCAGCCCGAGCTTACCGTCCTGCTTGAGCTTCAGGCCGGTCGCGAGGGTCAGGTTGCCGCCGCCGCTCTCGCCGGCAACGATCACGTGGCCCGGGTCGACGCCGAGCTCGGCTGCGTGGCCGGCCACCCACTCGAGCCCCGATACGCAGTCATTGAGGCCCGCGGGGAACGGTGCCACTTCCGGCACCGACGACGGTGTCAGACAGTTGCGGAAGTCGACCATCGCGACGGCCACCCCCTGACTCGCGATGATCCGGCCCCACGCACGGTAGTTGCCGTCGTAACACGACATCGCCTGCATGCCGCCGCCGTGGATGTAATAGACGCAGGGCAGCGGGTTGTTGCCCGACGGTCGGATGAAGCGCAGGTTGATGGTATTGCCGTCCGGTTGTGAAGTGATCCGGTGCTCGCTGACGTCGAGCCCGGCCGACGGCGCCACCTCTTCGCTGTCGCAGACGTTCAGGAACGCCGTAAGCGCCTCGCGCTGGGCCACGGCCTCGGGGATATTCGCCCGGGCGAGCAGCTCTTCGCGGCTCGCGGCACGGTTCGTCGGCGGGAGCGGCATGTCGCCCATCGCGCCGAACACGGCCTTGATTCGGGGGTCGATACGCGGGTCGTCGGTGATCGGATTTCGGGCCATGGCTCCTCCCTCGAGGTGCGTCTCGGACCGTTCAGCTTACCGGTTCGGGCGCAGTGGCGGGAGCATTTTCGCCTCCCTATACTCGCCCGATGCCGTCACACGTCGAGAAGTTCGGGGTCGGCCAGAGCGTCCCCCGCACGGAAGATCCACGACTCGTCACCGGCGCCGGATGCTTCACCGACGACGTGAATCTGCCGGGCCAGCTCCATGCGGTGATGGTCCGCTCGCCGTACGCGCACGGCGAGATCGTCGCCGTCGACGTGGGCGCCGCGAGGCGCGCGCCCGGCGTGGTGGCCGTCTACACCGGTGAGGACCTGGCCGAGCTCGGACCGCTGCCGTGCCGGGCGCGGATGCAGGGCGCCGACGGGAAGCCCGCGTTCGTCCCGTACCGGCCCGTGCTCGCCCGTGGACGGGTGCGCTTCGTCGGTGAGCCGGTGGCCGCTGTGATCGCCGAGACGCGCGAGGCCGCCCAGGCCGCCGCGGAGCTGGTGACGCTCGATGTGAACGAGCTGCCCGCACTGGTCGATCTCGAGGCCGCCGAATCGCCGGATGCACCGGTGCTGCACCCGGAGCACGGCAGCAACCTGTGCGTGCACTACCTGAACGGGGACGCCGACCGGGTGGAGGCGGCGTTCCGTTCCGCGCCCCACCGGGTCGAGCTCGATCTGGTGAACAATCGCGTCGCGCCGACGCCGCTCGAGCCGCGTGCCTGCGTAGCCGCGTACGAGGACGGCCGCTTCACGCTGTACAACCCGAGCCAGGGCGTGTACGGCCAGCAGGGCATCCTCGCCCGCGCGATCTTCAAGGTCGATCCCGCGCAGGTTCGTGTGGTCAGCGGTGACACCGGCGGCGGCTTCGGTATCCGCGGCGAGGTCCATCCGGAAGCGTGCGTCTGCCTGTTCGCGGCCCGCGCGCTCGGCAGGCCGGTGAAATGGCGTGGCGACCGGAGCGAGATGTTCCTGACCGACCCGCACGGGCGCGACAACCTGACCCACTGCGAGCTCGCGCTGGACGCCGACGGGCGGATCCTCGGGCTCAAGGTCGAGACGCTCGCGAACCTCGGCGCATACTGCTCCATCGTCGGCCCGCTGGTGCCGACGCTCGCAGGCGGGCGCATCGTCGGCACGGTCTATCGCATTCCGGCGCTGCTGCACTCGGTGCGGTGCCTGTTCACCAACGTGATGCCGGTCTCGGCGTATCGGGGCGCCGGACGTCCGGAGGCCTGTTACGTGATGGAGCGCCTGCTCGATGCGGCGGCCGAAGCGCTCGACCTGCCTCGTGACGAGATCCGCCGGCGGAACTTCGTCCGGCCGGAGGATCTTCCGTACACGAACCACGCCGGCGTCACGATGCACAGCGGCGACTTCGCCGGCACGATGGAGCGGGCGCTGGCGCGGGCGGACTGGGCCGGGTTTCCGGCCCGCCGCGACGCCGCGCGCGACGGGCGGCTGCGCGGCATCGCGCTAGGCTACTACGTCGAGTCCTCCGGCGGCGGCCCGGAAGAGGAAGCGCGCGTCACGCTGCACCCGGACGGTAGCGCCGACGTGGTGGTCGGCACCTACTCCCACGGTCAGGGTCACGAGACCGCTTACAAGCAGATCCTGAGTGAGACCCTCGGCCTCGATTTCGGGAAGATCCGTATCCTCCAGGGCGATACGGAGTTCGTGAAATTCGGCGGCGGCACCGGCGGATCGCGCTCCTCGCAGATGGGCGGCATCGCGGTGAAGCGGGCGGGCGCGGCGGTGGTGCGGCGCGGCGCGGAGATCGCGGCCGAGCTGCTGCAGGCGCCGGCGGCGCGGGTTCAGTTCGAGGCCGGCGTGTACCGGCTCGACGACGGCAGCCGCGAGGTGAGCCTCGCCGAGGTCGCGCGTGCCGCCACCGAACCGCAGTTCGGTGCCGCGCCGCTCGCGGAGACGGTGCGCTACGACCGCGGCGGCGGCTTCACGTTTCCGAACGGCTGCCACGTGGCCGAGGTGGCGATCGATCCCGACACCGGCGTCTTGGAAGTCGAGCGCTACACCGCGGTGGACGACTGCGGCCGCGTGATCAATCCGCTGCTCGCGGCCGGTCAGGTGCACGGCGGGGTCGTGCAGGGGCTGGGGCAGGCGCTGTACGAGCAGGTCGTCTACGACGCGAGCGGGCAGCTTCTGACCGGTTCGTTCATGGACTACGCGATGCCGCGGGCGTCGAACATGCCGGACATCGACGTCAGCTTCCACGAGGTGCTGGAGCCGACCAACGAGCTCGGCGTCAAGGGAATAGGCGAGGGCGGTGCATGCGCTTCGCCGCACGTCGTGGTCAACGCGGTGCTGGACGCGCTGCGCACCGCGGGCGTACCCGCAGCAGTGCGCTTCGATCTGCAGATGCCGCTGACCCCGCTCGCCATCTGGCGCAGCCTGCGAGCGGCCTGAGCGGTTGCGTCGCGCACGGCGGCTCTTTTCAAGCTACCGGAGATATCGCACGACGAGCCGCGTCGCCTCGTCGATGAGCGCTTCCGCGGCTTCCTTCGACAGGAACTCGGGGCGGTGCAGCACCGCGTGGTGCGTCAGTGCTTCGACCGACGTCACGCAGACGAAGGCCGCGAGCTCCAGGTCCGTGACACGAAGCTCATTCCGGTGGCGCTCGAGCAAGGTCCGGAACAGCGCCTGGGTTTCGCGGCTGAAGGCGCCGATGTTCTCGAGCTTTCCGAGGCGCGGTATCTGCTCGGTCAGAACCCGGTGCAGCTTCGGATCCACGCGATGCGCTTCGACGGCCACGGAGACGATCCGTCGTATTGCCGCTTCGATCGGCAGCTCGGCCACCTCGGCCAGCACGCCGCGGACGATCTGCATCAGCTGCTCGTTGTGCCGATCGATGACCGCGGCCACCAGCGCTTCCTTGCTCGGAAAGTACTGGTAGAGCGAGCCGACGCTGACCCCGGCGACTTCGGCGATGCGGTTGGTGCTGGCCTTGTCGTAACCCTCCCTGACCAGAATGCGAGCGGTCGCTCCGATCAGCGCATCCACCGTGGCCCGTGATCTCGCTTGTGAAGCGCGTTTTCTGGGGCTCGTGAGCACTCTGGCGCGGGCCATCGGCGAGGGCCTCCAATGCGAATATCCAATGCGAGCCATAGCTCGTATTATGCGCCGCGAGGATGAAAGCGCAATCGGAGGACGCACGATGATTCACACCCCCTACCAGCAGCTCGTGGAGATGAAGCGCTGGGCGGATCACGGCCTCTACGACGTGGTGGGTCGGCACCTGGACGGCCTGTCCGAGCAGAGCGCATCGATCATGTTGCGCATCCTCGATCACATCCACGCGGTGGACCGGATCTTCCAGTGTCATCTGCAGGGCGTGCCCCACGGATTCAACGCCGCGCGGTCCGACACGGTGCCGGAGTTCGCGGCGCTGGCCGACGGTATGCGGGAAGTCGACGACTGGTACGCGGGCTACGTGGCGAGTCTGTCGGCGGACGATCTGGCGCAGCCGGTCGAGTTCGTGTTCACCAGCGGCAAGCCGGCGTGCATGCGACGCGGCGAGATCGTCCTGCACGTCTGCCAGCACGGCGCCTACCATCGCGGCAACGCCGGTGCGTTGCTTCTGCAGAACGGCATCACGCCGAGCCGCGACTCGATCACCGACTTCCTCGAAGACACCGCGTGAACGCGCGAAAGGAGGAGCTGGCAATGGGTGCCGGGACCGACGCAGTGGCGTTCGGCGGCAGATCCAGCGCGGCCGTGTGAATTCGTGTTGGTCACTGCCGGCCGAGGGACGCGAACCCGGCCGGTCTGATTGCGCGCATCGCTTCCCGAGTCAGAGGCTCGCGCCGTCGAACTCGGTGATGGTCAGTGCCGCGACGTCGACCTCGTCCAGGCAGCGCAAGTTCACCGCCACCATCGGTCCGTTCGGCCCGGTGCCTTCGCCGAACGGAGCGCAGCCACACGTGCGGCAGAACTGGTGCCGGATCACGTGCTTGCCGAACGTGTAGACGGTCAGCTCGTCCCGCGGCGTCTCCAGCGTGAACGCCTCGGGAGTCGTGAACGCCAACAGGTAGCCTTTGCGTCGGCAGATCGAGCAATTGCACTGCATCGCTTCCGTCGGCTCGTGGTCCAGCCGGAAGCGGACGCGCCCGCAATGACAGCTGCCGGTGGTGGTCATCGTGCACTCCTCATGGCTGTTCGCGCTCAGGATTGCTCCGGCGTACGCCGGTCGCAGAACCAGCATTCGAGCTGCCGGGCGACCAGAACACCCGCGCCGGTGGCGGCCGCGGCGGCCGCCAGCGCGAGCAGGGTGTTCAGATTGGACATTCCGGTGTCCTCGGCTCCTGTGTGGAATCGTGGCCGGAGGCCGCTCCCACGGGTGGGCGTCTACACGTCGAGCTCCCGGGCGGGCCGCACCTCGATGCTGCCGATGCGGGCCGGCGGGATGCCGGAGGCGATTCTTATCGCCTCGTCCAGGTCCGCCGCGTCGATCAGGTAGAAGCCGGCGAGCTGCTCCTTGGTCTCGGCGAACGGGCCGTCGACGACCGTGGTCTTGCCGTTGCGAACCCGGACGGTGGTGGCGGTCTCGACCGGCTGCAGGGCCTGACCGACCAGCAGGTGGCCGCTCGCCTGCAGCGAGCCGGCGTAGGCCGCGCAGTCGGAATCCGGCAGGTCGCGCATCGGGCCTTCCTCTCCGTACACGAGGCAAACGTACTTCATAATCATCGCTCCGCTGTCAGTTGCGTACGCTGGTTGGTCGATCGGCGGCGGTCGGTTTCGACAGATCAGGTACTCACCCGCAGCTCCTGCAGCCGCCGCTCCAGGAAGCGCCGCTCGGGTTCCTGCGTTGTCAAGGCCAATGCTCTCTGATACGCCTCGCGGGCTTCGTCGTTACGGCCGAGTCGCCGACACAGATCGGCGCGCGCCGCGTAGGCCAGGTGGTAGCGCTCGAGCTCGCCGCGCGCCAGGATCGCATCGACCAGCTCGAGGCCGGCCGCCGGTCCGTCGCGCATCGCCACCGCGACCGCACGGTTGAGCTCCACCACGGGCGACGGGGCCGCGCTCGCGAGCACGTCGTACAGCCCGACGATGCGACCCCAGTCGGTCTCGGCGGGATCCGCCGCCTTGGCATGCTCGGCCGCGATCGCCGCCTGGAGCGTGTATGCCCCGATATGACGGGTGTCCAGCGCCTGCTGAAGCAGGCTGAGCCCTTCGTTCACGAGCTCGCGATCCCACAGCGAGCGGTCCTGATCCTCGAGCAGCACCGGCTCGCCCTCGCCGTTGGTCCGCGCCGCGCGGCGCGCTTCCGTCAGCAGCATCAGCGCCAGCAGGCCGAAGGTTTCGCCTTGCGGCAGCAGCTCGACCAGCAGACGGCCGAGCCGGATCGCCTCCGCCGACAGGTCGGCCCGGGTCAGGGTGTCGCCGGAAGAGGCGAAATAGCCTTCGTTGAACACCAGGTAGACGACCCGCAGCACCGTGTCGAGCCGCTCGGGGAGCTCGTGCGGGGCCGGCACCTGGTACGGGATGCCGGCGTCGCGAATCTTGGCTTTCGCCCGGACGATACGCTGCGCCATGGTCGGCACGGCCGTCAGGAATGCGCTCGCGATGGCCTCGGTGGTGAGCCCGCAGACTTCCCGCAGCGTCAGTGCGACCCGCGCATCCTCGGCCAGCGCCGGGTGGCAGCAGGTGAAGATCAGCCGGAGCTGGTCGTCCTGGACCTGATCGTCGTCGAGATCGGCCAGCTCGTCGGTCAGCTCCGCGTCGTCGTCCAGCTCGTGGGCGAGGGCGCGCAATGACTTGTCGAACCGCGCCCGGCGCCGGATCGTGTCGATGCCCTTGAAGCGGCCGGCGGAAACCAGCCAGGCGCGCGGGTTGTCCGGGATGCCCTCCTGCGGCCACTGCTCGAGGGCGGCGACCAGCGCGTCCGAGAGCGCTTCCTCGGCGCGGTCGAAGTCGCCGAGCAGGCGGATCAGCGTGGCGAGCACGCGACGCGACTCGGACCGGTAGATCGCCTCGATCCGGGCCCGCATCAGCGGATTGACCTCCCTCACAGCTCTGCCGCTCCACGGCCGCCGGCAAGAGCGCGGATGAAAAAGCAGTCGGGCCCCGGATGCAAGCCTCGGCGGCCGGAGGTCGGCGGTCCGGGGCGGGCCGGCGGTCCACCCATGGGCGGGAGCCGCTGGCGGTAGCGGGTGAGCGTCCCCCTGCCAGCGATGTCGCCGCCTCATCCGGCAAAGGTCTCGGAGTTGGCCGAGCCGAGATCGAAGTCGGGGACCGCGACGTCGGTGCGCCGGGGCTGGTGCCGTAGATGGTAGGATCGCTGGGCGTTGGGCGAGGGCACCTTCGTAAGGTTGCGCAGGCAATGGATTTCGCGTTCTTCGATCGAATGAGCTCGGCAGAAGGCGAAGCCTTCCTTTCCGCGTTTCTTCGAGCCGAAGGCTCGGCGGTCGCGGAGTTCGTCGAGTCCGCACGACGACAAGGCGTTTCGCCCGATTTTTCCATCGAGACGCTGCCGAGCGTAATGGAATGGGCCGTTGGTCAGGTGAAGACGGTCCCCAAGGAAGCGGATGAAACGATTCCTGCGTGGATTACTGCAACCGAAGATTACAAACGCGGTCTTTTCGAATTCGCTGAAGAATCGAAACCGCTCGTACTTCGGGCCGCATACTACTTCGGGGAGTGCTTTGTCCGGACGTTCGATGGACTGAAGTGGGCGGTCGGTGACAACGCTACGGCACAACGAAACATGCCCGTGATTGCCGGATTCGGTAATGGCATCGAACTCGCCCCGATTCTCGTCACCGAGAACCTCTTCAGGCGGATACTGACCGAAGACCCCAGCTCTGATGCTGTCGACCGGGCGATCAGGAGATGGCGTTCCTTCACGGTTTGAACAAGGCGGCGGTGCTGCTCGTAGTGGCGAACGGCGCCGCGTGCGCGATGGGTTGGACGGGGTTCGCGATGTGGTCGACTATTCTGGGAAGGTCCACCTGCCGTCTAGTCGCGACGACGTTGTGATCCACCGATGTCATGGGTGATAAGGCAGTAGTCCGGACGCTTGACGCCTTGCTGAAGCCGTTGGGCTTTGCGCGGCGGAAGGCAGTATGGAACCGTCGATTCTACGACGTGATCGAATCAAGCGATGTCCAGGTCAGCCAGGCGGGCGATACGGTTACGGTCAATGCCGGTGTGCTGGATGTCCGGGTCCACTTGAAGCTGTGGGGGATGTTCTGCCCGAGTTTGTCGATGCATCTCACTGTACGGTGCGCGCTCGCGTCGGTGATCTGCTCGATGGGAAGGATGTTTGGTGGGGAGCTGAGGAAGCGGCCCAATCGGGGCGTGGCGACAACGGGTGGAGGAACTTGCCGGGCGGCTGAACTGCGTCGAACCTGGTCCTCCTGGGTGGTCGCACATGGATGGCGAGGCCGATCCGCCTGAGGCACGAGACTAGTTGCGATGTCCATTACGTGGTCGGATGCTGTAGATCAGATATTGCGTGTGGGACGCACGCTGGAAGATATCGGCGTGGTCAATTGGGGACTCACCAGGTCCCAGGCGCTTGAAGCCTTGGTTCAGCTCAAGGATCAGCGGATTGCCATTCTAGGTGGTGACGTCTATGAGTCATCGAGCGAAGTGATCCTGCCGACTTGCGACAATTGGTATTGTGATCGGATCGAGGGGGAGTCGAAGGGCTCGTTCGTCGACCGCAGCTTCGAAAAGGCTCGAGCGTATATCGCAAGCTATGAGCCGGACTCGGGTCGAACGGTGCTCTTTGCGCTCGTCCCGGACGTATGAAGTGTGACGATGAGCCTTCGCGGACCGCCTTTCGACCTGCTCGAACCTCCGGCTCAGGAAGGTAGGGTGGTTGCCCGCTGGAACCGCTGGCGGTAGCGCGCGGGCGTCACTCCGGTACGGCGTTTGAACAACCGGCGGAAGAACGTCGGGTCGGTGTAACCCACCTGCTGCGCGATCACGTCCACCGGCGCCGTGGTGCTCTCGAGGAGCTGCTTCGCCTCTTCGATCCGCAGAATCTGCACGTATTCCACCGGGGAATAGCCGGTAGCGTTCTTGAAGCGTCGCTTGAACGTCCGTTCGGGCAGCTTCGAGCGGCGAACCAGCGCCGCGACCGGGTTCGGCTCGTCGTAGTGCTCGGCGATCCAGGCCTGGCACTGCTCGATCACGGCGTCCTCGTGATGGCGGGCCGGCAGGCGTGCCGCGAAGGGCAACTGGCCGTCGCTGTGGTCGCCGATCACGAAGAGCTTGGCGATGCGCACCGCTTCCGCAGCGCCGCAGAAGCGACCGATCAGATACAGCGCGAGGTCGGTCCAGGTGGCCGATCCGCCGCTGGTGACGATGCGATGCTCGGTGCCGGCCGGACACAGGATCCGGTCGGCACGCAGGCGCACCTCGGGGTAGTGACGCGCGAAAATGCCGGCCGCGCCCCAGTGAGTGGTGGCGTCGAGCCCCGCGAGCAGCCCCGCCTCGGCCAGCAGCACCGAGCCGGTGCACACCGAGCAGACGGTGGCGCCGAGCCGATGCTGCTCGGCGAGCCACTGCGCTTCGTCCGGCCAACGTCCCCGCGGGTCGAAGTCGGGGGCGCCGAGGTCGAGGTCGGTGACGATGGCGATGTCGGCGCGCGGGGTGCCGGCGAGCGGAGTGAGCGGCCCGAGCGGGATGCCGGCGGGGCTGGTCAGCATGCCGCCGGCGCGGCTCACCATGCGCACTTGCGGCGGCGGTACGGTGCCGGATTCGCCGGTCAGCGCGGTCCACCCGTCGCCTACGGCCGAAAAGACCTCGAACAGGCCATAGAAAACGGCCGGCGTGGTCTCCGGCAGCGCGAGCAGGTGCACCTGGAGCGGCGAGGGCGACGGACTCATCCGTGCGAAGTTGGCATAAATGCCCCGTTTCTGTCCATTCTCGATCTCTCTTCGGAGCTCCCGACGCGACTAGCCTGCGCGTCGTTCGATTGACGGGAGACACCGATGTACAAATCGATGGCAACCCTCGCGGTGCTCGGCGCGCTGGTCCCGGCCGCCCGAGCCGAGGACGATCTGCCGCAGCGGCTTGACGCAGTGTTGGAGCAGTGGATCGGCGATGAGCGGATCGTCGGCGCCGTGGTGCTCGTGGCTCGGGACGGCCAGGTCGTCTACCGCCGCGCGGCGGGCTGGGCGGATCGCGAAGCTCGGGTGCCGGTCCGCGAAGACACCATCTTCCGCCTGGCTTCGATGACCAAGCTGATCGTCTCGACCGTGGCGCTGCGCCTCGTCGACGAGGGTCGGTTGTCGCTGGACGATCCGGCGAGTCGCTGGCTGCCGTACTTCACCCCGGCCCTTTCGGACGGGCGGCGGCCCGCGATCACGATCCGCCAGCTTCTCAGCCACACGTCGGGCCTCAGCTACTCGTTCCTCGAGCCGCCGGGAAACGCCTACCAGACGCTCCGGGTGCCCCAGGGGCTCGCGCGTTTCGACGGCTCGCTCGAAGAGGCGCTGCGCCGGTTGGCGTCGGCTCCCTTGTTCTACGAGCCCGGGCGGGAATGGCGCTACTCGTTGTCCACCGACGTGCTCGGCGCGGTGATCGAACGGGTCACGGGCCTGCCGCTGCCCCGAGCGGTGGAGCGCTACGTCACCGAACCGCTCGGCATGCACGACACGGCGTTCCGTCTGGTCGACCCGGCGCGGCTCGCGGCCGCGTACGTGGACGGAACGTCGCGCGCCGAGCGGATGCGCCCGCAGCGCCAACCGTTGCCGCTCGGCAGCGGCGTCCACGTCGACCCGGAGCGGACACTGGATCCCGCGGCGTACTCATCGGGCGGCGGAGGCATGACGGGCACCGCGGATGACTTCCTGACCCTGGTCGAGGCGATCCGCACCGTGCGCGCGCCGGTGATCTCCGAAAGCATGGCCCGGCGTCTGACCACCCACCATATCGGTGATCTGCGCGCCTGGACCGAAGGTCCCGGCTGGGGCTTCGGGCTCGGCACCGCGGTGCTGCTCGATCCCGCTGCGGCGGACAGCCCGCAGAGCGTCGGCACCTGGCAATGGGGCGGCGCGCTCGGCACCCACTGGTTCGTGGACCCGGCGCTCGCGCTGTCGGTGGTGGTGATGACCAACACCGCGGTGGCGGGCGTGATCGGCGAATTTCCCGCGGCGCTGCGCGACGCCGTCTACGGCGTAGAGCGGCCGCGGGAAACCCGAGTAGTGGATCAGAACGTGTAGGTGAGCCCCACCGACAGCAGGTAGAGGTCGTCGATATCGCTCACGTCGAAGCGTTCGGCCTCGGCCCGGATGCCGAGCTTACCGAGGTTGATGGCGGCGCCGACGCCGTAGGCCACGTCCTCGTCGCTGCTCGAGAAGTTGTCGTCCGCGTCGGGGTCGAGGCTGACGTCGAGGTCCCAGGAGATGATGCCGACCTTGCCGAACACGTCGACGAACGCGATCGGGATCTTGCCGACCACGAAGGCATTCCAGCCGTCGATCTCCGTGTTCACCGTGAGGCTGGTGGTGTCGCCTTCCACTTCGCCGAAGTCGACGTAGCCGCCCTCCACCGCGAGGAACGGCAGGATCTGAAAGCCGACGAAGCCCTTCCAGCCGAAGTCGTCGTCGTCGAGGTCGAACTCCTCGACCTCGTCGCCGATGTCGATGTCGTCCTGGTCCTCTACCAGCGAGGAGCCGATGCTGCCGCCGATGTAGAAACCGTTCTCAGCGGCGCCGGCGGGACCCGCCGCAAAGGCGAACAGGGCGGCCGCTGCGAGCGCAGCGAGGTGCGGGTAGGTCGGTTTCATCGTCGCGATCCTTGCTACTGCGATTCGGCAACGATACCCGCGCGCACCGGCGCTGGAATTGACGATCAGCAACCGCCTTGGCGGCTTGGGAACCCCTTCGAGGGCCTCAGTTGCTGATCCGCTCCGAGCCGGGCCGTCCGACCACGCCTGCGATCATGTCCCGAGCCTCTTTGGTCGAAGGCAGCGTCGGCTTTCGCCCACGTGTGATGTTGAACGGCTCGGTGTCGATGTCCTTGAGGATCGTCTCGCCGGCGAGCACCGAGCGCTTCCATGCCTGGTGCTCGTCCTCGCGGCCGTGGAACTCGGGCATCACCTCGCGGGCGAACAGCTCGAGGCTCGCGCAGATGTCCTCGTGTGTGTTCTTGCCGGCCTGGTTCAGCAGGATCACCTGATCGACGTTCGCGGCCTCGAGCTCACGCAGCCGCTCGCGAATGGTCGCGGGGGACCCGATCAGCTCACTGCCGGTACGGCGTTGACCGGCCGGGGTCTTCTTCCACTCGAGGTAGCGCTCCCAGAAGTTGACCTTGCCGGGTTCGAACGGCCCCTCCTTGTTGTAGAGCTGCAGCGCGAACTGGAAGAAGGTCCAGCCGTCTGCCTTCTGCCACGCCTCGTCGTCGGTCTCGCAGCACATGAAGCCGCTCACCACGGCGATGTTGGGGTTGGTCTGGTAGTCGCAGAGCTTTTCCTGGTGGCGGATGAACGTGTTGTAGTACGCGTTCACCCAGGCGCGTGCGGAGTCGAGGTCGGCGAACTTGAAGCACAGCGCGCCCATGCCGCGGTGCGCTGCGTATTTGATCGTGTCGAGCTGCGAGCAGGCGACCCACAGCGGCGGATGCGGCTTCTGCAGCGGCTTCGGCACCACCGCGCGCAGCGGAAACTTGAAGAACTCGCCGTCGTATTGCCAGCCGTGGTTCCAGAACATCGGCAGCGTCGCGCGCACCGCGTCTTCCCAGATGTCGCGCTTGTCGCGGAAGCGCAGGTTGAACGGGTGCAGCTCGGTGACCGATGCGCCTTCGCCGAGCCCGAGCTCGACGCGCCCATCCGAAACGAGGTCCAGGGTCGCCACCTTCTCGGCGACCCGGGCCGGGTGGTTGGTGGTGAGCTGAATGATGCCGTGACCGAGCCGGATGTTCTTCGTGCGCTGGCTCGCCGCGCCGAGAAAGACCTCGGGCGCGGAGGAGTGGGAGTACTCCTCGAGGAAATGATGCTCGACCTCCCACGCGTAGTCGAAGCCGAGCCGGTCCGCCAGCTCGATCTGATCAAGCGACTGTTTGAGCAGCCGATGCTCGCTGTCCTCGTCCCACTCCCGGGGCAACTGGTGCTCGTAGAAGATGCCGAACTTCATCTGCCTTCCTCCCGGCGTTTCTCGACGCGTTTTTCAGCGCAGTGTTGCACAGCATCGGCGGGCGGCGCCACCCGCCGGGGACGGCGCGCCACCGTCAGCCCGCGCGAAGCGCCTCGAGCACCATCTGCGGATGCGTCTCGGCTTTGCTGACCCGCTTCCAGTGCTTCCTGACCTTGCCGTCCGGGCCGATCAGCACCGTCGAGCGGATGACGCCGGTGGTCTTCTTACCGTACAGGGTCTTTTCGCCCCAGGCGCCGTACGCTTCCATGACCTTGCGCTCGGGATCGGAGAGCAGGATGAACGGCAGCTTGTACTTGCCGATGAAGCGTTTGTGGCTGTCGGCATCGTCCGGCGAAATGCCGACGACTACCGCGCCCGCCTGCTGGATCTCGGACCAGAGGTCGCGGAAGCCGCACGCCTCTTTGGTGCAGCCGGGCGTGTCGTCCTTGGGATAGAAGTAGACGACCACGTTCCGGCCACGGAAGTCCTTCAGCGACACCTTCTCGCCGTTCGCGTCCTTCAGCGTGAACGCCGGTGCGGCCTTGCCTTCTTCGATTGCCATCGTCGACCTCGTGCCTCCTCCAGAGGCAGGAGAACCTAGCAGAGGCGCGGAGGAGCGTCCACGGCCGAGCGGGGGAACGTGGTGCCCTGCGACCAAAGCTGCTAAGTTGCCAGGCCGAGGTCAGCGGCAAGGGGAAGCAGGGTGGATCATCCGGTCATTTCCGCGGACTCGCACATCACCGAGCATCCCGACACCTACCGGGGCTACATCGATCCGCGCTGGCGCGACAAGGCGCCGCGGATGGTGGACGGCGGCGAGCGGGGCGACCTGTTCGTGATCGACGGCATGAGCACGCCGATCGCGATGGGGCTGGTGGCTGCCGCCGGAAAGCCGCCCGAGCAGATCACGCTGGACGGGGTTCGGTTCGATGCGCTGCACCGCAGCGGCTGGGATCCGGCCTACCGCCTCGCCGATCAGGATCGCGACGGGGTCGCCGCCGAGGTGATCTATCCGACCGTCGGCATGCTGCTCTGCAACCACCCGGACTTCGACTACAAGAAGGCCTGTTTCGACGCGTACAACCGCTGGATCGCCGAGTACTGCGCCACCGCGCCGACGCGCCTGCTCGGCTGCGGACAGACCGCGATGCGCAGCCCCGCCGAAGGCGTCGCCGATCTGCACGCGATCAAGGCGCTGGGGCTGCGCGGCGTGATGATGCCGGGCAATCCGGCCGAGGCCGACTACGACTCGCCGGTCTACGACCCTGTCTGGGAGGCCGCAGTCGAGCTTGAGCTGCCGCTCTCGTTCCACATCCTCACCTCGCGCAGCGAGGCGACCCGCGGCCCGCGCATCAACAGCTTCCTGTCCATCATCCGCGGCAATCAGGACATCATGGGTACGCTGATCTTCGGCGGCGTGTTCGAGCGCCATCCGAAGCTGAAGGTGGTCTGTGTCGAAGCGGACGCGGGCTGGGTGCCGCACTACATGTACCGGATGGATCACGCGTACAAGCGCCACCGCAACTGGCTCGCGCCGGGAGTGAAGCTCGAGCGGTTGCCGTCGGAGTACTTCGCCGAGCACATCTACACCACGTTCCAAGACGACTGGGTCGCGTTCCGGATGGCGAGCGAGATGAACTGGCGGCGGCTGATGTGGGCGAACGACTTTCCGCACAGCGACTCGACCTGGCCCTGGTCCCGGGAGGTGATCGAGGCGCAGACGGCGCATCTCGACGCCGAGCAGAAACGCGCGATCCTGTGCGACAACGTCGCCGAGCTGTACCACATCGATCTGGACGCGCTGGGGGCGGCGGCATGAGCGGCTTCGGCTCGTCGTTCACCGGAGCGGACCTCGTGGCCCGCGCGCTCGCCCAGATGGGCGTGCGCCACGTGTTCGGCATCGTCAGCATCCACAACATGCCGCTGTTCGACGCGATCAACCGCCTCGGCGAGACGCGCATCGTCGACGTGCGCCACGAACAGGCCGGCACGCACGCGGCGGACGGTTACGCGCGCGCCACCGGGCAGATGGGCGTCGTGATCGCGAGCACCGGGCCGGGAACGAGCAACACCGTCACGGGCCTGTATGAAGCCGCCTACGCTTCTTCCCGCGTGCTGCTGATCACCGGCCAGGCGGAAACGGCGTTCTACGGCAAGGGCGTCGGCTACGTGCACGAGGCGGAGAATCAGGTCGCGATGCTGCAGAGCGTCTGCCGCCGGGTCGAGAGCCCCCGCCACGTGAGCGAGATCGGCCGGGCGCTGCGGTCCGCGGTCGCCGACATGCACGCAGGCCGCGGCGCGCCGGCGGCGGTCGAGATTCCGATCGACCTGCAGTACGCCGAGACGACGCCGGAAGACTTCCCGCCCCCGGTAATCCCGGAGCGGCCGCCGGATGCGAAGGTGCTGGATCAGGTCGTGGAGCGGATCGCCGCCGCGCGGCGGAGGATCATCGTCAGCGGCGGAGGCGTGATCGCCTCGGGCGGCGGCGACGCGCTGCGGCGCCTGGCGGAGACGCTGGATGCGCCCGTGCTCACCTCGCCGGACGGCCGCGGCGCGATTCCCGAGGAGCATCCGCTCTGCATCGGCAACTACTACACCAGCGCCGGCATCTACCAGGCGATTCAGGAGGCGGACCTGACGCTCGTGATCGGAACGCGGTTCGCCGTCGGGGTGGACGGGCAGGGTGCGCGCTTCCGGCCGCCCGGGCAACTCGTGCAGATCGACGTCGACCCCGCAGTGATCGGACGCACCCACCGCGCCGACCTCGGCCTCGCGGCCGATGCGCGGATGGCACTCGAGGCGATCAATCAGGCGCTGGTCGACGTTTCCGGCAACGACGCGCAGTTCAACCAGACCGTGCTCGAGGCGCGCGACGGCGTACGGGCGGCGATGCGTCGGCGCCTCGGTGAAGACTACGCGCGGGTGATGGACCTGATGCGGGATCGGCTGCCGCGTGACGGCATCTTCGTGCGCGACCAGACCATCGCCGCTTACAACTTCGGCAACCAGCTCTTCCCGATCCACACGCCGCGCACCACGATGAACCCGGCGTCCGGCGCGATCGGCCCGGGCTTTCCGATGGCGCTCGGGGCGGCGCTCGGCACGGGCCGCCAGACGCTGGTGATCCACGGCGACGGCGGCTTCCTGTACCACGCGACCGAGCTCGCCACCTGCGCGCAGTACCAGGTGCCGCTGGTGGTCGTGGTGTTCAACGACGGCGGCTACGGCGTGCTGCGCTGGCTGCAGGACACCCGCTTCGGACGCATCAACGAAACCGATCTCGGCGACGTCGACTTCGCCGCGATGGCGGAGAGCATGGGCGTGCCCGGCCGGCGGGTCGGGAGCGTGACGGAGTTCGAAGAGGCGCTGGACGCGGGAATGGCCGCGCCGGGTCCGTACCTGATCGATCTCGACATGACGCGCTTCGCGCCGATGGAGATCTCGGTGATGCCGAAGAAGCGGCGCACGTGAGATGGCGGTGCGGCTCGACAAGCCATGGCGCGGCTGCGAGGCCATCGACCGGCTGCCGGGACACATGGGGGTCTTCGAGCTCGCCGACCAGACGGGCGCGGTGCTGTACGTCGGCTACGCCGGCGGCCGCAGCCGATTCGGGCTGCGCAGCGAGATCGCTGACGCGCTGGGACGGTTTCCGGACGCGGCGCTCGTCCGCTACGAAGTCACCACCGCGTACCTGACCCGTTGGCAAGAGCTGCTGATGGCGCACCGCGCCGACCGCGGCGCGCTGCCGCCGGGAAACGCCGACGTCTCCGGCCTCGGCCGCCTCTCCCCGGGCTGAGCACCTCTGTGGGAGCGGCCTCCGGCCGCGAAGCTTTTCTGTGGGAGCGGCCTCCGGCCGCGAACAGGGGAAACCCCGAACGGAGCGATTGCACGATGGATCTATCCCTCACCGAAGAGCAGGAACTGCTGATCACCACCGTCCGCCGCTTCGTCCGCGAGGAGATCCTGCCGCTCGAGCAGCACCTCGATCCGGACGCGGACGAGCTCGAACCCGAGGACCGCGCCCGTCTGGTCGAGAAGACCAGGGCAATGGGCCTGTACGGTCTCGACATCCCGCCCGAATACGGTGGGCCGGAGCTCGATCTGGTTACCCGGACGTTGCTCGCGATCGAGATGTCGCAGCACCGTGCCGGGCTCTACGCGCCCTGCTACGGCGTGTTCGGCGGCGCGGGGCTCGCGCAGCTCTTCGAAGCCACGGAGGAGCAGAAGGAGCGCTACCTCTACCCGATGCTGCACGGCGAGAAGAAGGGTTTCTTCGGCCTCACCGAGCCGTCCGGCGGCAGCGATCCGGCGCGCGCGATCCGTACCCGCGCGGTGCGCGACGGCGATCACTGGGTGATCAACGGCAGCAAGATCTTCATCAGCGGTGCCGACAAGGCCGACTTCGGCCTCGTGTTCGCGCGGACCGACCCCGAGAAGGGACGCGGCGGGGTCACCTGCTTCATCGTCGACACCGATACGCCCGGCTTCCACGTGCGCCGCATCGTGCATACTCTGCGCGCCGCCCGCTACGCGACGGAGCTGTCGTTCGAAGACATGCGCGTGCCGCACGCGAACGTGCTCGGCGAGGTGAACAAGGGCTTTGCGATCGCCAACGACCGCCTTTCGCGCCAACGGATTCCCTACGCCGCCGGCTGCATCGGTGTCGCGATCAAGGCCCACGAGATGGCACTCGAGTACGTGCCGCAGCGCGAGACGTTCGGCGCGCCGCTTTCGACCCGTCAGGCCGTGCAGTGGATGCTGGTCGACAACGAGATCGACATCCGCCAGGCGCGCTGGCTGACCCTCGAGGCGGCGCACCGGGCCGACCGCGGCGAGGACTTCCGCAAGGAAGCCGCGATGGCGAAGCTGGTGGCCACCGAAGCCGCGAGCCGCGTCGTGGACCGTTGCATCCAGATGTTCGGCGGCTACGGCGTCAGCAAGGACTTCCCGTTCGAGCGCTGGTACCGGGAGATGCGCATCCGCCGCATCGGCGAAGGGCCGAGCGAGGTGCAGCGGCACATCATTGCCCGGGATCTCCTCGGGGCGTCGCTGCGCTAGGCGCGAGGTGCCGCTCGAGGAAGCGCAGCATCTGCTCGTACACCTCCGCGCGCGTGCTCTCGTCGAAGATGCCATGACCCTCGCCGCGCAGCGGCAGCCATTCCATCGCTTTGCCGTGCCTCTCCAGCGCGGCCTTCATGCGCCGGCCGTGTATGTAGTCGGCACGCCAGTCCTCACGGCCGTGCACCAGCATCACGGGTGCCTCTATGCGTTCGGCCAGGTGCACCGGGGAATGCCGGCGCAGCTCCTGCACGTCGTCACCGACTTGGGATGCCAGAATGGTGCGACCGAGGTATGAGAAGCGGACGTCGCCGGTGGAGCGCAGCAGTTCGAGGTCGTAGACGCCGGCGTGGCCGATCGCGCATCGGTAGAGGCCCGGCTCGCGGGCGACGCCCATCAGCGCGGCGTAGCCGCCGTAGCTGGCACCGACGATGCAGATGCGCCGTGGATCCGCCAGACGCTGGTCGATGGCCCAGCGGGTCGCGTCCGTCAGATCGTCCTGCATCGCCGCGCCCCACTGCCGGTAGCCCGCTTCCTCGAAGTCCATGCCGTAGCCGCCGCTACCGCGGAAGTTCACCTGCAGCACCGCGTACCCGCGGCTCGCAAGGAGCTGCACCTCCCAGTCGAAATCCCAGCGGTCGCGAAAGCCGAATGGACCTCCGTGCGGCAGAACGATCAGCGGGTACGGAGCGTCCCCTCCGCGCGGCCGGGTGAGGTAGCCGTGCAGCACCAGGCCGTCTCGCGCTTCGACGCGAATCGGCTCCTTGGGCTGCATGCGCCCGGGATCGATCCAGGCGCGTGCCGCCTGCAAGTAGTCGGCAGCTCGCGTTTCGGTATCGAACAGGTAGTAGTCACCGGGATTGACGTCGGAGTGCACGAACACCGTGGCCAGCCTGCCGTCGGCTGTGGTGCTGGTGACTTCGATGGCCTGCCCGGGAAACGCGCGCTCGAGCGCCCTGTACAGGCGCACCGCCGGATCGTCTTCGTTCAGCCAGTGGTACTCGGGCCTGGAGGTGTAGAAGCGCGCGCCGATCACGCGCTCGCCGGCGAAATCGGTGACGAGACCCGTCACGTCCACGCTCTCGTGCGCATAGACCAGCTCGACCTCTCGGCTCGTCAGCTCGAGCCGATAGAGCGCTCGCAGCGACTGGCCGCGGCGCACGCCGATGAAGTACAGCGACGAGTTGTCCGAGGCGAAGTACAGCGGCTCCACGCTTTCGTCGCGAAACCCCGGCAACTCGAACGCTTCCCAGTCCGATTTCGGCCGCGGCTTCCAGCTCACGGTCAGGCGGCCTTCGGGATCATGGCCGAGTGCGAACCGCACGTGATCGTCACGATCGACCAGCAGGTCGGCGGAGGCAAGCGGTGCAACTCCCAGGGAGCGTTTCAAACCGTTATAGACATTCAGGCGGGTGATGCGCGGAGGGGCGTCGAAGTCGACGATGTAGAGAAAGCCCTGCAGCTTCCACGGGTATTCGGCAATCAGGATGTGCTTCTCGTCGTCCTCCAAAGTGCTGAGCAGCTCCGCGTGGGCGTAGCTCGCCTCGCGCTTCGCGATGTGCGTGCCGGTGGTACTTTTGGCGGCCCGGTAGCCGTACAGGAGCCGTGGCGCCCGCCCGTCCCGGTTGATCGCCGAGATCTCGCCGGTGATGGAGAAAAACGCATCGCCCGGCTGCCGCTCCGCGATCCGATAGATGACGCGCGTCGGCGAGATCCAGTCGAAATCGTAGATTTCTCTGTTCTCGCCCATGCGCACCCCGCTCACGATGCTGCGATCCTCGAGGTTGATGAAGGCGAGCGCCGATCGGCCATTGCGACCCGCGGTGACCGCGACGAACCGGCCGTCCGGTGAGATCTCGAGGGAGCCGAACTCGTCGGCCCGCGTGAAATACTCGATGGCCGGCGGCTCGTCGTCAGCCGAGGTCGCCGTCACCACGAGCCAGAGGGTCGTGGCTGCCAGGATACGCCACATGAATCTCCTCCCCCTTCGTCTCAGCGGAAGTCTACCAATCGCAGCAGATTGCTGTGAGCTTGCCGCGCCCGGCGGTCACTCACCATGCCGCCGGCGAATCGCCGCCAACCCCTCGTCGAGCGCCGCGCGGTCCAGCCACTTTCCGCGGACCATCACGCCCCGGATCGATCGGGTATTCGCAATGTCGGCGGTCGGATCGTCGGCCAGCAGCACCAGATCCGCCGAGAGGCCCTCCCGCAGCTCACCGAAGTCGTTCGAGCGTCCGAAGTAACGGGCCGGCGCACGCGTGCCGGCGGCGAGCGCTTCGAGGGGCGTGAGCCCGGCGGCGACCATGGCCTGGAGCTCCCGATGGATCGAGAAGCCGGGCACGTTGAAGATCTGCGGCGAGTCCGACCCGAGCAGAATGGGAATGCCCGCCTCCTGCAGCGCGCGAACGATCTGCTTGCGCAGCGCCAATCCCGCCTTCGGCGTGCGCTCGAAGCGGCCCTGCAGCGCCTGCCGGTACCGTTCGCGGAGCTCGGGCGGCAGATACACCATTTCCGGCCGATCCATCAGAGCCTGCACGTCCTCCGCCAGGTTCTCGAGCAGCGTCTCGGTCGGCACCACCGCGGCGCCGGCCGCCTGCATCGCATCGATCAGCGACGGCAGGCGGTCGATGTCGGCGGCCTCGGCCAGATCGACCGCGAACAGCGCGCTGCCGTCGCCCGCTGCATCGTCCGGAAGCAGCGCCTCGATGAATCCGTCCAGGTGGTCGATGGTGGCCTGACCCTGTTCCAGCGCGTGCCGGAGGCCTACGTCCGCGGGCACGTGTCCGGCGAAACGGATGCCGAGCCGCCGCGCCTCGTCGGCCACCGCGTCGTAGTGCGCCCGAGTCAGACCCGGATGGATCTTCAGAAAGTCGTAGCCGGCCGCGTGCTGGTCGCGGACCATCTGCCGCGCCTGCGCCTCGCCGGTTACCGAATTGCCGTTGAACGAGGGTCCCGAGGTGATCAGCCGCGGGCCCAGCACCCGGTGCGCGGCGAGCGCCTGGCGCAACTCGAGGTGATCGGGGTGGCCGAGCATGCCCCGCACGGTGGTCACGCCGCTCGCCACCCACAGGAACAGCACGTCGTCGCGGTACGCCTCGCCCTGGTCCGGTGAGGGCACGTGGGCGTGCATTTCCGCGAGGCCGGGCATCAGCCAGCCCCCCTGCATATCGATCACCACGTCGCCGTCCTGCGGCTCGAGACCCGGTCCGATCGCGGCGATGCGCTGGTCGACCACCCGCAGGTCGGCCTCGAAGGGCGGCTCGCCGGTCATCGTCAGCAGAGTGCCGTTGGTGAACAGGTAGTCGGCGCGGATCGGCGGGGCCAGCGCGACGAGCGCCAGCAGGCAGAGGCAGACGAAACGACGCATGGCGGCATCCGGTTGCAACAGGAGATGGCACGGATGCTAACGGAGAGGAAGGGGAAACGCAGCGGGCCCGGGCGCGCCGGACCCGCTGGGTCGAACGGGAAGAGGCCGCCGCCGGGGGCGACGGCGCCCGCTTTCAGTGGGTCTGCACCTCGATCCGGCGCGGCCGCAGCTCGGCCCGCTTCGGAATCTCGATGCGCAGCATGCCGTCCTTCATCGTCGCCTGAACGTTGTCGGGATCGAGTTGCTCGCCGGACAACGAGAACGTGCGACGGTAGCGGGCGGACCGGACGTCGGCGTGGAGCGACCTGGTGCCTTCGGGCATGTCGATGCGCAGGTCCCCTTCCACCACCAGCGTGTTCCGGTCGACCTCGACGTTGAGGCGCTCCTTCGACACCCCCGGCATGTCGAGCAGCAGCGTGATGCCGTCCGCGTGCTCGTAGATGTCGGCCGCGGGACGCAGCACGTTCTCCGCCATGGCCACAGGCTCGGCCTGTCGACGTACCGGCTCGGTGCTCGGGCGGCTCACCATTTCGGACGTTTGCGGCGCTTGAGTCACTTCGCTCATGTCGACCTCCTTCGTCTCATCCCATGGATCCATGAACCGTCGTCGTCACTGGACCTCGATACGGCGAGGCTTCACCTCTTCGCGGCGGCCCATGCGGATGTGCAGCACGCCGTCGTCGTAGCGCGCCTCGACCTGCTCGGGGTCCACGTCTTCCGGCAGGGTCAGTACCCGCTGGAACGACCCGTCGAACCGCTCACGCCGATACCAGGTCGCGTCGGCCGGCGGCTCGAACTTGCGCTCGCCCGAGATCGACAGCAGATTCTGCTGCAGCGACACGTCCAGGCTCTGCGGGTCCAGGCCGGCCGCGAACAGATACACGTCGATGCTGTCGTTGCTCGAGCCGATGTTCAGCGGCGGGAACGTGCCCTGGTTGACGGAGCGGATACTCGACAGCCACGGAGAAGCCGAGAACACGGTCTCGAGCTCCTGGTCCCAGCGCCGAAGCTCGTCGAGCAGCCGTTCGAGGGGAGACAGATTACCGTTCATTTTCCAGCACCTCCTTGCTGACACACCGAAGTACTCGAAACGCAGTAATCCTGCAGCTGGGTATCTGGGGGCTGTGGCCGCGGATTCAAGGGGGTAGACTCCCGAACGGTGCGTCCGGCGATCGCGCCGGCGGCACGGGAGGCAAGCAGGGGGAACCACGATGACACGGCTCCAGTTCAGTGAGGCCGAGCTCTTCAGCGAGCACGATTACGCAAGCCCGCACGAGGTCGCCGGACGACGGCTGCACGGCGGCTTCGACCGCGAGGGACGCTACTGCCCGCCGCGCTCGAAAGGAAGGAACGAGGCACTGGCCGCTTGGACCGACGCGCTACGCGCTCGGGGAGGGGACTGGTTCGCGGCGGATGCGTCGCTGCTGACCGGGCCGCGCATGCCGAACGTCGAGCAGCAGCGGCTGCTGCTGCGGGAAGGCATCGGCGCGCCGTTCTGGAACAGCCTGACCATCACCGGCAAGATCGAAGGCCGCGGCCGGATGCTCGCCGAAATGCCGTTTCCGGACCTGCAGCGCATCGTCGTCGAGGACATCTCCGGGATGGCCGTCGGCCATCTGAACAAGGGGTTGCTCGCGGCGCACGGGATCGACGAAGGCGGCGAGCCCGACAAGGGCATCGGCGGCCATGACGTGATGTGGTTCGTGCTGCGCGACCTGGTATTCGGCGAGAACGCCTACCCCGACGTCGAGCCCCCCGAGAGCATCGCCCGGCCGGAGGCCGGCCGGCGCTGGATGCCGCAGATCGCGCCGGAGTACGAGGGGCTGCTCAGCTTCCTGATGAACCTGCTGCTGATCGAGTTCCGCGCCGAGATCGGCTTCGCGAACACCCAGGCGATCCTGCGTACGCCGGATCTGTTCCCAGACCGGCGTCCGCAGGCCGAAGAAGCGGCCGAGATCGTCGAACGCATCCGGATCGACGAGGAAATCCACGTGCGCTCGCTGCGGCTGTACCTCGGCGAGCTGCGCACGCTGACACTGCGCACGACAGATGGCGGCACCGTGCCCGGCGCCGCGCTGATCGACCCGTTCTGGGAGGGTCTCGTGCACTGGGCAACCGTGGAGCAGCCGCGACTCGCGGCCGAGGCGCAGTTCGAGGTGCTCAAGCGCCAGATCCTGGCGGAGCCGAACGGCCCGCGGGTGCTCGCGGCGTTCGAGGCGATCTCGGATCTGCGGGAGGCGGAGATCTCGGCGGGTTGAGGGGGCTGTCAGTTGTGGGAGCGGCCTTCCCATAAGCTTTGTGGGAGCGGCCTCCGGCCGCGAATCCCGTAGGCTTTGTGGGAGCGGCCTCCGGCGAATTTCCCGAGCATTCGCGGCCGGAGGCCGCTCCCGCACCCGCGCGGGTCAGCCGTAGCTGACGCCCATTCCGGCGCGCACGTCGTTGTTCACACCGTACGGCGGGATCGGGTAGCGCAGGCCGTTGCGCGCGAGCGCCTCGAGCCCGGCGAGCGTCTTCGGCAGGTACCGCGGCGGCAGCGCCATCAGGAGCTCGTCCTCCATCACGCCGCCGTAGCGGCGCTCCGCGAAGCACGGGATCGACAGGCTCGGCTCGCCGGTCGCGAGCGCGCGGCCCCAGGAGTCCGCGCAGGACGACTCACCCACGCAGCCCCACTCGAGCTTCCGGTAGCCGCTCCACTGCAGCCCGTTGATGAACAGGATCATCTGGGCGGGCGTCGCGTAGATCAGGCAGATGTCCGGCGGGTCCAGCCGGCCGCTCGCGAGCGGGCTCACCGCCATCGCCTCGTAGCGGCCGAACGGCACCACGTGCATCGCGTGCTGGTGCGCGCTCGCGTCGGCCGGCGTCTCGTACCAGACGCCGGTCATGCGCTCGCCGGACAGCCAGCTCTCGCTGCGCGGGTGCAGCCCGATCACCGTGCTGCACTGCGCCCCGACCAGGTCGTCGGCGGTGATGCCGACGGTCCAGCCGTTGCGCGCCGCCTGACCGACGATCTGATCGGTGGTGTGGATCGCGGTGGGGCGGCGGATCTTCGGCACCGCCTCCATCGCTTCACGCGTCTCGAACAGCTTCATGCCGATCGGCGTGGTGCGCAGCCGCAGCAGCCGGTTCAACCGGTCCACCAGCTCCGGCCAATCGTAGCTGGTCTGATCCGTCGCGATGGTCTCGCTCATGCGCGTCGCTCCAGGAAGTCGGCCACCGCCTCGGCGAGGTCGTGTGGCCGGTCGTAGTGAACCATGTGTCCGGCGCCGGCGAAGGCCCGGTGCTCGACGTCGCGGAAACAACCGATGCGCGCTTCCAGCTCGCCAGGGGCGAAGCGGCCGTCCCACTCGAGCGGCATCTGCGCGCGCCAGTACTCGTGCGCCAGATCGCCCGTGACGAGCAGCGTGGGGCAGCGAACGTGGCGCCAGTAGCGCTCGCCCTCCGCGACGCCGGAGCCGAGGAATACGCTCGGCACCCGCGGATCGAACGCCCAGACCAGCTCCCCGGCCGCGTTCCGGCGGGTGGCGTGCTCGGCGAGCGCGCGGGCCCGCGCAGGATCGAGCCGCGGGTTGTTCGCCCGCAGCCGTTCGGCGGCGAAATCGAGATCCGGCAGCGGCCGCTGCCGGGGCGGTATCGACAGCGTCTGAACGAGCCGGGCGGCGTAGGCGGCGAGCTCGGCCGCCTCGTCCCCGGCCCACGGCCGCGCCGGCGGCCCGAGCCCCTCGACGATCACCGCGGCCCGCACGCGCTCGGGAAACAGCGCGCTGAAGCGTGCGACGATCTGACCGCCGAGGCTGTGACCGAACAGCGCGGCGGACTCGGCACCGGCGCCGTCGAGCACCCGCAGCAGGTCGAACAGGAAATGCTCGATGGTGTACACGCCGGGCTGGTCGCTGTCGCCGTGGCCGCGCAGATCCGGCAGCAGCACCCGATGCCGTCCGGCCAGCCGCTCGGCGATCGGCAAGAGGCTCCACGCGACGTCGCGCATGCCGTGCAGCATCGCGAGCGGCGGCGCGTCCTCCGGCCCGATCTCGAGCACGGAGAGTCCCACGCCGTTGGCGTCGACCCGGTTCCGGCGCGGTGCGGTCATTCCACGGTCACGCGCTTGAACTTCGGCGGCCGGCGTTCGATGAACGACCGCACGCCTTCACGGAAGTCCTCGCGCTTGAGGCTCTCGGCCATCCATTCGTTGGATTCCTGGAGCGATTCGCCGAGCCGCATGTTCAGGTGCCGGTAGACCTGCGCCTTCATCACGCGCAGTGACGTGGGCGATGCGGCGGCGGCCAGCTCCTTCACGTACGCGACGGCGTCGTTCAGCGACTCGCCGGGTTCACAGAGCCGTTCCGCCAGCCCGATCCGGAACGCTTCCTCGCCGTCGAACTTGCGGGCGCTCCAGAGCAGGTCGAGCGCGCGGCCGGGGCCGATCAGCCGCGGCAGGATCCAGCTCGCGCCGTGCTCGGCGATCAGCCCGCGCTGCGAGAATGCGGTGGTGAACTTCGCGGTACGCTCGACGAAGCGCAGGTCCGAGAGCAGCGCGTAGACGAACCCGAGGCCGGCGCAGGCGCCGTTCACCGCGGCGATGATCGGCTTGCGCACGGACAGCAGGTAGCCGTAGGTCACCTGGAAGTCGGGGCCCATCGCCGGGTCCCCAGGCGACGCCGCGAGCGCCGAGAGGTCTTCGCTGCTCCGTCCGCCGCCGCCGGACATGCTGTCGAGGGCGTTGATGTCCATGCCGGCGCAGAAGCCGCGCCCGGCACCGGTCAGCACGATGCCGACCACCCGTTCGTCCTTTTCCGCTTGCGCGAGCGCGTGACGGATCTCTTCCAGCATGCGTACGGTGAACGCGTTCAGCGCGTCCGGTCGGTTCATCGTGATCACGGCGACGGGGTCGTCCACGCGATAGAGAATGTCCTGGTACATCACGGTCCCTCCAACGAATTTGCACCGGACTGTACCGCAACCGCCGGCGGCTGCGCGAGGCGCTGCCGGATCGAGTTGTACCGCAAGCGGAGGCTTCCGATGGCGTTCGTAGTAATGATGCGCCGCCGGTGCAGCCTCCCCTCAGTCGAACCGGCAACATCGCCCGAATCGAATCCACATCAGCGCCCAATCAAAGCGGAGGTGTGGTGCTGCGCCGGATCTCGACAGCCCCGGCCTGATCGATCGATTCGGGCCATGTTCGGCCCGATGCGGGCCGAGGCGATGGTGCCGTGCGAGATCACTCACGCGCATCGCCGCTGCAAGGCTGGCGCTGCGGCCGACGTGGACACCTGTTCCCGGGCTTTGATTCGGGCGATGTTCCGGCTCGTACCCGCGGGAGAACGCGCTCTGGAGTTGGGCGCTGATGGACTCGAGGATCACCCAGGTCTCTGTCGGGGTCGGAGACTGCTCCCACGGTGAACGGCGGTTCCGTTGGGAGGTGAGGGACTTCGGTTATGATGGCGCCCGCCGTCGCAACGCCGGACCGTCCTTGAGCCGATCACTCGTCGCGTTTCTGATCTTCTGTCTGCTGCTCGTTATCGTCACGGGGGGCGTGGTCTGGTACGTCGGGCCGACGCTGGCCGGCATCGTCGTCGACGAGGCGAAGCGGGAACGGCCCTACTACCTGCTGCAGTTGCTGCCGGCTCGGGCCGCCGAGCCGGGCGCGGCGGCCTCGTATCGGAGCCGGTTCGCGGAGCTCGCCGCCAAGGACGGCGGCCGGGTGCTGTGGCTCGGCGGCAAGGTCGAAGTGATGGAGGGCTCGGTGCTGCTGGACATCGCCGGTCTGCAGCTCGTCGAGTTTCCGACCGGGGCCGATCTCGTGCAGATGTTCACGGGTCGTGCGTTCCGGGATCTGGAGAACGACGTCGGCGCGGCACTGCCGCGCCATCTCGGCACCTCGGTTGCGCCAAGGGAGCTCGCGCCGGACGCGGCGACCGTGGCGGTGCTGTATCGGGCGGAAACGGAGGACGGCAACCCGCCGCTCGGCAAACCGGGTGAGCGCGGCTGGCTCGCGTTGCTGCCGAGCTACCACGGCGAGGTGCGCTGGGACGCGCCGGTCTCGAGCATCGCCGGGCGCAGTCCCTGGAACCGGGTGCTGCTGGTGCAGTTTCCCGATCGCGCCGCCGCGGAAGGCTGGCTCGCCGATCCCATCACCGCCACCGAACGGGCCATCGCCGGAAAGGCGGTGGACGAGATGGTGGTTCTGTCGGTTCAGCCGTCGCAGGCGGCGCCGCGGTGGAACAGCCGCACCGTGCGGAACTCGTCGAACTCACCGAGATTGGGGTACGTCGACGCGTCGATCTCGCCGATCGGCCGATAGGCCGGATCGGGCAGCTGCGCGATCCGGGAGTCCGCGACCAGCACCTCGCGGGCGTAGCGGGCCGCTTGCTCGAGCAGGGGCAGGTTGCTGCGGTCGTAGAGCACGTCGGCCATCAGCAGCAGGTCGTTGTCCCGCGGTGCCTCGTCCAGCGACGCCACCACCTCGATCGCCACGCCGTTCAATGCCGCGTTGGTCCGGGTGGCCTGCCGGGCCGCCGGGTCGGTATCGCAGGCGATCACCCGCCGCGCGCCGGCGAGTGCGGCGGCCACCGCCACCACGCCCGAGCCCGAGCCGAGATCCAGCACCTGCCGGTCGCGCACCCGCTCGGGTCGGTCCAGCAGCCAGCGCGCGAGGGCGAGCCCGCTGCCCCAGCAGAGCGCCCAGTAGGCGGGCTCGTTGATCACCTGCCGAACCACGTCCGGCGGCAGTGGACCGAGCGGGAAATCGGCGCTGATCAGTCCGAGCGTGATCTCCGGACAACTGGGCAGCACGCACGGTTCGATGCGCCCCATCGGCAGCGTACGCTTCAGCAGTCGATCGAGTCGGGTCAGAGGCATGACGGCGGTCCGGCGCGGTGCCGCCATCAAAGGCGAACGGGCGACGAATTACAAATGGGTCGAGCGACGGCGGATCCACAGCAGGCCGAGCAGGCCGAGCCCCAGCGCGCCCAGGGTCGAGAGCAGGTGCGCCGAGGCGGCCTCGTCCGCCGGCCCGTCGTCCTCGGAGCGGGTCTTGATCTCGTGGCTTTCCGCGGCCGGCAAGTGTTCCACCCGGGAAAGCTGCGGGAAGTCCTGCCCGGCGGAGGCGCCGGCCGACGCTAACGCGAGCAGCGCCCCGAACGACAGCGCTTTGGCGGCTGAACCCATACAGCAGACTCGGTAACATCTCCAGCCGGAACACGCCGAGGTTAGCGCCAGCGAGTGCGTCAATGCTGCCGCCTCCATGTATCCACTGTAAGTGCTTGGTAATGGTGATGCTGGTCGGCGCCGCGGCGGCTGGCGCGGTGGCGTCGGCTTCGCCGTGCAGCGGGCCCCCGTACCGCGCCTTCGACTTCCGGATCGGCGACTGGGTCGTCGAGCGGCCCGACGGCGTGATCGCCGGGCGCAACCGCATCAGCGTCGAACAGTCCGGCTGTCTGCTGATCGAGCGCTGGCAGGATGCGACCGGCAGCATCGTGCTCGAAGGCACCGCGTCCTAAGCGGAAGGCGGCCGTCGCGCGCCGTTCCGCGGCACCTGGACACCGCTCGACGACGGGCGGGTGCGCCAGTACTTCGAGGAGGCCGACGCCGCTGGTCGCTGGCGGCCCTGGTTCGAAGGCATCTACCGCCGCCGCGACGAGCGGCAGTGAATGGCGCATTCACGCAGGGTCGACATCGGCCGAGGCTTTTGCTTTCATCGTGCGCTGATCTTCCGGGGGATTGCCGATGCCCATGATTCTGAACGAAGAGCAGACCATGCTCCGCGACAGCGCCCGCGACTTCTGCGGGAGCAACGCACCCATTGCGCAACTGCGCAAGCTGCGCGACGAAGACGATCCGAACGGATTCGACCGTGGCACCTGGAAGGCCATGGTCGAGCTCGGCTGGGCCGGCATTCCCTGGCCCGAGGAGTACGGCGGCCTGGCGTTCGGCTACAAGGGGCTCGGCGTGGTCACCGAGGAGACGGGCCGTACGCTGACGGCGAGTCCGCTGATCGCGACGGTCTGGCTGGGCGGCACGCTGATCCATCTCGGCGGCAGCGAAGCACAGAAGGCGGAGCTGTTGCCGGCGGTCGCGTCGGGTGAGCTGCTGCTCGCGCTCGCGCTGGAGGAATCCCATCGGCACGACCCCTACGGCGTTGCGACGCAGGCCGCGGCGTCCGGGGACGGCTGGCAGATCGACGGCTCGAAGACCTTCGTACTGGACGGCAACGTCGCCGACAAGCTGATCGTGGTCACGCGCACCAGCGGCCGCCCCGGCGAGCGCACCGGGCTCACGCTGTTCCTGGTGGATCGGGGCGCAAACGGCGTCTCCGTGACCCGGACCCGCATGGTCGATTCGCGCAACGCCGCAAACGTCGAGTTCCGCGGCGTGCGGGTCGGCCGCGACGCGCTGCTCGGCGAGGTGGACAACGGCGCCGAGGTGCTCGACCGCGCGCTCGACATCGCCCGCATCGGGCTGTCGGCGGAAATGCTCGGCAGTCTGCAGGAGTGTTTCGAGCGCACCGTCCAATACCTGAAGGAGCGCGAGCAGTTCGGCGTGCCGATCGGCTCGTTCCAGGCGCTCAAGCACCGCGCCGCCGACATGTTCTGCGAGGTGGAGCTGTCGAAGTCGTGCGTGCTCGAGGCGCTCACCGCGCTCGACGAGGGACGGGGCGCCGACGAGATCGCCAAGCTCGCGAGTCTCGCGAAGGCCAAGGTCGGTGAGACGTTCAATCGGGTTTCGCGGGAAGGCATCCAGATGCACGGCGGCATCGGCATGACCGACGAGTTCGACATCGGCTTCTTCCTGAAGCGGGCCGCGGTGGCCGAGCAGACGTTCGGCGACGTGAACTTCCACCGTAATCGCTACGGCGAGCTCGAGGGTTACTGAACGCCCCGCGAGGGCGTTGCTGCTCGCGCTGCTGCTCGGGGCGTTGCCCGGCGCGGCGGCGGACGGCGGCAACCTGGTGATCCTGGACGCGGTCTGGCGGGAAGCCCGGGCCGCGATCCATCCGGCGGAGCTGGCCGACCGGCACTTCACACCCGCCGCGCGAGCCGAGCTCGAAGCCGCCGCGCGGACGGCGCCCGATCTGTACGCAGTCGCTCCCGCCCTGAACCGGTTTCTCCGCGGCCTCGGGCGTTCGCACACGGGCTTCCATCACGACCGTACCATCGGCTTCGGCGGCACCTTGTACGAGTTTCTCGACCCGTTCTTCGCGTCCCGCGATGGCGCGTTCACCGATCCGCAGCTCGAGCGGGCGCTCGCCGTCGCCCGAAACGCGCTGAAGCGTCAGCCCGGGCCGAGCATCCGCCGCGGGTCGACGATGCGGTCGAATTCGTCGGCGGAGAGATAGCCGAGCGCGAGGCAGGCTTCCTTCAAGGTCGTGCCCTCCGCGTGGGCCTTCTTCGCGATCTCCGCCGCCCGGTCGTATCCGATCCGCGGGCTCAGCGCGGTGACCAGCATCAGGCTGCGATCGCGCAGCTCGTCGATCCGCGCCCGGTTCGCTTCGATTCCCTGCACGCAACGCCGCGCGAAGCTGTCGGCGGCATCACCGAGCAGGCGCGCGCTCTGCAGCACGTTGAACACGATCACCGGCTTGAAGGTGTTGAGCTGCAGGTGACCGTGGGTTCCGGCCACCGTGACCGTCGTGTCGTTGCCGATCACCTGCGCGCAGACCATCGCGAGCGCCTCGTTCTGGGTCGGATTGACCTTGCCCGGCATGATCGAGCTGCCCGGCTCGTTCGCCGGCAGGATCAGCTCGGCGAGCCCCGTGCGCGGCCCGCTCGCCAGGAGCCGGATCTGGTTGGCGATGTGCATCAGGCTGACCGCGGCGCGCTTGAGGCTCCCGCTGGTCTCCACCATTGCATCGTGGGCGCTCATCGCTTCGAAGCGGTTGCCGGCGCACACGAACGGCAGACCGGTGTCGTCGGCGAGCCGCTGAACCACCGCTTCGGCGAAGCCTTTCGGAGCGTTCAGGCCGGTGCCGACCGCCGTGCCGCCGATGGCGAGCTCCGCGAGCCGCGTCAGGCTCGCCCGGATCGCCGCGCGGCCGCGCTCGAGCTGTGCCGCGTAGCCGCTGAATTCCTGACCGAGGGTGATGGGCGTGGCGTCCATCAGGTGCGTGCGTCCGCTCTTCACGATGTCCCGGAACGCGTTCGCCTTGTCGGTGAGCGCGCGCTCGAGCGCCTCGAGCTTCGGCAGCGTATGCCGCTCGATCATCTCGTAGCTGGCGAGGTGCATCGCGGTGGGAAAGGTGTCGTTCGAGCTCTGGCTCGCGTTCACGTGATCGTTCGGCCGGACCCGTTTCTCCTTCCGGAAGTCGCCGCCGAGCAGCTCGGTGGCGCGGTTGGCGAGCACCTCGTTCAGGTTCATGTTGGTCTGCGTACCGGAGCCGGTCTGCCAGACCGACAGCGGGAACTCGTCGTCCAGGCGCCCGTCGAGGATCTCGTCACACGCCGTCGCGATCGCGTCGGCGAGCGTGCTGTCCAGCACGCCGAGCTCGGCATTCACCCGCGCGCACGCCTTCTTCAGCCGGGCGTAGGCACGGATCACCTCGCGGGGCATGCGCTCGTCGCCGATCGGAAAGTTGATCAGGCTGCGTTGGGTCTGAGCGCCCCAGTAACGATCGTCCGGAACCTGCATCGGCCCGATGCTGTCCCGCTCTTCCCGGTACCCGGTCATGGCGGCCTCCTTCGTCCGTGACGGCCCATGCTAGCACCGCCGGGCGATGCGGCTGCGGTATGCTTGCGCGATGCTGGAACGGTTGCACGCGGTTGCAGCGCGGCTCGGGCCGTTGCGGCCGGTTGCGCTGGCGGCGCTCGTGGTGGGACTCGCGGGATTCGGCTGGGCGGCCTGGTCCGCGGCGGCGGATCGATACCTGATCGCGGCGCTGCTCACCGCCGTCTGGGGCGGCTGGTGGTTCACGTTGCTCGCCGCATTCGGCCGCGCGCTGCCGGACCCGGGCGACGGGGAGACGCTGCGCGCGCGGCTGCGCCGGCGCATCGCCCGCGCCGGCTACCTGACGATGGCCTGGCTGCTGCTGGCGTCGGGGGGCGCTGCCGTGTTCCTCAGCGTGCGCCTGCTGACGCTCGATGCCTCGCCTTGACCCTCCTTTCGCGAGCGCGGATGATCCGGCGAATGCCGTATTCGAGGGGGACGGAACTTGGCAGAGCAGTTGTCGGCTGATGCGGCGCGCGGCGGGGAGGCCGCGCTCGACGCGCGGCTCCGTGCGGGGACGAAGCTGGCGTACGGTTTCGGCCAGGCGGCGGAAGGCATCAAGAACGGCGCCTTCTCCGTGTTCCTGTTCTTCTACTACGTGCAGGTGCTCGGCCTGTCCGGCACGTACGCCGGGATCGCGCTCGGCGTCGCACTCGTGTTCGATGCGATCACCGATCCGCTGGCGGGGTCGCTGTCCGACAACTGGACTTCGCGGCTCGGCCGGCGGCATCCGTTCATGTACGCGTCGGCTCTGCCGCTGGCGCTGGCGTTCTTCGGGCTGTTCCACCCGCCCGGCGGGCTCGAGGGCTTCGGCCTGTTCCTGTGGCTGATGCTGTTCGCCGTGCTGACGCGCGGCGCGATGACGCTCTACCACGTACCCCACATCGCGCTCGGCGCCGAGCTCACCAGCCATTTCCACGAGCGCACCACCGTCGTGGCGTACCGACAGTTCTTCAGCACGTTCGGCCAGCTACTGGTGTACGGGATCGGCTTCGGGCTGTTCTTCCGCGCGACGCCGGAGTTCGCGCACGGGCAGTTCAACGCCGGCGCCTACGCGCCGTTCGCGTTGTGCATGGCGGTGCTGATGGTGGTGTCCATCGTCGTGTCCGCGCTCGGCACGCAGTCGCGCATACCGTACCTGCCGAAGGCTATGGTCGCCCAGGCGCCGCTGTCGGTGCTCGGCGTTCTCGCACGAACGCTCCGCGACACGCGGCTCGCGCTCGAGAACCGGTCGTTCCGCTGGCTGTTCGGCGGCGTGTTGATCGTCTACATGATGGTCGGAGTGGATCTGTCGCTGAACCTGCACATGAACACGTACTTCTGGGAGCTGTCGAGCGAGAGCAACATCGCGTTCTTCGCCGCCTATCCGATCGGCGTCATGGTCGGCGCGCTGTTCGTGCGTACGCTGAACCAGCGGTTCGACAAGCGCCCGTCGATCGTCTTCGGCACGGCGTGGTGGGCGGCCTGCCAGATCGTTCCGGTGGTGCTGCGGCTCATCGGCTGGTTCCCGGAAAACGGCACCCCGGAGCTGATCAACACGCTGGTCGCGGTGAAGTTCCTGCAGGGCGTCGGCGTGGTGCAGGCGCTGGTCACCTTCGGCTCGATGATCGCGGACATCGTCGACGAGCACGAGCTCGCCACCGGGCGGCGGCAGGAAGGCATCTTCTTCGCCTCGGTGTCGTTCTCCGCGAAGTTCACCTCGGGCATCGGCAGCCTGATCGGCGGGGTCGCGCTGGATCTGATCGCCTGGCCGCGCGGCGCGGACATCCGGACGGCGGCCGACGTGCCGGCGGATACGCTGATGTGGCTCGGGCTGATCTACGGCCCCATCGTCGCCGGATTCGCGGTGGTGAGTGTCTGGTGTTATTCGAAGCACCGGCTCGACCGCCACCGCCACGCCGAGATCGTGCGCGCGCTGGAGGCTCGCCGCCACGGGCCCGCGCCGGCCGAGCTGCGAGCGGTGCGCGTGCGTGGTGCCTGAACGCGTGGACGACCGCTGAACCCCGGCTTGCTGCACCGGCGGCGGCCCCGTAAAGTCGCCTGTCCGCCGGCAGGAGAGCCACGCATGAACGGAGCCCACGCGCTGATCGACAGCCTGGCGAACGCCGGGGTGGACGTCTGCTTCGCGAATCCCGGCACGTCGGAGATGCACCTGGTGCAGGCGATCGACGAGATCGAGCGGCTGCGCCCGGTGCTCTGTCTGTTCGAAGGCGTCTGTACCGGCGCCGCGGACGGCTACGGCCGGATGCGCGACTTTCCCGCCGCGACGCTGCTGCACCTGGGGGCGGGCCTCGGCAACGGCATCGCCAACCTCCACAACGCCCGCCGCGCGGCGACGCCGCTCCTGAACGTGGTCGGTGATCATGCCGTGCACCACGTGCCGTACGATGCGCCGCTCACCGCCGACATCGAGGGAGTGGCGCGCCCGGTGTCGGCCTGGATCCGCACCGCGCGTACCGCATCGGGCCTCGGCGGCGACGCCTGGGACGCGGTCGCCGCGACGCTGACGCCCCGGCCGGACCCCGCGGGCCGTGTCGCGACGCTGATCGTGCCGGCCGACTGCGCCTGGGGTGACGCCGTGCCCGCGCCGCCGCGGCCGCTGCCGGAGCGCTACCTGCCGTCGCCGGAGGCAGCGCTGGCGGCGGTCGCCGAGGCGCTGAACGAGGATGCTCTGCTGCTGCTCGACGGCAACGCGCTGACCGAAGCGGGTCTCGCGGCGGCCGGTCGGCTGGCGCGCGCAACCGGCTGCCGGGTGTACTCCACGACGTTCCCGGCTCGGGTCGAAGCGGGGCCCGGCGTGTTCCCGGCCCAGCGGCTTCCGTACTTCCCGGAGCAGATACTGGAGACGCTGGCCGGCGTGCGTACGCTGGTGCTGGTCGGTTCCGACGCGCCCGTGAGCTTCTTCGCCTACCGCGGGCAACCGAGCCTGCTGGTGCCGGACGGCTGCCGGGTGCTGCGGCTGAATCACCGTCACGAGGACGGCGCCGGGGCGCTCACGGCGCTCGCGGGTGCACTGGGTGCCATGCCGGGCGCTCCGACGACCGCGACACCGGCATCGGCGCCGCGGCCGGCGCTGCCGAGCGGCAAGCTGTCGAGCCGCGCCGTCGGGCAGATTCTCGCCGCGCTGGTCCCGGACGGCGCGGTGGTGACCTCGGACTCGGGCGGCGGCGGGGCCGCGTTCCCGCCGCTGCAGCAGAGCGTGCGCCACACCTGGCTGCACCTGACCGGCGGCGCGATCGGCCAGGCCGGGCCGGCGGCCGTGGGTGCTGCGGTCGCGTGCCCGGATCGGCCGGTGCTGGCGCTGATCGGCGACGGCGCGGCGATGTACACGAATCAGTTCCTCTGGACCGCGGCGCGCGAGCGACTGCGCGTCGTCACGGTGGTGTACGCGAACCGCAGCTACGGCATTCTCGACCTGGAGTACCGCCGGCTCGGGATCAATCAACCGGGCCCGCGGGCGGCCAGCCTGTTCGATCTCGGCAATCCGGCGCTCGACTGGCCATCGCTCGCGGCGGCGCAGGGTGTCCCCGGAGTGCGTGCGGCCACCTGCGAAGAATTCGCCGACGCGGTGCGTAGCGCGCTCGCGACGCCGGGGCCGTATCTGATCGAGGCCTGTGTCTGACGGGCTCGCGACGACGGTGTCGATGACGCTGCGGCTGAGCCAGCGGCTGCGTCATCAGCTCGTCCGGTTCCTGCTGGTCGGCGCCGCCGGATTCGCGGTGGACACGGCGGTGCTGGCGTATCTGCTGTACGGCCTCGGCTACGTGACCGAGAGCGGCGGCCTGATCGGCAGCCGGATCGTGTCGTTCGTCGCCGCCATCTCGACGACGTTTCTGCTGAACGCGCGCTTCACGTTCCGCGCGCCGGTGCGCAAGTCGCGCCTCGCGCGTTACGTGGCGATCCAGCTCTTCGGTGCGGCGCTGAACATCGGCACGTACACGTTTCTGGTGCTCGGGCCGCTGGCGCGCCCGCTGATCGCGATGGCGATCGGCTCGGCGGTGGCGACCGCGAGCAACTTTCTGCTGGTGCGACGCTTCGTCTACCCGTGGCGGCACGGCTGACGAGGGTTCAGAGGCAGCGGCCGGGAAGGTCTGCGATCCACTCCGTCAGCAGTGCCACGCCTTCCCGGTGGGTCACCGCCCGACCGATTTCCGGCATCCGGGTCGCCGGATCGTCGGTTTCCATCCGGTAGATCAGGATCGACCGGTCCGGCTCGCCCGGCACGATGGAGTACGGACGGCCTCCGGTGCCGCGGCCGGCGGCGATCGGCGGCTTGCAGACGCCGAGATCGCGGAAGCTGGCCGCGTCGCGGTCGAGATGCAGGCCCGAGGTATCGGCGGCGCCAGTGGCGCTGTGGCAGTGGCCGCAGTTCGCGTCGAGGTACGCGCGCGCCCGCTCGGCGACGGGCCGTGTCGTATCGCTCCAGGCCACCGCCGCCGGCCGCGCCGAAACGTCCGGCAACCCGGCCAGCCGATCCGCGGCGGCCCATGCCGCGAGCTGGCTCGGCTCGCCCTCGTGGCCGTAATACGGCCGGTCGAGCTGCCAGGCCTTCAGGCCGATCAGCTCGAGCGTGCGCGCGCCGTGGTCGGTGGCGTGGCAGCTCGCGCACTCGCTGCGCGCCGGCACCAGGTAGGGCAGATCGGTCGGCGCCCCGTCCACGGAGAGCTCGAGCCGCACCAGCGCCCCGGTGATGCGCAGGCGTGCATCGTCCCCTTCCCAGACGTACGGCAGCGCGTCCCAGCCGCCCGCGCGGCGGACCAGCAGGCGCGTTTCCACCAGACGATGGCGGTCGAGGTCGAGGCCGGCGACGTCACCGTCCCAGGACGGCGCCGCCTGCGCGACGCCATCGTGCACCGGATAGAAGAACGTCTTGGTGATCACGCTGCCGGGCGGGAATTCGAAGGGGCCTTCGGCGCGATAGGTGATACGGCTATCGGGGGGCACGTACCAGGTGCGCAGCTTCAGCGCGTAGTCACTGAACAGCGGCGAGGCCACCTCGTAGGGTGTGACGTCCTTGCCAAGGATCAGACGGTTGCCGTCGCGGGTCACGAGCCCCCATTCGGACAGCCACTCGGGGTAGCGGTCAGCCTCGAAGACGCGCACCGCCGGCGGACCGCCGCAACCGGCGATCAGCGCCAGGGCCGCGATCAGCGCGCCGCCGGCGCCCCGGCCGCGCTTCCTGCATCCCGCGAGAGACAACGCGATCCCGCTCGTCAGCTTCCCAGCGCGAGCTCCACGGCCGTGAGCTTGTCCAGGCTGCAGCGGTGCTCGGCGAGCTCGGTGCTGGGATTCTCGTAGTCGTTGGCCGCGTCGACGTTGATGAACGTGACGTCGTCGCCTTCGATGCACAGTACCGGCTGGCCCGCCTGCTGCGGGCTCACCACGCCGTCCCAGACCACGTCCGGAAGGCGGCCGTCGTCGCCGAAGAGCGCGCGGCGGAGCCGATCGAGCTCTTCCCGGTCGGGCGCGGTGCCGGCCTCGCCGAACGTGTTGCCGTAGAGATAGATGGCCTCGGGGTAGGGATCGAAGCTGGCCGCGTGCTCGCGCTCGGCGCTGTACGCGGCGCTGAATGCACTCGAGATCAGCACGTTGGCCGTCCGATGGCCGCCGATGCGGTTCTCGAAGATCTCCACCCGGTCGTTGGCGTTGATGATGATGCCGGTGCCGGCCGGAACGCTCGCCACCGCGCTGCCGGGTGCGCCGAAGTTGGCCGTGTTGTTGTCACGGACTTCGTTGCGGAACACCCGCGTGCTGTGGCCGAGCTGCGGCAGATCCGGCATGTTGAACACGAGGATCCCGCCGGTGTTGCCTACCGCCACGTTGTCGTACACGTCGGCGCCAACCGTGTTCTCGATCTCGATGCCGGCGACGTTCCGCTCGGCGCGGCTCGCGCGCACCACGACGTTGCGCGACTGGCCGACGTAGATGCCGGCATCGGAGGCGCCGATCGCGACCGACTCCTCGATCAGCGTATTTTCCGTCTGCACCGGATAGATGCCGTACGCGCCGTTCTCGGTCGAGGGTCCGTTGGTCCATTCGGTACGCACCCGCCGAATCACGATGTTGCGTCCCTCGTTGATCTTGAGCGCATCGCCGACGGTGTCTTCGATGGCGACGTCCTCGATGGTGAAGTCGCTCGCGTTGACCAGGAGCCCCTCCGCGCCGGCCACCTGGTTCTTGAAACTGAGCACGCTCTCTTCCATGCCGGCGCCGCGGATCGTCACGCCGTCGGTGTTGAGCGTGAGGCTGCGGGTGAGCTCGTGTACGCCGGGCGGAATCTCGATCACGTCACCGGGCTCGGCCTGCTCGAGCGCGAGTCGGAGCGTCTCTTCGTAGTCGGGCGGTGCGGCGCCGGCCGCATCCGCTGCCGGTTCCGGGTCGGGACTGCAGGCGAGCAGCGACGGGAGAAGCAGCAGCGGGAGCAGGGTGCGCATGATCGGCGCCGGTGGTGGACCTGCCGAGGGGTTATACGCGAAGCGGGAATGTCCGACAAGGCGAGCGAGCCGGCGCTGAAGCAATCCGGATTCCAGAATCGCGTTTACACTTCGGTTTGCAGACGCTAGATTGTGCGCGTTTTGTAAGTGGCCCCACCGGGCGCCAGCGATTCTCCAGCCGGGGAGTCACTGTCGAAGGATTCGATCGAAGACTCGGCCGAAGACTCGACGGCCGGTGCTCAGGACGAGCGCCGGGCGCACGGCGACATCGGGATGAGGGGTTTGGGGGGGCGGCTTACTTAACCGGAGAAGCAGAGACCTGGGAAGTTGTGCCCAAGGATCGGGCGCACCGGGGGCTTCTAAATCCGTCGTCGGCATTTTTGACAAGGAAGTCAAGGAGCACACTTGAAAGGACGCAACACATCAGCCACTCGGTGGCAGGGACTCCTACGTCTGTACGTTCTGGGACTGGCTGTCGGGCTTGCGCCCGCATTCGCCGCCCAGGCCCTCTCGGTCAATCTCACGGCGAAGCCGCAGCAGGTTGCCCCCGGCGGGCAGCCGATGCTGTCGTGGACGTCCAGTGGCGCCAAGTGGTGCTGGGCGCACGGCGGCTGGGGCGGCGAGCGCCCGCTGAACGGCAGCGCGCCGGGTGTCCGGCAGTGGGCCAAGCGCTGGTACGCGGTGACCTGCTCGGACGGCAAGAACACCGCGACCGACGGCGTGACCGTCACCGTCGGCAACAGTGCGCCGAGCCTCACGGTGAATCTCACCGCCAACCCGGTTCAGGTGCCGATGGGGGAGGTGACCAAGCTGAGCTGGAGCTCGACCGGCGCCAAGTGGTGCTGGGCACACGGTATGTGGGGCGGCGAGAAGCCGTTCTCCGGCACCGCGACCTCGCCGCGGAACTGGGAGGATCGTTGGTACGCCGTATCGTGCTCGGACGGAACCCAGAAGGTCACCTCCGGCGTGAAGGTGACGGTGGTCCCGCCGGGCGGCGGTGGCGGCGGTCAGCAGCTCTCCGTGAAGCTGAACGCGACCCCCGACACGGTGAAGAAGGGCCAGTCCAGCCAGCTGACCTGGACCGCGACGGGTGCCGAATCCTGCACCGCCAGCGGCGGCTGGAGCGGCAGCCGCGGGCTGAGCGGGAGCTGGAACACCGGCGGCCTGGCCCAGACGACGTCGTACAAGCTCACCTGCAAACGCGGCTCCGAGACGGCGTTCGCGTCGGTGACGGTGAAGGTGGCTACGGCGCCGGTGGTGAAATGGCAGCCGCCCACGCAGAACGTCGACGGCACGCCGCTGAAGGATCTGGCCGGCTACAAGTTCTACTGGGGTAAGAGCTCGCGCAGCTACACCGGCAACGCGCGGGTGAACGACCCGAGTCAGACGCAGTTCAACACCTCGCAGCTCGCTTCGGGCCGCTACTTCGTCGCCGTCACCGCGCTGGATGCGCAGGGCAACGAGAGCGCCTACTCGAACGAGGTGCAGATCGAAGTGCCCTGACTGGTCGGGATCGGGCGGTCGCAGGAGCGACCGCCCGATCAGGGCCGCAGGAGCGGCGGACGCAGGCGCTCAGGCCGCGAACTTCTCCAGATGGTAGTCGGCGTTGCCGAACTGGCTGTCGATCACCAGCAGGCGCTTGAAGTAGTGGCCGATGGCCAGCTCCTCGGTCATGCCCATGCCGCCGTGGAGCTGCACGGCGTTCTCGCCGATGAACAGCCCCGACCGGCCGACCAGGTGCTTGAGCGCATGCACGCTGCGCTGGGCGGTCGCCGGATCGCCCTGCGCGGTCTCCATGGTCGCGCGATAGAGCAGCGACTTGCACTGCTCGTACTCCATGAACATGTCCACCATCCGGTGCTGCAGCACCTGGAAGTCCGACAGCGGATGATCGAACTGGATGCGCTCCTGGGTGTACGCGACGGTGTTCTTGTAGAGCATCTCCATCGCGCCGACGGCTTCGGCGGCGAGCGCCAGAATGCCGTCGTTGGCGACCGCCTGCAGGATCGGGAAACCGTCGCCTTCGTTGCCGAGCAGCCGGTCGGCGTCCACCCGCACGTCGTCGAAGTCGATCTCTGACGCGCGCAGGCCGTCGACGGTCGGGAAGTCCTGGCGGCGGATGCCCTCGGCATCGGCATCGACCAGGAACAGCGAGATCCCGCCGGTGTCGATCTGCCCGCCGCCGGTGCGGGCCGAGACCACGAGCTGGTTCGCGGTGGCGGCGTGCAGCACCATCGACTTGTGGCCATTCAGCCGATAGCCGTCGCCGTCGCGGCGCGCGGTGGTGGTCACGTCGTGCAGGTCGAAGCGCGCCTGCGGCTCGGCATACGCCAGCGCGAGCTGACGGCTGCCGTCGATCACCCCCGGCAGCACCTCCCCGCGCAGCGCCTTCGACGCGCCGCGCTTCACCGCGCCGCCGCCGAGCACCACGCTCGCGAGGTACGGCTCGAGCACGAGCCCGCGCCCGAACTGCTCCATCACCACCATCACGTCGATCTGGTTACCGCCGAAGCCGCCGTCCGTCTCGTCGAACGGCAGCGCCAGCCAGCCGAGCTCGGCCATCGTCGCCCAGTGCTCACGGCTGAATCCGGGCTCTTCCGCGGCGAGCTTCCGCCGCGTCTCGAGTGCGTAGTTGTCCTGAACGAAGCGCTGGACGCTTTCGCTGATCAGCTTCTGCTCGTCGGAAAGCTCGAAATTCATCGTGATGACCTCTTGATTCCGAGGACGTTCTTCGCGATCACGTCCTTCTGCACTTCGCTGGCGCCGCCGTAGATGGTGTACGCGCGGCTCGCCAGGTACCCGGCCATGCCGCTTTTCGCGAACTCCGGTCCGACGGCCTGATGCCCCCACGCGGCCGAGAAGATGCCGCCGGCTTCCATCGTGAGCTTCTGGATGCGCTGCTGGATCTCGGTTCCCTTCAGCTTCAGGATCGACGATTCCGGTCCGGGTGCGGCGCCGGCCTGGGCGCTCGCGAGGCTGCGCAGCTCCGTGTACTCGGCGGCCATCAGATCGATCTCGAGCTCCGCCACCTTGGCCCGGAACGCCGGCTCGTCCATCAGCGTGCCGTTGCCCCGCTTCACGCTGCGCGCCTGCTCCTTCAACTTCTCGAGCGCGACCAGCGAACGCGACAGGCCGGCGAGGCCGGTGCGCTCGTGCTGCAGCAGACCCTTCGCGTAGGTCCAGCCCTTGCCTTCTTCGCCGATCCGGTTCTCCACCGGCACCTTCACGTCGGTGAGGTAGACGGTGTTCACGGTGTGGTTGCCGCCGAGGGTGATGATCGGCTTCACCTCGATGCCCGGCTGCTTCATCGGGAACAGCAGGAAGGTGATGCCGTCCTGCTTCTTGCCGCTGTCGTCGGTGCGGGTCAGGCAGAACATCCAGTCGGCGATGTGCGCGGCGGTGGTCCAGATCTTCTGGCCGTTGACCACGTAGTGGCTGCCGTCCTCGGAGAGCACCGCGCGGGTCTTCAGCGACGCGAGGTCGGAGCCCGCGCCCGGCTCGGAATAGCCCTGGCACCAGTTCACGGTGCGGGCGCGGATGTCGGGGAGGAAGCGCTTCTGCTGCTCCTCGTTGCCGTACGCCATGATGATCGGCGCGACCATGCCGACGCCGAAGGGCAGGTCGAACGGCAGATTCGCGCGCGCCGTCTCGCGCTCCCAGATGTAGTGCTGGGTCGGCGTCCAGCCTGGCCCGCCGAACGCCTTCGGCCACTTCGGCACGTCCCAGCCGCCTTTCTCCCTGGCCTTCCTGAACCAGTCGAGGCGCCAGCGGGCGTAGTCTTCGCCCGGCTTGTACGCGTTCTCGCGCAGGAATGCGCGAACCTCATCGCGGAACTCGAGATCTTCGGCGCTGAGCTCGATGTCCATCGGACTCTCCAAGGTGTCGGAGCCCGCGAGATTACTCGACCCTAGAACGATTTACTAGAACAGCATTCTAGTTTCGAGCCGTCGCTCCGGCAGCGGGAGCGGCCTGCAGCCCGCGAATCCGTTACCATGACGCCCCATGAGGAAGATCCGTCAGTCCCGCGCCGAACCCCGAGCCGCCACGCTCGCGCGGCGAGCCAGCGTGCTCGAGGCGGCGCTCGAGTGCTTCACCCGCTCCGGTATCGACGCCACCACGATCGGCGACATCCAGAAGGCGGCGCGCTGCAGCGTCGGGAGCCTGTACCACCATTTCGGCAGCAAGGAGGGCATCGCCGAGGAGCTGTTCATCGAAGGCATCAGCCGCTTCAACCACGGCATGGTGCGGCGGCTGAAGCGCTGCAGCTCGGCGGAGGAGAGCGTCAAGGCGGTGGTGCGCTTCTATTGCGACTGGACCACGCGCAACCGGGCGCTCGCGAGCTATCTGCACTCCCGGGACATCGACTTCTCCGAGGAGGCGCGAGCGCGGCTGAAGACGGTCTATCAGCGCTACATCGCCGAGGTGTTCGCGTGGTTCGCGCCGTTCGTCGCGGGCGGCGAGATGCGCGCGCTGCCGGCGGACGCTTACGTGCCGCTGATCAGCGGCCCGATCCAGGAATACGTGCGCCGCTGGCTGTCCGGCCACTACGAGCGGCCGCCGGGGGCGATGAAGGAACTGTTCGCGCAGGCGGCGTGGAACGCGGTGAGAGCGGAGGGACGCTCCGAGGAGTAACAGATGCGCTATCTGGCGCTGGTCACGGACTACGACGGTACCCTCGCCACCGACGGCCGGATGCCGGAAAGCGCCGTGACGGCGCTCGAGCGGCTGCACCGGTCCGGCCGCCGGGCGATCCTGGTCACGGGGCGGCTCCTTCCGGACCTGCAGCGGGTCTGTCCGCGCCTCGATCTGTTCGACTACGTGGTCGCCGAGAACGGCGCGCTGCTGTATACCCCCGGCACGAAGGAAACCGTCGCACTCGGCCCGCCGCCGCCCCCGGAGTTCGTCGAACGCCTGCAGGCGCTCGGCGTCGAGCGTGTCGACGTCGGCGAGGTGCTGGTCGCCACCTGGGTGCCCTACCAGACGCAGGTGCTGCAGGCGATAAGGGAACTGGGGCTCGAACTGCTCATCGTCTTCAACCGCGACGCGGTGATGGTACTGCCGCCCGGGTTGAACAAGGCGACGGGCCTGCGGCAGGCGCTGCGCAAGCTCGGCCTCTCGCTGCACGAAACCCTCGGCGTCGGCGATGCCGAGAACGACCACTCGTTCCTGCGTCAGTGCGAGTGCTCGGTCGCGGTGGCGAACGCGGTGCCGTCGATCAAGCGGGAGGCCTGCATGGTCACCCGCGGGGAGGCCGGCGCCGGGGTCGCGGAGCTGATCGACGAGCTGATCGCCAACGACCTCGCGCGGCTCCGCGGCCGGATCGCGCGCAACCGCATCGAGGTCGGGCTCGACGTCGACGGAACGCCGCTGACGATCCCGCCGTACGGTATGAACCTGCTGATCGCCGGCCCGTCGGCGAGCGGCAAGTCGACGCTCGCCGCCGGCATCGTCGAGCGCCTCGTGGCCCGCGACTACCAGGTCTGCATCGTCGACCCCGAGGGCGACTACGGCACGATGCAGGGCGTGATCACGCTCGGCAGTCACGAGCATCCGGTGAGCGTCAACGAGCTGCTCGCGCTGCTCGAGGATCCGGAGATCAACCTCGACGTGAATCTGCTCGGCGTGGCGCTGGCGGACCGGCCCGCCTTCTTCGCGCAGCTTCTGCCGAGCCTCGGGATGCTGCGCACCCGCACCGGCCGGCCGCACTGGATCGTGCTGGACGAAGCGCACCACCTGTTGCCCGCGGAGTGGGGGCACACGGAGCGGACGTTCCCGCAGCAGCTCGGCGAAGCGGTGCTGGTGACCGTGCACCCCGATCACCTGCCCCCGGCGGTTCTGGCGATGATCGACCTGGTCATCGCGGTGGGGGAGGAGCCGCGGCAGACCCTGAGCGGCTTCGCCCGCCGCGCGGGCGGGGAGCTCGTCTGGCCGGACGGGCTCGACTGCGAGCCCGGTTGCGCGGTGGCCTGGTTTCCGGCCGAGGATCGGCCGCCGTTCCCGCTCGGCATCATCCCGCCGCAACTCGACCGCATCCGCCACCGGCGCAAGTACGCGGAAGGCGACATGCGCTATCACAGCTTCTACTTCCGGGGGCCCGACGGCCGCCACAATCTGCGCGCCCAGAACCTGATCATCTTCGCGCAGATCGCCGAGGGCATCGACGAGGAGACCTGGCTCTATCACCTGCGCCGCGGCGACTACTCCCGCTGGCTGCGTAGCGCGGTGAAGGATCCCTACCTCGCCGATCAGGTGCAGCGCATCGAGCAGCGGACCCAGCTTCCGGCGAACGAATCCCGCCGGCTGATCCGCAATCTGATCGCGACCCGCTACACGCTGCCGGCGTGAGCGGCCGGGCGCGGTGGCCGCACGGGGTCAGAGCGGGCGCTTCGCGCCTTCCGGCTGCTTGTCCTGGTCGTGCTGATCGAACGGCATGAACACGTACACGCCGAAGCGCACGTACGGGTGCTCCACCGGCTCGCCGGGTGCGGTGCTGCGCGGGATCGCGCGGCGCACCGGCGGCAGGCTCTTCAGGTAGGCAGAGATCGCCCGCACGTCGGCGCTGTGCATCGCGGAGTAGTTGGCCCACGGCATCACCGGCAGGCGCCGGTGACCGTCGGTACCGACGCCGGTGGTGAGCGCCCGCTCGATGTCCCGGCGGCTCCAGGTGCCGATCCCGGTCTCCTCGTCGGGGGTCAGGTTCGGCGCGAACGCGAGCCCCGGCGTGCTGCCGGGCTCCGCGTCGGTGTAGGCGATGCCCACGCGGGAACCGGCCAGGTGCGGGCCGGTGGGCTGGCCGCCGAGCAGGTAGCCTTCGGTGTGGCAGCGCCCGCAGCCGAGCAGGTTGACCAGATACTCGCCGCGCGCGACCGCGTCGGCCGCGCGCGCCGCGCCGGCCGGCACGAGGCACGCGACGCCGAACAGGATGGCCAGGACGGTCGGACGCAGCAACGCCATGGACGCGGTCTCCGGTTGCGCTCGTGCGAGCATGCCAGAGGCCTGCCCGGGCTGACCAGCGGGGTCGCCGCAGATCCGCCGAGGGTCGGTCAGCTCTGGGGCAGGGACGCCATGAACTCGTCGCGCGTCTGGCGCGGGTGGTCGCCGGCGAACGCGTAGCCCGGCGGCTTCTGGTCGATGTAGATCTCGCTCGCCATCCGGAAGCCGGATTGATCGTCGAACGCGCCCATGCACATGAAGTAGCGGCCGTCCTGCTTCAGGCGATAGAACAGGTTGCTGCCGCAGCGCGTGCAGAACCCGCGCTCGGCCCACTCCGACGACTGGTAGCGGCCGAGGTCCGCTTCACCCCGGAAGCTGACCTTGCCGGCGTTGACGGCGAGCATCGGCGCGCCGGCCCAACTCCGACACATCGCGCAGTGGCAGGCGTGGACTTCCGGTTCCACGTCTTCCGCCGTGAACGTCACGGCACCGCAAAGGCATTTGCCGGTGGCGGCCATCGTTTCTCTCCCGGTGCAGACAGGACCTGCGCATCATACGCGCGGCTCCTGCCACCGTCCTGTCAGCAGCGCTCTCCCGTGGGAGCGGCCTCCGGCCGCGAACGCGGTCCCAGTCAGCCGCGCTGCGATAGCCAAAGACCGAGGACGATGATCGCGAGGCCGACGACCGAGCTCGAGCGGATGGTTTCGCCGAGCACGGACCCGATCAGCACCAGCGACAGGAACGGCGACAGGAAGATGAGCTGGCCGATCCGTCCGGCGTTGTCGGTGAGCCGCATCGCGCGCTGCCAGCAGAGGTACGCGAAGCCCATTTCGACGAGCCCGACCCAGGCGCCGTACAGCGCGGTGTCGGACCTGAGCGGCGGCAGCCCGGGCCCGAGCCAGCAGGCGAGGGCGAGCAGCGGCACCGCGGTGAGGAAGCTCCAGGCCATCAGCGTCACGGACGGCAGGGTCGACCGGGCGTTCGCGAGCCAGTAGACGGCCCAGATCACCGTCGAGCCGAGCGCGAGCGCGACGCCCACCCAGTCGAGGTCGGGTGCTGAGTCGAATCGTCCGCCGGACAGCAGCACCACCACGCCGGCGTAGCTCGTCAGCAGGCCGAGCAGCACCGGCCGCGTCAGCGGCTGGCCGAGGATCGGCACCGCCAGCAGCGCCAGCGTGATCGCCCAGGTGTAGTTGAGCGGCTGCGCGATCTGCGCCGGCAACCGGTCGTAGGCTTCCAGCAGCACCAGGTAATAGAGGAACGGATTCAAGAGGCCGAGCGCGAGGCCGCTCTTCCACGCCGCCCGCTGCGGCCGCCATTGCCGGCCGACGGTCGCCAGTGCCGCGAACAGGCCGGCGGATGCGGCGGCGCCGAGAAACAGGAGCTGCACCGGCTCGAGCACGCGCAGCCCGAGCTCGAAGCCGGTGGCGACCGTGGACCACGCGGCCACCGCGAGCAACGCGAACGGCACCGCTTGACGAGGGTGGTGGCGCACGCGCGCCGTTGATGGTTCCATGGGCGCATGCTGACCGAGATCGGCGAGCGGCTCCATGCTCTGTGATCAGGCGCTCCGCGCTCAGATTCGGGACAACCTGGCGGCGTTCGAGCCGCGCAGCGCCGGCAGCGACGGCCGCCGCTCCGCGGTGGCGGTCACCGTCACCGACGCCGGTCTGGGGGCGGACTTGCCCGGGTTGCCGCGGCATCGGCAGTGGCACCACGAGCCGGCGTTGATCCTGACACGCCGTTCGGCGTCGCTGCGCCACCATCCCGGGCAATGGGCATTCCCGGGCGGACGCCTGGATCCGGACGAGACGCCGGAGCAGGCGGCGCTGCGGGAACTGCACGAAGAAGTCTCGGTGCGCCTCGGCGACGCGGCCGTGCTCGGCCGGCTGGACGATTTCGTGACGCGTTCGGGCTTCGTGATCACGCCGGTGGTCGTGTGGGGCGGGGCGAACCTCGAGCTCTGGCCGAACCCGCTCGAGGTGGCCTCGGTGCACCGGATCCCGCTCGCCGAATTCCTGCGCGAGGATGCGCCGCGGCTCGATCCCAGCGACGACGGCGATCATCCGGTGCTGCGCATGCCGGTGGGCGACGACTACATCGCCGCGCCCACCGCGGCGATCATCTACCAGTTCCGGGAAGTCTGCCTGCTCGGCCGGGACACCCGGGTCGCGCACTTCGAGCAGCCGCGCTTCGCCTGGCGTTGACGCGGCGGCCCGAGCCGGCTCCGGACCGCCTTTGGCCAGTCGTCAGTCGCCTTCCATCAGGCCGTCGAAGCCCTCGTCGCCGCCCTCGTCGGCGTGGTCGCCGGCGTCTTCGTCCTCCGGCGCGAGCTCGGTGGCGTCGGCCACCTCGGCCTCGATGCCGATGTGGAACGTGGCGTAGCCGGGCATCACGAACTGATCGAGCGCCATCCCGATCACCCGCCCCTGATACGGTGAGACGATCACGTTCCGTTCGTTGGTGATCGGATCGGTCACGGTGCCGAGCAGATCGCCCGGCTGCACGCGGCGGCCCAGGTTCACTTCACCGGAAAGGATGCCGCCGTGGTCCGCCCGCACCCAGCGCGACTGATAGTAGACGGGTTCCGGATTGCCCCAGAGACTGCGCTTGTTGTACATGCCGAACGTGTCGAGCAGCGTGTAGATCGCCTTCACGCTGTGCTCGACCGCGGCTTCCTGGACCTGCAGCGGCATGCCGGCTTCGAGCGTCACCGCGGGGATCCCGGCGTCGACCGCCGCGCGCCGCAGCGTGCCTTCGCCGCCGCCGCTGTGCAGGATCACGGTGGAGCCGAAGCCGGCCGTGAGCTTCACGACCGCCTCGTTGTTCAGATCGCCGCGCACCTGCGGCAGGTTGGTGCGGTGGAACGAGCCGGTGTGCAGATCGACCAGCGCGCTGCAGTGGCGGATCACCTGGCTGAACAGCGAGTGCGCGATACGCGACGCCGCGCTGCCGGTGGGATTGCCCGGGAAGTAGCGATTCAGGTCGCGCCGGTCCGGCAGGTAGCGGGAATTCCGGTGGAAGCCCTGCAGGTTCACGATCGGCACGCCGACCACCGTGCCGGCCAGCCGCTCCGGTTCCAGATCGTGCAGCACCCGGCGGACCGTCTCGATACCGTTCAACTCGTCGCCGTGGATCGCGGCGGTGAGACACAACGTCGGCCCCGGCTCGGTGCCGTGCGCGACCAGCACCGCCGACGGCGCGCTGTTGCCGGTGAAGGTTTCGGTGGGCGCCCAGGTGAGGCGGGCGAAGGTGCCGGCCGCCACCCGCTGGCCGAGGATTTCGAAGTCGGGGACCACCGGCGGCTCGTCGGACGCCCTCTCCGCGTCGCCGCTCGTGTGGATGAACAGATCCGGCGGCCCGCCGGGCAGCGACGCCAGCATCAGTACCGGTCGGATCGTCGGCACCGGCTGCGGCGGCGGTGGAGGCGGCGGCCGCACGGTGACCTGCGGTGCGATGCGCGGCACCGGCATCAAGAGCGGCGCGAACTCGACCGGCGCCGCGCGCGCCTGCTCCGCGGGCGGGTGGCAACCGGCCGCCAGCGCGAGGAGCGCCAGCAGTGCGAGCCCACCGGCGCAGCGGAGACCGGCCCCGCAAAGTCCGAGTCTGTGGAAGGAAACAGTCATTGTTTCAAGATTATACGCAAGCAACCTCAACGAGAAGCGAGGATTCTGCCGGTGTCCGACGCGCACTTCCGCCTGATAGGTATAGCACCGAAGCCGCGCCGGCGGGCGCCGTTGACCGGTGGGGGTGATTTCCCCAAACTCCGGCTCTCACTGCGCGAGGTAGAAGGAACGAAGATGGCGATCAAAGAAGGTGACAAGCTGCCCGACGCGACCATGCACGTGATGAAGGACGGGCGGCCGACCCCGGTGACCACGGAAGAGCTGTTCGGCGGCAAGAAGGTCGTGGTGTTCGCGGTGCCGGGCGCCTACACGCCCACCTGCTCCGAGGCGCACCTGCCGGGTTTCGTGGCCAATGCCGACAAGATCAAGCAGAAGGGCGTCGACAGCATCATCTGCCTGTCGGTGAACGACGCCTTCGTGATGCACAGCTGGGGCAAGGACAAGAACGCCGACGAGCTCGTCATGGTCGGTGACGGCAACGGCGAGTTCACCCGCAAGCTCGGGCTCGAGATGGACGCCAGCGGCTTCGGCCTCGGTACCCGCTCGCAGCGCTACGCGATGATCGTGGAGGACGGCGTGGTGAAGAAGCTGGCGGTGGAGCAGCCCGGCAAGTTCGAGGTGAGCAAGGCGGAGGCCATCCTCGCGGCGCTCTGATCCCCGCTCGGTCGCCGCCGGCGAACGGTCATACGGCGGCCCGGCGCACCGGCCGGATCAGGCATTCCTGCGCCGCGGTGGCGACCAGCACGCCGTCGCGGGTGAAGAACCGGCCGCGCACGAAGCCCCGGGCACCGCCGGCGTTCGGTGACTCCTTCACGAACAGCAGCCACTCGTCGGCCCGGAACGGGCGGTGGAACCACAGCGAGTGGTCGAGGCTCGCTCCGTGCACCGATTGCGCCATCAGGCTGCGGCCGTGCGGCAGCATCGACGTGCTCATGAAGTCGAGGTCGGACATGTACGCGAGCAGCGCGAGGTGCACGCCGGGATCATCCGGCAGACGCTCACGCGTGCGCAGCCACGTGTGCTTTCGCGGCGCGTGGCGGCCCTCGTCGACCATCGTGAAGCGTTCCACCTGGCGGCTGTCGATCGCCTCGAAGCGGAACGCGAAGCGCTCGACCTCGGGGCGCGCGCGGGCGATCTCGCGGAACACCTCGCGGTCGCCGCGCAGCATCTCAGGCGGCGGCACGTCGGGCATCGGCTGCGCGTGCTCGAGGCCGCTCTCCTCTTTCTGCAGCGATGCGCTCATGCTGAAGATCGCCTGACCGTGCTGCACGGCCACGACGCGGCGCGTCGTAAAGCTGCGCCCGTCGCGAATGCGGTCGACCTCGTACAGGATCGGCACCTGCCAGTCGCCGGCCCGCAGGAAGTACGCGTGGATCGAATGCAGCCGGTGCGGGGTTTCGACGGTGCGCAGCGTCGCGGCGATCGCCTGCGCGAGCACCTGGCCGCCGAACACGTGCTCGGTGTCGTGGTTCCGACCCCGGTAGAGGTTGCGCTCGATCGCCTCGACGTCGAGCAGCGTGAGGATCTCCTGGAGGACCGTGTTCACGTGAGCCTGGTGAGCGGCGAAACGAGGTGGCATTCTAACCGAACTGTGGGAGCTGTCTTCGTCGGCCGACTCCGGCTCAGCGAGCTCCCGATCCCGAAGGAACCTTCGCATGAATCCGGTGCCCTCCATGCGCATCGACCGCGCCGGTGTGTGGTTCGCACTCGCGGCGTACGGTCTCTGGGGCGTCGCCCCGGTCTACTTCAAGCTGGTGGACTTCGCCCACCCGGTGGAGGTGGTCGCGCACCGGATCGTCTGGTCCGTGGTGGTGCTCGCGCTGGTGATCTGGCTGCGCAAGCTCTGGCCGACGATGGGTCAGTTGACACGGCGCCAGCTCGGTGGCCTCGCGCTGTCGGGGCTCTTGATCTCCGGCAACTGGCTGCTGTTCATCTGGGCGATCTTCAACGGCCGAATGCTGGACGCGAGCCTCGGCTACTTCATCAATCCGTTGGTGAACGTGTTGCTCGGCGTGGTGTTCTTCCGCGAATGGCTGCGCCCGGCGCAGCGGCTCGCGCTCGCGATGGCGGCACTCGGCGTGCTGAACGAGGTGCTCGCGGTGGGCCTCGTGCCGTGGGTCGGGCTCGCGCTCGCGACCAGCTTCGGGCTCTACGGGCTGGTGCGCAAGCAGATCGCCGTCGGCGCGGCCGTGGGTCTCGCGCTCGAGACCGCGCTGGTGCTGCCGCTCGCGCTCGGCTACCTGTGGTACGCCGCGGCGGCGGGGCAGAGCGCGTTCTTCGACGGTTCGGCGGCGGAGGTGGGTCTGCTCGTCGCGGCCGGCCCGATCACGGTGGTGCCGCTGGTCTGCTTCGCCGCCGCCGCGGTGCGGCTGCCGCTCAGCGTGCTCGGTTTCTTCCAGTACCTGGCGCCGTCGGCGATGCTGCTGCTCGCGGTGTTCGTCTACGGTGAGCCGTTCCGCTCGAGCCAGCTCGTGACGTTCGGCTGCATCTGGACCGCTCTCCTTATCTTCTCGGGGGAGGCCCTGTATCATCAGAAGCGGCTGAGCCGCGAGCTCGGCGTGAAGCTCTCTGGGGAAGAGGCATTATGATCGTCCTGCACACCATGGAGCGCGCGTATCCCTGGGGCACGCTGCGCTCGACGTTCTCCAGCAAGACCAAGGTGATCCTGGAAGAGAAGGGCATCGCCTACCGGGTGGAGCGGGAGAAGATCGGTGACATCTGGCGCAAGACGCCGGAGGTGCTGCAGAAGAATCCGCTCGGCAAGGTTCCGTGGATCGACGACGGCGACGTGCGTGTCTACGACTCCACGGTGATCAACGAGTATCTCGAGGAGCGCTATCCCGAGCCGCGGCTCTTGCCGGCGGATCCGCTCGAGCGCGCACGGGTGCGGGCGCTCGAAAACTACGGCGACGAGATCGTGCTGGGCGGGCCGATTCCGCGGATCTGGATGCCGTGGTGGTCGAAGCCCGAGCAGCGCAATCCCGAAGACATGGAGCTCGCGCGCACGACGCTGCGCAGCCGCGCACTGCCGTTCCTCGAGGAGACGCTGCAAGGACGCGATTACCTCGCCGGGGCGGAGTTCACGCTGGCGGATGCACCGTTCATGGCCGTCGCGATGGTGCTGCAGGTCGACGGCATGAGCCTCGACGAGTTCCCGAATTTCGCCGCCTATCTCGAGCGGCTGCGCGCCCGGCCCAGTTACCGCGCGATCGATCCGAACACGCCGCTCGAGGAGTCGGCCGGCAGCGACGGCCGCTGAGACGAGCCAGACGGGGAGGAGCCATGAGCTACGAGCAGATCCGCTACGAGGTCGAGAGCGGCGTCGCCCAGGTGACGCTGAACCGGCCGGAGCAAATGAACACCTGGACGCCGGTGATGGCCGCCGAGCTCGACGACGCGATGCGGCGCGCCAACGACGATGATTCGGTGCGGGCGGTGGTGCTGACCGGCGCGGGCGAGCGCGCGTTCTGCGCCGGGGCCGACCTCGGCCGCGGCGGCGATACGTTCGCCGGCCGGGAGCGGCGGGAACGGCCGCGGGAGCGCACCGACGGCGAGCCGCGCTATCTGCCGCACCGCGTGGACAAGCCTGTCATCGCCGCGATCAACGGGCACGCGATCGGCGTGGGTATCACGTACCCGATGCTGGCCGACGTGCGGCTGATCGCCGAGGACGCGAAAGTCGCGTTCGCGTTCGTGCGCCGCGGGGTGCTGCCCGAGCTCGCGTCGCACGTCGTGCTCGCCCGCGTGGCGGGCTTCTCCACCGCCGCGGAGCTCTTGCTCACGGGCCGAACGATCCTCGGCCGCGAGGCGGCGGCGCTCGGGCTCGCGAGCCGCGCGCTGCCGCGCGCGGAGGTGCTGCCGGCGGCGCGTGAGATCGCCCTCGACATCGCCCGCAATACCGCGCCGGCGTCGGTGGCGGCCGCGAAGCGCCTGCTCTGGGAAGGCCTCACGGTGTCGGTGGACGAGATGATGCGCCGCGAGGGGCCGCTGTTCGCCTGGTTCGGCAATCAGCCGGATGCGCGGGAAGGCGTCAGCTCGTTCATCGAGAAGCGCGAGCCGCGCTGGTCGATGTCGCCGCGCGACCTGCCCGCGGAGCTGGTGCGGCGGTCAGACTCCGCCTGATCCGGCGAGCGCCTGGGCGCGCCGCATCGCCGACTGCAGCGAGCGCATCGGCCGGATCCACGGCGCGGTCGCATCGAGCGGCGGCGGCCGCGCGGCGGCGGCACGGCGCGCCTCCTCCTCGGTCGCGAAGACCCCGAGCAGCAGCGCGTGGTAGATCCGCCCGTCGCGTTCCACGGTCACCGCCGGCAGGTATTCGAGCCCGTGACGCTCGACGAACCGATCGAGCTCCGCGCGCGTCGCCATGGCCAGCACCTGCACCGCCCAATGGTCGGGCGGCCGCTGCATCAGCTCGCCAGGATCGTCCGGTTGTCGGGCAGGATCGGCGGGCGCCTCAACCGGCTCGTTGCCGGCCGGCACGGCGGCGGCCGCGGCGGGCGGGTTCGACGTCAGCGGATCCGGCGCGCGAGCTTCCGAAGTGTCGTCGTTTGGCGACGGTCGAGGCGGCTCGGCAGGTGACGGCAGCCGCGTCGGCTCGGGATGCTTCGCCAGCTCCGGATCCTGAACGCACTCCCAGCCCGAGCCGTTGGCGCTCTGCTGACAGAACCAGTCCCCCTGTTCGGGGATCCGGGTGACCTCGGTGACGGGCGGTCGAACCGGCCGCCCGCCGCAGCCGGCGACAAGCAGGCCGACCGCGAGACAGACCGACAGCAGCCTCATCCGGATTCATCCGGCCGAAACTTTTCGACGTGACGATAGTCGCGTTGAATCACCGAAGGCATTTGTACATTATACGCACCCATCGTACCGTGGTTGCCATTCTGCCTCGCGCGGGCTGCCGGTACGAAGCTGCACCGCAGCGGCGAACGGAAGGAGGCCTTTTGGTTGCCACGATCTCCGAGTTCGAACGGGTGCCTCGCATCCTGCGCCTGGACGTCTCCGGCAAGCCGGTCGAATGGGTGAGCTGGCAGGAAGCCGTTTGCCTGTACGCGCGGGAAATCGTGATCTGGACGTTGGGCGATGCGGTGCTGCGCGTGCGCGGCGGCCATTCCCGGATCAGCGCAACGCGCAGCACGATGGACATCCACAGCATCATCGCCTGCGACGGCAAGCTGATGCCGCCGGTGCGAGGCGTGCCTCCGCTGACCAACGAAGCGCTGTTCCGGCGCGACCTGAACGTCTGCCTGTACTGCGGTAACACATTCTCGGACGGTGAGCTGACCCGCGACCACGTGGTACCGTTGTCGCGCAACGGCCGTGACGCGTGGGACAACGTGGTCGCCGCCTGCAAGCGCTGCAACCATCACAAGGGCAACCGGCTGCTGCAGGAGTGCGGCATGGAGCTCTTGGCGTTGCCCTATGTGCCGAACTTCGCCGAGTACCTCGCGCTGATCAACAGCGGCCGGATCCTCGGCGACCAGATGGACTTCCTGAAGCGCAGCTTCGGCCGCAACAGCCGGCTGCTGTAGCCTCTCCGTGGGGCGCGGCCCGTCCCCGTGGGAGCGGCCTCCGGCCGCGAATCCGATGACGATGATGAGCGAAGAGCAGCTTCTGGCAGTGACGGTGGGCGGGCGCCGGCCCCACGACGCGCCCATCGTGCTGTCCGAGTACGACTCCGTCTGGCCGGCGCAGTTCGAACGGCTCGCGGCCGGCATCCGTTCGGCGCTCGGCGAGCGCGTGCTGCAGCTCGAGCACGTCGGCTCGACGTCGGTGCCGGGGCTCGCGGCGAAGCCGGTGATCGACCTGCTGCTCGCGGTGCCCGATTCCGCCGACGAAACGCGCTACGTTCCGCCGCTCGAGCGCCTCGGCTGGGCGCTTCGGATCCGCGAGCAGCATTGGTTCGAGCACCGGCTGCTGACGTTCTCGAAGATCGAGGCCAACCTGCACGTGTTCTCGGCCGGCTGCGCCGAGATCGAGCGGATGCTGCGGTTTCGCGACCACCTGCGGCGGGACGAAGGCGATCGGCGGCTGTACGAGGAGACGAAGCGGCGGCTCGCCGCGCGCACCTGGAAGCACGTTCAGGACTACGCGGATGCGAAGTCGGACGTGGTCCGGGAGATCATGGCCCGTGCGGGAGGATGAGGAGGGCGACGTGCGGATGCTGCGGATCTACACCGGGGACGATGGACAGTCCCACTTCGAAGAGATTCCGATCGAGCTGACCGACCAGGGCGGGTTCGGTCGGATCTCGGCGATGCTTCCGGCGCGCGGCGTGATGTTCCGGGAGGTCGACGGCGACTATGCGCTCGATTTCCACAACGCGCCGCGACGCCAGCTCGTCGTGAACCTGACGGGCAGCGTCGAGCTCGAGGTCGGCGACGGCAGCGTCCGCCGGCTCGGGCCCGGCGACATCCTGCTGGCGGAAGACACCGCCGGGCAGGGGCACAAGAGCAGGGCGGTCGACGGCGAACCGCGGCGGTGTCTGTTCATTCCGCTCGACTGAGCACGCTCGGAGTATCGCGATGCCGGCGAGAGCATTGAAGGCGAGCCAACGCGACGAGCTGCTGCGGACGCTCGAGGCCCGGTTCGAGGACAACATGCACCGCCACGAGGGGCTCGATTGGGCGAAGGTGCGCGCGAAGCTCGAAGCGAGCCCGGACAAGCTCTGGTCGCTCTCCGAGATGGAACGTACCGCCGGTGAACCCGATGTCGTCGACTACGACGGGAAGCGCGACGAATACCTGTTCGTCGACTGTTCGGCGGAGAGCCCGGCAGGGCGCCGGAGCCTCTGCTACGACCCCGAGGCGCTCGCGTCCAGAAAGGCCAACAAGCCGAAGGGTAGCGCCGTCGGGCTCGCCGCGGCGATGGGCATCGAGCTGCTGACCGAAGCGCAGTATCGCCGGCTGCAGACGCTCGGCCGGTTCGACACGAAGACGTCGAGCTGGGTGCAAACGCCGGCCGACATCCGCCGGCTCGGCGGCGCGCTGTTCTGCGACCGCCGCTACGAGCATGTCTTCGTGTACCACAACGGGGCGGAATCCTACTACGCCGCGCGCGGGTTCCGCGGCTGTCTGAAAGTCTAGCCGCCCGCCCCGGGCGCGTTTCACGGCAGCTGTACGCGCACGCTGCCCCAGACGATGTGCCAGTAGCCGTAATAGGTGAGGCGGAAAACGAACATCGAAAGGTAATCGTATCTCCGGTACAGGTAGAGCTCGGTCACGCCGAACAGGACCAGCTGCACGCCGACCGATGCCGCCAGCACGTCCAGACCGCTCGGATGATCGATCGAGGCGTTCATCTGGAAGATCGCTTCGGGCAGCGCTGCAGGCAGCGCCGCCGACCAGAACCGGACGCCGGCGGGTAACGACCGGAATCGGCTCGTCAGGAGCCAGAGCAGCAGCGCGAACGGCACCACGTGCAATGACAACTGGGCCAGGAAGCCCATCGCGGGGTAGAACACGAGCGCGGACGGCAGGCCGACGTTGATGTCCGATGGGAAGCCGAGCATCCGGTCGAGGAGCGTGACGGAGGCCATGAACGGCACCGCGGCGCCGACGGCGACCAACAGCTTCCGGTTGCTCTGCGCTGAGACCACGCACAGTCCGAACACGCGCTGGAGTCGCCAGAGCACGATGGTTCCTGCCAGGCAGATCAGCGCCGAAGCCAGGATCGGATTCGCGTCGGAAAAGTAGCGGTGCGGTTGTACGGTGGTATCCACCGACGTGACGGCGACGCCGGTGACGGCGAGAACCGATGCGACAGCGAGCAGCCCCACGGGAAAGGGCCGGCAACGTGGATCAGCCCGCACCTGCGCAGCGATCAGGACGCGTCAGCGCCGGCCGTGATCCGCGAGCACGTGCGCGACGCACGCGGTGATGCGCTTGCCGGCGTCGATGTGCAGGAACTCGTTCGGGCCGTGCGCGTTCGACTTCGGGCCGAGCACCCCGGTGACGAGGAACTGCACGTCGGGGTAGGCATCGCCCAGCATCTTCATGAACGGAATCGTGCCGCCCATACCCATGTACATCGCGGGCGCGCCGAAGCAGCTCTCCGACGCGGCCTGCATCGAGCGCTCGAGCCACGGCGCGAACGCCGGCGCACGCCAGCCGGTCTGAGGGCTCTCGAGGTCGAAACGCACCCGGGCGCCGTGGGGCGGATCGCGTGTGAGCTCGTCGCGGATCGTCTCCGCGACCGCGTGCGCATCGAGCGTCGGCGGCAGGCGGAACACCAGCTTCGCCCGGGTGCCCGGACGCAGCGTGTTGCCGGCGTTGCCGACGTCCGGCGCGCCGCCGAGCCCCACGGTGGCGAGGCTCGGGCGCCACGCGTTGTTCAGCAGGAGCTCCACCGGATCGTCGCTCTCCGGCCGCACGCCGTCGAGCCACGGGAAGCGGC
>DASVDC010000058.1:0-47039 GCA_036381275.1 Pseudomonadales bacterium | reverse complement strand
CGGCCACCAGCTCTTTCGCCGTCTCGCTCAGCGCAGTACGCTCACTCCCGGTCATGGTATGTCCCTCCCAAAGGGGTTCAGGTCGATTGCTACATCAACCTCATACCATGACCACTTCACGCCTTCCTACTCCCCGGCGCTTTTGCACACAGATCGGGACACTACCTTCGCGATTTTGATCAGCCGATGTTCGCGATTTCGATCGACGGGCGATTGCACTTTGATTCGGGCCATGTTGCGTTCGCTGATGGGCGCGAGGCGCGGAACTGACCGGCGACAATGCGAATGATCCGGCGGCTGGCCGAGGCGCGCGCAGCTGCACAAAGACGTCAGCGACTTCTTACCGCACCTTCAGCCATCGCCGGCATCGCCGCAATGAACAGCGCCCTAATCTGGGCGCATGACAAAGGCGTGCAGACGGCGACCGAAGCAGACCGAGCTAATGCTGATCCCGTCGGGACGCGGCGGCTGGCGACCGGGCGCGGGCCGGAAGGCGCGGCCCAACGCGCGCGTGCTGCACCGGCGCCGCGAGAACATCCCCGGACACTGTCCGGTACACGTCACCGTGCGCCTGCAGCGCGGTCTGCCGAACCTGCGCAGGAAACGGTTCGTCTCGGCCTTCCGATACAGTCTCGCGCAGTGCGCCGAGCGGCCGGGCTTTCGGGTGGTGCACTACTCGATCCAGCACTACCACCTGCACTTTCTGATCGAGGCGCAGGGGAAGCGCGCGCTCGCGTGTGGGATGAAGAGCCTCTCGGCGCGGGTCGCGCGGTGCGTGAACCGGGTGTTCGCCCGGCGGGGCAACGTGCTCGACGGGCGTTACCACCACCGGCTGCTGCGCACACCGAGGCAGGTGCGGCATGCGCTCGGCTACGTGCTGCTGAACGCGCGGCACCATTACTACGAGCGCCATCGGAAGGCGCCGCCCGTGGTGCGGCTCGATCCGGCGAGCTCGGCGGTGTGGTTCGAGGGGTGGAAGCACCCGCCGTGGAACCCGGGTGATTCACCACCGCGAACACGCGAAGTCGCACTCGCCGCAACCTGGCTGCTGACGAAAAGCTGGCGACGCCGCCGCCTGATCGATCCTTCCGAAATTCCCGGAACCAACCACGCTACGCTCGCTCCCGGTTAGCACTCGAACCAACACAGTGCCAGCGTTTGCACGATTCCGGCTAGCACTCGAAAGATTCCAGTGCCAGCGTTTGTGCTGTATCAAGGTCGTGTGTGTCGATACGAGAGCTGTATCTTGATCTGGATAGTCGACAAGAAAGTGGTACCGCATCTGATCGAGCGGAACGGCCAGCTCGCGGAGCTGCCGGTGCGGGTTTCGTTCGAGTACGCGGTGGAGGACGGCGAGGTGGTCGAAGGCTCGCTGTCGCTGAACACGCTCTACAACAAGTCGTCGGTGACGAAGCACTTTCCCGGTGTCGACGACGATTGCCTCGAGCGGGAAGTGCAGGCGACGGCCGAGCGCGCCGTGGACGAGCACCTCGCCCTCTGCGGCTTCAGCCGCCACTGAACAGTCCGCCCCGGACAGTCCACCTGCCGCCGACCGGCGGCGGCGCGAACCGGTTCCTTGACGACCACGCCCGATTCGGAAGCCATCAATGCTCTTGCCACCGTGCGACAAGAGCATGCACGTCATCATCGGGCTGATCACCGCGCTGGCCGGGCTGATCTGGGCGCTGGTCTCCCTGCAGCGAGCCGGTTTCGACCTCGCCGACCTCAATCCGACGGCGTGGGCGCGGCGCCGGCGCTGGCGAACGCTCTACGGCACCAAACCGATCTTCACGCTGCAGCGGCCGATGGAAGCGGCCACGCTGCTGATGGTGGGCGTGCTGAAGCAGCGTGCGCGGTATCCTGGCGCCGAGCCGCGAGCGCTTCACCCCGGAGCAGGCGGCGTCCCTGATCGCGCTGCTCGAGCGGATCGCGCGGCTCGAGGGTGAGCCGAACGACGCACAGCGGCGGATCATCGACGCGGTGCGCAGCGAGCTCGCCGAGCTCGAGCCGAGCGGACCCGGCTGGCGCTGACTCTCCCCCTGCCCCGCCGATGGGCGTAGTCTCGTCGGCATGGTCCGGGAATCCTCCGACACCGGCAGCCGTGACCTGCGCCACCTCGAGACGCCGCTGCGCGACGACGTGCGCCTGCTCGGCCGCCTGCTCGGCCGGATCGTTGCCGAAGCCCGCGGCGAGCCGTTCCTCGAGCGCATCGAGACCATCCGCGCGCTCGCGAAACAGGCGCGCACCGGCGGCGCGGCGGACTGGGAGCGGCTGAGCCGCTACCTGGCGGAGATCCCCGCCGGCGAGATGGCCGACGTCGCACGCGCGTTCAATCAGTTCCTGAACCTCGCGAACATCGCCGAGCAGCACCACCTCACGCGGCCGCACCGCGACCGCTCGGTGATGCTCGAGCTGCCGGACGACGCCCGGCTCGCGGCGACGGTCACGCAGCTCGAGATCGAGCTGGTGCTCACCGCTCACCCCACCGAAATCCTGCGCCGGACGCTGATCCAGAAGTACGACGCGATCGCGCGCACGCTGGCGAGGCGCGACCGGGCGGAAGGCGAGACGCGCGCCGCCGCCGAGCGGGCGCTCGAGCGGCTGATCGCGGAAGCCTGGCACACCGACGAGATCCGCCAGAGCCGTCCGACACCGCAGGACGAAGCGCGCTGGGGCTTCGCGGTGGTGGAGCACTCGCTGTGGCAGGCGCTGCCGCGGCTGATGCGCGAGCTGGACGCCGCGCTCGCCGCGCGCGGGCAACCGCCGCTGCCGCTCACGGCCGCGCCGATCCGTTTCGCGACCTGGATGGGCGGCGATCGGGACGGCAATCCCAACGTCACCGCCGCCGTGACCCGCGAGGTGCTGATGCTGTCGCGCTGGATGGCCGCGGACCTGTTCCTGCGCGACGTCGAAGCGCTGCAGAGCGCGCTGTCGATGACGCGCTGCAGCGCCGAGCTCGCCGCGGTCGTCGGCCGGGAACGTGAGCCGTATCGCGCGCTGCTGCGCCGCGTACGCGAGCGCCTGGAGCGCACCCGGGACTGGGCCGCCCGGCTCGACCCGACGCCGCCGGCGGATCGCGACGGCGTGTTCCTCACCGACGCCGAGCTGTTCGAGCCCCTCGCGCTCTGCCACCGCTCCCTCGTCGAGTGCGGCATGTCGCGCATCGCGAACGGACCGCTGCTCGACACGCTGCGTCGGGTGGCCGCGTTCGGTGTGCACCTCGTTCGCCTGGACATCCGCCAGGACGCGGCCCGCCACACCCGGGTGCTCGACGAGCTGACCGCGTACCTCGACGTGCGTCACGAGGGCAACACCTACGCCAGGTGGCCGGAAGCCGAACGGCAGCGCTTCCTGCTCGACGAGCTGAGCAACCGCCGGCCGCTGTTTCCGCAGAGCTGGCCCGTCAGCGAGCCGAGCGCCGAGGTTCTCGCCACCTGCCGTTGCATCGCCCGGCACGATGCGGCCGGCATCGCGCAGTACGTGATCTCGATGGCCACCGCGCCGAGCGACGTGCTGGCCGTGATCCTGCTGCTGCGCGAGAGCGGCCTCGAGCGTTCGCTGCCGGTGGTGCCGTTGTTCGAGACCCTCGCGGCGCTCGACGGCGCGGCCGATACCATCGAGGCGCTGCTCGCGATCCCCTGGTACCGCGCGTATGCCGGCGGCTATCAGCAGGTGATGATCGGCTACTCCGACTCGGCGAAGGATGCGGGACAGCTCGCCGCCGCCTGGGCTCAGTACCGGGCGCAGGAGCGTCTGGTGGAGACGGCGGCACGCCACGGCGTGCGCCTCGCGCTGTTCCACGGCCGCGGCGGCACCGTCGGCCGCGGCGGCGGTCCCGCGCAGGCGGCGATCCTGTCCCAGCCGCCCGGATCGGTGGCCGGCTCGCTCCGGGTGACCGAGCAGGGCGAGATGATCCGCTGGAAGCTGGGACTGCCGAGCCTCGCGGTCCAGACGCTGCGCCGCTACGTGACCGCGACGCTGCAGGCGACGCTCGAGCCCCCGCCCGCGCCGAGCCCGGCCTGGCGCGACACCATGGCGACGATGGCCGACACCGCTCTCACCGCCTACCGCAGCGTAGTGCGGGACGATGCGGATTTCGTGGCGCTGTTCCGCGCGCTGACGCCCGAGCAGGAGCTCGGCATCCTCGCGCTCGGCAGCCGCCCGGCCCGGCGCCAGGCCGAGCCTGGCATCGAGAGCCTGCGGGCGATCCCGTGGGTGTTCGCGTGGACCCAGGTGCGCCTGATGCTGCCCGCCTGGCTCGGCACGGATGCGGCCCTCGCCGAGGTCCTCGCCGCCGGTGGCCTCGCGCGCGTGCGCGAGATGCTGGCGTGGCCGTTCTTCCGCATGCAGATGGACACGCTGGAGATGGTGCTCGCGAAAGCCGATCCGACGCTCGCGCGCTACTACGCGCGGCGCCTCGTCTCGACCGGGCAGCAGCGCACCGTGGACGCGCTGTGCGGACGGCTCGAGCAGCTCACGGCAGACCTCCTGCGGATCACCGGGGAGCGAACGCTGCTCGTCAACGACCGGGAGCTCGCGGAATCGCTGTTCGTCCGCAACACCTACCTCGATCCGCTGCACCTGCTGCAGGCGGAGCTGCTCGCGCGCTGGCGCGCCGAGCCGACGGATCGAGGCCTGGTCGAACAGGCGCTGCAGGTGACCATGGCCGGTATCGCGAGCGGCCTGCGCAACACCGGCTGATCCGGCCGGCGGCCGGGCCGCCGCGCCGATTCAATCGGCGCCGAACCGCCCCCCCGAGAGCGCGCCGTTCAGCGCGTCCTCGTGATGCTGCACCAGCGCCTCGCAGAGCCGGATCTGCTCTACGGTTCTCGCGAGGCTTCGCGGTCCGCCGCCGAGCGCGCTGACCCGTCCGCCGAGCTGCCGTTCGATCTCCTCCGCCCGTTCGCTGCTGCAGAACGCCCGGCCGTATTCGACGACGCGGCCGCGGAACCAGTAGGGCAGCCGCTCGGCCACCGCGTCGAAGTTCTCGAGGATCCACTGCCACGCCGCCTCGCGCGAATCCGCTTCCCCGATCTGGGGTTCGAGCACGTGGACCACCTCGTTGTCACGAAGCCGATCCGTCAGCACGAGCGCGCGCAACCGCGCCAGCATAGGCTCGTCAGCGCCGTAGCTGAGCGCCCGCAGGATCTCCTCGCGCAGCAGCGCGTCGTTCGAGCGCTGGAACAGGTCGAGCAGCCGCTCGGCGAACGGCTGGCCCTGGGTCTCCACGGCGACCGCGAGGGCCGTGGCCCGCAGGTGCGCCGGCAGATCCGCCTCGACGCGGCGCGCGCCGCCCCGGGGTTCCTGCGCCGCGACGTACGCCACGGCGCGCTCGGCGAGCTGGGCACGCCAGGCCGGCGACTCGATCAGCAGCGCGTACAGCCCGGCCATTTCCCGTTGCAGCTTCGCTTCCCGATCGTCCGCCGGTGCCTGGTCGAGCGGCACCGCGGCCGCCGCATCGGAGTAGTAGCCTGCCAGCACCCTGCGCAGGCGCCGTTGATTGTCCTCGGTCAGCAGCCGTTCGTGGATCCACTCGAGGTCCGCGAGCGGTGCGGTCAGCACCTCCGGGCTGTCGCTCTCGAGCAGCCCCGGCAGCAACGCGAGATAGTCGGCGGCCGGCAGCTCGCCGGCACGGAACGCACCGGAGAGGCTCGCGGCGATCGCGAGGCGTTCGGCTTCCGTCAGATCGGGCGCCGCGAGCAGCGCCTGCCAATCGTCGGCCGCCAGCGCGAAGCGGTAGTAACCGGCGGCATCGGCATTCGGCATCAGGTAGGTCGGACAGCCGGCGGCCGGAAGCTCGATGTGCGCCTCGCGCTCGCGTACGAGCTCGCAGTGCGCCCGCCGTTCGCCGCCGTCGCCGTAGGCGAAGCACATCGGCAGCAGCCAGTCCTGGTCCGGATCGCCGCGGGAGCCGAGCGGCAGGTAGCGGCGCTGCTCGACGGACACCGCCACGGCGCCCTCGTCCGGGCACGTCCAGTCCACGCGCACCAGCGGGGTTCCGGGTTGCTCGAGAAACGAGAAGAACGCCTGCTCGATCCGGCCTTCCGGAAGATCCGGTCGGGTGGCGGCGATCGCGCGCACGAAATCGCGGGCGTCCGCATTGCCGAAGCGGTGCCGGTCCATGTACCCCTGGATGCCGCGCTTGAAGTTCTGCTCGCCGACGAAGCGCTCGAGCATCGACAGCACCGCACCGCCCTTGTCGTAGGTGATGCCGTCGAACGCCGAGCCGATGTCGGAATGCGTGTCGATGGGCTGACGAATCCGGCGCGCGCTCACCAGCGCGTCCTCGTGCATCACCGCGAGCGACTCACCGAGCTGACGCATCGCATAACCTCCCTCCGGGTCGAGGCGTTGCATCACCTTTGCCGCCATCCAGGTCGCGAACGCTTCGTTCAGCCAGATGTCGTTCCACCATCGCGGCGTGACGAGGTTGCCGAACCACTGGTGCGCCAGCTCGTGCGCATGCACCGAGGCGAAGTTCTGCTTCTGCATCGGCGAGGCGTCCGCGCGGATCAGCAGGAGCTGCTCCCGATAGGTGATCGCGCCCGCGTTCTCCATCGCACCGGCGGCGAAGTCGGGCACGGCGACGATGTCGAGCTTGCGATACGGATAGGCCGTCCCGAAATACTCCTCCAGCCCGATCACGATGTCGGCCGTGTGGCGCAGCGCGTACTCGAGCTGGTCACCCTTGCCGGCGGCCGCGAAGCCGCGCAGCGGTATCGGCCGGTCTCGCAGCGCCGTCGCCGGAATCGGCTCGCCGACGCGCTCGTCCCACGGACCGACGATGAACGCCAGCAGGTAGGTGGGCAGCGGCCGGGTACGCGCGTAGCGGATGCGCACGAATCCCTCCTCACCGGGTTCCTCGGCCACCGCCGGCGTGTTGGTGACGGCCTTGTGGTCGGCCCGCACCTCGAGCGTGATGTCGAACGGCACCTTGAATCGGGGCTCGTCGAATCCGGGGAACGACAAGCGCGCGGACGTCGCTTCGAACTGGGTCGTGGCGTAGCTGCGGCCGTCCACCACGACCCGGTACAGGCCCTCGAGGCTGTCGTTGAAGGGCGCCCGGTAGTCGAACTCGAGCGTCAGCGGCCCCTTCGGCAACGTCCTGCCGAACGAGACCCGAGCCACCCCCTCCTCGGCGCGCTGCCGATAGGTGGCCGGTTGCTCCGATCCATCGGACCGGCGCACCACCACGCGCTGCACCTCGAGGTCCTTGCCGTGCAGCCAGATGCCATCCGCGGGCTCGTTCAGCGTCAGATCGATCTCGGTGTGTCCGGTGAAATGGCTCCGATCCGGATCGATGGTGAGCGTCAGCCGGTACTGACGCGGCTCGGCGGTATCCGGTAGCTGGCCGAGTGGCACGCTCGCGTCGGCATCGTCTGCTGCAAGCGCACCGTGGGCCGTCAGAGCGAGGAGGCAGAGGGCGAACCCACGAACAATGGTTGCGGCATTCATCGGACTTCCAGCACAGCGCGGGAGCCGGATACTAACAAGCCGAGACGATCGAACAAACCGAGCGGCTGAGGATTCGCGTCAGACAACGCCGCCGATCTGATCCTCCACCGCCCGGCACAGCGCGCGGACCACGGCCGGCTCCGGCGGCGCCGGCACCGGATCGACGGGCAACCGCGCGCGGGCGAGCGCCGCGAGCACCCCGTCCTGTTCCGCGTTCCAGGCCAAACCGCATGCGATCGCCAGATGCAGCAGGTGCGCCAGATCGTCGCCCGGCGGCGCGCCGCCGCGCACCGCGTACAGATAAGCCTTCAGCCGATACTCCACGGCGCGCGCCAGCAGCTCACCACGGGGCGGATCGAATCTCGGCTCCGCCGGAAGACACTCGGCTGCAGCGAGAAAGCCGTCGCTGCGAGACGACCAGGATCGGCCGGGAGCGGACGCAGCGCGCGGGGGTTGGTCCATGCGCGTTATCATGCGGTCCGCCGTTCTCCGGGCCAAGTGCACCTGACGGAACCGACGCCGGCCGACCCATCATGGAACAGCCCAGCCACTGTCTGAACTGCGGCGAGCCGCTGCAGGGTCCTTACTGCCATGCCTGCGGGCAGCCGGTGAAGGGCATGGTGCGCCACTTGCGCTCGTTCGTGCAGGACTTCCTGGACACGGTGCTGGAATACGACTCGCGGATCTGGCGCACGCTGCTGCCGCTCTATTTCCGCCCCGGTCACATCACGCTCGAGTTCCTCGCTGGCCGGCGCATGCGCTTCGTCTCGCCGTTCCGGCTGTTCTTCGTGCTCACGGTAGCGGCGTTCCTGGTGCTGCAGTTCGTGGTGGACCCGCAATCGGAGCAGATCACCGACGCGGTGGCGTCGATCCAGCAGGCCGAGTCGGTGCCTCAGGTGGAAGCGATTCGCGAGCGGGCGCTGGCCGAGCTCGCGCGCAGCAGTGAGGAGCTGGCGGGGAACCCCGACACCGCGGTCGCGGCCGCAGCGCTGGCGGAGGCGCGCGCCCGGATCGAAGAGGCGGCCCGGACACAGATCGACTGGCTGCAGAAGGCCGAGGCGGGGCGCCTCGCCGGACGCCCGGTGGCCCCGCCGACGCCCCGGATCCGCATCGACGGCGAGATCTGGGATCCGGAGACCAATCCCGTCGCGATCGGCTGGCTGCCGGACCTGGTCAACGAGCAGATCAACGTCTGGATCGGCCGCGCGGCCGAGAACATCGAGCAGGCGCAGCAGAACCCGCGGCGGCTCGTCGACTCCTTCCTCGGCCTGCTGCCGGCGGCGCTGTTCGTGCTGATGCCCCTGTTCGCGCTGCTGCTGAAGCTGTTCTACATCGGCAAGCGCTGGCTCTACACCGCACATCTGGTGGTGGCGCTGCACAGCCACAGCTTCCTCGGCATGGCGATGATCATCGGCGTGCTGCTCGGCAGCCTGGCCGACGTCACGGGCAACGTCGCGCCCTGGGCCGCCGTGCCGGCGCGCGGCCTCGCACTCGCCGCCCAGCTCTGGATTCCGCTGTACCTGCTGTTCATGCAACGGCGCGTCTACGCGCAGAGCTGGCCGGTCACGCTGGTGAAGTTCGGGCTGATCGGCACGGTATACGGCACGATCCTGGCGGCCGCGGTCTCGGTGGTGGCGCTGATAAGCCTGGTGGTGGCCTGAGCCGGGAGCGGTCGCGGAGTCGCGCGTCAGCGCCCTCCGTCTTCACCGAAGCGGCGGTATTTGCGGTTCAGCACGATGAAGCAGACCAGCCCGACCGCGTAGCCGAGGTAGAAGAACAGGGGTGCACCGACCACGCCGCGGTCGACGGCGACGGCCGCAGCGACGGCGGCCGCCACCGTCGGCGTGACGAGCAGCACCGCCAGCGTGATCAGCGACGCGATGCCGCTGGACGCGCGGCCCGCCCGGAGCCGCGGCACGAACAGCGCGTGACAGATCCAGGCCGCTGCCAGCACGGCCACCGTCACACCGACGTAACCCAGCAGCGGAAGCATGGTGCTACAGTAGACGGCCCAGCGTCGGGCCGCATTGCGCTCGGTCATGGCGCACCACCCACCACGAGGAACAGCACAATGACCACAGTCACGGTATCCGAGAACGTCAACGCCAGCGCCGACCGGGTCTGGGCCGTGCTCAGCGATTTCGGCGGCATCCGGGTGGGCGGGCCGATCACGTCCGTCGAGGTCGAAGGCCAGGGCGTCGGCATGGTTCGCACGCTGGGTCTCGGAGGCGGCAAGGTGATCGAACGGCTCGACCGGTTCGACCCGAGCGCCCGGGTGTTCGGCTACTCCATCATCAACGACGACTGCCCGCTGCCGGTGTCCGGCTATTCCGCCACCGTCCAGATCACCGACAACGGCGACGGCACCTGCAAGGTGGACTGGACGGGCCGCTTCGAGCCGAAGGGCAGCGAGGAAGAGGCGCGCAAGGTCGTCGAAGGCATCTACCGGGGCGGCATCGCCGCGGCTCGCCAGGCGACCGGGGGCTGATGCGCTGATCGCCACATCGCCGGGAGAAGCAGGACGTGTCGATTCGCAACCTGGAGTACCTGTTCGAACCCCGCTCGGTCGCGCTGATCGGCGCCAGCAAACGTCCGGGGTCGGTCGGTTCGGTGATCGCCCGCAACCTGTTCGGCTCGGGTTTCGATGGTCCGGTGCTGCCGGTGCATCCGCGCCACCAGTCGGTGCAGGGCGTGCTGGCCTATCCCGACGTCGCAAGTCTGCCGGTGGTGCCGGACCTCGCGATCATCGCCACGCCGCCGGCCACCGTGCCCGGTCTGGTCGCGGAGCTCGGTGAGCGCGGCACCCGCGCGGCGATCGTGATCACCGCCGGGTTCAGCGAGATGGGTGAGGAAGGGCGGCGCCTGCAACAGCAGGTGCTCGACGCGGCGCGGCCGCACCTGATGCGCATCGTCGGGCCGAACACGCTCGGCGTGCTGAATCCGAACCGGTCGCTGAACGCGAGCTTCGCGCACCTGCCGCCGCTGTGCGGCGGCCCCGCGTTCGTCACCCAGTCCGGCGCGGTGGTGACCTGCGTGATCGACTGGGCCACCGCGCGCGGCGTCGGCTTCTCCCACCTGGTCGCGCTCGGCGCGATGGCCGACGTCGACTTCGGCGACATGCTCGACTACCTCGCCAACGACCGGAACTGTACCGCGATCCTGCTGTACATGGAGGGCATCCGCGGCAACGCGCGCAAGTTCATGTCCGCCGCCCGCGCGGCTTCACGCACCAAACCGGTGATCGTCGTGAAGGCCGGCCGCCATCCCGGCAGCGCCCGCGCCGCCACGTCGCACACCGGCGCGCTCGCCGGCGCGGACGACGTCTACGACACCGCGTTCCGCCGGGCCGGCATGCTGCGGGTCCCGTCGATGGAGGAGCTGTTCGCGGCGACCGAGACCCTCAGCACGGTCTCCGCGCCGCGCGGCGACCGGCTGCTGGTCGTCACCAACGGCGGCGGGATCGGCGTGCTCGCCGCCGACGAGCTGCTGAGCCGCGGCGGCACGTTGGCCACCTTGTCGGACGCGACGCGGAAGAAGCTGGACGCGGTGCTGCCGCCGATCTGGTCGCGCAGCAATCCGGTGGACATCGTCGGCGACGCGCCGCCGGACCGCCTGGCGACGGCGGTGCAGATCGTGCTCGAGCACGAGCGGGAAATGGACGCACTGCTGATCCTCAATTGCCCAACCGCCGTGGCGCCGGCCCTCGACGTCGCCCGCAAGCTGGCCGATCGGCTCGCGCAGCAACGCCGTCGGGTGCCGATACTCTGCTGCTTCATCGGCGACGAGACCTCGCGGATGGCGCGCCGGCTGCTGCGCGAGCGGGGCTTCGCCGCCTACGAGAACATCAACCAGTCGATCACCGCGTTCATGCAGCTCGTCGACTTCCGCCGCAGCCAGCGGATGCTGATGGAGACGCCGCCGTCGGTACCCGAGGAGCTCGCGGTGGACAGCGCGGCGGCGCGCGACGTGATCACCGCCGGCGGCGCGTCCGGCGAGGAGCGCTGGCTCTCGGAAGCCGACGCCAAGGCCGTGCTTCGCGCGTACGGGATCGAGACCGTGGCCACCCGCGTCGCCCGCTCACCGGCGGAGGCCGGACAGATCGCCGACGAGCTCGGCGGTTCGGTCGCGCTGAAGATCCTTTCGCCCGACATCACCCACAAGTCGGACGTCGGCGGTGTCGTGCTGGATCTGGAGGGCCGGGACGCCGTGATTGCCGCGGCGGAACGCATGCTCGAGAAGATCACCGAAGCGCGGCCGGACGCGCGCATCGACGGCTTCACCGTGCAACCGATGGTCAGCCGGCGCGGCGCCTACGAGCTGATCATCGGCATGCACCGCGACAGCCAGTTCGGCGCGGTGCTGCTGTTCGGCGAGGGCGGCACCGCGGTGGAGCTGCTGCGCGACCGCGCGCTCAGCCTCCCGCCGCTGAACATGCGCCTCGCGATGGAGATGATCTCGCGCACCCGCATCTACTCCCGCCTGCAGGGCTACCGGGATCGGCCGGCGGCGAATCTGGAGGCGGTGGCGCTGACGCTGCTCAGGCTCTCTCAGCTCGTCGTCGACTTCCCCGAGATCCAGACGCTGGACGTGAACCCGCTGCTCGCGGACGCGCAGGGCGTGATCGCGCTCGACGCGCGCATCAAGGTGCGGCTCGACGGCGACGCCGACCGGCTCGCGCACCTGGCCATTCGTCCGTATCCGAAAGAGCTCGAGGAAGAGGTGACGCTGCGCGACGGGCGCACGATGCTGCTGCGGCCGATCGTTCCGGAGGACGAGCCGGCGCTGAACCGCGCGTTCGCGCGGCTCGATCCCGACGAGATCCGTAACCGCTTCCTGCAGCCGATGCGGACGCTGAACCACATGCTGGCGGCGCGCTTCACGCAGCTCGACTACGACCGCGAGATGGCGCTGGTGCTGACCGAGCGCGGCATCCCGGGCCAGACCGACATCCACGCCGTGGTGCGGATCTCGGCCGATCCGGACAACGAACAGGCCGAGTTCGCGATCATCGTGCAGCACGACGTCGCGGGTCAGGGCCTCGGCCGGCTGCTGATGGAGCGGATCCTGCGCCACGCGCGCTCGCGCGGCATCGGTCTCGTCTGGGGCGTCACGCTGCGCGACAACCGGCGTATGCGGGCGCTCGCGCGCAGCACCGGCTTCACCCAGTCGGCCGATCCCGACGATCCGAGTCTGGTGCGGATGGAGATTCGGCTGGACGAACACGAATAGCGCGGCTGTCTCCCCTGCGGCCTTCTTCTGTGGGAGCGGCTTCCAGCCGCGAATCCGTTCGCGGCCGGAGGCCGCTCCCACAACCGGGTCCCCCCGGCACGTCACTTGCAGGCCCTTTGGCCGAGGTGACGCAATCATGCAACCGAAGCACGAGGTCGGAATCCCGCTGGAGCGTCTGGCCGAGTGGGATCACGAAGTCGAGGAGCACCTGCGCGGCACCAAGAACGGCGCGTTCCAGCAGGTGCTCGGCGAGGCGGTAGCCGCGCTCGATTGCGCGGGTCTCGAATACGCGTTCATGGGCGGCATCGCGTCCACCGGGCTCGGCCGGCCGCGCTGGACCCACGACATCGACGTGTTCGTGCGTCCGGCGGGCGCCGAGAACGCGCTCGAAGCCCTCGCCCGGGCGGGCTTCGACACAGAGCGCACGAATCCGGCGTGGCTGTTCAAGGCGTTCAAGGATGGCGTGCTGGTGGACGTGATCTTCCACTCCACCGGCGGCTTCTACTTCGACGACGAGATGATCGCGCGGTGCGTCCAGCGCGATTTCATGGGCCATTGCGTGCGCCTGATCGCGCCCGAAGACCTGCTGGTGATCAAGGCGGTCGTGCACGACGAACGTGGCCCGCGCCACTGGCACGATGCGCTCGGCGTGATCGGCGTCAACGAGCTCGACTGGGATTATCTGCTGCGCCGCTCGCGCCAGGCGCCCCGCCGCGTGCTGAGCCTGCTGGTTTACGCGCATTCGCTCGACCTCGCCGTGCCGAACTACGTGGTGCGCACGTTGTACCAGCAGATCTACGAAAGCTGATCGGCAGAGCGATCGAATGGAAGCCAAGCACCTGGTCGGCCAGATCCGCGAAGCGTTGGCCACCGATCCGCGCACCAATCTGCTCGACGTGACCGTCAAGGTCGCGGGCGGCCGCGCTTTCCTGATCGGGGAAGTGGCGTCGCAGGCGCGAAAGGACGCCGCCAGGCAAGTAGCCAGCGAAATCATTCCCCCCGACATCGAACTGGTCGACGAATTATGGATCGCCAAATATCAAGAGCCGGAAGGGCCGGAGAACCTGGGCTAGTGCGCCTCGCCGCGGTCGGCGACGTGCACATCGGCCTCGACATGCGCGGCGAGCTGCGCCCGAGCTTCGCGCGCGTGGTGCAGGATGCCGACGCGCTGCTGCTCGCGGGTGATCTGACCCAGCACGGCTCCCGCGAGGAAGGCCGGCTGCTTGCCGAAGAAGTGGCGGACGTCGGCGTGCCCACGATCGCGGTGCTCGGCAACCACGACTACCACCTGGATGCTCAGGACGGCATCCGCGCCGATCTCGAGCGCGTGGGTGTGACGGTGCTCGAAGGCGAGAGCGTGGTGCTCGAGCTCGGCGGCGTACGTGTCGGGATCGCCGGCGTGAAGGGCTTCGGCGGCGGTTTCGCGGGGGCCTGCGGATCCGAGTTCGGCGAGCTCGAGATGAAGTCGTTCATCCGGCACACCAAGGAAACCGCGCACCAGCTGATGCGCTGCCTGAAGGCGCTCGAGTGCGACCTGCGCGTGGCGCTGACGCACTACGCACCGACCAAGGACACGCTGCTCGGCGAGAAGCTGGAGATCTATCCGTTTCTCGGCTCGCACCTGCTCGGCGAGGCGATCGACGAAGGCGGCTGCGATCTCGCGCTCCACGGGCACGCCCACCACGGCTCGCAGCGCGGTATCACGCCCGGCGGTGTGCCGGTGCGCAACGTCGCGAAGCCGCTGATCCGAGCGGCGTATCAGATTTACGCGCTGCGCGCCCGTGAGCCGCTCAGTTGTTCCAGGGCAACGCAGCGTACGTCCGCGTCATCCTAGTTCTTCCCGCCGCTCGAGCCGCTCGACGATCCCGCGGCCGCCGTCCACCCGCACCCGATCGCCGGTGCGCAGCAGCGCGGTCGCGTTGCCGCAGCCGACCACCGCCGGAATGCCCAGCTCCCGCGCGACGATCGCGGCGTGGGACAGAGGCGCGCCGACGTCGGTGACCAGCGCCGCCGCCCTGGGAAACAGCGGCGTCCAACCCACGTTGGTCGTTGCCGCCACCAGGATCTCACCCGGCCGAAGCTGATCGCCGCATTCCGGCCGCGCGAGCACCCGGACGACGCCTTCCACCGTACCGGCCGCACCCGGCACACCCGTCAGCGTGTCGCCGCTGAGCGAGGTCGTCACCGCCGGCGCGACCGCATCGTAGTAGTCGGTGCGCCGGTTCGGATCACGCAGCCACGCATCGGGATCGAAGCGCCCGCGAATCACCGACGGCAGCGGCGGCAGCGCCTGAAAGCGTTGATAGCTCGCGCGTCGGGCCGGCACCTGCGCCCGTGCGGAGCGGTCGCCGCGCAGCAGCTCGAGCAGCTCATCGAGGTAGAGGAAGAACACGTCGTCGCCCGCGCCGGTGACTTCGCCGGCGCGCAGCGCGAACGCGCGCACCACGCGGAACACGCGGGTGAACTCCGATCGCGCCGCCTCCCGGGCCTGCGCGCCGGCTGCGGCGGCGGCGAGGCGCCGGTCGAGCCAGCGGCGCTTGCGCGGCCAGCGCGTGAGAAAGCGTTCCCGCGCCGCTTCGAACTGCGCGCACTGCGCATCGAGCAGCTCCTGCACCATCCGCTGCCCGGAAGCGAACGCGGCCTGCTGCCGCTGGAGCCAGTGTTCGTCTTCCACCGGGTCCGGGTGGCGGAGCTCGAACTCGTACGGTCCGCGGTGGCCGTACTGCCGGCAGTACTCTTCCCGGGAGATCTCGCCGGCCGCGACGCGTGCGATCCCCAGCATCGGGCCGAGGCTCGCGAGGTCACCGCCCCCGCGCAGATTCGAAAGCAGCGCGCCGCGCTCGCCCTCCTCCACCATCCCTTTCAGCTTGCGGTCGAGGGTCAGCAGGCTGACGAGCCGGCTGCTGCCGGCGGTATGACTCCACCAGGCCCGCAGCAGGTAGGGATGCAGATGCTGCTGCCAGTAGCGCAGCAGCTCCGGCGGCGAATCGATCCGCTGCAGCGCGGCCCGGGCGTCGCTGCACCAGGCGGGGGTCTGCTCGAGGAAGCGTGGTAGACCGCGCGAGGCGGCCAGCGTTCGCCGCGCGAACCGCGCGAGCCGCGGCACCACCTCGCGCAGCAGCCCGAACCGGCCGAACGGGTGCAGCGGCACTTCCACCCGCTCCCGGACGCTGCCGAACAGGTCGTCGAACAGCTCGAGCGTGCGCTGGCCGTCCCAGCCCGTGAGCGCGCTGATCACCGAGATGCGGCGGCCGATGTTGCTGTAGACGCGCCCGCAGATGTTGCCGGACCAGAGCCGGTAGCCCGGCAGGTAGTTGAACTCCTCGTCGAGCAGCCGTATCACGCTCCAGGTGAGCGGCGACATCACGTCGGGCAGCGCCTCGCCGACGTTGGTGTTGACCCACAGCGTGTCTTCGCAGCGCGACTCGTTCACGTCGTAGCTCGCGAGATCGCCGGGCGACAGCGTCGTGATCGGCCGAGCCTGCAGAATCCACGGGCGGCGCCCGTCCACCGCCCACTCGATGTCGAGCGGCGTCCCGAGCAGGCGCTCCATCCGCCGGGCGAGCCGGAACAACCGGCGGCCGTGCGCGCGCAACGCATCCGGACCCTGATAACGCCCGGTCGGCCTCGTGAGCGCGAACGACTGTCCGCTGACCTCTCCGGACACCAGCGCGTCACCGAGACCGGACACGCAATCGCCGACCATCCGGCGGAAGCTGGCCGTGACCGGATCGACCGTGAACAGCACGCCGGCCACGGTGGCCGGCACCATGCGCTGCACGAGCACGGCCATCTCCACGCCGTGCTCGACGCCCATGGACGTGCTGTACGCGGCCGCCCGCGCGGAGCAGCGCGATCGGCGCACCCGGTGAATCGCGTCGATCACCGCATCGCAGCCGCTGACGTTCAGCAGCGTGTCGAACTCGCCGGCGAAGGACGCGTGACTCGAGTCTTCGCCGATTCCGGAGGAGCGCACCGCCACGCGCAGCTCGCCGTTCCGCCCGCCGATCTCGCGCAGCAGCTCGCCCACACGCTCGCGCGCCTCGTCGCCGAGCACGTCCCCGCGGAACGCCGCCGGCAGCACCACGAAACCGTCCGGCACCGGACAGCCGGCCCTGAGAAGCCGAGCCAGTACGCCCGCCTTGCCGCCCGCCGACGCCTGGAGCTCGTCCGTCAGATCGCCGAGTGCACAGACGGTCGCGTTCATGGCCACCTCAACCTTCGATGCCGTGACGGATCATCTCGAGGAACCGGCTGCGCTGGCGCAGGAACCGCCGCACGTGGCCCGGATCGAGCTCGGTGTCCTCGGTCATCTCCGCAAGGTACTTCTGTTCGAAGTGCTCGATCGCGAGCATCACGAGCTCGAACGCCTGGCGCCGATCCACGCCCTTGCGCAGCGGCACCTTCGCGAACAGCCGGCGCCAGATCTCGCGGCGTTCGGTGTTGAGCGCGTCCTGGCGCCGCTCGAGCTCGTCCTTCAGCTCCGCGGGCGGCGTCAGATACGCCTCCTTCAGCACCCGGTAGACGTCCCGGTTGCGGTGCACGAATTCGAACTCGATGCGGCTGAAGCACTCGCGCGCCTGGAAGAAATCGTCGGAACGCTCGAGCCGTGACGGATCGAGGCTCGCCCGCGCCAGCGCCGCGCAGTGGTCGAGCAGCTCCAGGTACAGGTCCGCCTTGCTCTTGAAGTGATGGAAGATCAGCGCCTTGGAGACGCCGGCCGCCTCCGCGAGCATCGCCGTGGTGGTGCGTTCGTAGCCGTGACGGGCGAACGTCTGCAGGCACGCATCGAGGATGTGCGCCTTGTCGTGCAGGTGCAGGGGCATCGAACCGCCTCATGCTGACCGCGCGGTCAGGATAATAGGCCGGCTCGGCCGGCGCGTCCAGTCGGCTGCGACTACCTCAGCACGCCGCGCGCGAGCAGCGCGTCGATGCGCTCGATCGGCACGCCGGCCTCCTCGAACACGGCGCGCGTGTGCTCGCCCGCATCGGGCGCCGGGCCGCGCACCTCGACGTCCGCTCCCCGGATCACGAACGGCGTGCCGACGATCTCCATCGCGCCGCCGCGCGGATGCACGACCAGCGCGAACGCGCCGGATTCGCGCAGCACGGGGTCGTCCACCACCTCCGGCAGGTCGGGCACCGGCTCCCAGATCAGATCGGCGCCGTCGAGCACGCTGCGCCAGTGGGCGAGGTCTTCGCTCGCGAACAGCGCCTCGAGCTCCGGGACGATCTGCACGCCGTTCTCCATCAGGCCGGTCAGGGTCTGGAACCGCTCGTCGTCGATCCACTCGCTGCGGCCGATGGCGGCACAGAACCTCGGCCAGTACGGCATCGCCATCGGCATCACCATCAAGAGCCAGCGGCCGTCGCGCGTGCGGTAGCAGTTCCAGATCGGGTTCGGCGGCGCCTTGCGGCTGGTCTTCTCGGGCTGCAGGCGATCGTAGAGCGCCACGTTCACGTCGCTGGCCAGCGCCCAGACGCCGGTGCGCTGCAGCGTGACCTCCACGTACTGGCCTTCTCCGGTGCGATCACGAAGACGCAGCGCGGCAAGGATCGCCGCGAGCAGGTTCAGCGCCGTGGTGCGGTCGCCGTAGCCGCCGCGCGAGATCAGCGGGCCGTCGTCCCGGTCGCCGAAGATCGACATCGCGCCGGAACGCGCCCAGAACGCCGTCTGGTCGAACGCCTGGCGATCGCTGTCCGGGCCGCTGACGCCGTAGCCGGCCAGCACCGCGTAGACGGCCCCCGGCGCCAGTGCGTGCACGTCGGCCTCCGTCAGTCGGTAGCGCCGCAGGCGCTCGGCGGTGTAGTTGGTGATGAACACGTCCGCGCCGCGGCAGAGCTCGTGCAGGATCGCCTGACCGTCGGGATCCTCCAGATCCACGCAGACGCCGCGCTTGCCCCGATTGTCGAACTGATAGGAAGGATGGACGAATTCTTCCCCGAGCAGCGCCGTGAACAGGCGCCGGTACGTGTCTCCGCTCGGCGGTTCCACCTTGATCACGTCGGCACCGAGGTCCGCCAGCAGCGCGGCGCAGCTCGGCGCGGCGAGCCAGCTCGCCACTTCGATCACCCGGATCCCCTCGAGCGGTGCGGTCATCACTACCCCCTCTTCGAATGCGGTCACGGCTTCGGCCCACTGTACCGGCTCGACCGCCCGGTTTTCCATCGACGGCTGGCACGCGGTTTGCGGCCTCCTCCAAGACGACTGGGACGAAGACGACTGGGAGAAGCATCATGAACGACCGAATGAAGCTGCTGCTCGCCGCCGGCATGGGCGCGGCGGCGATGTACTACTTCGACCCGGCGCGCGGCCGGTATCGGCGCGCGCTGCTGCGCGACGGGGTCGCGCACGCGGGGCACAAGGCGCAGCGCGAGCTCGGCGTGGTGGGCCGCGACACCCGCAACCGAACGATCGGCCTGCGCGCCCGGCTGCGCAACCTGCTGAGCTCCCAGCCCCCGGACGACGAGGTTCTGGTGTCGCGGGTGCGGGCGTGCCTCGGCCGCGTGGTGAGCCATCCGAGCTCGATCGAGGTCGACGCGAACGACGGCGTGATCAAGCTGAGCGGACCGATCCTGGAAGACGAGGTGCCGCGGCTGCTGCGGTGCGCACGCCGCGTACCCGGCGTCCGGGACGTGCAGAACGCGCTCGAGGTGCATGCCGAACCCGGCCGCGTGCCGGGCCTGCAAGGCAACCCGCCGCCGCGCAACGGCGAGCGCTCGGCATTCCGGCAGGAGAACTGGGCGCCCGCGACCCGAGCGGCCGGTGCGCTGGCCGGCACGGCGATGACGCTCTACGGGCTGAATCGCCGGAACGCCGCGGGCGCGCTCGCCGCCCCGGCCGGACTGCTGCTCCTCGCGCGGGCACTGACCAACATCGACACGCGCCGCCTGCTCGGCATCGGCGAGCCGGAGCGCGCGATCATCGTGCAGAAGAGCATCCGGATCCACGCGCCGGTCGACGAGGTCTTCCGGCTCTGCAGCGACTTCGAGCGGCTCCCTGCGTTCGCCACGCACGTGCAGCGGGTGCAGCGCGTCAGCTCGCCTGCGGGCGAGGAGTGCTGGCGCTGGACGGTCGACGGTCCCGGCGGCTTGCCGGTGGAGTTCGATGCACGGATCACCGAGCGCGAAGAGAATCGGCTGCTCGCCTGGCAGACGCAGCCGCACGCCCTCGTCCGCCACACCGGGCGGGTCCGGTTCCTGGCCAATGCCGACGGCTCCACGACCATGGACGTGAAGATGAGCTACCTGCCGGCGGGCGGTGTGCTCGGGCATGCGGTCGCCTGGCTGCTCGGCGCCGATCCGAAGCACCAGATGAACGACGACCTGCTGCGGATGAAGACGTTCCTCGAGACCGGCAAGCGCGCCCACGATGCCGCGGCCAAGGTCGTGAAGCTGCCGAAACCCGACACCCAGCAGGCCGCGCCGACGGCGTAGCGGCCCGGCGCGGCTCAGCGACCCCAGCGCACGGCCACGGCGTCGATACCCGGAAGCGGCAGACTCGCCGCTTCCGCCTCCACCGCCGCACGCTCGACCGGTGACAGCCGGCGCCAGGGTTCGATCGTCAGCGCCTCCTGCACCCGCCGCCAGGTGCCGACGAGCTCGCCTTCGACGAGCACCGCACCCGGCCAGACGCGCGATGTCCAGAGCGCCCGACGCTGCCGCGCCTCGGGCAGCAGCAGCTCGCGATCGGCACCCTGCAGCAGGTAGTAGACATCCCCGCTCGGCAGCAACCGGGCCGGAGCGACCCGCTCCGGCGCCGCGCGGAAGCCGGGTTCGTCGCGCGCGAGGATCCAGGCCTCGCCGACCGGCGTGCGCACCGGCGTGAGCTCCGCCCGCAGCGCATCGAATGCGGCGGTCGCCCCCGGCGGACGGATGCCGGCCCAGCGCGCCACCGTCTCGGGCGTCGCCGGGCCGAATACCTGCAGGTACCGACGCACCAGCTCGAGCCGTGCCGCGCGCGGGTCGATCTCGGGCGGCGGTACGCACCAGATCACCGGTTGCCGGGCGCCGTCCCAGCGCATCACCACCGTTCCGGTGGTCGCGGCATAGCGCAGTCGGTTGGCGTGCTTCTCCCCCATCCGCGCCGCCGCGTCACTGTAGCGCATGCGCTCTTCGCCGAGCGCGTCCCGCAGCCGGGCCGCCAGGTCCTGCGCCCGGCTGCGCGGCCCCCGCTCCTCCGGCAGCCGGCCGAGCGTGAAGAGCGCGAGATCGCGCGCCGCCACGACGTAGGCGCTGTAGCGCGGCCCCCAGATCTGGACCAGGGACGGGTCGTCGAGCGCGGTCGATCGGATGCGTTCGACGCGCGCATGCAGCGACAGCAGCGCCGCGCGCGGCATGCTGTCCTGCAGACCCGCCCAGGCGGCTCGCCGAAACGAACGCCTTCCGGGCGGCAGGCGCTCGTCGAGTGCCTGAGCCCGCTGGCGGAACGTGAGGATCTGCTCGCGAGTGAGCTCGAGCCGCGCCTGCCCCACGATCAGGACGCCTCGCCGACCGCCACCGGCAACCAGCCGACGCCGATCAGATCGACGTGGAGCCCGCTCGTCTTCGGCTTGATCGTGCGCGTCTCGAGCGGCTCGGTCTGCGCGTCGTACGCCGTGTCGAGCGCGTCCACGTCCCGCTCGAACGCCTGCTCGAGCTCGGCGAGCTGCTGCCGGACGGCTTCCACGCTTTCGGCGGCCCGCTCGACGTCGCCCGCCTCCTTACGCGTTCGGCCGGCTTTGCGCACCGCCGTCCCGACCCGTGACGCCGAGGTCACCGAGATGCGCTTGCGGCCGAACAGTGCGCCCAGCACCGCCGTGCCGATGGAGATCACCACGTCGATCCGCTGCCCCGACGCCTGCTGCTGCTCGCGCTCCAGCGCATGCTCGGCGCGCCGTAGCCGCGCCGTCAGGGTGTCGACCTTGGACTCGTAGCGGGCTCTGAGCTTCGCGACCTCCGCGTCGCGACGCTCGTTGGCCTTGTGCTGCAGGCGGATGCGGAACTGCGCCTCGGTCTCGCCGGGCTGTGAGGTCTCCCGAAGCTGCGGGCTCTTCCACACGGTGATCGCCATCTCGTCGCGCAGCCAGCGCTTCAGCGTCTTCGCCGCCGCCTCGAGCTGCTGCGGCTTCGTGAGCGCCGCCGGACACGCCGCGAACCCTGCTCCGTCGACCGGCTCGTCATCGAGCTCCGTCAGCGTGAACGGCAACGCTTCGGCGTCCGTCCAGTCCACGGCGGCCGTATCGTCGTCGACTTCCACCGCGAACAGGAACGGCCGGCGTTCGTCGATGCCGAGCCGGGCGTCGGTCAACGTGACGTCGCCGGCGGCGATCAGCCGCGGCTGGTACACGACCGCGCCGGTCTGCTGCGGATCGACCGGCACGAAGCGCTGGGGAATCTTCGGCGACAGCACCGGCCGCGAAGCGACTGCCGACGGTGCACGCACCGGCCCGATGGATGCCGCCGCGGCGCTCGCCGTCCGGCTGCTCGCCCCGTCGGCGGCCGGCGTCAGGGAGCGAATCTGCTCGCGCGTCATCGGGCCGGCGAGATAGGACATCACCCACCGCGTCTCGAACACGGCCGGCTCCGCCTCGTGCACGTTGTGCATCAGGAAACGGCGCTTGCCGAGGCTCGAGATGGTCGCCTCGAGCTCGTCGGGACGGAACCGCTCGCCGCCGGCGGCGCTCTTCAGACCTTCGATCACCCGAGCCTTGTCGCGCTCGGTCTGCATCCGGCCGATGAACCAGGTGCCGGCGTTGGCGAGCCCCTTGTAGTCGAGATCCACCGGATTCTGCGTCGAGAGCACGACGCCGAGACCGTACGCGCGCGCCTGTTTCAGCAACGTCAGCAGCAGGCGCTTCGTCGGCGGACTCGCGACCGGCGGCATGAACCCGAAGACTTCGTCCATGTAGAGCATCGCGCGCAGCGCCGGCGTGCCCGGCTGCCGGCGCATCCACGCGATCAGCCGGCCGAGCAGCATCGCGACGAAGAACAGCCGCCCCGCTTCGTCGAGGTGCGCGATGGACAGCACCGAAACGCACGGCTTGCCGGCGTCGGTGTAGAACAGCGCATCGATGTCGAGCGGCGGCCCATCGAGCCAGCCGCTGAACCCGGGCGATGCGAGCAGCGCGTTGAAGCGCATCGCGAGCTCGAAACGCGCCGCGGCGGGCAGGAACGAGTCGACGTCGACCACGCCGATGCGCGCGAACGGCGGCGACTGCACGGCCGCGACGAGACCGGCGAGATCGAGCGCCTGCCCGGCGCTCCAGGCATGGTCCAGCACATTCGCGAGCAGCACCTGCTCACGGCTGGTCGGGGATTCCGCCGCCACACCGACGAGGGTCAGCAGGCTGGCCGCGGTCGCGTCGACCGTCTCGCGGTAGAGCTCGACGTCGTCGCGCAGCTCGCCGCCCGGCGGCGCCAGCGTGGCGAGCGCCGACAGCGGCCGGCCGGCGTTGCTGCCGGGCGTGTAGAGGCGCCGCTCGGCGGCGGCCGCCAGCTTCGTGATCCGCTCGGGCGTCTGTCCCCACTCCGCGAGGCCGCGACGCCAGCTCTCCGCAACCTTCCCGGCGTGCTCGGCCGGCGACACGCCGGCCTCGAGCGCGGCCCGCGGATCGATCCACGGCTCGAAGTCCGCAGCGCGCAGCTCCGGAAACGTGAGCAGCAGATTGCCGAGGTCGCCCTTCGGATCGATCGCGACGACCGGCACGTGATCGATCGCCGCTTCTTCGATCAGCGCGATGCCGAGACCGGTCTTGCCGCTGCCGGTCATGCCGACGATGACCGCGTGGGTGGTCAGGTCCTTCGAGTCGTAGAGCAGGAGCTCCGGCGGCTCACGGTCGGCGAGCCTGCCGAGATAGAACGCCCCGAGCTTCTCGAAGTCCTGCACGAACACCCCCCGGACAGTGCGAGCGGCTGTGGGAGCGGCCTCCGGCCGCGAAGTCCTCCCGCTGCGATCAAGCCGCTTCCGCGGAAACTATACAATACCCTCACCATCCGACGAGGGCCCGCGATGACGTTGGAACTCTCCTGCGCGTTCGCCACCTCCGAACAGAGCCACGAGCACGCCCGGATCGCCGAGTCGCTCGGCTACCGCCGCGCGTGGTTCTACGATTCGCCGGCCTTGTATCCGGACGTCTGGGTTCAACTCTGCCGCGCCGCCGAACGCACATCCCGGATCGGCCTCGGTCCGGCCGTGCTGGTGCCGAGCCTGCGCCACCCGATGACCAATGCGGCCGCGATCGCAACGCTGGCTGCGATCGCCGGCGCCGAGCGCGTCTCGGTCGCGATCGGCTCCGGCTTCACGGGGCGCCTCACGCTTGGTCAGCGGCCGCTGCCGTGGAAGTACGTGGCGGAGTACGTGCGGTGTCTGCGCGGCCTGCTGCGCGGCGAGCAGGTCGAGTGGGAAGGCGCACCGATCCGGATGATGCATCCCGAAGGGTTCGGCGCGCCGCGCCCGCTCGACGTTCCCATCATCATCGCCGCCGCCGGACCGAAGGGCGTGCAGGTCGCGCGGGAGCTCGGCGACGGCATCTTCGGCTCGGCGCCGATGCCCGGCTTCGACCGCAGCGTGCTGCTGTCGATGGGCACCGTGCTGGATCCGGGTGAATCGCCGGGGTCGGAACGAGCGATCGCCGCGGCCGGCCACGCCGCCGCGGTGGGGCTGCACTGGGCGATCGAATTCGACGCGCTCGATGCGCTGCCGGGCGGCCGAGAATGGGCCGCCGCGTACGAGCAGGTGCCGGAACGCGAACGCCACCTCGCGCTGCACGATCAGCACCTGATCGCCGTGAACGACCGCGACCGGCCGTTCGTCACCGGTGAGTTGCTCGCGGCCCGAAAGCTGGCGCAGAGCGCCGAGGCCTGGCGGGAGCAGTTCCGCCAGCTCGAGCAGGCGGGCGTTACCGAGATCGCCTACCAGCCGGCCGGGCCGGACATCCCCGGAGAGCTCGAGCGCTTCGCGCGGCTGTTCGGCTGAAGCCACGGCAGCGCCGCATCTGCGCGCGCTGCCGCTCCTCGTCAGCGGCCGGATCCTTCGGGCGCGTCGAGCGGCGTCACCGTGAGGGTGATTCCGGACCGCCCGGTCACCTTCACGGTATCGCCCGGCGCCAGCTCCGCATCCGACACGGCATCCCACGCGGTGCCGCCCACCAGAACCTTGCCGGCACCGTTGACGAAGGCCGTCGTCACCTGCGCGCGGCGGTTCAGCAGACCGCTGTCGTCTTCGCTCGCCGAGCCCTCCCTGGCGCTGCCTTTGAACCAGCGTGACACGAACCGGCGCAGACTGACCAGGAACAGCACGGACAGCCCCGAGAAGCAGACGAGCTGTTCGGCGAGCCCCTCGACCGTGCCCTCCACCGTCAGCGCGGACACGAACAGCGCCGCGACACCGAAGAAGACCAGGACCAGGTTCAACGTGAAGACCTCGGCGATCAGCAGGACAACGCCGATGAGCGCCCAGAAGACGGGAGATTCGAGGAACATCGCCATCTCCTCCGGGTCGATCAGTTCGCCACCGTCTCGACCGGCTTGGTCGAGGCGAGGACGGTGCTCAAGCTGGCGACGGCCGCGCCGAGGTCGGACAGCTCGGCCGGCAGAATCAGGGTGTTGGCCGCCTTCGCCAGGTTGCCGAACTCCTTGACGTACTGTTCCGCGATCCGCAGCGACACCGCCTCCCGGCCGCCCGGCGCATTGATCGCCTCGGCGACGCGCCGCAGACCCTCCGCGGTCGCCGCCGCAATCAGCTCGATTTCCCTGGCGCGACCTTCGGCGACGTTGATCTGACGTATCTTCTCGGCCTCCGACAGATTGATCGCCTCCACCTTGTCACCTTCGGAGACGTTGATCTTGGCCTCGCGCTGCCCCTCCGATGCCGCGACGACGGCGCGGCGTTCGCGTTCCGCGCGCATCTGCTTCTCCATCGCATCGCGGATGGTGTTCGGCAGCTTGATGTCGGCGATCTCGTAGCGGAGCACTTTGACGCCCCACGATTGCGCCGCTTCGTCGAGCGCCTGTACCACCTCGTGATTGATCGCAGCGCGCTCCTCGAACGTCTTGTCGAGGTCGATCTTGCCGATTGCGGAACGCAGCGTCGTCTGTGCGAGCTGGGTCGCTGCATAGCGGTAGTTCTCGATACCGTAGCTAGCATCCTTCGCATCGACCACCTGCAGGTACAGCACACCGTCGATGGTCACCTCGATGTTGTCCTTGGTGATGCAGGTCTGCTCGGAGACGTCGATGGTCTCTTCCTTGAGGGAGTGCTTGTAGGCGATCCGGTCGATGAACGGCACCAGAACGTGGAAGCCCGCTTCCAGCGTCTTGGCGTACTTCCCCAGCCGCTCGACCACGTAGGCGCTGCGTTGCGGAACGACGGTCGCGGTCTTGGCGATGGCGATGACGGTCAGGATTCCCGCGCCGAGCGCGAGGATCATGGACAGTTCCATCAAGCTTCTCCATCAGGGCTCGTGCCCTGCCCGTTAGCGTTGGCGCCGCGTCCGTGGCGTACCTGAAGCTGTCCCTGCCGATGCGTTCATTCTAGCGACGCTGCGTCCGTCGGCCCACCACGCCGCCACACGCAGTCAGACTCGCCCCGCACGTCTCTCTCATCAAGTCCAACTGCGTCTCCTTCTCGCACTAGGCTGAACACACCCCATGCTTCGGAATCAAAGGGTTGCCAGTCCTTCCAAACATCAGCAATCGCCCGCCCAGGAGTATCGAACTTTCAGCCCATTGAGGTGGCTCCAAGGAATGTAACCTTCCTTCTGAAGCCGTCCGACAACGATCCCAGGGGCTATGCCAAGCTCGCGCGCAAACCTCCTGACCTTCTCCTTGTTCGCGCCCAACGCAGCAAGTCGAGGAACAAACTCTCTTGGAATCAAAGCATCAGCAGCGAATGCATCAGCCTCGCGTTCAGCATCAGCATCCATTCCGTTTTCGACCTCAAGAAACATCATCCTCTTTCCGTGCAAGAGGATGTGTGCAGCCTCATGAAAGATTGAGAACCACAGCTGGTCGTTCGTCTTGTACCTCAAGCTCAGCATCATCAGGGCCTTAGAGGGTGAGAGCCATCTTGTTGCTCCACTTGCGGGACATCCCCTTGGCGCGGGCGCCAAGACCACAGCTACACCAGCGCTAGCACAAATATCGCGAAGCGCTGGCAAGAACACGGCTGGATCTGGCTCCTGAGTCAGCGAGCGAAGCCTAGCAAGGGCAGCTTTGAACCGGCCGCGATCGTACGGTTCGACGACTAAACTCTTCGCTTCAATCTCTCCATACCGAAGCCACGCTGCCGTTGCACCAAGCCTTTGCTGTGCCTTTGGAGACATTCGATACGCTGTTTGCGCAAGTGACTGACTCCACTGCCGCCACGCAGATACCGAGCCGACGCCAAAGAACTTCAAGCACTCGGCAACCTGTTCAGCCTTGTCATAACACTTGGGAACCCACCCCAGCGCGATCATGTCGCTTACTGGTATCTCTCGCAGCCACGGCACGTCCTCCTGAAGCCCGCGCATCTCCTCCTGCTTGGCCAGTTCCGCCCGATAGATGGCTTCCCTAGCCAGCCAGAATCGAACCGAGCTGCCGAATACCCGCTCTAGCTTCACCGCCGTCTCGTCGGTCAGCGATGCTTCTCCGGAAATCAGTTGATTGACAAACTTCCGTGAGGTGCCCATGCGCTCGGCAAATTCCGCCTGCGACCAGCTAGCCTCTTCAAGAAGGTCCGCGATCGTCTCGCCAGGTGGTGAGATCCAGTTCGGACGGAAAGGCGTTACCTCACTCATGGTAGTCTCCGATGAAAGTAATCCGTACACGAGTCACAAAACGCCAATCGATGCCGCCTCCCTTAGATTTGGGAACCACTTCATGGTCAGGAACAAAGACGAGCCTGCAACCACCGTGCAGTGAAAGTGCGAAGCTTCCGGTTGATTTGCCCTTCAGGGGGTGAGGACGCCCAGCGATGAGTTCAGTGACGCATTCAGCGGCACTTAAGTCAGCCAAGCGCGCCCGTAACTTCCGCGCATTGTCGGAGCCGAGCCTGCGAGTTGCGTAGCCCGCATCGTTGCAGAGCTTCGCCAGCTCATCGTCCGCGAACTCGATCTCCATAAAAACGGAAGTCTATCTTCGTTTACCGATTGGGTAAATGATTTCATAACGGCGGACTAGCCGAGCCAGATCTATAGGAGGGTCTGCATTTTGGTCCGGCTGTTCGGTGTACGCCATTGCCTTGGTCGACTAGAGATCCAATCGCCCCGCAGCGGCGATTCACGGCCGTGATAGAAGCGCGAAGGGAGCCGTCGCGACTAAGAGGCCATCCGGGACCCCAAAAGCATCGGTACGGGGTCCGACAGCGAAAGGAATCGAGAGCAGATAGGGGGCAGGATAGTGGGACGAAACCCTAGTGGTTCGTAAACTATTGATCTTTAGACATCTGGCGGAGAGGCAGGGATTCGAACCCTGGGACCCCTTGCGAGGCCACCTGATTTCGAGTCAGGCCCGTTCGACCACTCCGGCACCTCTCCTGGTGATCATGCGAGCGGCTGGGGACGCGTATTCTGGTGGAAACGCCGGCTCATTGCCAGCAAGGCGGGCGCCGGCGACTCCGCCCGGCGCCCCGCCTCAAAGCGATCAAGACCTCACTCGTACGCCCCCACGATACACACCGCCGCCACGTTCGACATAGGGGACCCACCCAGATTGTGCGTCATCCCGATGCTCGGATTGGGAAGCTGCCGCTCCCCTGCCCGCCCCTGAAGCTGCAGGTACATCTCGTAGAGCATCCGGATGCCGGACGCGCCGATCGGGTGGCCGAAGCACTTGAGCCCGCCGTCGATCTGACAGGGGATCTGGCCGTCCGCGTCGTAGAAGCCGTCGAGCACGTCCTTGATCGCGCCGCCTTCCGGCGAGAGCTGCAGGTCTTCCATCGTGACGAGCTCGGTGATCGAGAAGCAGTCGTGGCACTCGAACATGCTCACCTGCTCGCGCGGCTTGGTGATGCCGGCTTCCTTGTAGGCCTTCGACGCGGCGATGCGCGTGGTGTGGAAATAGCTGCCGTCCCAGGCGTTGTAGCCGGACTCGGAGCCGTTCGACAGCGAGAGCTGCAGCGCCTTCACGCTGACGATGTTGGTCTTGCCGAGGCTCTTCGCGATCTCGGGCGTGGTGACGATCGCCGCCGCCGCGCCGTCGGATACGCCGCAGCAGTCGTACAGCCCGAGCGGCTCCGCGATCATCGGCGCGTTCAGCACCTCCTCTTCGGTCACCTCCTTGCGCAGGTGGGCCTTGGGGTTGCGCGCACCGTTCGCGTGGCTCTTCACCGAGATGTGGCCGATCGCGCGCTTCAGGTCGTCGCGGCTCACGCCGTGCTTCGCGCGGTAGGCGCTCGCGAGCTGCGCGAAGTTGCCCGGCGCCGAGCCGTTCGCGGCCCAGAGCGGGTTCAACGTGCCGCCGAGGCTGCCCGGCAGGCCGCCGTAGCCGGTGTCCTTCAGCTTCTCGACGCCGAGCGCGAGCGCGATGTCGCAGGCGCCGGAAGCCACCGCGTAGACGGCGCCGCGGAACGCTTCCGATCCGGACGCGCAGAAGTTCTCGACCCGGGTCACCGCTATGTTCGGGAGCCTCAGCGCGATCGACAGCGGCAGGCCGCCCTTGCCGGTGCTGATTTCCTGGTAGTGCGTGGAGAGCCACGCCGCGTCGATCTGGCTGACGTCGATGCTCGCATCCGCGATGGCCTCGTTGAACGCTTCCACCATGAGCTCTTCGGCACCGCAATCCCACCGCTCACCGAACTTCGAGCAGCCCATGCCGAGAATCGCGACCTTGTCTTTGATGCCTGATGCCATGCTTGCGGCTCCTCAGTGGGTTCCTTCCGGCCGCACCGGAACGGCCTTCCAGAAGTAACGGACGAATTTTCGCTGATGGTCCACGGATTTGATGCGAAATACCATGCGTACGTCGACGCCCACCTCCACGTCGCCGGGATCGACGTCCGTGAAGTCGGTCATGAAGCGCCCGCCGTTCGTGAACGTGATCATCCCGTAGTGGGCCGGCGGCGCCGGCGTGTAGGTCAGGTAGTCGGCCGACCAGGTGAGCACGCGGGCCGGCTCCTCGCGGAACGGGTGCGGCTCCTGCGAGTGCGTCGCGCGGCATTGCGGGTTCACGCAGACCTCCGAGCGCGGGAACTGCAGCGTGTCGCACTGGGTGCAGCGCCCGCCGATCAGGCCGGTGAGCATGTCGCGCTTGCGATACGTGACGGTCAGCGCCGTCTTGTAGTCGTTGTTCTCGGCGCGCATGCCCTTCTCGAGCGGAATCAGCTCGTTGAAGGCCAGGTACTTCTGGTAGTTGTCCTCCGCCTTGCGGTTCGCGAGCGCGCGCACGATGCCGCCGGCGCTCCGGAAGTCGGCGAGCCGGTCGGTGGCGCGCAGCACCAGCGCGTCGCATCCCTGGCCGAAGCTCGCGAGCAGGATCACGTCGCCCGGCTTGCAGCCCGTCTCGAGGGTGTGCAGCAGCATCACCAGCGGGTGCGCGGTGCCCGCCTCGCCGATCTGGCTCGCGAGGTTGTCCCGCACCGCCTCCTTCGCGATGCCCGCCTGGCGCGCGATGCCGTCCACCGCGCGGCTGATCGTGCTCGGCATCACGAAGTGCTTCACCTCGGAGGCTGAGACGCCCGCCTTCTCGAGCGCCCGGCCGAGCACCGGCGCGACGATCTTGCTGAGCCCCTCGTCGCGGATCCATCGCTCTTCCCAGGTGTAGTCGAACTCTTCGCCGGCGGCGCGGTAGTGGTCGATGAAGTCCACCGTGGCGCTGTGCGCGCCGAGGAAGTCCACCAGCGTGTCGTCGCGCCCGATCGTCACCGCCGCCGCCGCGTCGCCGTAGGCGAGCTCGCCGGCGCTGGCCGGACGGGTACGGCGCTTGTCGCTCGCGACCACCAGCGCGTGCTGGTAGAGGCCGCCGCTCACCGCGCCCAGCGCCTGCAGCAGCGCCCCGGTGCCCGCCTTCTGGCTGCTCGAGATGTCGACCGAGGCCAGGTCCTCCGGTAAACCCAGCGCGCCGCTGACGATGCCGGCGTGCTGGCGGTCGGCGAACGGCGCGCTGGTGCTCGCGAAGTAGACGGCGTCGATGCCCGCGGCGGCTCCGTTCAGGCTGTTCACGCAGCCGCGCGCCGCTTCCACCGCCATCGTGACCGCGTCTTCGTCCCAGTTGCACATGCTGCGCTCGCCGCGCGCCTTGCCGGCCAGCCCCGGATCGGCCCAGACGTGAGCGTCGACGATGGCCTTCCTGGCCAGGCGCAGGCGCGGGACGTAGCCGCCGAATGAGGTGATTCCTACCACGATTGCTCCGCTTTCGATGACTTCGTTGCAGCCACTCGGCCGACCGGCCGCCGAGCGATTATCGTGGATCGCGAGACCCCGGGGAAAGCCTTGCTCGGCCCGTCAGAGCCAGCCGGCAACTCCCGTCGCGGATGGCTATCGCGAGAACTAGGGGGAACGCCAGATCGTCTCCTCGTCGAACCCGAGCACTTCGAAATCCCGCGCGCGCAGCCCCCGCTCCCGCGCGTGATCGAGGAAGAACTCGTCGAGCTGCGGCGGCTCGACGCCGGTGCCGGACAGCATCGCGTGCACCTGGCCGCGGTGATGGATCTGGTGCTGGAACAGGTGCAGCAGAATGCGGTCGCGACGTTCGGTCTGCACCCAATCGCCGCGGAGCAGGTCGACGGTTGCGGCGAGCTTCGCCTCGTCGAGCCCTTCGCAGACCGCGATCAGCCGCCGGTCCACCGCACGCTGCTCGTGCACCACGTCCGTGATGTCCCAGAACGGGATCTCCGGTTCGAACGCGGCCGGGCCGACGCACGCGCCCTCGAGGCCGCTCACGTAGAACCAGTCGACGGTCAGGATGTGGTTCAGCGTGTGGATGATCGACGGGAAGAAACTGGTGCGCTCGGCCGCGAGCTCCTGCGGCGAGAGCAATTCACAGGCCCGGAGCAGCCGATGGTTGGCCCATGCGTTGTTGTAGGCCTGGGCGCGGAAGTAGGTGACGATCGAGGTCATCGCGGTACCTCCTCGAGGACCGGACCGATCGGTCCCCGGCAGAGCTTAGAACAGGGAGCCGGTTCGCGGCACCCGGGAGGAGAATTCGCGGCCGGAGGCCGCTCCCACAGGGTCCATGCCGACCCAGTCGACGCCGTGAGACTGGGTCGCGAACGTGAGCCCGGCGACCTGCTCGCGGAGCGGCTCGAACGCCGCCTCCAGCAGCTCCGGGTGATTGTTCTGCTCGCTGACGTGCCCGACCACCACCTGGAGCCCCGGGTGCGCGACGCCGGCCAGAAACCGCGCCGCCTGCTGGTTCGACAGGTGCCCGAGGTCGCTGACGATGCGCCGCTTCACCGATTCCGGGTAGGGGCCGCGCAGCAGCATCGGCACGTCGTGATTGCTCTCCATCATCAGCACGTCGCAGCCGCTGAACTGACGGCACACGAACGGCGTCACGTGACCGAGGTCGGAGACCACGCCGAGACGGAGACCGTCGTGCTCGAAGGTGAACTGGGTGGGCTCGCGGGCATCGTGCGGAACGATCACCGGGTGCACTTTCACCGCGCCGATGGAAAACGGCCGATGGCTGTCGAACGCCTGGCCGGTCAGGCGCGAGCCTGCCGCGTGCAGCGTGCCGAACGACGCGAAGACGGGAATGGCGTACTCGTCCGCCAGCGCCGCCACGCCGCCGGCGTGATCGGAATGCTCGTGGGTCACCAGAATGGCGGTGATGTCATCCGGCCGCAGATCGAGCCGAGCCAGGCGCCGTTCGACGTCCTTCAGCGTGAACCCGCAGTCCACCAGGATGAGCTCGCCGCCGATCTCGACCAGCGTGCCGTTGCCGCGGCTGCCGCTGCCGAGCGAGGCGATGCCCGTCAACTCGCGTACTCGCGGATCAGCACCAGCACCTGCTGGCCGAATTCGCGCTCGAGCGCGTTCCCGTTGGCATCGAGTGCCGAGACCACGAAGCCTCCGTCGGTGGGCTGGAGTTGCAGTCGCAGATCACGCATGTCCGGGCCGCCGAGCGTGAACAGCCGGCGGAAGAAGCCCGGCTCCGATTCGACGTCGAGATTCTCGGGCAGCGTGATCAGGAAGCGGCCGGCCTGCTCGTTCGCCTCGAGCACGTCGATCTCCGCGCGCGCGAGGGCCTGGCCGAGCGTTGCCCAGGCGCGCTCGCGGTCGAGACGCAGCCGCAGCACCGGGTCGCCGTGAGCGTCGATGTCGATGGACGACTTCACCTCGTCGCCGATGTCCTGGGCCACCATCGACACGGTCTGCTGCGCCACCCGGGCCGCGATGTAGGCGCCGAGCTCGGTCAGCGCCTCCTGCTCGATCGTGGCGGAATGCGATGCGACGTTGGCCAGGTCGCCGATCTCCGGCGGGCTCGGCGGCGCGAACTCGGAGTTCTCGTAGCGCAGGTGAACCTCCGTGGTGCGCTCGCGCAGGCCCGGCTCGACGCGGATGCGCAGACGATCCTGACCGTCATCGAGCTGCTCGGCGGTCTTGCCGTCGCGGATCACGCCGCGGATCACGTCGCGGTACGACTGCGCCGCGTCGACCTGCAGCCAGTCGGTGTCGAGACGTCCCTGCGACGGCGATTCCCAGGCGAGCCCGACGCCGTTCTCCGCGAGGAACTGCTTGACCTTCGGCCAGACGGTGGTCGGCGGCTCGGGGACCACCAGCCAACGGCGCTCGCCGAGTCGCTGGATGCGCACCTCGTCGCGGTTGTCGTTCGCGTAGATCGTGTCGGGACGCGGCGGCTGCCCCGGATAGTACTCGGGGCGCAGCCGGTCGGTGATCTCGGGAATCGGGAATGGATCCTCGATCGGACCGGCGTTCAGCGTGGGAGGAATCTGCAGCGGCGGATTCTGCGTCGCCTGAAGATAGTCGTCCGACTTGTCGACGAAGATGCCTTTGTCGTCGGAGAACCAGGAACAACCGGCAACGAGCAGCAGCAGGACGACAACCGGTCGAATCACAGAGCACCCACCTCCTTCAGCAGACGTCGCAGCTCCGGCCGATGCGGCTCGGACAGCTCGACCAGCGGCAGGCGAATGCCGCGGTCGATCCTGCCCATTTCGTGCAGCGCCCACTTCACCGGCGCGGGGCTGGTTTCTACGAACAGGAACTTGTGCAGCGGCTGCAGCCGCGCATCGATCTCGCGCGCTTTGTCGAGATTGCCATCGAGATACGCGCTGCAGAACTCGGCCATCAGGCGCGGCACCACGTTGGCGGTGACCGAGATCGTGCCCACCGCGCCGAGCGTCATCATGCGCAGCGTCTGCGCATCCTCGCCGGACAGGATGATGAAGTCCTCCGGCACGACGGCCTTCAGTTCGGTGACCCGATCCGGATTACCGCAGGCCTCCTTGATGCCGACGATGCTCTCGATCTCGGCCAGACGCGCCACCGTCTCCGGCTTCAGGTCGCACGCGGTGCGCGGCGGCACGTTGTACAGCACGAGCGGCACGCGGGTGACGTCGGCGATCGCCCTGTAGTGCCGGTACAGACCTTCCTGCGTCGGCCGGTTGTAGTACGGCGTGACCAGCAGACACGCATCCGCGCCGAGGCGCTCCGCCTCCTGCGTCTGGTGGATCGCTTCCTGGGTCGAATTCGACCCGGTGCCGGCGATCACCGGCACGCGGCCGGCCGCCACCTCGATGGTGCGGCGGATCACGACCAGGTGCTCCGGCGTGTCGAGCGTCGGCGATTCGCCGGTGGTGCCCATCGGCACGATGCCGTGCGTGCCCTCGGCGATGTGCCATTCGACGAGCGACTCCAGAGCCTCGAAGTCGACGGCCCCGTCCGCCTTCATCGGCGTGACCAGGGCAACGATGCTTCCCCTCAACATGATGTGCGCACCGCTCGCAGATGGACCCGGAGTCGAAGTCGGCGCCATGGTACTTGAGCGCTCACAGCCATCACAAGGTCAACGCCGGCGCGGTTCGGCCGCGTGCGGCGCCGGTCCGAGCGTGGTCGGCGCAGGGGGCGGCGCCGCCGCGTCCGCCGCAGGGAATCCCGCCGGCGGGGCGCCGACGGAACCTTCGGCTTCGTGCCGCGGCCACGCGTTGTAGACCGCCTTCACCAGCGTCGCGAGCGGAATCGCGAAGAAGATGCCCCAGAAACCCCACAAGCCGCCGAACGCGAGGATGGCGACGATGATGGTGATCGGGTGCAGGTCGTTGGCTTCCGAGAACAGGAGCGGCACCAGCACGTTGCCGTCGAGGAACTGGATCACGCCGTACGCGACCAGCACCCAGGTGAGGTCCCACGACCAACCGAACTGGATGATCGCGACCAGCGCAACCGGCACCGTCACGACCGCCGCGCCGATGAACGGGATCAGCACCGACAATCCGACGATCAGCCCGAGCAGCGCCGAGTAGTTGAGCCCCAGCAGCGAGAACGTCACGAACGTGACGCTGCCGACGATCAGGATCTCGACGGCCTTGCCGCGCACGTAGTTGGCGATCTGCCGGTTCATCTCGTTGCCGACCTCGTCGAGCATCGGCCGATGCCGGGGCAGCAGCGACAGGAACCACGACAGCAGCACTTCCCGGTCCTTCAGGAAGAAGAACACCGAGATCGGCACCAGCACCACGTAGACGAGGAAGGCGACCAGCCCCGGCACGTTGGCGACGACGGCTTCCAGCACGTTGCCGCTGAGCGCCCCCACCTGGCTCGTCGCCGCGGCCACCCACTGATCGATCTGCGCCGGCGTGATCAGATCGGGGAAGCGCTCCGCCAGGTCCCGTCCGATCTCGCGAATGCGGAACATCACCTCCGGCAGCGCGCTCATCATCGCCCGCGTCTGCTGCCAGACCAGCGGTACGATGAAGCCGAGGAAGCCGATCATCGCGCCGACGAACAGCGTGAACGTGAGGTACACCGCGGCGCGCTCCGGCACGCCCCAGCCCTGCAGGCGCCGCACCAGCCCCTGAAGCAGAAACGCGATCACGAGCCCCGCCAGCACCGGTGCCAGCACGCCGCCGAGCAGCAGCAGCACCAGGAACCCGGCGACCAGGAGCACCACCAGGTATATCGCTTCTTCGTTGGAGAAGTAGCGGTTGATCCAACCGCTGATGACCTGCAGGAAGCGCATCAGGAGCTCTTCTTGCGGAGCAGATAAATGTAGGTGTCACCCTCCTGGCGGGATTCGAGCAAGGCATGGCCGCTCTGCTGCGAGAACACCTCGAAGTCGCGCATCGACCCCGGATCGGTCGCCAGCACCTGCAGCAGCGCGTTCGGCTCCATTTCGTTCAGGGCCTTCTTGGCCTTCAGCAGAGGCATCGGGCAGTTAAGGCCCTTGACATCCAGGAGCCGCGGTTGAGACTGATTCATGCGCCGAGAATATAGCCGGAACCTTACGCTGCCAATGGAACTTTTGCGGGGAAACCGGCGTCCATGCGGTATCATGCCGTCGATGACGCGAATTCGAACGAGCCGGTCGCGGGTGGGCCGAGCACTCGTGTGGGCCGCATTCGGTTCCCTGCTGCTGCTCGGCGCGCCGCTCCGCGCGGGGGTGTCGGCGGAAGACCTGCCGGTGCTGGGCGACGCATCGTCCAGCCTGATCTCGCCGGAGATGGAGCGGCAGATCGGCAGCCAGTTCCTGAAGCAGCTCCACGCGGCGCTGCCGACGCTGGACGACCCGATCCTGAAATACTGGGTCACGGAGCACATCACCGACCTCGCCCAGTACTCGCAGCTACGCGACAACCTGATGCAGGTCGTCGTGATCGACAACCCGGAGATCAACGCGTTCGCCGCACCCGGAGGGGTCGTCGGGATCAACTCCGGCCTGCTGCTCGCCGCGCAGGACATCCACGAATACTCGTCGGTGATCGCCCACGAGCTGGCGCACCTGAGCCAACGGCACTTCGCGCGCGGCATCGAGGAGCAGCGCGCGCAGACGCTGCCGACCATCGCCTCGCTGCTCGCCGCAATCATGATCGGCGCCGTGGGCGGCGGCGATGCCGGTATGGCCGCGGTCTCGGCGGCGCAGGCGGCCGCGCAGTCGAACCAGCTCCGCTACAGCCGCACGCGGGAGCAGGAAGCCGACCGGATCGGCCTCAACACGCTGGTACGCGCCGACCTCGATCCGCGCGGCATGTCGCGCATGTTCGAGCGCATGCAGCAGGCCTACCGCTTCACGAGCCGGCCCCCGGAGTTCCTGCTCACCCACCCGCTCACCGAATCGCGGGTCGCGGACGCGCGCCAGCAGGTGCAGCAGCTCCCCAGGGGTACCTACCATGACTCACCCGAGTACGCGCTGATGCGCGCCCGGGTGCAGGTGAACTACGCGAGCTCCCCGCAGGCCGCGCTCGCGCAGTTCGAGAAGCGTGTGCGCGACCACCCGGACGATCCCGCCGCGCAGTACGGCCTCGCGCTGGCGCTCGCCGGCGTCGGCCAGCACAGCCAGGCGCTGGCGCTCGGCGATACGCTGTTCACCCACGATCCGCGCAGCATTCTCAACACCGCCGCCTACGGCGAGCTGCTGATCAAGGCCGGCAAGCACGATCAGGCGGCCGCGCTGCTGAAGAAGCACCTCGCGCTGAACCCGGACAACGCGCCGCTCGCGATGCTCTACGCCGACGCGCTGGTCAAACAGGGCCAGTACGCCGAGGCCGAGCAGGTGCTCGCGCGCCAGAGCCAGGTGCGCAAGGACGACGTCGACGTCTGGTACAACCTCGCAGAGGTTGCGGGCCTGGCCGGCGACATCGTCGGCGTGCACCGCGCGCGCGCCGAGTACTTCGCGCTCCACGGCGCCTACCAGAAGGCCATCTCCCACCTCGAATACGCCCGCCGCATCGTCGACCGCTCGGACACCCAGCTGCTCGCGCGGCTGGACCAGCGCATCGACGACTTCCGGACGGCGCTGCGCATCGCGCAATCTTGAGGACGCCGCTGTAGGAGCGCTTAAGGACGCCGCTGTAGGAGCGGCCATGAGGTGCTGTGGGAGCGGCCTCCGGCCGCGAACGTTCCCGACCATTCGCGGCCGGAGGCCGCTCCCACAGGAAACTACGGCCGGAAGTCCAGCATCCGCTGCAGCGGGATCATGGCTCGTCGGCCGATCTCCGGATCGACGCGGATCTCGTTCGCCTCCAGCAACCGATCGTCCTCCAGCGTCGCCGCGAGCTGCTTCAGCTCGTTCATCGCCATCCACGGGCAGTGCGCGCAGCTCCGGCAGGTCGCGCCTTCACCGGCAGTGGGCGCCTCGATGAAGCGCTTGTTCGGGTTGCGCTGACGCAGCTTGTGGAAGATGCCGCGGTCGGTGGCGACGATGAAGACCTTGTGCGGCAGCTCGCCCGCGGCCTTGATGATCTGGCTGGTGGAGCCGACCACGTCGGCGATCTCGATCACCGCGGCCGGGGATTCCGGGTGCACCAGCACGCCGGCGTCCGGATAGACGGCCTTCAGGTCGAACAGCGCCTTCGACTTGAATTCCTCGTGCACGACGCAGGCGCCGTTCCAGAGCAGCATGTCGGCGCCGGTCCGGGTCTGGATCCAGTGCCCGAGGTGCTTGTCCGGCGCCCAGATCATCTTCTCGCCCTGCGCGTGCAGCCGCTCCACGATCGGCAGGGCGACGCTGCTCGTCACCACCCAGTCCGACAGCGCCTTCACCTGCGCCGACGTATTCGCGTAGACGACCACCTTGCGGTCGGGGTGCTCCCGGCAGAAGGCTTCGAACTCGTCCGGCGGGCAGCCGAGATCGAGCGAGCATTCGGCCTCGAGCGTCGGCATCACCACCCGCTTTTCCGGCGACAGGATCTTGGCCGTTTCACCCATGAACCGCACGCCCGCCACCACCAGCATGTTCGCCGGATGGTTCTTGCCGAACCGGGCCATCTCCAGCGAATCGCTGACGAACCCGCCGGTTTCCTCCGCCAGGTCCTGCACGTCCGCGTCCACGTAGTAGTGCGCGACCAGCACGGCCCCGCGCTCCTGGAGCAGCGCCTTGATCCTGTTGCGCAGCGTCACCTTCTCCATCGGATCGAGGTGCTCCGGCTGGTAGAGCGGAATCCGATTCGCCGGCAGCGTGTGATCGGGGATCTGGATCGGTGCATTCATCGCCAAAGGGAGGTCCTCTTCGTGGATGGACTCGACTGCTAATCTAGCTCCGCACTCGTGAGCCCCCGCGGAGCCTTCGAAACCATGAAGTTGCGGATTGTGCCACAGCGGTCAGGTGGCCTGCTCAGATGACCGCCCGCCGGATCGCGTTCCTGATCGGCGACACCGCGCTCGCCCGGCACGACAATCACCTGCGGCTGCCCGCCGCGTTTCGCGCCGCCGGCTGGCACGTCGACCTGCTGCCCCAGGAGGCGGTACGTCTGGAGCCGTCCGGCGTACGCCTCGGCGGCGCGGATCCGGGCGGCTACGCGTTGATCTGGCTCCTCGGCATGGGCCGCGCGCACACCTTCTTGGACCGCATGCAGCTCCTCAGGTTGCTTCCGCAGGAGCGATTCGTGAACGAGGTCGACGCGCTCGTGTACCGGCACGCCAAATACCCCTGGCGGCGGTGGATGCCGGAGACGTACGCGAGCAGCGACCTCGACTACCTCGCCCGGCTGCTCGAGAGCGGCGGCGACTGGGTTGCGAAGCCGGCCGCCGGCAGCTTCGGCCGGGACGTCCACCGGATCCGGGACGACGCCGCCGGCCGCGCGGTGCTCGATCGCCTGACCGGGCACGGCCGCGGCGACTTCTGCCTGCTGCAGCGGTTCGTCCCGGAGGTCGTCCACGGCGAGAAGCGCACCCTGGTCGCGGGCGGACGCCTGATCGGCAGCTACCTGCGCCAGCCGGCCGACGGGCTGCGGGCGAACCTCGCGGCCGGCGGCAGCGCGCACCCCACCACCCTGGACGCCGCCGAGCGAGAGCTGGTGGAGGCCGTCGCGGACGAGCTCACCACCGCCGGCGTCGGCTTCGCCGCGGTGGACACCGTGTACCCGTATCTGATGGAGGTGAACCTCGCGAACCCGGGTGGGCTCGCCACGCTCGCGCACCTCTACGGCGGCGATCCGGCGGCCGAGGTGGTGGCCGGCGTCAGCGCGTGGCGGGGGCTTCAGTGAACCGGGCGCTCGCCGTCCCCCGCCTGCCGGGCGAGCAGCATCGCCTGCAGACGCTCGAGCGCATCGTGCCGCCGGTCGATCTCGCGCACGTGCCAGCGGATGATCTCGGCTCGGTTCGGATGATTGGACAGACGGAACGTCTCCAGCGACTCCTCGAGACGCTCGATCTCGCGCTCGAGCAGCGCCACGACATCGTCCAGCGACCGGTTCAGGTGTGCGTCGTCACGATCACTGCTTTCGTTCACGAAAGTACCTGCTGCCCCGAGTCGACCGGCTCTCATACACCTCCAGAATAGGCGAGAAAACGCCAACCCGCCGTACGACCTCGGCCCCCTGGCGGCGGAGCGGTTACTGCACGGCCCGAGCAGCCGGCGAGTCGACCCCGCAACCTTGCGTTCGGGCCGTCGACTCGTAGACTGCAAAATTCGGTCACAAAACGAGTATAAGGCCCCCAGGGGGGCTGTCGGCCATATCCGCAGGGCTGGAGCCCTTTCGGCGCGTCCTCGAGCTGCTGAACGAATTTCATCCAGAAAGGAGGTGAATCCCATGGGACTACTGGACGGTAAGGTCGCCATCGTCACCGGTGCCGGCGGGGGCATTGGCCGGGCCCACGCGCTGCTGCTCGCGAAGGAAGGAGCGGCGGTGGTCGTGAACGACCTCGGCGGGGCGCGCGACGGCACCGGCGCGTCACACAACATGGCCGATGCGGTGGTCGAGGAGATCCAGGCCGCCGGCGGCCGGGCCGTTGCGAACTACGGCTCGGTGACCGAGAAGGCCGACGCGCAGAGCATGGTCGAACAGGCGGTGAAGGAGTTCGGCCGCCTCGACATCCTGATCGCCAACGCCGGCATCCTGCGCGACAAGTCGTTCAAGAACATGACCGACGAGATGTGGGACGCGGTGATCAACGTCCACCTGCGGGGTACCTACCTCACCACCAAGGCCGCCTACGACAAGATGCTCGAGCTCGGCAACGGCGGCCGGATCATCATGACCAGCTCGACCTCGGGCCTGCTCGGCAACTTCGGTCAGACCAACTACGGCGCCGCCAAGGCGGGCATCGCCGGCTTCATGCGCTGCCTGTGGCTCGAGGGTCTGAAGTACGGGATCACCGTCAACGTGCTCGCCCCCACCGCGATGTCCCGGATGACGGAGGACATCCTGCCCGACGCAGTGAAGGACAAGTTCCCGCCGGAGAACGTCTCCCCGGCGATCGTGTTCCTCTGCACGGACGAGGCGAAGGACATTTCCGGCCGGCAGTTCCTGATCGGCGGCAACCGGGTCGCGCTGCTGTCCTGGCAGATCACGCCGATCGCCGACCGGCCGCTCGAAGAAGGGCCCTGGGGCGTCGCCGAAATCGGCGAGAAGATCCTGGCGAGCAAGGATAGCTGGCCCCCGGTCAACCCGATGCGCGGCCTCACCTGAGCCACGACGCCGCGGCCGCCGAGGCCCTCCCCCTTGTGGGAGCGGCCTCCGGCCGCGAATCCTCCGAACCCGCATTCACGCCACGATCCCCTTCGCCCGGTACGCGGCGACCTCACCCTCGTCCACGCCGAGCTCCGCCAGCACCTCGTCGGTGTGCTCACCGTGCGCCGGCGCCGGTGACGCGGGCGGCGGACGCACCCCATCGAGCTCCACCGGCGCACGCACCACGCGCATCGCGCCCATCGTCGGATGATCCACCCGATCGAGGGTGCCGTTCGCGGCGAGCTGCGGATGGTCGAGCACCTCGGCGCGCTCGAGGCATTTCGCCGCCGGGACGTCGCAGGCGTGCAGCCGTGCCAGCGCTTCCTCCGTCGACAAGGCCGCGAACGCTTCCGCGAGCAGCGCCCGATACGCGTCCCGATGGGCGAGCCGTGCCTCGCGGGTCGCGAACCGCGGATCCTGCAACAGCTGCTCGAGGCCGAGTGCGCGCAGCACGCCGAGCTGCTGCCGGGGCGTTCCCGCGGAAACCGTTATTGCGCCGTCGCAGGTCAAGGTCAGCTCGTAGGCGAGGTCACCGAGGCGCGGCGCGGGCGAGACGTCGTCGTCGAGCAGCGTCTCGTTCATGAACGCATCCGGAAACAGGAAGTACAGGCTCGCGTCGAGCATGGAGAGGTCCACGTGCTGCCCGGCACCGGTGCGTTCCCGGTGGTACAGCGCCGTGACGATCGCCTGCGCGGCCGTGTACGCGGTCACCTTGTCGCAGATCAGGTTGCGGATGAAGGCGGGCGTGCCGCGCCCCTGGGACGCCGCGAACCCGGCATGGGCCTGGATGATCGGGTCGTAAGCGGGCGCATCCCGGAGCGGCCCCTCCTTACCGAACCCGCTGATCGCGACGTAGATCAGCCGCGGGTTCTCGGCGCGCAGCCGGGCGCTGCCGAGGCCCAGCCGGTCCATCACGCCGGGGCGGAAGTTGTGCACCAGCACGTCCGCCTCACGCGCGAGGCGCAGCGCCAGCGCCTGCCCCCGGGACGCTGCAGATCGATGCGGATCGAGCGCTTGCCGCGGTTGCAGTTCGCGAACAGCGCCGAAATGCCGCCCTTCGCGGTGCCGAGGTGGCGCATCGGGTCGCCTTCGTCGAGGGGTTCCACCTTGACCACGCTGGCGCCCTGCTCCGCCAGCATCATCGAGGCGAATGCAGCCGTGATCATCGTCGAGAACTCGACGACCCGGACGTGCTCCAGCGGCTTCATGCGCCTCCTCCCTCGAAACTGGCCTCCCGGAGATGGGCGAAGTGGACCTCAATTCGGTCTCGCCGTCCGGTTAGATTCCGCGCCGGCACAGCCGCCGTGAGCAGGCGAGATGACGGACGCGACGACGCAAACGAAGGGTAACGGTTTCGAACCCACCGAGCGAACCCGGCTCCGGCGGAGCCCGGCACGCGGCCGCTACGACCGGGACACGGTGTACGCGATCCTGGACGCAGGCCTCGTCTGTCACGTCGGGTACGCGATCGACGGCCAGCCGTTCGTGACCACCACCGCGTACTGGCGGGACGGCGACCGCGTGTACTGGCACGGCTCCGCGGCGAGCCGCATGCTGAAACAGCAGTCCGAGCGCGTGCCCGTGTGTTTCACCGTCGCGCACCTCGACGGACTGGTGCTGGCGCGCTCCGCCTTCCACCACTCGGTGAACTACCGCTCGGTGACCGCGTACGGGCTGTCGGAGCCGATCGAGGACGAGGACGAGAAGCGGCGGCAGCTTCGGCTGTTCCTGGAGCGGATCGCGCCGGGACGCTCGGCCGAGGTCCGGGAGCCGAACCGCCGCGAGCTGCGGCTGACCACGCTGATGAGCCTGCCGCTCACCGAAGCGGTCGCCAAGGTGCGCACCGGGCCGCCGGTCGACGACGAAGCCGACTACGCGCTGCCGGTCTGGGCCGGTGTGCTGCCGCTCGCGCGCACCGCGCTCAGCCCGCTCCCCGACGAACGGCTGCCCGCAGGGGTGCCGGTTCCGGAGGCGATTCGACGGCTGCGGGTGGATTAGACGAGCCGCTCAACCGCTCCGGTTGAACCGCGTCCAATTCAACCGAACCGGTAGTCGGATCAACCAAAACGGTTGAAAAACATCGATTCAACCGTTATGGTTGACTCATGCCGTTGCTGGTGCTGATCGCCGACCTGGTGGATTCCCGGACCATCCCGGACCGTCCGCGGTTGCAGAGCCGGCTGGAACGCCTGCTCGCGGAGCTGCGCGGCCCCGGCGTCGTTTCGCCGTACACGCTCACGCTCGGCGACGAGTTTCAGGCGGTGCTGGATCGCGGGCCGCGGGTCTTCCGCGACGCGCTGACCATCCAGGCCGCGCTCCACCCGGTGCTGGTGCGCTTCTCGCTGGCGGTGGGCGAGCTCTCCACCGAGGTGAACCGGCGCCAGGCCATCGGCATGGACGGTCCGCCGTTTCACGCCGCCCGGGCCGGGATCGACGCGCTCAAGAACGAGGAAACCCTGTTCCGCGTCCACCTGCCCGACGCCCTGATGGCGGATCTCGCGAATGCGAGCCTCGCGCTGATCTCGCACGCGTTCCGGCGCTGGCAGACGCGGCGCCTGTCGATTCTGAGCGCGCTGCAGCACGACGTACCGGTGCAGCAGATCGCCGAGCGGCTCGGCATCACCGAGCAGGCCGTCTACAAGAACGTCAGCGACGGGCACCTGCGCGACGTGCTCGCCGCGTTCGACGCGGTGGGCCGGCTGCTCGACCGCGCGCTGGGACACCCGCCATGACCTACCTGTTCGTCCTCAACGTGATCATGCTGACGCGCCTCGGCTACCTGCTGCGGGAAACCCCGGCACGTCCGCGGACGATCGCGCTGGCGGCGGCCGTTCAGCTCGGCGCCCTCACCGTCCTCGAGCCGGCCTGGCCGGTGGGCGCGATGGCGCTGCTGCTCATCGTGCTGGCGGCGGCCGGCCGCGTGCTGGAGCGCCGCGGCCGCCATCTGGCGGGCGTCCGGGGCCTCGTCTTCGTGATCGTCGCGCTTGCCGGCATTCCGCTCCTCGACGGCGTCGGTTTCGCCGGCTGGAGCCGGTCCCTGTTCGACGCCGTCACCGCGGGAAGCCCGTGGACGGCGCCGCTCACCGCCGCCGACTGGCAACGGGTGAACGCGGTGCTGTTCGGCCTGCTGCTGCTCACCAACGAGGTCAATCTGCTGATCCGCTACGGCTTCCACCGGCTGAACCTCGAGCCGAAGACGGAGTCGGCCGCGGCCGGCGCCGACGCTTCGCCGCCGGAAACCGACGAGCGCCAGTACAACGCCGGCCGGGTGATCGGCTTCCTCGAACGCTATTTCATCTTCGCGCTGATGCTGGCCGGCGCGGACTACGGCGTGATCGCCGTGATCCTGGCCGCGAAGGGCTTCGCCCGCTTCAAGCAGCTCGACCGCCGCGAATTCGCCGAGTACATCCTGATCGGCACCCTCGCCTCGACGCTCGCCGCGGTGCTGGTCGCGCTGCTGGTGCGGGCGATCGTCTGATCTGCAGACGCGGCGTCAGATCGCTGCGGAGCCGGGCGCCCGGTTTGGCGTACACTCTCCGAATGCACTCACCCACGGACTCGTTCACCGGCGGCTGCCTGTGCGGCAACGTCCGAATCGTGGCGTCGGGACGCCCCTACCGCGTGGGGATCTGCCATTGCCTCGACTGCCGCAAGCATCACGGCGCCCTGTTCCACGCGTCCGCCGTGTTCCCCGAGGAGGCGGTGACGGTGGAGGGCGAGACCCGCGACTACGCCGGGCGGTTCTTCTGCCCCCGCTGTGGCTCGTCGGTGTTCGGACGGAGCGGCGATGAGATCGAAGTGCATCTCGGCACGCTCGACGCGCCCGATCAGCTCACCCCGACCTACGAGCTCTGGACGCTGCGCCGCGAGTCGTGGTTGCCGCCGTTTCCTCTGACGAAACGCTACGAGCGCGACCGTGAGGCAACAGGGCGCTCGGAGGAGTAGACGTCATGAATCCCTCGATCACCGTTCTGACCCTCGGCGTGGACGATCTGGAGCGATCGCTCGCGTTCTATCGGGACGGCCTCGGACTCGAGACCGACGGCATCATCGGTACGCAGTTCGAACACGGCGCCGTCGCGTTCTTCCCGCTGCGCGGCGGGCTGATGCTGGCGATCTGGCCGCGCGCGAGCATTGCCCATCACTCGGGTGTCGCGCTCGGCAAGCCGAGCGCCACCGAGTTCACCATCGGCCACAACGTCTCATCGCGCAGCGAAGTGGACCAGGTGATGGACCAGGCACGCAGCGCGGGTGCAACGATCGTCTGCGAAGCCCATGAGACCTTCTTCGGCGGATACGCCGGATACTTCCAGGATCCGGATCAGCACCTGTGGGAAGTGGTGTGGAATCCGCACCTCAGTCCTTCATGACCGGAAACAGCGCCCGCACCGCCGGACGGCGGAGCCACAGACCGCCCCACATGAACAACCCGAGATAGAGGCCGAACAGGATGTGGGTGAACAGCGGGCTCTCGGCCCTCACGTGCGTGGCCATCGCTCCGCCGAGAACCCCCGTCATCAGCACCGCCCCGAACAGGCTCGTGCGGGGAATCAGGTAGAGCGCGAGGCACGTCAGCTCGAGCACACCGAGCGCGAAAGCGTAGCCGGGGGGCCAGCCCAGCCCCACCATCGTCTCCTCCGCGATCGGCATGCCGAGCAGTTTGGGCGGAATCGATGCACTCAGCAGGAACAGAGCGAAGAGCGCCGTCAGCACCCTTCCCGCCCAATGCATAGCGGTCTCGTTCATAGCGTCTCCTGGACTCCATCGGGTATCGGTATGGGTTCGCCGGCAGGATCGCCGGACCGAACCCATCCCTAGTCGCCCGGAGGGTCGTCCATTCGACCGTGCGCCGGTCGCTCATTTCTGGCGGGCGCGCTCGAACTCCTGATCGCCGATCATGTCGTCGCCGTCGATGTCGATGCTGTCGAAGTCCTCGCTCAGCGCCATGTCCTTCTCGGCTTCCTGCTTGTCGATGACCCCGTCGCCGTCGGTGTCGAATGCGGCGAACTCGGTCTCGCCCAGCAGGTTCAGGCGCGCGGCGCGGTATTCCGCCTCGCTGACGTTCCCGTCACCGTCGGCATCGACGCGGCCGAACGACTCGTGCAGCGAGGGCGGCGACTGCTGCGCTTCGCGCTCGGTCAGCACGCCATCGCCGTTGTAGTCGAGCTTCTCGAAGTCGACCTCGGCCACCCCCGTGTAGGCGGCCCGCAGCTCGGCCGGATTGATGTTCTGGTCGCGGTTGGTGTCGATCTCCTCGAATGACGCTGCCACGGCCGGGTTCTCCTGTGCCTCGTCGGCGCTGATCACACCGTCTCCGTTCGAGTCGAGCGACGAGACGCCGGGACCCGCTCCCGTCAGATCGCCAACCGTGTCCTTGACCGTCGCACACCCGCCCACCATCGCTCCCGCCGCCAGCAGTACCCACATCGTTCCGTGTAGCTTCATCTCTACGACCCTCAGCGCGCTTGTTTGGTACGCAACCGCTTGCAAAGCGCGGGCCACTAATCGCCGATCCGCAGGCACTTCCTTGCTCCGGAAAAGATCCCGTTTGATGACATGTCAGTGGTTGCGATCGATCGTCTCCCGAGCGATACTGTACATCCATCCATCGACGGCAACGACCACCCTCCCTGTGGGAGCGGCCTCCGGCCGCGAATCGAAGAAGACCCCCGCCGACCCCCACACTATCCAGGCCCTCACCACCGAGATCATCGACCTCTGCGCCGACATCCACCGCGCCGAGTACCGCCTGCTCACGCTGATCCGTACGCTCGACTCCTTGGAGGGCTGGAACCCCGAGATGCCGAGCTGCGCGCACTGGCTCAGC
>DASVDC010000057.1:0-10815 GCA_036381275.1 Pseudomonadales bacterium | reverse complement strand
GGCCGTGGAGACGAGCTGCACCGTCACCCGCAGCTTCTCCCCGGATCGGCGCACGCTGCCTTCCAGCACGTGGGCGACGCCGAGCTGGCGGCCGATCTCGCGCAGGTCCTCGTTGCGGCCCTTGAAGTGGAACGACGAGGTACGTCCCGGCACCCGGAGCCCCTCGAACTGGGCGAGTCCGTTGATCAGCTCCTCGGTGAGCCCGTCGGCGAAATAGGTGTCGTCGGCATCGTCGCTGAAGCTGACGAACGGCAGCACGGCCACCGTGGCCGGCGCCGGGGCGGCGGGCGCGGCGGTTGCCGCTTCCGGCGCCTCATCGCCGGATCGCCACAGGAACTCGGCGGTCGTGAGCCCGGCGACGCCGACCACGGCGGCGAGCAGCGCCGCATCGACCCAGCGCCGGCCCGCGGACGCTTCGGCCCCCGGCTCGATCGCCGCGGCGGGCTCCGGCTCCGGTTGCAGCACCCAGACCAGTACCATCGTGATCGGCAGACCCATCAGCAGGGTCACCGCGACGAACGTGAGGGTCCACGGCGGCAGCGACAGTGCCGGCATCAGCACTTCCGCCACCTGCAGCACGATCCAGCCGGCCACCGTGTACGCGCCGGCGACCCGCAGCACCCTGCGGCGCCTCATCTCGAGGAGCAGGCGATGGATCACGCGACCCTTCCGGGCGGACGACGGCGGCTAAATATGCCCGAAAGCCGGATACGGCGGAACTGGTTTCCTGAGCGGAACATGTTAGCGTCGGCCTCGAGCACAAGCGGAGGACGGAGCATGTGGCTACGACTGCGACAGATCGCGCTGGTCGCGAACGACCTCGGGCGCGCCGAGCGGGAGTTGACGGAGGTGCTGGGCGTGCGCGTCTGTCACCGGGATCCGGGAGTCGCCCATTTCGGGCTCGAGAACATCCTGCTGCCGATCGGTAACCACATCCTCGAGGTGGTGGCGCCGGTGCGTCCGGACACCGCCGCGGGCCGCTATCTCGAGCGGCGCGGCGGCGACGGCGGCTACATGGTGATCACCCAGTGCGACGATCACGCGCCGCGCCGCCGGCGCGTCGCCGAGCTCGGGGTACGCATCGTCAACGAGTTCGAGACCGAGCACTTCCGCAACATGCAGCTCCACCCGAAGGACACCGGCGGCTCGTTCTTCGAGATCGACGAGCAGCGCGGCCCCGACGCGCACCGGCCCGACGGACCGTGGGATCCGGCCGGGGACGATTGGCAGGCGGGCCGCGTGCTCGAGCGCGTGTCCGGCATCACCGCGGCGGAGATCCAGTGCGACGATCCCGAGCGGGTCGCGCGGCGCTGGGGCGAGATCGCCGAGCTCGGCGTCGAGCCCGCGCACGGCCACTGGCGGATCGCGCTCGACAACGCGGAGCTGCGCTTCGTGCCCTGCACCGACGGACGGCCGGAAGGGCTCGGCGGGATCGACGTCTCGGCCACCGACCGCGACGCGATCCTGCGGGCGGCTGACAAGCGCGGCGCCGTTTCGGCGCCGGATCAGGTCTACCTGTGCGGGATGCGCATCAACCTGCGCTAGTCAAAGGGGACAACGAGCCTAAGACGCCGCCGGCTCGGCTGCGGCCCAGCGCCGGTACTGGCGCCGGCGGCGCAGCCACGCCCAGGTGCGCAGCGCCGGCACCGCGAGTGCGAGCGCGGCCAGCAGCGCGAACACCCCGTAAGGCTCCGCGCCCGCCGCGGGGTCGAGCCGGCCGATGTAGGAGTTGGTGAAGATCAGCCAGATGTACCAGCAGCCGGTGAGATGCAGCGCCCGCCAGCCGCGGCCGAGGCGGAGCCGGGCGAAGCGGTTGCTGGTCAGCACCATCAGGGTCAGCAGCAGGTAGGCGAGCCCGCCGCCGACCAGCGTCACCGGGTCCGGCACCTCGCCGCGCACGCCGAACAACGCCGACAGCACGCCGAGATGCGCGAAGTGCACGAGCGCGAACGACAGTCCCATATGGCGGCGGCGGCGCATCAGCCAGCGCGTGAGCGGCGTCGCGCGCCAGGTGAACCAGACGCTGCTGGTGAAAACCACGAAGAAGAACACGAATCCGACGCGCGCGGTGAGCCGCGTCGCGCTGACGAGCCCGGCCTCCGGATCCGGTTGCTGCAGCGCGGTGAGCGCGATCACGGCGAGCAGCAGCGCAGCCGCGCCATACGGCAACGCCGCGTCGAGTCGAGTGCGGCCCCCCATCGGCTCTCTCCTCCTCCAGAGGCGCCATTTATAGCCCAGCGGACGCCGCGGCGACACCCGGCCGGCCGGGATTCTGGCGCCGCGGGTTGAATTTCACGCCGATCCCTGGACACTCCCGGTGCGAAACCTGCACATACCCGTGGGAGCGGCGTCCGGCCGCGACGCCCCCGTTCGCCTTCGAGCGCGAGTTTCCGCGCGCGGCCGCAGTCCTCCCACTGCACCGGCAACGCACGGACGCAAGGAGGTAGCCGATGATCCGACGTGACCCCTATCCCACCCGGCTCGAGCACAGAAGCGACCCCATTCCGCGCCGGGAGCCCGTCGTGCACGGCGGCGCGGGCCGCGACGGCCCGCTGACCGCGCAGCACCTCGCCCAGTTCGAGCGCGACGGCTTCCTGGTGCTCGACGGATTCTTCCGGCCGCGGGAAGTGCGGGGCTTTCTCGAGGATCTGGAGGCCTACGGCCGGGACCCGGCCCTCTGCGAGCGGCCGCAGGTGATCCGCGAGGCCGATTCCGGCGCGATCCGTTCGATTTTCGCCATCCATCGCCTGTCGGGTCGATTCGATGCGCTGGTGCGCGACTCGCGCCTGCTGGAACTCGCCGGGCAGATTCTCGACGGCGACGTGTACGTTCACCAGTCGCGGCTGAACCGCAAGCCCGCTTTCCGCGGCCGCGGCTTCGCGTGGCACAGCGATTTCGAGACCTGGCACGCCGAGGACGGCATGCCGGCGATGCGCTGCATCAGCATCTCGGTCAGCCTGACCGAGAACAACGACCTGAACGGACCGCTGCTGCTGATCCCCGGCTCGCACCGGACCTTCTACCCGACGGTCGGCGCGACGCCGGAGCGGTACTGGGAGCGGTCGCTGCAGCAGCAGCGAATCGGCGTGCCGGACGTGGAGGATCTGGCGGCCTCGGTCCGCGACGGCGGCATCGTCACCGCCCGCGGCGGCCCGGGCACCGTCACGGTGTTCGACTGCAACACGCTGCACGGCTCGACGGACAACCTGTCGGCCATGCCGCGCTCGAACCTGTTCTTCGTCTACAACAGCGTCGAGAACCGGCTGCAGCAGCCGTTCGCGGCCGCCGAGCCGCGCCCGGAGTGGGTGGCGAGCCGCGAGCACGTCGAGCCGCTCGAGCCGTTGCGCTCGCAGCGCAGCGCGGTCGCCTGAGCCGCCCGGTGGCACCAAACGTGCACCGCCCCGGTGACGTGTTGCCGGAGGACCGCGCCCATGCGTGGCCGATCGACGTTGCCGGGGCGCCTGCGCGGCCGCGCGCTGACGTGGATCCTGCTGACGCTCGCGGTGCTGGCGGTGCTGCTCGTCGCGGCGCGCGCCGCCGCGCCGGCGCTCATCACCCGGTACGCGAACGGCGCACTCGCGGATCTCGGCGAGTATCGCGGCCACATCGATGGGGTCGAGCTGTCGGTGCTGCGCGGTGCCGCGCGGGTGCGCGGTATCACCGTCGAGAAGAAGGACTCACCGATCGAGCTTCCGCTCGCGGTTGTGCCGGCGGCGGAGATGACCATTCAGTGGAGCGCGATTCTCGCCGGTGAGCTGGTGGGCGAAGTCACCGTGGATTCGCCGCGCGTCCACTTCGTGCAGCAGGCCGAGGACAGTCAGTACGGCGAGGGCGTCGACTGGCGCACCGTGCTCGAGGAGCTCACGCCGGTGACGGTCAACCGGCTCGTCGTGCGCGACGGCCGGGTGCACTTCCAGAACCCGAGCGCGGAGCCGCCGGTGGACGTGTACCTCTCGGATCTGGACGTCACCGTCGCGAACCTCACGAACGTCCGGGAGACCCCGGCGCCGGTCTATACGACGCTGCGCCTGTCGGCCACCGCGATGGAGCATGCGCCGCTCACCGTGAATGCACGCCTCGATCCGATGCAGGAGCAGCCGCAATTCGATCTGAACTTCGACCTGCGTGATCTCGACCTGGTACAGCTCAACGCGTTCCTCGAGTCCTATGTGAACATCACGGCCGAGGCCGGCACGTTCTCGGTGGCCGGAGAGGTGGCGGCGGCAGAGGGTCGGTACGAGGGCTACGTGAAGCCGCTGCTGGACGGAGCCGAGTTCCTCGAGCCGAAGGACTTCAAGGAGCGGCCGCTCGGTGCGCTGTGGGAGACGGTTGTGGCGGCCGCGTCGGAGCTGTTCAAGAATCAGCCGCGCGACCGGGTCGGCACCCGGGTGCCGATCAGCGGAGAGTTCACGCCCGACCCGGACGTCTGGGCGGCGATCGGCGGCGTGTTCCGCAACATGTTCGACGCGTTCCTGCGCGGTGTCGAAGGCACGATCGACCTGCGCGATGCGCTCGAAAGCGGTGAGAGCGAAGAGTCGTCGCAGTGACCGGGTAACGGCCGCTGCCAACGGGGTCAGGGTTTCAGTGCCTCCCGCAGCGCCTGCACCTGCCCGGGGCTAACCGGCTGGAAACGGCCGAGCGTGCAGGGGATGCCGTCCATCCACCGCCACGGCCAGCGCCGGTACCGCGGCCAGTGGAACAGGTCGGTGATCACGAAGCGGTCGAGATCGCAGAGCTGGTGACTGTCGCTTTCGAACGCGAGCGCCTGGGCGTGGCGAAGCCCCGGGCACTGGCCGCGCAGCTCGTTCAGCCAGAGCTTGCCGCCCGGCCCCTTGAACAGCACGTGGCGGTCGCCGAGCGCCTCGAAGTCCTGGTACGCGATCGACGAGATGCAGCGCCGCGCCGTACCGTACTCGTCGGCGTCGAGCGGCTCGCTCAGGATCTGCTCCAGCGTCTCCTGCCGCGCCGCCTCGTCCCGCCGCTCGCGCTCCGCGGCCGCGCAACCGCCGAGCAGCAGTGTCAGCGCAACGAGATGCAGCGTGCCGGGCATCCAGCGAAACGTCATACGTCGTTCTCCCGGCGGCCGGTCACCAGACCCAGCTCAGGCCCAGCATCGGCACCGCGGGCAGCAGCAGGCGTTCGTCCGCGAGCGCCCGTCCGGATTCGAACTCGTAGCGGTATCCGCCGACGTTCTCGGCGAACGTCACGTTGCTGAGCGAGAAGTAGACCTCGACCTCGCTGGCCGGCAGCTCGAAGCGCCGCGCCGCGTGCACGTCGAGCGAGAAGTAGTCGGCGAGCTCCGTGTCGTAGAGCCGGCCGAAATCGCGGATCGGCTCGGTGACGCGCGAGGTGGTCGGCCAACCGGTGTGGTACGTGGCGCGCAGCCCGATCAGCCAGGCGCCGGGCCGCCAGTCGAGGCTCGCCCGCAACGTCTGGCGCTGCTCCCAGGGCCGCGGCCGCCAGACGTTGCCGAACCGTTCGCGGGCGCGCGCCACCGACCAGGCGAGCGCCCAGCGCAGCCGGTCGGTCGTCAGGTGCTCGAGGGTGATTTCGCTGCCGTACGTGCGGGCGCGCTCGGGCGCGAGCGCGATCCGGTCGGCATGCAGCTCCGGCAGCAGGACCCAGCGGTTGTAGAGGTTCTCGAAGCGCGACCAGGGCGACGCGATGTCGCGCCAGTACGCCTCGGCGTCGAGCTGCCAGCGGCCGAATTGCCACTGCGCGCCGACGCTGAACTGATCCGCGATCTGCGGCGCATTCAGCTCCACGAGGCCGTCGTCGATCTGCAGCTCGTAGAGGTTCTGGTGCTGCGCGTAGCGGCCGGCGTTCAGGTACGCGCGCCAGACCCCGCCGCGGTCGTAGCTGAGCTGCAGCCGTGGGCTGAACTGATTGTCGTGCAGCGGATCGAGGTCCTGCAGGTCGTAGCGGGCGCCGAGCTCGAGGGTCCACGCGGCGTTCAGCTTGCGCTCGAGGGACACGAAGCCGGTCAGCAGCGTACCCTGCCGGTCGCTGCGCACGTCGCGCAGCAGGTGCTCCACCGGCTGCAGCGGATCGCCGAGCGGGCCGTAGCGGCTGTCCACCGCGACGGCGAACTCGCCGGCCTGGTGCTGTCCTTCGAGCCCGACGTCGAGGCTCCAGCGCTCGTCGGTCTCCCAGCGCACGGCGCTGCGCAGGCTCAGCACGTTGAAGTCACGCGACTCCCAGAGCTTCCCGACGGCGTTGGCCGGATCGTTCAGGCTTCCCCAGCGCTCGTTCTCCACCGACGTGAACGAGCCGGCGAGGCGCAGCTCGACCCCCGGGCCGAGTACCCGGCTGCCGCGGATCCAGGCGAGCGCGTTGTCGTAGTCGGCGAACGCGGTCTCGCCGGCGGTTCCGTCCTCGAGCGCCAGCTCGTCGGCCCCGTACAACATGCCGAGCGACACGTCCCCCTCCTCGCCCTGCCAGGCGAGGCGCACCAGCTCGTCGTGGAAGCGGGGCCGGCCGTAGTCCTGCTCGAGCGATGCGAGCAGGTGATCCACGGTGCTGCGACGTGCAGAGACCAGCCAGCGGGCATCGCCGAGGGTGCCCTGCGCGTGGCTCGCCGCGCTGATGAAATCCAGGTCCACCCGCCCTTCCATCGGCTTCTCGGGCTCCGCCAGCTCCATGTCGATCACGCCGGAGAGGCGCGAGCCGAAGGTCGCCGGGAAGCCCGCCTGGTAGACGTTCACGGCTTCCACCAGACCCGGATTGATCGCGCTGAACAGCGCGTGGAAATCGCCCATGTGGAACGGCTCGATCACCTCGATGCCGTCGATCAGATACAGCACCTCGTTGGTGTCGCCGCCGCGCAGGTGGCCCCGCGCGCTGAGCCCGACGTGGGCCTGACCGCCGCGATGGGCGATCGCGCGCAGCACGTCACGCCCGATGGCCGGTGTCGCGGCGAGCTCGTCGCGATCAAGGCGGCGGCGTCCGCCCGGCCCGGAGGCCGGCTCGCGCGCGACCGACACCACCACTTCCTCGACGGTGTCCTCCGTGGCCGCCTCTTCCGCCGCGGGCAACGCCGCGACGACCTGCTGCGCCGGCGCCGGCGTCCGGCGCACCACGTACCAGACGTCGTTGCCGATCTGCTGGAGCCCGAGCCCGAACGGCGCGAGCAGCGCGCGCGCCCGGGCCGGCAGCGAACCCGTTGCCGGCGGCGGCGCAACCCGGTAGTTCGGCTTGATCAGCGTGCTGGAGAAGACCACGTTCAGCCCCGCGTCCTGCAGGGATTTGAGCGCGCTGCGCAGCGGGATCGTGGCGGACGAGCGGGATCCGGTCGATTCGGCGGACACCGGGGCGGCCGCACCTGCCAGTGCGCAGAGCACGATGAACCAGGCCGCTCTGATTCCTTGCAGGCTGGACATGTCCGTCGCCACCGCCGCCCGAGGAGTGCCGCAGCGGGGAGTCTACTGTCAATCGGCGGCGGATGGGAATCCGATCAGCAACCGGTCCGCCGCCGGCTGCTCCGCGACGAAGCCGCTGGTGCCGAGCACCACCTCGAGCGCCTCGGCCGGCCCGAGGCCGCTGATGTCGCCCTCCAGCCGGCCTTGCAGCGCGGCCGCCTGCACCGCGGGGCTCGCGAACTCGAGAGCGAGGCCGAGATCGTCGGCGATCTGCCGAAGCAGCGGCAGCACCTCGCGGCTCGAGTAGCCGGGATGCACGTCGTGGATCCAGGCCCAGCGCTCGGCACTGGCCGGCTCGACCGCCGCCATCAGCCGCTCGCCGCTGACTATCACCACATCGCCGCGCCGGTCCCGCGCGCGGGCGGTGTAGTGGCCGTGCTCGGTGTCGATCGCAGCGGCGCCCTCGCGCAGCGCCACCTCCATCGCGCCTTCGTGCAGCGTGACCATGTAGCGCGTGCCGATGTCCCGCACCTCGCCGAGCGCGGTGCGCACCCGCAGGTGCCCGCGGCCGTGGGTGTCGACGTAGATGGTGCCGCGCTCGAGCGTCACGAGCTCGGGCTCGAGCCAGACGACCCGCGTGCCCTCGCGCAGCCGCACCTCGATGCGGTTGCTCGCGGTCAACCGCGTCGGCCCCTGCGCCTCGAGCACGGTCTCCGGTGCGAGCTCGAGCGCCACGCCGCCGGCCGAGAACAGCTCGCCGTCGATCCAGAGCCCGTCGGTATGACTGACCTGGACCGGGATGTGCGCCGGGCGCGCGAGCCAGAGCACGGCGCCGAGCGTCATCACCAGCGCCGCGGCGAGCGCCGCCGGAACGCGCCGGCGGCGCCGCTTCTGCCGGCGCCATTCCCGCTCCACTGCCGCCCGCACGCGCGCGCGCACGTCGGCCGGCGGCTCCGGCCGCGGGACTGCCCGTCGCAGCAGCGACTCCAGCGGATCGGGTTCGCTCACGGTGCGCTCCATCCGGAATCGGCGAGGCCCGCGCTGCCGGCCAGCGCCACGTACTGCTGTCGGAACGCGCGGCGCGCCCGCGCCAGCATCGACTGCACGGCCACCGGCGTGGTCGCGAGCCGCTCGGCGATCTCGTCCACCGAGTAGCCTTCCATGTACTTCAACTCGAGTACGCGCCCGTACGCGCTCGGCAGGTGATCGAGGATGAGCTGAATCAGCGCCTGACCCTGACCCTGCGCCACCAGATGATCGGGATCGAGCTCCGGATCCGCGGCCAGCGACTCGAGCTCGGCCCGCACCTCGTCACGCTCCTCGAGCGGCACGACCTCGCCGAAGCGGCTCTCGCGGCGGTAGTGGGCGCTGATCTCGTGCCGCGCGATCTGGCACAGCCACGTGAAGAGGCTCGCTTCACCGCGATAGCGCGCGATCTGTCGCACCGCGTTGATCATCACCGTCTGGGTCACCTCCTCGGCGGCATCCTCGTGCACGCGGCGCGTGCAGAAACGGTACAGCCGGGGAAAGTACTCGTCGAAGAACTGCCGGAACGCTTCGTCGCGCCCGGCCGCCATTTGCCGCACCAGCTCACGGTCGAGATCGTGCATGCGTCCATTAGACGGCAGCGCCGGTAAAAATCAATCGCGCCGGAGCGCCGGCGGAACCGGCCATGAAATCCCGGTGCCGGCGCGGTATAGTGCCAGTTGCCACGGAGTCGGGCTGTCTCCGTGCGATGCCGGACCCGACATCCACAGTCACGACGCCCCTTTGCGGCCGCCAATCGGACGGGCCGCGGCGCGTCGCTTTTTCCATCTGGAGAAGGAGGACGTTCCAGTGCCAGTGCATGAGCTACCCAAACTGCCTTACGAGGAAACGGCCCTCGATCCGGTGATCTCCGCCAACACGCTGCGCTTTCACCACGGCAAGCACCACAAAGCGTACGTGGACAACCTCAACAAGCTGATCGAAGGCAACGAGAAGCTGCAGAGCCTGTCCCTGGAGGAGCTCATCCGCGAAACCGTCAACGATCCCGACCGCCGCGGCATCTTCAACAACGCGGCGCAGACGTGGAACCACACGTTCTACTGGAACAGCATGCGCAAGGGCGGCGGCGGTGCGCCGACCGGCGCGCTGAAGGACCGCATCGAAAAGGACTTCGGCAGCGTCGACGAGATGAAGCAGGCGCTGAAGCAGGCCGCCACCACACAGTTCGGCAGCGGCTGGGCCTGGCTGATCGTCGATGGCGGCAAGCTCGCCGTGGTCAACACACCGAACGCGATGACGCCGATCGCCGAGGGCAAGAAGCCGCTGATCACGATCGACGTCTGGGAGCACGCCTACTACCTGGACTACCAGAACCGCCGGCCGGACTACGTCGACGCCTGGCTCGACAAGCTGGTCAACTGGGAGTTCGCGGCCCAGAACCTCGGCTAGCCTCCCGACGGTCCGTCCCGCCTCGTAGGAGAGGTCTCCAGACCGCGATCAGAACCCCGACCGGTATAGGATCGCGATCAGGAGATCGCTCCTACATCCAGCACGGTGCGCTCGAGCTCGCTCCGGCGCAGCACGCCGGCCTGCTGCCAGCGCAGCCGCCCGCCTTTGAACACGGCGAAGTTGGGGATGCTGCGCACGCCGTAGCGGCTGGACAGCTCCGGGTTGCTGTCGACGTCGACCTTCAGCACCACCGCGCGGCCCGCGAGGCGCGCGGCCGCGTCGGCGACCTCCGGCGCGGCCGCCTTGCACGGCCCGCACCAGTCGGCCCAGAAATCCACCAGCACCGGCACCGGGCAGTCGCGGACGATCTCGTCGAATTCCGCCGCGTCGACGTCGAGCGGAGCGGCGGCCGGCGGGAGCAGCTCGTGACAAGCGCCGCAACGGCCGGTGTCGGCCAGATGCTTCGCCGGCACGCGATTGTTCTTCCCGCAATGGGGACAGCGGCGGATCATCGGGCGTGCCCCTCGGCCGGCCAGTCGACGACGAAGGCACCGCGGAGCTCGCCGACCTCGAAGCCGGTGGCTCGATCCTCCGGATAGTGCTGGGACAGCGCTTCGGCCACCGCCGGGGCGAGGCTCGTGCCGTGGCAGGTCGTGCAGGGCGGATTCAGCACGATCGCCCGCATGTAGCGGGCGCTGCCGTCCTCGTGCACCTGGTAGTGCTCGGGCGCCGCGCCGACGCCGGCCGCGACCTCGGCGCGGAAGCGCTCGAGCACACGGACCGCATCGGCATCCGGCGCGTTGTGGGGATTGCGCACGCGCAGCGCAGTGCGGCCGACCTCGGCGCCGGACTCGGCGCTCACCCGGGCCGCGATGGCCGGTGCCACCTCGCGGCAGACGTCGATCGCCCGTACCGGCCCGCCCTCCGCCAGCGCGGCCTGCAGCTCGGTCTGCAGCGCCTGCTGGAACTCCTCGACGATCGTGCGCGAGCGCGCGAGGCGTTCATCGGCCGCGTCCACCGC
>DASVDC010000056.1:0-10960 GCA_036381275.1 Pseudomonadales bacterium | reverse complement strand
GCCGAAACGGGTGCCGGCCGGCGCACGGATCTCGGCCGGAAAGTCCGGCAGCGTCGCGAGGTCGCTGCCGCCGAGCGCCGAGGCCGCGGTGAACTGCTGGCCCTGCAGCTGAATGCCGTCACCGGAGTCGCCGGCGAAGCGCAGGACGTAGGTCGCCCGCGACGATTGTTTCGACTCGTTCATGTACTTCCGGTTGCGGGCGCGGCGGGAGCCGCGCCCGCTGCAGCCGCTATCTCGTGATGATGGTCACGCCGCTCAGACCCGGCGCGCCGTAGACGTGGGTGTAGCCGGTCTTCGGCTGGTTCGGCACCTGACGTTCGCCGGCCTCGCCGCGAAGCTGCAGGCAGATCTCGTAGACCTGACGCAGCCCCGACGCGCCGATCGGCTCCCCATTGGCGAGACATCCGCCGTCGGTGTTGATCGGCAGCCGGCCGCCGATCTCGGTCCAGCCTTCCTTCAGCCATTTCTCCTGTTCGCCATCCGCACAGAAGCCGTTCTCGGCCATGTGCATGATCTCGGCCCCGGACTCGGTGTCCTGGAGCTGGGCGACGTCGATGTCCTCGGGACCGATACCGGCCATCTCGAAAGCGGCTCGCGAAGCCTGAACCGTCGGTGCGGCGGCGCGGTCGAGCGCGAGCGACTGGGAGAACACCTCGAACGAACCGAATTGCCGCGTCTTCACCACGGCAGCCTTCAGGAACAACGGCTTCGACGTGTACTCGTGGGCCTTGTCGGCACGGCAAAGAATCATTGCGCAGCCGCCTTCCGCCGGCGAACAGAACATGTACTTGCGCAGCGGATGGCAGACCATCGGCGACTCGGCCACTTCCTCGTAGCTGAGCGCGGTGCGGCGCCAGGCGTTCGGGTTTTTCGCGCCGTTGCGATAGTTCTTCACCGCGACGCGCACCAGTGCGTCCTCGGTGATGCCGTACTCGTGCATGTAGCGCTGGATCTTCATGCCGAAGAACTGCGGCGTCAGCGCCATGCCGATGTCGCCGTACCATTTGCCGAGCCCGGAAGCCTCCGGATTGACCGTGAAGGCGCCGCGCGGGTGCTTGTCGAAACCGACGGCCATGCCGATGTCGAACATCCCGGACTGGATCGCCATGTAAGCGGAGCCGAGCGCGCTGCCGCCGGTGGCGCAGCCGTTGCTCACGTTGATGAACTGCAGACCGGTGAGGCCGAGTTTCGACACCATGCTGTCCGCGTTACCGGCGGCGGAGCTGCCGCCGTACGCGAACTGCAGGTCTTTCCATTCGACGCCTGCATCCTTCAGCGCCTGGCGGGCCGCGTAAACGCCCTGGTCGAGCCCGGAAACACCTTCGGTCCGCCCGAAGGGGTGAATCCCGATGCCGATGATGGCTACGTCCATCTGAGAGCTCCTGTTGCTGGTTCGATCAGTGCAATTCGTGCACCGGCTGGAAGAAGTAGGCGATCACGTCTTTGCCGTCGCGCTCCATGAATTTCTCGACGACCAGTTCCATGTCCATGCCGATCTCTAGCTTGCTCACGTCGGCGGTCTTGATGCGGGTCTGCACGCGCACCTGATTCGGCAGCTCCACGTAGCCGACGCCGAACGGCTCGAAGGTCTCGGGCGTCTCCGGACCCTCGTAGGGCGGGCGGTTCGGCAGGAACCCCTGGATGGTCCAGGTCCACAGCTTGCCGCGCCGGTCGAGCTCGATGGTTTCCGTGTCTTCGCCGCAGCACGCGGGGCATCCGGACTGCGCGGGGAACGTCACGACGCCGCAGGTGCGACACCTGCTGCCGAGCAGACGCGGGTCGTTCGAAGGCCAGGTGAACAGCCCTTCTGCAATTGGCACTTGATCCGACACGTTCGGCACGACAATATCCCCTTCAGAAAACCGACAAGTCGGACTGTTTTACCAGATTCCCGACCCCTTAGAAAGAGGAATCCGGGAAGGGCACGGGAGAGAGACGTGGACGATCCGTACCGGCTGGATGGCTGCGTCGCGGTGGTGACCGGCGGTGGCAAGGGCATCGGACGCGGCATCGCACTGTGCCTCGCGCGTGCCGGTGCGGACGTCGTGGTTGCGGCTCGTACGGCGGCCGACGTGGCGGCGGTGGCGGCGGAGATCGAGGTGCTCGGGCGGCGCGCTCGAGCCGTGACGGCCGACGTCACCCGCGCGGCCGATCTCGACGCCGTGGTGGCCGCCGCGGAAGCGCTCGGCACGCTCAGGGTCTGGGTGAACAACGCCGGCGGGCTGCCGGACGCGACGCCCCGGTATCTGACCCGCACGCCGGAAGATCGCTGGGATGCGCAGGTGGACCTGAATCTGAAAGCCGTCTGGCTCGGCTCGGTCACCGCGGCCCGGCACATGGAATCGGGTGCCATCGTCAACATTTCCTCGATGGCCGCGCGCAAGCCCAGCCTGAAGAACGGCCCGTACGCGGCCTCGAAGGCGGCCGTCAACAGCCTGACACAAACGCTCTCGGTGGAGCTCGCGCCGAAGATCCGTGTCAATGCGGTGGCGCCGGGTCCCGTGCCCACGGACAACTTCAACCAGTCGACGCGATTCCCCGAGGGAAAGCCCATCGAGCAGATCATCGGCGTGCCGCTGCAGCGCCTCGGCACGCCGGAAGACATCGGCCATGCAGTGGTGTTCATGGCGTCGCCGGCGGCGGGTTGGATCACCGGCCAGTGCCTGTACGTGACGGGCGGGCTGTGAGCTTTGGATCGGACGATACGAACTCAACCACGCCGGGCCGGGCGGGTCCGGTGATCGTCAGGGAGGGAACGGACGATGTCCATCGAAAACGGCCAGCGGTTCATCCGCTTTCTGAGAGAGAACCCGAAGCTGCGTGAGCAGGTGCGCGACGGAGGCAGCGCGCGATTCGAAGCGATCAGTGCCGAGGCCGGCGCCTCGTGCCACCCGTACGAGGTGGTAGCGGCGCTGGTGCGCGAGATCGACGCGCAGCGGTCCGGCAAGTCGGCCGGGGAGCGCTGACCGTGGCCGGGCGGCTCGTGCTCGTGGGTCTCGTGCAGCCGAAGAAGGATGCGGTGGAGGCCTTCAACGAGTGGTACCTCGGTAACCACGTGGAGGACACCTACAACTGCCCGAACGTCAACTCCGTGCGCTGCTTCGAGGCGGTACGTGGCTTTCTCGGTGATCCACCGTCCGGCTACCTGACGGTCTACGAGTTCGAAGGTGAGGATGCCGAACAGGCCGAGCGGGTGCTGGCGAAGTACCAGTCCGATCCGAGCGCGTGGTCGAAGCGGCAGCCGAACAACGGTTCGATGGAGATCGTCGGCGCCGGCTGGTACCGCGAAGTGCTGGCCTTTCCCGAACCGGCGGGCGAGGATCGATGACGCTGTGTCGGCGCCGCCGCGGTCGCGAGCAATGGAGGCAACCATGAGCGGTATATGTCCCTTTGCGAAGAGCCTGAAGTTTTCCGAACAGCCGGTGGCGGAAGGGCCCGGTTCCCGTGACGAGTTTCCGCTGATGCCCCTCGGTCGAGCCGTGGACATGGGCCGGGGCTCGGACGGCACGCCGCTGTTCGACCCGCGGATCTTCACGTCCGCGGAATTTCAGAGAAATCCGTATCCCTACTACCGGATCCTGCGGGATCACTATCCGGTGTATTTCGACAAGCTACACAACACCTACTACGTCACACGCTACGAAGACATCACGCGTTGCTATTTCGACGACGAGGGCTTCAACACGATCCCGAAGGGCAGCTCGAGCGGCGTGCTCGGCAATACGCAGCTCGAGCTGTCCGGCGTCGAGCACCGCCGACGGCGCAATCTGTACGGTCAGCACCTGGTGGGCCAGTCGCTGCAGCACCGAATTCCGGCGATCCGCCGGCAGGCGCAGGAGATGATCGACGCCTGGGACAGCATCGACGATCCGAACGTCGTCTACGACCACGATGGCGTGCGTACCGTGGAGCTCGGCCGCGCGTTCGCGAACGAGTTTCCGATCCGGGTCGTGGGCGAGGTGCTCGGCTTTCCGCCCGAGGCGCGCGGGGATTTCTACTACTGGTACAACTCGATGATGTCCGGGCTCGGCGGCTCCGACACGCACAAGCGGGGGCTCGAGGCGCGCCAGCACCTCGAAGACTACGTGCGTGATCTGGTGGCGGCGCGGCGCAAGGAACCCACCTATCTGTACGACGAGGCCGGCAATCCGGTCAGCAAGGACATCATCTCGAAGCTCTGCGAGACCAGGATCGACGGCGACTACCTGTCCATCGAGGAGATCACCTCGAACATCGCGCTGATCGTCGGCGGCGGCGGCGAGACCACGCGCGGCGCGATCATGAACATGTGGTATCTGCTGCTGCAGCATCCGGATCAGTTCGAGCAGGTGCTGAAGGACGATTCGCTCTGGGACGCGGCGTTTCACGAAACGCTGCGCCACTCCTCCTCGATCGGCGGGCAGCCGCGGCACAACACCTACGACATCGAGCTCCACGGCGTGAAGATCCCGGCGGGGTCGCTGATCCAGATGGTGGACTTCTCCGCGAATCACGACGAGCGGGTGTTCGCGGATCCCGAGCGGTTCGACATCTTCCGGACCGATCTCTACACCGGGAAGCTGCTGCGCAGCGGCTACAACAAGGACGGCCGGCGCAACCACATGGCCTTCGGCGTGGGCCCGCACCTGTGCCCCGGCGCCTGGATTGCGCACCAGGAGGCGGTCGAGGGATCCCGGATCCTGGCGAAGCGTATGACGAACCCGCGGATCAACATGCAGCGGATGCCGAAGGACATCGACGGCGTCAGCCTGAAGCCGATCGGCATCACGTCCATGCGGGAGCTCTGGCTGGACTTCGATCTCGACTGAGGAGTAGCGCGGTGGGGAAAGTCACGTTCACGGACGGGCCGTCGTCGGCGGTCACCGGCGCCAACGGGGTCGCCGTTCCGCAGGCATCGCGCGGCGGCGCCGGCTACCGGACCTACGAGGTCTACCAGCGTGAGCGGGTCGGCCAGTCCACCGAGAAGATCAAGCCGATCCAGCTCGTTTCCGCCGAATTCGCCCGGGATCCTTATCCGCTGCTCGCGATCCTGCGGGAGAACTATCCCTGTTATCGCGACTGGCTGAACAACTGCTTCTGGATCACGCGCTACAACGACGTCACCTCGATCTTCACCGACGACGCGAACTTCGAAAGCCGCCCGAAGCGCTGGTTCTACGGCGTTCCCGACTACGGCCGCGACCTCGGCGGGGCACTGCCGGTGTTGTGGGCGGAGGCGAACCGGATCGATGCCAACGCGGAACGTCTGGCACGGGCGGCCGTGGCGGATTTCGCGACGCGCGGAGAAGCGGACCTCGCGACGGAGTTCGCGCTGCGCTTCTCGCTGGAGCTGCTGGTCACGGTGCTGGACCTGCCCGCCGAGGACTCGGCAACGTTCGCCGAGCGCTACTGGCGCATGCAGAGCGGCGCCCATTGGGATCCGCGCGCGGAGCAGGCGGGGCGGGCGGCGATGGACGAGCTGACCGGGTACTTCCGTCCGCTGCTCGAGCAGCGGCGCCGCGAGCCGGGTGACGACCTGATCTCGGCGGTCGCGACCCTCGAGCTCGAAGGCGGTCCGGCCCGTGCGGAGGATCTCGTGATCACGCTGCTCGAACGCGATCACGAGACGCTGCCGGGCACGCTGTCCAACCTGTGGTTCCTGCTGCTCACGCACCCCGACGAGTTCGCGAAGGTGCGGGAGGATCCGTGGCTGATGAAGATCGCGGTGCTCGAGACGTTCCGCCACTCGACACCGGTACTGATGGCCCGGCGACATGCCCGACACGAGGTGGAGCGCTTCGGGCGACTGTTGCCGCAGGGCGCGCTGCTGATCTGCTCGGCGGCCGCGGCGAACCGGGATCCCCGGATCTTTTCTGATCCCGATCGCTTCATCGTGGATCGCAACGACATCTGCCACCGGGAGGCGCGAGGGCAGCACCGGGCGGACGGTCTCGCGACCGGAATCACCTTCGGGCTCGGGCCGCCGAGCAAGTATCCGGCGGTTCCGGAGGATCGGCCGCGGTCGCGCTACGCGATCACTCGGGACACGCTCGTCACCGCTTCCCGCGTGCTGATGGATTCGGTGACCGATCTCGCCGTCGCGCCGGGTGCCGGGCCCCGGCTGATCTGTCGGCGGATCGACGACATGCACACCTGCTGGGATCTGCCCGTCACGTTCCGGGCGCGCTGATCGGGACGGGCAGCCATCGAGGAGGCTCACGATGTCCGAGACGCTGAACGAGAGGATCGTGGAGGCACCCTCGCTCTCTCACGAGATCGACCCGCGGGAGTTCGACGGCGAGGCGTTCCAACGCAATCCGTTCCCGCTCTACAAGCGGCTGCGCGATCATCATCCGGTCTTTCACGACCGGTTCCACAACCGCTGGATACTGTCCAGGTACCGGGACATCGACGCGGCGTTCCAGGACAACGAAAGCTTCGACCGTGCGATGTACGAGCCGGATGGACCGTACAAGTTCGGCTCCAACCACGTGTTCGGGCCGAACATCCTCGAGTACGGCAACAGCCCCCGGCACCGATGGCTGCGCAACGTCGTCGCCGGGCAGTTCGTCGGCGCGAAACTGCAGGATTTCCTGCCGATGATCGAGCAGATCTGCGACGAGGTGATCGGACGCTTCAAGGACGATCGGGAAGTCGAGCTGGTCAGCCGGTTCACGAGCCAGGTGCCCATCCGGGTGATCTCCAACATGCTCGGGCTGCCGCGCGAAGACGAAGACACCTTCGTCGAGTGGTACCAGGCGCTGATCGCCGGGCTCGGTTTCGGCGGCAGGCATCTCGCCCGGGGAATGGCCGCGCGCAACCGGATGTGGGCCTACCTCGATCCGCTGATCGAGCAGCGCGCTGGGAAGCCGGGGGACGATCTGCTGTCACGCATCGTGACCGCCGAGCTGGAAGGCCGGCGGATGAGTCCGGACGAGGTGAAGGGGTTCGTCGCGCTGCTGCTCGCCGCCGGCGGCGATACCACGGACAAGGCCATGGCCAACATGTGGTATCACCTCACCTACACGCGGCCGGATCAGTACGAAGACGTGCGGGCCGATCCCGAGCTGTGGAACAACGTGTTCACGGAAATGATGCGCTACGACGCGGTGGTGCACGCGCAGTTCCGCTTCACCACCCGGGAGATCGAGCTTCACGACCGGGTGATCCCGCAGCGGGCGAGCGTGATCCTCTATCTCGGTTCCGGCAACCGAGACGAACGCGTGTTCCGGGATCCCGACGTGTTCGACGTCCACCGCGACGATCTGCACATGGGCCGGGAAAACCGCTCGGGCCGTTACAAGGACGGCAAACCGGGTCATCTCGGCTTCGGCATCGGCCAGCATTTCTGCATGGGCTACGCGATGGCGCGGCAGGAAGCGATGATTGCCTGCAACAAGCTGATGACCGCGCTCGGTACGCTTCGTCCGAAGTTTCCGGACCACCCCGGAATCAGCTCGCCGTCGATCGACTCGGGCGGATTCCGCTCGCCGCAGCAGCTGTGGTTGACGTTCTGAGCGCGGAGGTGACGTGAAGATCCGTATCGACCTCGACCGGTGTTGTCGGTCCGGCGAGTGCTACTACAACCATCCGGAGCTGTTCGCGATGGGTGAGGGCGGTGAACCGGTCGTCCTCGTGAGCGACGTCAGCGGTGAGCTCGCCCTGCACGCCGAGCAGGCCGCGGAGGTCTGCCCGACGTTCGCGATCACCGTTGAGCCGGCTGACGGCTCGGCTGGCCAGCCGGATTGACCTCGGCGCTCGGTGGCGCGGCGGCCTCGGCTCGCCGCGGCCCGGAGGCGCTCAAGGCCAGCAGCAGATTGCCCGGCATGTGGTTGTAGATGCCGTAGCCGGAGCTCACGAGTACCCGGCCGTCGCGCACGACGGGTCCGGCGGCGCCGCCGAACGAGCCCCCGGAGGTCTGCCGGCCGTCGTTGGTGGCGAACAGTCGGGTGGTGTCGAGCTGCCACAGAACCTCGCCGGAGGCCGCGTCGTGCACGCGCAGCACGCCATCCATGCCGCCGGCGAACACCATGTTCCCGACCGCGGTCACCGCCTGCGAGATGCCGGGATGGCAGAACGGGCGAGCGTTGCAGACATCGGGCGCCGGCGCGTACCACTCGAGCTCGCCGGTGCGGATGTCGAGCGCGTGCAGGCCGGGCCGCGCCGGATCCGGGTACGTGCGCCCGTCGGGCATGTCGGAAATCGGCACGAACAGCCGGTCCCCGGCGAGAGCCATCCCGAAATGCACGCCGCCCTGGATACCGCCGCGGCCGACCCGCGTCTTCCAGACGAGCTTCCCGGTGTCCGGATCGAGCGCGTGCACGACGCCCGACTTCTGGCCGCCGATCACCAGGTCGCGCCCGTCGCTGGTACGGGCGAGCACGACCGCGGCGCCGAAGTCGAAGTCCGGGCCGTTCTCCGGCGGGCAGCTGTGGTCGGTTTCGGTGTCGCACGCGACGTTCCAGACGTCGTTCGCGGTCGCCTGATACATCCAGACGATCTTTCCGCTGTCGAGCTCCAGCGCGAAGATCGCGTCGCTGGTCAGCGTCGCCGGGGACGACATGTTTTCGCCGGTGGCTGCGTAGAGGCGCTTGCGGGCGACGTCGATCGCGGGGCTGTTCCACACCACGGCGCCGGACGGGCCGCGCATCACCGTGCCGGCCCGGTTCCGGCTCTGCTCGACCGCGGGCTCGTCGATCGTGTAGGTCTGCCAGAGCTTTTCGCCGGTGGCGGCGTCGTAGGCGGCTACGGAGCCGCGGAACGTACAGCATTCGTAGGTCGGGTCGATCGCGAGACTCACCTCGAGGCTCGAGACCGGCACGTACAGCACGCCATCGTAGTACGACGGCGTGCCGGTGATCGTCGCGTTCGGATGCTCGTCGGCCCGCTGACGCCAGACGCCGTCGCCGGTGGCGAGATCGATCGCGTAGACGTTGCCGAGCACGTCGCCGAACCAGGCGAGAGGACGCGCCGCCGCATCGCCGCTCCTCCAGGGCGCGACGACGATGCCGGTGCGCACCTCGCCGGCGGCCTGGAACGCCCAGTGGACACAGCCGGTTTCCTCGTCGAGCGCGTAGACCTTGCCGCCGTGGCTGCCGACCAGGACGAGACCGCCGGCCAACGTCGGTTGCGAGCGCACCCGGTTCGCGCCCGGAAAGGCGACCGCCCAGTCGGCCTCGAGCCGGCGCAAGTCCCCGGCCGTGAGACCGGCCGCCGCGGCGTCGATGTAGCGGGCATTGGTCGGGGAGAGACCCCAGTTGCGCATTGCCGGCGGATCGCTGAGGTCGATTGCGGGCTCGTTGCCGTCACAGGCGGGCACGTCGGTCGCCGCGGCGGTCCCCAGCGCCGCTCCGGCGAGGTACTCGGCGACTTGGACCCGCTCCGCGGAAGCGAGCGGCGCGGCTTCATCCTTCATGATGCCGTGATCGAGCGCATGCAGGATGGCCTCCGGCGTCATCAGCGCGAGCATCTCGCGGTGCGGCGCCTTCTTGACGGCACCGTCGTGACAACCGGCGCAGCGCTGCCGATAGATCTGCTGGCCCGCCGGCGCGTCGGCGGGCGGTACGGTAGTGGCCGCGCTCGCTTCGCGCGCGAGGCTGCCCGGATCGGAACACCCGGCGAGCCAGACCAGCCCGATGCCGATTCCCCCGATCAGTCCCCTTCCGCCCGGCATGCCGTGTCCCCCATCCACGCTTGGCGCGCCTATGGGTAACACACCTCGAAGTCGAATGGTAGCGAGCGCCCAAAGTTGCGGTCGCATCGGTGACGACGCTAACCAACGGGCCAACGGTGGCGAAGCGGGGCGCCGCATTGCCAAGCGGCCGCTGTGGAAGTACGTTGGGTGCGTCGCTCAACCGAGGCTGCGTCATGACCGATTCGCCGGTGCGAGTGCTCCTGGTCAGCAAGGGTCATGCTTACGACCACAACGCGTTTCTCGCGATGTTCGAAGATCAGAGAGATCTCGAGGTGACCCTGGTGGAACAGCCGGCCGCTCAGGTGCTGCTGCGTGCGGAGCATGTGCGGGCGTACGACGCGGTGCTGTTCTACGACATGTGCGGCATCCCCGGCATGGGCCTGCGACACGACGGTGCCGATGCGAACGGCAACCCGCCGGCCGACTACGTGCGCAGCATCGAGGCGCTGCTCGAGCGCGGCACCGGGATCGTGATGCTGAACCATGCCACCGTGTCGTGGCCGCAGTGGCCGTTGTGGCGGCGCATCAGCGGGTCGTCGTTCATGCTGCGGGCCGGCGAGTTGGACGGCCGTCAGGTTCCCGGTTCCGGCTACCGTGGCGGCCATGGGCCGTATCCGAATCCGGCGCTCCGGCTGATTCCCGAGCGGCCCGGCCACCCGGTGCTGGCGGGGCTCGAAGACGGCTTCGAGATCACCGACGAGATCTACCTGAAAACCTCCGGCTTCGAGCAGCGGGTGGAGCCGCTCTTGCGCGGCGACTACGAGTTCGTCGCCGAGAATTTCACGCCGCCGCCGCTCGCGCCGGCCGAGGAGCGGGCGAACTGGACCCATCCGCCCGGCAGCAACGTCCTCGTCTGGGCGCATTGCGCCGGCGCGAGCCCGGTCGTGGCCTCGGACCTGGGCGACGGCCCGGCGGCGTTCGGGAACCCGGGCTTCCGCCGGCTGGTGCGCAACGCGCTGTTCTGGGTGGCGTCCGCCGAGGCGCGGGAGTGGGCGCGTTCGCGCCGCTGAGGGAAGCGGTCCGCCGGCCGCTCCGCGGCGAAAAAAATCAGGTTTGACTGTTATTCGCGAGCAGTGATAGCGTTTGCGCTGCCTGAAGGGAACACCCACGACGGCAGGGGAAGGCGCATGGGCATTCACGACGGATTCCGGCTCGACGGGCAGGTTGCGGTGGTCACGGGCGGCGGGCGCGGCATCGGCCGCGGCATCGCGCTGGCGTTCGCCGAATGCGGTGCGGACGTGGTCGCGATCGCGCGCCGCCAGCGGGACGTCGACGCGGTCGTGCGGG
>DASVDC010000055.1:0-16650 GCA_036381275.1 Pseudomonadales bacterium | reverse complement strand
AGTCGTCAGTTCCAGGTCGGCTTCGACGAACGCGCCAACCGACAGCTCGTCGAGCGCGTCCCGGCGCACCACGCCGACGGGCTCCCGGGCGACGCTGCGGAACAGCCCGACTTGCTTCACGTCGTCGTAGCGCAGCTCGCCCCCCCAATGAACGGTCAGCGCCCGGTTGCCGAGCATGCCCAGCCAGTCGCCGCCGACGTCGAGTCCATAGACCCGGCGATCGTCACGCTGCACGAACTCGTCGCCCTGCACGGGATCGTCCAGGAAATAGCTGAAGTTCGAAATCAGCGCGAAGTCGTAGTCGATCGCGTACGCGGACAGCTTCCAGCCGGTGAACGAAGCGCTGGCCGTGAGGGCGTAACGCTGCGTGTCGCCGCCGAGGTCCGGGTCGATGAAGCCGAGCGGATCGATCAGCCCCTGCTCGACGGCGCGCTGCGGAATCTGATCGGTGGCGTCCCACTCGCCTTCGTAGCCCTGCAGCGTGACCTTCAGATCGGCTCCGCCGAGTGGAACCGCGTAGGACAGGTAGACCTTGTCCTGCCGCAGGTTCTCCTCCAGCGTCCACGGCCCGTCGTAGCGGGTCACGTCCAGCGCGCTCGTCAGCACGCCACTGCCGACCCCGGCGCTGCCGGCGAGCAGCGCGCGCCCGTAGCGTTCCTCACCGAGGGTCAGGCTGAGCAGCGTCTCCGGGAGCCGGTCGTAGAAGGAGAACTCCACGTTGCCCGCGGAAGAGAAGTCCCCGACGTCGGCGGCGTACGGGCCCTTTCGATACGCCGCCGTTCGCACCAGTTCGGGAATCAGGAAGTTCAGGTCCAGATAGCCCTGACCGTGCCCGTGTGAGCGCATGTTGAGCGGCACACCCTCGGCGTAGGCGGCGAAGTCGGTGCCGTGGTCGAGGTTGAAGCCGCGCAGGAAGTACTGATTCGCCTTGCCGGTGCCCGAGTGCTGCGTGGCGACCATGCCCGGAACGACTTCGACCAGCTCGCCGACGCGCAGCAACGGCGGCAGCTCGATGTCGTCGTAGCCGACCACGCCTTCCGACGCGGTGTGGGCACTGCCGATGCGCTGCTCCGCGCGCCCGTAGACCACCAGCTCTTCGAGTCGGGCCGCGGGCTTCTCGTCGGCAAGCAGCGGGCACGGCGCCGCCGCCAGCGCCAGCAGGGCGCAGGCCGTGCGTTTCATCCGATCACCTCCCGAACGGAGTCATCCTCGTCAGCGCAGCCGCACCGCCAGCACGTCGCGGCGGATGCCGTGGATCACCGCGTTCGCGACCGAGCCGAGCAACAGCTCGAAGCCGTGCTTGCCGTGGGTGCCGACCACCAGCAGGTCGGTGCCGAGCTCCTCCGCGAGATCCTGGATCTCCAGGTGCGGCGGGCCGCGCCGCACGTGCACCGCTTCGGCCGTCAGGCCGCGGCTCAGGGCGAGGTTCCTGAGCGTGTTGCGGGCCTGCTCTTCCGCCTGCTCTTCGAGGCGCAGGCCCGCGTCGGCGAGCGTCGCGTAGGTGAGCCCGGCGTAGGTGAGCTGGAACGGTTTGATCACGTGCACCACGTTCAGCTCGGCACGCTCCTCTTCGGCGATACGCTGCGCGACGTCGAGCACCTGGTGCGACTCGTCCGAGAGGTCCACCGCGACCAGCACGTGGCGGTACTTGTCGGCCGCCGGACGCACTTCGACGTCGCCGCCCGGTACTCTCACCGCCAGCACGTTGCGCTGCGTCCCGTGCAGCACCGCGTTGGCGGTGGAACCGAGCAGGCGCCGGATGCCGTGGCGGCCGTGGGTGCCCAGCACGATCAGGTCGTGATCGTTCTCCTGCGCGTGCTGCTGGATCAGCGAGGCGGGGTGGCCCTCGATCACCAGGTGCTCGGGAATGCCGAAACGGGTCGCGAGCTGCTCGAGGCAACGCCGCGCCTGGCGCCCGAGCTGCTCGTTCAGCTCGTCGACCATCGCGTACGAGATGTCGCCGAGGTTGTAGAAGTAGCTGCGGTCCAGCACGTGGATCAGCGTCAGCCGGCTGTGAGGCACCAGCTGCAGCGCACTCTCGATCACGTAGACGGCCGATTCCTCGTCGAGATCGACCGCGACGAGCGGTTTGACGAACGTGCTCATGTCTCCTCCTCAGCCGGAGCCTCCATCGTAGTGGCCAGCGCGTCCCGGAGCCAGAGCAGCAGATCGTCGAGCACCTGGTCGCGGTTGATCTCGTTCAGCATTTCGTGCCGGCCGCCGGGATAGATGCGGCAGTCGACGCGCCGCAGATGCGCGCGATAACGGCTGAGCATCCGCCGGAGGTTGCGCTCGCGGTCGTGAACGGGATCGTCGCTGCCGGAGAACACGTACACGGGCAGGCGCTCGGGGATCTGCAGGATGTTCTCGAAATCCATCGATTCCCGCACCCCGTCGAACAGCTCGGCTAGGCTGCCGCATCGCAGCACGAAGCCGCAGAGCGGATCGGCCACGTACGCCGCCACTTCGTCGCGATCCCGGGAGAGCCACTCGTAGCCGGTGCCGCCCTCCTGCGCGAAGCGGCCGTTGGCGCGCCCGAACACCAGCTTCTGCAGCACCGGGCTGGCGGCTCGCGGTCCCAGCCGCGCGCGCTCGAGGCGAGCGATCAGGCTCGACAGGCGTGCCATCGGCGCCGTTGGAAAGCCCGGCGAACCCGACAGCACCGCCGCGTCGATGCGCGCACCGAAGCGGTAGAGGAACTGCTGGGCCAGCATCGCGCCCATGCTGTGGCCGAGCAGCACGCGGGCCGCGTGCGGATGCACGTCCGCGATGTGCCGGTTCAGGGTCGCGGCATCGGCGATCACGCGATTCCAGCCGTCGTCACCGAACCAGCCGAGCAGGGCGGGGTCGGCGCTCGCCCCGTGGCCCCGATGATCGTTCGCGTAGACGGCGTAGCCGGCGGCGACGAGACGCCGCGCGGTGCGGTCGTAGCGCGCGGCGTGCTCGCCCATCCCGTGGGCGATCTGGATCACCGCCGCGGGTGCCGTCGCCGGCAGCCAGCGATACGCCGCTATCCGGGCGCCGTCGTCCGCGGTCAGAGTGAAGCTTTCCATCGTAGCTCCCCCAGTCCACGGGTCATTCTACCGCGGCCGAACCGTGCCGCCCCCGGTGGATATCGGGCCGCCCGGGGGGTATCGTGCAGCCGGCCAGACCTACTCGCGGGCGTGGCGGAATCGGTAGACGCAACGGACTTGAGGCATTGAGTGCCCGTCGGGAAACCGGCGGAGTAGAACTGCTCAAAGTCGGGGAAACCTGTGAAATGGCAATCCCGAGCCAAGGCCGGCTCCGGCCGGCAAGGTGTAGAGACTAGACGGGCAGCACCTAAGGCGGCGATTCGCTATGGTGAAGGGATAGTCCAGACCACGAACCTCTGCAGAGGGCGGCGAAAGCCGTAGCTGGTAAGAAAATCCGTTTGCCGTAAGGCAGTGAGGGTTCGAGTCCCTCCGCCCGCACCAAAGTCGACTTATGGGGAGCTCCTCTGTGGGGAGTTGCATCGTGGGCGCGGCGGTTGCCCGGGCGGGGCGCGAATCGCGGTCTGGAGACGCTCCTACGGGTGAATCATTCGCGGCCGGAGGCCGCTCCCACGGGTGGAGCATTCGCGGCCGGAGGCCGCTCCCATATCACTTCACCGCGCTCAGACGGTATCGAACAAGACCATCTGCCCAGCCTGAAGGCGCCGTACGGCGGTGCAGCGCGAGAACGGCTCGTCCGGCGGCCGTAAGGGGGCCAGCAGCCCGTCCGCGCGTGTCCACGGCTGCAGGAACAGGGGCACCGGCCGGTCGAGCACGTGGTCGTCGCAGAGCTGGGCGAACCCGCAGGAACCGAACAGGTGGCACAGCGCCAGCGTCTGGTCGACCGGGGGCGGCATCGACGAAGCGCCGCGGTTGCGCCGCCACATGCCTTGGCCCGGATGGATGCTGACGAAGCCGGCGCCATCGAGCGTGCGGCGACACAGGTGATCGAGCACGGTGCGTCGGTAGGCTGGATCGGCGGCGAACGGGCGCGTCGTGTCGAGCTGCTCGATGCAGACCACCCGTTCGAAACCGTCGGTCAGGTCGGTGCCGTAGATGTCGCCGAGCGCGCCCAGGAAGCCGCGCGATTCCTGCAGCAGGATGACGGCGGTGAACGGCAGGCTCGCGGCCAGACCGATCCGGTGCTCGGCCGCGGCGGTCGGATCGTGGCGGTGCAGGACACGACAGGTAAGCCTTTCGCCGGCGACCGCGTGAACCCTCGCGCGGTACTCGAATTGCGGTCGCGGTACCGATATCGGTCGGCGCTTCCGTCCGGCCGCACCGCCGATGCTGCGAATGATGGTGCTCATGTTGCTCCGCCGAACCCGCCGCTGCGGGCGGGGCAGCCTTCGACACTACGGCCTGCCCAACCGCGGCGCTGTCATCTCGACGCCCGTTCCCCTGTAGGATTTCGGTGCATTCCTCTGCCGCGACGGAGGCACGCGGCGTGCCAGTGGCGCAATGGCGGCTCACGGCCCGTCGGCTGGCGCTCCGACGGGCGCTTCCTGGTTGAAGGCGGGCTCGGATGGGGAGGGTGGAAGGCTGGTCCCGCCGGCCAGCCCCCCAGCGGCGATGGGAGGAAATTGCCGACCGGCTGCAAAACCTGCGACCTTGTGGAACTCGATTGCGGACGGCCGCGGCGGGTACCTGATGGCGGCCTACAGCGTCAATCCCGCCTTCCTGCGGCCCTCGTGAACGCGTGGGTCCCCTCGAGCGGCGCCTGCCCATACCGGTACGGCTGCCAGTGCAGCACGACGTTGCCGCTCTCGCCGTCGTCGAAGTCGTAGACCGCTACGGCGATCCGCGCTTCCCGCCACGGCGCGCGGCCCGCCTTTTCATCCAGTAGCGCGTGGGGAAACGCGACTTCCGCGCGATAGCCGTCCGCGGCGCGAACGGTGACCGACCGGGTGCGCCGGGCGGTCTGGGCGAGAAAGCCGAGCAGCCGGTCCGGCGCGGCGGGCTCCGGTGTCAGCATCAGCATCGCCGTTTGCGCCATGTCGCCGTCGAGCACCGCTTGCCCGACCTCCATGCTGCGGTTGCGGGCGACGGATTCCCGGGTGTCCACCGCGACCATGACGGCGTCCTGCGCGCGGGCGATCCGGCTCGGGTCGGAAACCAGCGAGTCGTCCCGCACCGCCACCGCGACGTACAACGACTCGGCGTCCTCGCGCACGTCGAAGCGGAACGATACGTCCTCCGGGGCCGCCGGAGCGCTCGCAACGTCGCCTTGCCGGTCGACCTCGAACGTGAGGTCTCCCCAGTCGGAAAGATCCCCGTCGATGGCCGGTGCCTCCTCTGTCACGGGAATCGGGTGCACCGTGAGCGGCAGGAGCGGGGTCAGCAATTGCACCTCGGTGGGGCGGCCCTGCACATCGGTGCTAAGCGTCCACGAGATCGCAGCCGGATCCAGGTCCCGGTAGGCGATCGGCTGTTCGGAACGCAGCGCGAGTGGCAGCTCCACCGTCGCGCCGGGCGCCACCGTGCGCGGCTCCAGGCCCGTCAGTGTGAAGTTGCCGGCCCGCACCAGCGCCGGCACGACATGCAGGTCGGCCGTGCCGGGGTTGCTCAGCACGGCGACCTGGGTGGTCGACTCGAACGTCGGCTGATCGTCCGGCTCGGCACGCACCCGGATGCTTCGGGTGAGCGCCTCCGCCTCGGCCTGCAGCTTCGGGTTCGACACGTCGTCGTCGTGTATGCCGTCCAGCAGCAGGTTGGCGATGCGCGGACCCTGGTCGGTCATCGTCACCCAGGCGACGTGGTCGAACTCGCCGAACAGCGGTCCCCGCAGGCCGCTGCCCCCGCCGGTGGTGGCCAGCGTGATGAAGTTGCGGTCGTGGCGGCGCTGCTTGCTGTAGCGGTGATAGTGGCCGGCGAACACGGTGTAGTTGCGCTCGCCGAGCAACGCCTCGACCCGCAGCCAGTCGTCGTCGATCGGTTCCATGTCCCATAGCGGTTGGTGCAGCAGCACGATGGTCCAGCGCACGTCGGCTTTCTCGGCCAGCACGCGCTCGACGAACGCCATCTGGTCCTGCTGCGTCCACGGCCCCGGCACCGGCACGTCTTCCTGCCCCACCATGCCGAAGAGCTCCGAGTTCAGCACGACGAACAGCACGTCCTTGTACACGAAGTGGTAGTACGACGGGCCGAAGCGGCGCTGCCAGTTCTGCGCCATCACCGCGTTGCTCATGTCATGGTTGCCGGGGGTGTAGAAGAACGGCGCATCGAGGCGCGCGATGAGGTCCTCGAACTCGTCCCATTGGCTGTCGAGGGTCGACTGATCGTCGGTGTAGCCCTCGATCAGATCGCCGACGCTGACGACGAACGCCGGCGCGAGCAGGTTCACCTTCGGCATCGCGTCCGCGAACACGCCCGGCCGGTGCTGCCCGGTGCGGTCGGTGACCACGACGAAATGGAAGTCGTTCGGGTGGTCGCTGGGCTCGAGGCTCGTCCAGGGGACGCTGCGCTCCCCCGCGGCGACGGCTTCGATCACCGGTCGTTCGGCGGTCGGATCCGACAGGTCCGGTCGACAGCCGCCGAGTATCAGGAGCGCCGCCAGTGCCGTGGCGCATTCGAGACGGGTGGGCATGGGGGCTCTCCGTCGACGCCCCATGATAGGGGCAACCGGCGCTGTCATGGGAGCCGGCGCTACCGCGCGCTGATGCTGTGGGAGCGGCCTCCGGCCGCGAATCTTCTGACATTCGCGGCCGGAGGCCGCTCCCACAGATGAAATGGCTATACTTGCCCGATTTCGGGCAGAAATGTTCTATTTTCTGACCACAAACCATACTATCCAAGACCCATGAGCGCCACCCCGCCGGAGCCCGACCCCGATCTCATCGCCCGCGTCGCCGCCAGTGCCGGGCTATCCCCGGGCGTCGCCCGGCGCATCGTCGAGGACGTGCTGGCGCACCACGCGGTCGCGCTCGACGACTACGTCGTGCGGCGGCACCGGGAGCTGGCAGCGGCGGGATGGAAGAACCCGGACATCTTCGAGCAGCTTCGCGGCGAGATCGCGTCGCGGCTGTTCAAAGGGCCGAGCTGCAGCGCCCGGCAGATCCGGCGGATGATCTACGGCTGAAGGAGTTTTCCGGGCATGTGTGGCGTGGTGGGTTACGTCGGCAGCAATGCCGCGGTTCCGATACTGCTCGAGGGCCTGCACCGGCTGGAGTATCGCGGCTACGACTCGGCGGGCATCGCGGTGCATCGGGCGGGCAAGATCGCCGTGTTCAAGGCGAAAGGCCGGGTGCGCGACATGGAGGCACGGCTGCCGGCGCGGCTCAGCGCCACCGTCGGCATCGGTCATACCCGCTGGGCCACGCACGGCGAGCCGAGCGACCAGAATGCCCACCCGCACCGGTCGCCCGACGGCCGCATCGCGATCGTCCACAACGGCATCGTCGAGAACGCTCGGGAGCTGCGCGAGCGCCTGGTCGCCGACGGCGCCGAGTTCGCCTCGGAAACCGATACCGAGCTGCTCGCGCACCTGATCGCGCGGCAGCCGGCGGAGTCGTTCGCCGAGGCGGTACGGCTCGTGCTGCGCCAGGTGCATGGCGCGTACGGCATCGCCGTGCTGGATCGGGAGCGGCCCGGCGAGCTGGTGGTGGCGCGCCGCGGCAGTCCGATGGTGCTCGGCATCGGCGACAAGGAGATGTTCGCGGCCTCCGACCCGGCTGCGCTGGTGCGCCACACCCGGCAGGTGGTGTACCTGGACGATGGCGAGATCGCGTCCCTGACGCCCGGCGGCTATCGGATCATCGACCTCGACGCCGAGGTGGCCGACAAGGCGCCCGCGCGCCTCGAGGCGACGCTCGAGGAGCTGTCGAAGCACGACTTTGCGCACTTCACGCTGAAAGAGATTCACGAGCAGCCCGACGTGATCGAGCGCGTGCTGCGCGGGCGCCTCGACGAGCGTTTCGCCACGGCGCGGCTCGACGGGCTGAACCTGGGCCCCCGGGAGCTCCTCGCGATCCGGCGCATCAAGATCCTCGGCTGCGGATCCGCGGGGATTGCGGGCCGGCTCGGCGCGCTGATCGTCGAACGGCTGGCGCGGATCCCGTGCGATGCGGAGCCGGCGGCGGAGTTCCGCTACCGCAATCCGATCATCGAGCCGGATACGTTGTACGTCGCGGTCAGCCAGTCGGGGGAAACCTACGACACGATGGCCGCTGTGGAGGAGGTGAAGCGCAAGGGCGGGACGGTGCTCGGTATCGTCAACAGCGTCGGCAGCAGCATCGCGCGCGCGTGCGGCGCCGGCGTCTACCTGCGCGCGGGCGCCGAGGTGGCCGTGGTGTCGACCAAGACGTTTACCGCCACGGTCGTGGTGTTCGCGCTGATCGGCCTGCTGCTCGGACGTACGCGGGACCTATCCCACGCCGAGGGGCTGCGGCTGATCGAGGCGCTGAAGGCGCTCGGACCGCAGGTGGCCGAGCTGGTCGATCGCGAGGCGGAGTGCCGACACCTCGGCGAGCTGCTGGCGTGTCATGACAACGCGTTCTTCATCGGCCGCGGAAACGGCTATCCGTTGGCGCTCGAGGGGGCCTTGAAACTGAAAGAAATCAGCTATATACATGCTGAAGCTTATCCAGCTTCTGAACTCAAGCACGGACCCCTCGCGCTGATCTCGCCGGCCACGCCGACGGTGGCGCTCGTGCCGGATGACGACCAGCTCGCGAAGAACCTCGGCGCGATCGAAGAGATCCGCGCCCGGCGCGGCCCGGTGCTCGCGATCGCGCAGTCGGCGGCGCTCCCGCTCGACGAGACGCACTGCTTCCGAGTGCCGTCGACCCACGAGCTGCTCGCGCCGATCCTGATGGCGGTGCCGCTGCAGCTCATCGCTTATCACGCGGCGGTGGCGCGCGGCTGCGAGGTGGACCGGCCACGCAATCTGGCGAAGAGCGTCACGGTGGAATAGCGTCGCCCCGCAGCGGTAGGACGCTGGAGATCGCGCCTACGATGAGCGGTAGAAGTCCGCGTGCCGCGCGATCACCCGCTGGATCTCGTGCCACTCGATCTCGCCTGGCTTGGGAAATTCGCGGTAATGCCATAGCACGTAGTCGCAGCCGAAGTTGCGCCGGCCGAAAGCGAACAGCTCCTCCGGCTGCCACAAGTCACCCAGCTCGGCCTCGGGGTGCAGGTCGATCGGGCGGCCCTCGGGATCGCGCAGATCGTCGAGCGCGAAGCCCGGCGGCTCGCGGCTGATTCCGCCCTCGGCCTCCGGCGCGCGGATCGCCGCGACTTTCCGACGGTAGTCGGAACGGGCGGCGTTGCTCTTCACGTTGATGCGCCCGAGCCCCTGATCGACGTTCTGCAGATGGCAGAACTGCTCGAGCGACGGCATGGTCTTGCGCACGTGGATCCGGAACGGCGTCACCGATCGCACCATACCCTTCACGTCGGGCGTGATGTCGGGCGCACCGATCACGAGGTTTCGCGTCGGCACGCGGCGAAGCAACGCGACCCGGGCATCCTCGTTCAAGTCGATCGATTCGCCGCCCTTCAGGAAGTTGATGTACAGGAACAGCTTGCCGCGGGTCAGCGCCGGGAGCGTCTCGGTGACGATGGCGGCCAGCGCGTCCTGGTACTTCTCGACGCTGTAGTCGCCGCCGACGAAGTTCCCGGTGGCGGTTTCCGACGTGGCGATGCCGCCGAAGCCGGGATGATCGGCGTAGCGCTCGGCGATGGCGCGGTACAGGCGGATCAGGCGGTTGTAGACGTACGGGTCCCATCGCTTCGCGGTGTAGCCGTGCTTACGGCTGCCGCGGCTCGCGAGCACGTACTCGTCCGGCAAGTAGTCGGGCATCACCTGGTTGCCGTTGAAGCTGCGGTCCGCGATGGCGACGACGAACACGTGGCCGTAATCCTTGGCGACGTCCATGTTGCGATCGAGCACCGTCCAGTCGTAGACGCCGTCACCGACCTCGACGTCGCGCCAGGGGAACGCCATCCAGATGCCGCGCACGCCGGGCGTCCGCAGCGCGTCGTCGAGCCGGGAAGCGATGCGCAGGCGGTACTTCGTGGTGGACGACGGGTCGGCGAGCACGCCGAGCTCGGCACGCAGGTCGCGAATGTGATCGAAGGAAAGGTAATGGCCGCGCTGATCCACTTCAGCCCCGGCCGTGCTGCCGAGCAGCGTCAGCGCGAACAGCAGCAGGCGACGCATGCGCGCCGGAAGACGGCCTCGCAGGAGTGAAGGGCAGGGTGGGTGGTTCGCTACTCGCATTCTCACGCTCCGCGTTCGGCGGCAGTGTGGGGAACGAGCGGGGGACGGGCATTGCGTAACCGCAATGCAGCGATGGTGGTGCCCAGGGCGAGAGTCGAACTCGCACGCCTTTCGGCACTGGAACCTAAATCCAGCTTGTCTACCAGTTCCAACACCTGGGCAGGCGCGCCATTCTACATTAACCTCGCACCCACTCTAGGGAGCGCAATTCAGCGTTCGCGGCCGGAGGCCGCTCCCACAGGGTCGCCACATCATCGGAGGGGTCGTGCGGGAAAATCGGTGTCTGCGGATCTGGCGGGACGGCGGGCAGACGGTCGGCTGCTGGCTGTCGCTCGCGAACGCGTACACGGCCGAAGCGCTGGCCGGGCTCGGATTCGACTGGGTCTGCATCGACCTGCAGCACGGCCTGCTGGACTACCACGACCTGACGGTGATGCTGCCGGCCATCTCCACGAGCAGTGCGACGCCGCTGGTGCGCGTGCCGTGGAACGACCCGGCTGCGATCATGAAGGCGCTGGACGCGGGCGCGTACGGCGTGATCGTGCCGATGGTGAACAACCGCGCCGAGGCCGAGCGCGCGGTCGCCGCGTGCCGCTACCCGCCGGCCGGCAATCGCTCGTACGGACCGATCCGCGCCGCGCTCTACGGCGGCCGCGGCTACGCCCAGGAGGCGAACGACCAGATCGCCTGCATCGGCATGATCGAAACCGCGGCGGGCCTCGCGAACCTCGAAGAGATCGTCACCACGCCGGGGCTCGACGCCGTGTACATCGGGCCGTCGGATCTGTCGCTCGCGCTGGGGCTGCCGAACACGGGCGACTCGGATCACCCGGAGCACGCCGCAGCGGTGACGTCGATACGCGAAGCCTGCCGGCGTGCCGGAATCGCCGCCGGCATCCATACCTCGAGTCTCGCCTACACCCGCAAGTACCTCGCGGAGGGGTTCAACCTGGTGAACCTCGGCAGCGATGCGGGTTTCATGCTGCGCACCGCAGCGGCCGAGCTGGCGGCGGCACGCAAGGGCGCGCAATAGCGGTCAGCCGCTCGCCATCGACGGGTCGGAACGCGCGCGCGGCGCTTCCGGGGCGAGTGCCGCCACCGTGTCGAGCAGCTCGTCGATCCGGAACGGTTTCGCGAGGAAGGCGTCGAGCCCGAGCTGACGCCACTGCCGGGACTGGAAGTTCGTTGCGAACCCGGTGATCAGCACCACCGGCATGTCGGGGTTAAGCGTCTTGGCCTGCTCGGCGAGCTCCTGGCCGTTCATCAGCGGCATGTTCTGGTCGGTGATCAGCACCGCCACGTCGCGGTGGTTGGCCTGCAGATGGCGCAGCGCGCTCGGGCTCTCGTTGAACACGGTGACGTCGTACCCGGCGTCCCGCAGCACCTCACCGATGAAGTTGCCGACGGAAAGCTCGTCGTCCACGACGACCACCTTACCGGCCTTCAGCTCCGTGGGCTCGACCACAGCACCCTCGGTGCGGCTGCGGGCCTGAGCCGTCGCGATCGGCAGGTGCACTTCGAAGGTCGTGCCGAAGCCGGGCTCGGAGGCGACCGTGATGTGGCCCTGGTATTCGTGGATCAGGTTGTTGATCAGCCACAGGCCGATGCCGGTGCCCTTGCCGGGCTCGCGGGTGGTGAAGTACATCTCGAACATGCGGCTGCGCACGTCGTCCGGGATGCCGTGGCCGCTGTCCGTCACCGCCAGCACGATGTGGGTCTTCGTCAGGCGTTCGCCGCAGGCGGCGCAGTCGCTGTGCTGCGACCCGCGCGACAGCGAAACCAGGATGTGGCCGGGGCCTTCGATCGCGTCGCGCGCGTTGATCATCAGGTTGATGATGATCTGCTGGAGCTGCACCGGGTCGGCGTGTACCGGCTCGAGGCCTTCGGCCATCTCGGTGCGGACGTCGATCTGACTCGGAATGGCCGCGCGCAGCATCCGCGAGACGTCGTTGATCGCTCCGGCCACGTCCACCGGCTTCGGATCGCCGCGGTTCGCGCGCGTGAAGGTCAGCATCTGCGAGATGAGGTCGCGGGCACGGTGGCCGGCCGCGATGACCTGATCGAGGTACGCGTCCACCTGCTCGGGCGTGAAGCGTTTGCGGCTGTTCTGGATCAGCTCGGCGTAGCCGATGATGCTGGCCAGGATGTTGTTGAAGTCGTGCGCGATGCCGCCGGCGAGCTGGCCGATCGCTTCCATCTTGCTCGCCTGCTGCAGGCGGTTCTGCAGATTCAGCCGATCGCGCTCGGCGCGCCGTGCGTCGGTGCGGTCGTGCACCGTGGCGAGCAGACACGGCTCGTCGTTCAGCGTCAGCGCCTTGGCGGTCAGCTCGAGATGGTAGGTGCCCTCGAGCGTTTCACGATCGAGCGCGATCGTCTTGGGCTCCGCGCTCGCGGCCACCCGGCGGATGAACTCGAGCCGGGTCTCGTGGCTCGGGAACAGAAACGCATCGGTGTTCTCGCCCTTGACGCCGAGCCGCTCCTGAATGTTGCGGAAGCTCTCGTTCGCCTCGAGCAGGCGCCCGTCCTGGAGGCGGGCGATGTAGCTCGCATCCGGCGAGTCCATGAACAGGCCGTAGAACTTCAGCCGGCTCTGCGCGAGCTCGCGAGCGGTGCGGCGCGCCTCGGTCACGTCGCGCAGCACACCATAGGTGCCGACGAATTTGCCGCTGCCGGTACCGTCGCGGTCCTCGTACAGCCCGGTTGCGGAAAACTCGAGAATCCGGCAGGTGTGGGGGTTCGGCCGGTACTCGAACTCGAAATGCCGGGTGGCGCGATTGCCGGTCCGCCGTTCGTCAATGTGATAGCGCAGCACTTCTGCGAGATCCGGGCCGACCACGTCCTGCCAGGGCATGCCGGCTACGTTGCGCGGTGCGCCATCGAAGATCTGTGAGACCGGTTTGTTGACGAACGTGAAGCGGCCTTCGTCGTCCAGCACGTAGATCAGGTCGGGGGAGGCGGTGATCAGGAACTCGTGCAGCGCGTGGTCGGCCTCCGCCTTCGCGGCCATCGCGCGGTTCTCACACTCCAACCGATGCCGCTCTGCCGCGTTGGCGACGCTGGTGAGAAGCTGCTGCGGCTCGTAGGGCTTCGGCAGGTAGTCGTACGCGCCGAGGCGCAGGATCGGCGTCACGTTGCTGACCGACGTCTCGCCGGAGAGCACGATGGTCTTGACCTGGATGTCGTTGTCGGAGATGAACTCCAGCACGTCCAGGCCGGAGATGCCCGGCATCTTGATGTCGAGCACCAGCACCTGGAACTCGCCCGCCTTCAGGCGCTGCATGCTGCGGGCGACGTCGGTGCTCGCCTCGGCTTCGTAGCCGTTCATCCGGAGCAGTTCCCGGACGCTGGCCGCGTGAGCCTCATCGTCGTCGAGGATCAGGATGTAGCAGTCGGCTCGTTCGGTCATCCGCAAGTCGTGGAATCCACGCAGCGATTTCCCGCATACTACCACCTTAGCCCCGGGTTGAAGGGAGGAAGTTGTGAGCTACGAGCAGATCCGATTCGAGGTTCGGGACGAGGTAGGACTCATCACCTTGAACCGTCCGGAGCGCCTCAACGCCTGGACGTACCGGATGAGTAGCGAGCTCACCGACGCGATCGAGAGCTGCAACGGATCGGCCGACGTCGGCGCCATCGTGATCACCGGCGAAGGGCGCGGCTTCTGTGCAGGCGCCGACATCAGCGACACCTTCCGTTCCCGGCTCGAGGGCGATGATCCGGCCGCAGAGGCGCGTGCCGGCGGGGCACGCGACTGGGTGGGCCTTTTGCGCCGGTCGAAGCCGATCATCGCCGCGGTCAACGGCCCGGCGGTCGGCGTCGGCGCGACGATGATCCTGCCGTGCGACGTAATCATCGCGTCAGAGTCGGCCAAGTTCGCGATGGCGTTCGTGAAGATGGGGCTGGTGCCGGAGCTCGCGAGCTCGCACTTCCTGGTGCAGCGGATGGGGTTCGGGCGGGCGAGCGAGATGTGCCTTTCCGGCAAGCTGTATACCGGCCGCGAAGCGCACGAGCTGGGTCTGGTCGACCGCCTGGTGCCGCACGAGCAGCTCCTCGACACGGCGTTCGATCTGGCCCGCACGATCGCGGCGAACCCGGCGCCGCAACTGCGCTGGATCAAGCAACTTCTGAGCGAGAACGGTTGCGCTACCGACCTGACGAAGGTGCAGGAGCTCGAAGGCCAATTCCTTCAGCAGGCCTACGCCTCACCCGAGCACAAGGAAGCGGTCGCTGCCTTTCTCGAGAAGCGGCCGCCGAACTTCCGCGACCTGCCCCGCGCCTGAATGCCCGAGCGGCTGATTCTGCTGCTTCGGCACCTGGAGGATCCCTGGCTCCTGGCGGCGTTCGCCGCCGGTGTGGCCGGCGCGAGCCTGCTCTGGGGTTGGCGGCTGCGCGTGCGGGTTCGTCGGGTCGCCCAGGAGGCGGTCGACGCCACGCTCGCACGGGAGGAACTGCGCCATCAGGCGGATCTGGCCCGCCTGGAGCAGCAGCTCGACGAGCGCGACCGGTATCTCGCCGTGGTGCAGGGAGAGGCACGCCGGCTCGAAGCGGAGCTGGATACGGTTCGGGACGAGCTGCGGGAGCGGGTAGAGCAGCTCACCGTGCGCCGGGAGTCGGAGGCGGCGCTTCGTACCCGGCTCGAGGAAAACCAGCGGCACTTCGCCGAGAAGGAAGCGGCCCTCCGGGAGCACGGCGAAACGTTGAAGCGGGAGCTCGAGCTGCTGGCGAACCGGATCTTCCAGCACCAGGGCGAGCAGCACCAGGCGCGCCTCACGGCGCTGCTGGCGCCCTTCCGGGATCAGCTCGACGACTTCCGCAAGCGGGTCGAAACCGTCTACAGCAGCGACACCCGGGAGCGGGCAACGTTGCTGAATGAGGTACGAAACCTGCAAAAATCCAGTGAGCGGATGAACAAGGAGGCGGAACATCTGGCGCGGGCGCTGAAGGGTGACGTCAAGCTGCAGGGCAACTGGGGCGAGCTGGTGCTGGAACGCGTGCTGGAAGCCTCGGGCCTGCGGGCGGGCGAAGAGTACCTGGTCCAAGTGGCCCGGCGCGACGGCGCGGGGTCGCTCAAGCGTCCGGACGTGCTGATCCGCCTCCCCGACGAGAAGCACGTGGTCGTGGATGCGAAGCTGTCGCTGGTCGCCTACGAGCGGGCGCTCGCGGCCGAGAACGAGGCGAGCCGGGAGCAATGGCTGCGGCAGCACGTGGCCAGCCTGCGCGGCCACGTGAAGCGGCTGGCCGAGCAGGACTACGACCGGCTGAGCGACCTTCGATCGCTCGATTTCGTGCTGCTGTTCGTGCCCGTGGAGGCCGCCTTCACCCTGGCGATGCAGCACGATCCGCGGCTGTTCACGGACGCGTTCGAGCGCCGCATCGTGATCGTGGGCCCGAGTACGCTGATGATGACGCTGCGGATCATCCACAACGTCTGGCGCTACGAAAAGCAGAATCGGAACGCCCAGGAGATCGCCCGCCGGGCGGGCGCCCTCTATGACAAGCTGCGGGGGTTCGTGGAAGATCTCGAGACCGTCGGGCGGCAGTTGCAGGGTGCGGAGGCGGCCTACCAGGCGGCGCTCGGCAAGCTCAGCACAGGTCGGGGCAACCTGTTGCGGCGGGCCGAGGAGCTGCGTGAGCTGGGCGCCCCGGTGAAGAAACCCTTGCCGGCGCACCTCCTCGGGGATGAAGATGAAGCCGACGGCTCGGACACGGCAGACTCGCGGGCACCAGCGCCCAGGCAGAACCACGGCGCGGCTTGATGGTCAATAGAGTGAGAAGGCAGTCCGTCGGATCGATGGCGGGTTGGCGCCCGGAACCGATTCGACGGGGCGGAGCAGTCCGTGACAAGCTGCCGTTCGGCCCGGCCTTCGATGGAGAGAAAATGGAGGCTTAACGGGGTCGTTCTGCAGAGGTCGTCACGATTCGATCGGTACCTGGTGCACGAATCTGGCTACACAAGGTCATTACAGAACCGGCACCGATTTCACAGAACATCTGTCGCCAAACGGGTACATTGGTCGGGCAGAAAAGGATTGCGAGGAACAATAATGCTGGTTCTTACCCGGCGCGCCGGCGAGTCGATCATGATCGATGATGAGATCGAGCTCAAAGTGCTGAAGATTCGCGGCAGCCAAGTGCATCTCGGAATCGATGCACCCAAGAACTCGGCCGTACACCGCAAAGAGGTGTGGATTCGAATTCACGGGGAACAGAAAACCGCAGCGACACCGGCGAAGTAATCGGGGGATAACTTCGCCTATCGGTAACACTACGCGCTCAGACTTCCGCAGCCGGTAACTCGAACGCCTCGAACTCCCGAACGCGTCTGGAGCGGCTCCGCCGTTGGAGCGGTCTCCAGACCGCGATCGCTCGCCCCGAGGCAACTGTGGGAGCGGCCTCCGGCCGCGAATCGGATCCGGACAT
>DASVDC010000054.1:0-15675 GCA_036381275.1 Pseudomonadales bacterium | reverse complement strand
TGTACCCCCACGTGCGGGTCAACCTGCTGATCGTGCTCGGCTTCTACGTCACCACGGTCGCGGTGCCGGCGATCTACATGCTCGGCTACTGGTTCCTGCTGCAGGTCATCGGCGGGCTGCCGCAGATCGGCGGGGCGGAGGCGGGCGGCGTGGCCTTCTGGGCCCACGTCGGCGGTTTCCTCGCCGGCGTCGTGCTGGTGTTCGTGTTCCGCCGCCCCGGCCACGGCGGGCCGCCGGGGCCTCGGGTGAGCCGGGCGCGGGTGCGCCAGCGCAGCGACGAGCGCTGGTTCTGACGTTTGCCAAACGGCCGCGGTTTAAGCGACGCTTGGGCCTGACAGCAACGACCGATCCGAGGGGAACCCATGACCACCCAGAAGCCCGCGATGAGCCTCGCCGCCGTCCCCGGCCGTCGCCGCACCATCATCGAGCTCGCGTCGGAAGTGGAGCGGCGCGGCTTCGCCGGCATCTACTGCCCGAGCCTCGGTGACAACCTGGCGCTGTGCGAGGCGATCGCGCTGTCGACGCGGGAAATTCCGTTCGGCACGACGATCACGCCGATCTACACCCGCCACGTGGCCGACTTCGCGAGCACCGCCGCGTTCATCCACGAGGTCTCCGGCGGACGCTTCCGCTTCGGCATCGGCGTGAGCCACGCGCCGGCGATGAGCCGGCTCGGCATCCGGCAGGGCAAGCCGCTCGCCGACATGCGCCAGTTCGTCGCCGACCTGAAGGCGGTCCCGCGGGTCGGTGACCTGCCCCCGCTGGTGCTCGCGACCTTGCGCACGAAGATGATCCGCCTCGCCGAGGAGATCGGCGACGGCATGGTGTTCGCGAACGGGGCGCGCTCGCACATGGGCGCGTCGCTCTCGGTGCTGAACGACGCCACACGGGCGCGCGACGACTTCTTCATCGGCAACATGATTCCGACCTGCATCAGCGACGACGAGGAGGCGGCGAAGGCGGTGAACCGCCGCACGCTCACCAGCTACGCACTGCTGCCGAACTACCGCAACTACTGGAAAGAGGCCGGTTACGAGGAGGAGATGAACGCGGTGGAGGCGGCGATCGCCGCGAAGGACATGGACCGGGTGCCCGAGTGCCTGTCCGACCGCTGGCTCGCCGACACCACGCTGTTCGGCTCGCCGGCCAAAGTGCGCGAAGGCATCGAGGCCTGGTTCGACTCGGGCATCAAGACGCCGATCATCGTGCCCTCCTCCGCTCAGGGTAACCAGCTCAAGGCCATCGAAGAGTTCTTCGCGATCTGGGACTGAACGATGATCTGGGTGCTGGCGGCCGCGCTCGCGGCGGCCGCGTTCTGGGGCATCGCCCGCTTCTATCTCGACGGTGAAGCGCTCGAGCGTTACGACGTACCCGTGGGGACGGTCGTCAACGACGCGCCGAGCCCGGCCAATGCCGAAGTGGTCGCGTTCCTGCGTTCGCTCGTCGAACGCGCGATGGCTACCGCGGGCAAGGACAGGATCGCGCTGATCCGCGCCGAGCTCGACCGGCTCGGCGAGCAGACCGACATGGGCGGCATCCGCATCGTGCCGGTGACCGTCGGCCACTGCGCGGCCGAATGGGTGCTGGCCGAGGGTTCCGCCAGCCGCGGCCGGATGCTGTACCTGCACGGCGGCGGCTTCACCGCAGGGAGCCCCCGCAGCCATCGCCGCATCACGACCGAGCCCGCCCGCCGCACCGGCCTCGCCGTGCTCGCGCTCGATTACCGGCTGATGCCCGAGCACAGCCGCCGCGACATGCTCGAGGATTCCCGCAACGCCTACCGCTGGCTGCTCGAGCACGGGCCCGAGGGTCCGGGCCCGGCTGAGGCCGTGTTCGTCGCCGGCGACTCCGCGGGCGGCAACCTGACGCTGGCGCTGATCGCGTGGATCCGCGATCAGGGGCTGCGCCAGGCGAACGGCGCGATCGCGCTCTCGCCGCTCACCGACGCCACGTTCGCGAGCCCGAGTCTCGCCCGCAACGTCGACAGCGATCCGATGCTCGGGCCGATGGCGCGGCTGATCGGCCGTGTGCCGCGGCCGCTGATGCTGTGGTCGACCTGGCTGCAGAACCGCATCCGGCCGGCGGACCCGCAGCTCTCGCCGCTGCGCGGCGACCTGGCCGGGTTGCCGCCCGTGCTGATACAGGCGAGCGACGCGGAGATCCTGATCGACGATGCGCGCCGCTACGTGAACCGCGCGCGGGAAGCGGGCAGCCCGGCCGAGCTCGAGATCTGGCGCGGCATGGTGCACGTCTGGCCGGCGTTCGGGCCCGAGCTGCCGGAGACGAAGGAAGCGTTCGAGCGGATGGCGCGGTTCGTCGAGCGGGTGCTGGAGGGCCGCGCCAGAGCGGACGCGGCCTGATTGTGGGAGCGGCCTCCGGCCGCGAATTTCCCGAGTTCGCGGCCGGAGGCCGCTCCCACAGGGGCAGCACAGGACGCCGGCTCAACGCCAGCCGCGATGCCGATGGCGCCGGTCGTCGCACCGGTGGTCGTGCTTGTGATGGTGCTTCCAATGCGCGCGCACGACCGGACGATGGGAGGGGTGACTCGCGTGCCAATGTTGACTGCGGACACGCCGGATCACCGGCTCGTGATGATGCCGCCGGTGCGACGGACGGTACCGGTGATCGTGATCGGCGATCACGTGACCCACGACCGCGCCCGCGACGAACGCCAGCGCTGCGTCCTCGTGATCGGCCCGGGCGGTCAGCGGAACCGCCGTCAGGCTCAACACCACCGCACCGACGCCCAGCAGAACGAACGGGCTCTTCTTCATGTCTCGGCTCCTCTCGATGACAGGCACGGGCAAGCGTGCTGTCCATCCACTGAACCCGTGCTGAACCCAGCCTGTACGGAAGCTGAACGCACCATTCCGGCGGCATCGTCGTGAACACCGTCTACCTGATCGATCTGCTCGCCGTGTTCGTGTTCGCGCTGTCCGGAGCGCTGGCCGCCGATCGGCAGCGCATGGACCTGTTCGGATTCGTCGGGATCGCGCTGCTGCCGGCCCTCGGCGGCGGCACGCTGCGCGACCTGATCATCGACGCGCCGGTGTTCTGGCTGTCCGATACGGTCTATCTGCTGATGGTTCTGCTGGCCGCGCTCTTCACGTTTCTCGCCGCCAACCTGATCCACCGCACGGGCCAGTGGCTGGCCTGGGCCGACGCGGTGGGGCTCGCGCTGTTCTCCGTGATCGGCGCTTCGAAGACGCTGGCGCTCGGCCACGGCCCGGTGATCGCCACCGTGATGGGCGTGATCACCGCGGTCGCGGGCGGCATGCTGCGCGACGTGACCTGCAACGAGGTGCCGCTGATTCTGCGCGAGGAGGTCTACGCGACCGCCGCGTTGGCCGGCGCCGCCACCTGTGTCGGGCTCACCGAGGCCGGGGCACCGCCCGAGGCCGCGCTCTGGATCGGCGCGCTGATCGGCTTCGCCGTGCGCGGTGCCGGACTGATCTGGCACCTGTCGCTGCCGAAGCGCGGTGTACCGCCGGCCGATTGACCTACGGCCGAAGTGTTAGACTCGGAGCCATGAAACTCTGGCTGATCCGCCACGCCGAAGCCGAGCTCGGCTCCGGCGCCGTCCCGGACCGGATGCGGCCGCTCCATCCGCGGGGCGAGCAGGATGGCCTCCGCATGGCGGACTGGCTCCGCAGCCAGCCGGACCCCGCCTCGTGGATCTGGACCAGCGATGCGCTGCGGGCGCGCGCGACCGCCCGTTTCGTCGCTGAAGGGTTCGCCGCCGCCCGGCCCACCGTGGTGGACGATCGTCGGCTCTACGACGCCGGGCCGGAAGCGTTGCTCGACGTGATCCGGGAGACCCCGGCCGACGTCGTTGCCGCCGCGGTGGTGGCGCACAATCCGGGCCTCACGGTCCTGCTGAACCTGCTGACGGGTGACAAGGTGACGCACAACCTCTCGACGTTCGCGGTGGCGCGGCTGGAAGTATCCGGCGGCTGGCCGGCGGTGCGGTTCGGCGGCGGCCGGCTCGAGCAGCTCACGACGCCGGCCGAGGTGCGGGAGGACTCGCGATGATCGAGCTCGCCAAGCCGGCCTTCGACGTGGGGCTCTTCACGAACGACCGGGACGGGCTGCTCGCGTTCTGGCAGCAGACGGTCGGTCTGCCGTTTCAGGAGCTGCTGCCCCTCGGCGGCGGCCTGCAGCAGCACCGCCACGCGATCGGCGATTCGGTGCTGAAGATCAACCACAGCCGCGATCCGTTGCCGGCGGCGCCGCCGAGCGGGCTGCGCCGCCTGCTGCTCGGCCGTCCCGGCGGCTCGACCGCCGAGCTCGCCGATCCCGACGGCAACCGGGTCGCGCTCGTGCCGCAGACGGAGGTTCCTCAGCTCCGGCTCGAGCTCACGGTCAGCAACCTGGACGCGCACCGGGATTTCTACGGGGACGTGCTGGGGCTGCCCGCGCTGGACGACGACACGTTCCAGGCCGGCGTCTCGCAGCTTCGGCTCGAGGAGGGCGAAGCCACCCGCGATCCCGAGCAGCGGGCACCCGGCTATCGCTACATCACGCTGCAGGTGTTCGACGTGCGCGGCTGCCACGCCGAGATCCTGCGCAAGGGCGGCCGGGAAGGCCGTCCGCCGATCAGGCTCGGCGACGTCGCCCACATCTCGTTCGTGCGCGATCCGGACGGCAATTGGATCGAGATTTCGCAGCGCAAGTCCATCACCGGTTCACTGGACTAGGCCTGCCGGGGCCGCTAAGTTAGCCGGCAAAAAGCCAATCGCGGAGAACGGCATGGGATTCCTCTCGTTCATCGTGCTCCTCGCCATCGCCTACCTGGTGTGGCGGGTCACGGACCAGTTGCCGGATCTGATCTTCCGGCTCAGCGAAATTCAGCGCGACGTCGCGGAGATCCGCCGCCGGCTGTCCGAGCAGCGGCCGGAGAGCGACGTGCTGAAGGGCCCGGGCGCTGACACCGCGCCGGTACACGGCGACGAAACGGGGGCGGGCTACACCCAAACCTGAACCGAGCCGCCGCCGTGGTCGCCTCTCCCAACTGGCGAATCTGGTTGGGCCTCGGCCTGACTGCGGGTTGGTTGCTGCTCGGCGTGCTCTACGTCACCGCCCTCGTCGGATGGTCCAACTTCGCCTTTCTGCCCGCGGACCAGCTCGGCACATTCTTCGAAGGCGCGTTCGCGCCGCTGGCGTTTCTGTGGCTGGTCATCGGTTACTTCCTGCAGAAGAACGAGCTCGAGCAGAACACACTGGCGCTGCGTGCGCAGGCGGAAGAAATCCAGCGTCAGGCCGAACAGGCCGTGATCCAGTCCGAGAAGCTCGCCGCCACCGAGTTCCACGCGCGCCAGGAGGTTTTCCTTCAGATCGCCCGCCACGTGCGCAATCAGCTCGGCACCATCAGCGGGCTGCTGTACATCTCGAGCCAGGGCGCGGGCAACGGGCCGATGACGCCCGAGGACGTGAGCCGGCTGTTCGCGCAGAGCGCGGCCAGAGACCCGGAGCTGTTCTCGCGGCTGCTGCTCGAACGGCACGTGCTGCTCGAGCCGCCGGCCCAGTTCGAGCTGTTCTACGGCTCCCAGACCCGCGCGCGGCATTCCAACAACTTCATTTTCACGTTCGAGCGCCTGATGCGCCGGGCGGAAGAGGTGGATCCGGACTTCATCATCCGCGATGCGCTCGCTTCGAGCCCCCACGGGCTGTGCTACCGCCTCGCGAAGCGCCATCAGGCGAACGCACCGCCGGAGCTGGCCGATCCCGCCATGACCGGCATTCACATCAACTTCTGAGGAACGAGAACCATGAGCCGACCGTTGCTGGCCGCCTTCGCCGCGCTGCTGCTCTGCCTCCCCGCCGCTTCCGCGCTCGCGCAGGCCGCGGCGGGGGAAGACCGCTTCGCCAACGTGGAAGTGCGGGCGCACCGGGTGCGGGACAACGTGTACATGCTCACGGGCGCCGGCGGCAACATCGGCGTGTCGGTCGGCCGGGACGGCACCCTGATCGTGGACGACCAGTTCGAACCCCTGTCGGAGCGCATCAAGCAAGCGCTGAACGGTATCGACGGCGGCGCGCCGAAGCTGATTCTCAACACCCACTACCATCGCGACCATACCGGCGGGAATCCGGTGTTCGGACGCACCGGAACCATCGTCGCCCACGACAACGTGCGCGTGCGCCTGCTCGACGAGGACGGCTTCCCGACCGAAGGGCTGCCGGTGCTCACCTACAGCGATCGGGTGCGCGTGCACTTCAACGACGACACCCTCGACGTGTTTCACATGCCGGCCGGCCACACCGACGGCGACAGCGTGGTCTGGTTCAAGCGCGCCAACGTGCTGCACACGGGCGACCTGCTGTTCGTCGGCGGCTTTCCTTTCATCGACCTCGAGGCCGGCGGCTCGGTCGCCGGCGTGATCGTGAACCTGACGCAGCTTCTCGAGATGCTGCCGAACGACGTCCGGATCATCCCCGGCCACGGCCCGATCGCCGACAAGGACGATCTGCGTGAGGTGCTGACGATGATCCGCGAAACCCGCACGGAAGTGATGGAAGCGCTGCGCAGCGGCAAGAGCGTCGACGAGATCGTCGCGGAAGGCCTCGATCCGCGCTGGGAGGAATGGGGCAAGAGCTTCATCAGCGAGGAAAACTGGATCCGCACGCTGGCCCGCAGCCCGAGCGCGACGTGACGGGTCCCGCCGGCGACACGGACCCGCTGCAGCGCCTCGCGGAGGATCGCGCCCGCGCCCGCGCGCAGGGCGATCCGTGCGCGAACTTGTGTACACTCGCGACGGTGGACGCGGCCGGACAGCCGCAGGCCCGCACCGTGGTGCTGCGCGAGCTCGACGGACGCCTCGCGCTGTTCCTGAACGAGACCAGCCCGAAGTGGCAGCAGATCGGCCATGCGACGAGCGTCGCCGTGGTCGTGCTGCTGCCGTCGCTGCAGCTTCAGTACCGGCTGCAGTGCACGACCCGGCCCGTGGAGAAGCGCCTGGTGCACGAGAGCTGGCAGTGCCGGCCGGACGTGCCGAAACGGCTCGACTGGTACTACACGCGGGTGCAGCCGCAGAGCTCGGCGGTGGACGACCGCGCGGCACTGCTCGCCGGGCTCGAGGCGCTGCGCCTGCGCGAGCCGCTCACGGCGCCGCGCACCGCCGCCGGCCTCTACCTGGAACCGAGCTGGATCGAGCGCCTCGACCTCAATCCCCAAGACGGCGTGCACGACCGGCGCGGCTACCGCCGCGAGCCGACCGGCTGGCGGGAGATCACCCTCGTCCCCTGAGCGGCCGCCGCCCCCTCTGTAGAAAGCGATCTCCGGATCGCGATTCGCGGCCGGAGGCCGCTCCCACAGCAGCGTGACTCCCACAGCAGCGTGACTCCCAGAACAGCAGCGTGACTCCCACAGCAGCGTGATTGTGGGAGCGGCCTCCGGCCGCGAATGTGGTCACACGTCGGCCGTGACGATCCCCACGAGGTTGTCGAAGCAGGTGCGCTTCGCCACCTCGACGAAGCCCTGGATGAACGGCGCCGTCGCCTGGTCGCGCCGTACCGCCGCATACAGCGTCGGCCAGATGCCCTCCTCGCCGAGGGATTTCACCACCACGTAGTCGCGCTCGCGGTACTCGTGCAGCGCCCAGTTCGGCAGGCACGCGACGCCGCGGCCGCTGGCGACGAGCTGCACCATCATCGTGGTCAGCTCGGCGGTGCGGATGCGCGCGGGCTCCACGCCGGCGGGATCGAGGAAGTTCTTGAAAATGTCGAGCCGGTCGCGATCCACCGGATAGCTGATCAGCGTCTCGCGGGCGAGGTCCTGCGGCTCGATCCACGGACGCGACGCGAGCGGATGGTCGCGGGCCACCGCGAGCTGCGCCTCGTAGCTGAACAAAGGCAGATACGCCAGGCCCGGATCGTCGATCGGATCGGCGGTGATCACCAGATCGAGATCGCCTCGTGCCAGCGCCGGCAGCGGCGCGAAGTGGAAGCCGCTGGCGATGTCCAGCTCGACGTCGCTCCACGTCTCCCGGTAGCGGTCGATCGCCGGCAGCAGCCACTCGAAGCAGCTGTGGCATTCGATCGCCATGAAGATGCGCCCGGCCTCCCCGCCCGCCAGCCGCAGCAGATCCTGCTCCGCCGCGTGCACCAGCGGCAGCACCTCGTCGGCGAGGCGCAAGAGCCGCTGACCGGCGGTCGTGAAGCGCACCGGACGCGTCTTGCGGATGAACAGCGTGCAGCCGAGCCGCTGCTCGAGATCCTTGAGCTGGTGCGACAGCGCCGATTGCGTCAGGAACACCCGCTCGGCGGCCTCGACGAGGCTGCCGGTGTCACGCAGCGCCACCAGCGTACGCAGGTGTCTCAGCTCGACCTGGGACACGGCTCTACCATGAGAAAGATTCAGTTTGCCGCCGATGCTCTTGCATGATATTCATCCACCGCGGGCCTGTCACGGTCGTCCACGGGCCGGAAAGTGTGCTTCGGCGCACACTCCCCGGCCGGCGACCGGCATAGACTCTCCGGAACTGGTTAGGCCATTGCTCATGTTCGATGCGAATCGGGTGCTGATCGATGCCTTCGTCAGTGCCGCGCGACAGGCGTACCGCGAGATCTACCCCGATCTCAGTGCCGACCTCGAGGCCGGCCTGGAGCGTGCTGCGCGCACGGCGCTGCTGACTCTGCGCGGCTGCGACTGCCCCTACCACGATCTCGAACACACGCTGCTGGTCACCGACGCCGGCATCGCGATCCTGCGCGGCCGTCAGATCGCCCGCGGCGACGTCCCGCCGAGCACCTGGCTGCAGGCCGTGGTCGCGCTGCTGTTCCACGATCTCGGCTACGTGCGCGGGCTGCTGAAGGACGATCAGGAAGGCGCCTACCTGGCGGACGAAACCGGCCGCCGCGTGACGCCGCCGCCCGGCGCGACCGACGCGTTCATGATGCCTTATCACGTGGCTCGCGGTCGGATGTTCGTCATCGAGCGCTTCGCGGGCGACCCGGTGATCGACGGAGCGATGGTGGCGTCGCTGATCGAGATGACCCGCTTCCCGGTGCCGGAGGAATCCTTCTACCAGCAGCGCGACAGCATCGGCGCGCTGGTGCGGGCCGCCGACCTGATCGGCCAGATGGCGGACCCGAACTACCCGATGAAGCAGGCGCGCCTGTTCGTCGAGATGGTGGAGACCGGCGATGCGGAGCGCCTCGGCTACCAGAATCCGGCGGAGCTGCGCGCCAACTTTCCGACCTTCTTCTATCGGCACGTCTACCCCTACCTGCCGCCGGCGCTCGACTACCTGACCCGGACCCCCGAGGGCGAGCAGTGGATCGCGAACCTGATCCGGCACCTGCACGGCGCCCGCCACGGCAACACGCTGCGGATCGGCAGCGATGCCGTGCTGCCCCGCAGCCTCGACGAGCTGAACGCCCGTACGCCCCCGCCTCCCGCGAAGCCGCAGATCGCGGTGAGTAACGACTGAACGATCACCCCCTGCCGTAGGCCAGCCGGGGGCCCCGCCCTCGGTGGCGGTCTTCGCCTCGGACCCCTACACTTTCGGCTTTTTGCCCGCAAAGCCGAATGCCCGAGACCCCTTCTGCCGCATCGTTCCAGACACCGCTCCGAATAGCCTTGCTCGGCTATCGCAGCAATCCGTACAGCGGCGGCCAAGGCATTTATCTCAAGTACGTTTCGCGCAGCCTCGCTGAAGCCGGCCACGACGTCGATGTCATCTCCGGCGAGCCGTATCCGGAGCTCGAGCCTCCGGTGCGTCTGGTCGAGCTGCCGGGTCTGAATCTGTTCGCCGCGCCGAATCACGTGACCGCACTGCGCCCACGGCACCTCAAGTCGTTCACCGACACGTTCGAATGGTTCTCGATGCTGACCGGAGGCTTCCCGGAGCCCTACACGTTCGGCCGCCGGCTCGTGAAGCACCTCACCGCCGGCCGCGGCCAGCGCTACGACGTGGTGCACGACAATCAGAGTCTGTCGTGGGGCACGTTGGCGCTCCAGGAGCGCGGGATCCCGCTGGTGACGACCATCCATCACCCGATCACCCTGGACCGCGACATCGCGCTGGCACACGCGAGCGACTGGATGCACCGCCTGCTGATCCGGCGCTGGCACCACTTCCTGCGCATGCAGAGCCGCGTCGCCCGGCGCCTGCGCCATATCGTCACCGTCAGCGAGCGCTCGAAGCGCGACATCTGCGCCGCGTTCGGAATTGCTCCGGAGCGGATACACGTGATCCACAACGGCATCGACACGGAGATCTTCCGGCCGGAGCCGACGGTCGAGCGCGATCCGTGGCAGATCATCACCACCGCGAGCGCGGATCAGCCGCTGAAGGGTACGCAGTATCTGATTCCGGCGTTCGCCGACCTGTGCCGCGAATTTCCCGATCTCAAGCTCGTGTTCGTCGGCAAGCCGAAGCCCGGCGGCGCCACCGACAAGCTGATCGACCGGCTCGGCGTGCGCCACCGCATCCGCTTCCAGCACGGCGTCTCGGCGGCGGAGTTCCGCGCGCTGTATGCCCGCTCGGTGTTGGCCGTGGTACCGTCGGAGTACGAGGGCTTCGGCCTGCCGGCGGGCGAGGCGATGGCCTGTGGCATCCCGGTCGTCTCCACCGACGGCGGCGCGCTGCCGGAGGTGGTGGGCGATGCGGGCATCGTGGTGCCCGCACGCGACGCCGGCGCGCTGGCCCGGGCCATAGCCGAACTGCTGAAAGATCCGCGAGCACGCGAACACCTCGGGCGCCGCGGCCGTCAGCGCATCGTCGAGCGCTTCTGCTGGACCCGTGCCGCCGCGGCGCTCGGCGCCCTGTATCGGGACGTGATCGCCGAGCGCACGCGCCGCGCGCTGGTAATGGTTGGAGCCGGCGGATGAGCCTCACAACGATCGACTTCCGCCGCATGCACCTGGCGCCGGGTCAGCGCGTGCTCGATCTCGGTTGCGGCCAGGGCCGTCACGCGATCAGCGCGTGGCTCGAAGCACCGGTACACGTGGTGGGCGTCGATCTCTCGGCGCCCGACCTCGCCACCGCCGCTGCGCGGGCGCACGAGTTCGACCCGCCGGACGACGGCCGCTCGCTCGGGTGGGTACGCGGCAGCGGGCTGGAGCTACCGTTCCCCGATGGCAGCTTCGATCGGGTGATCTGCGCCGAGGTGCTCGAGCACGTGCCCGACTACCGCCGCATGCTCGCCGAGATCCGCCGCGTGCTGAAGCCGGGCGGCGTGCTCGCGGTCAGCGTGCCGCGCTTCGTCCCGGAATGGGTGTGCTGGCAGCTCTCTGACGAATACCACCGGGTAGAAGGCGGACATGTGCGGATCTTCAGGGCCGGCGAGCTGCGCCGCGCGGTGGAAGCGCATGGCCTGCATCGCTTCCACCGGCACTGGGCGCACAGTCTTCACGTGCCCTACTGGTGGCTGCGCTGCCTGTTGTGGAAGCGCGGTGAAGACACCTTGCCGGTGCGCCTCTATCACCGCCTGCTGGTCTGGGATCTGATGCGCCGGCCCTGGATCACGCGTCTGCTCGACCGCCTGCTGAACCCGCTTCTCGGCAAGAGCCTGGTGCTGTACTTCACCCGCAACGCGGCCCGTGCCGGCTCGTGAGATCCGGCTACCTGAAAGCCACCGCCCGCTATATCCGTCAGGTCCAGCTGCCGAGCGGGGCAATCCCCTGGTTTCCCGGCGGGATCCTCGATCCGTGGGACCACGTGGAAGCGGCAATGGGCCTGTCGGTGGCGGGATTCCTCGAAGAGGCCCGCGCAGCGCTGCGCTGGCTCGCGCGTCATCAGCGCGGCGACGGCTCGTGGATGGCCGCCTACCGTGACGGCGCGGTGATCGACGGCACCCGCGCCGAGAGCAACTTCGTCGCGTACGTGGCGACCGGTGTCTGGCACCATCATCTGATCACCGGCGATCACCGGTTCCTCGCCGAGCTGTGGCCGACGGTGCAGGCGGCGATCGCGTTCGTGCTGCGCCTGCAGGCGCCCACCGGAGAGATCTACTGGGCGCTCGACACCCGCAAGGGCATCAGTCGGGACGCGCTGGTCACCGGGTGCAGCTCCATCTACAAGAGTCTCGAGTGCGCGGCACTGATCGCAGCGGAGCTCGGCGAAGACCCGCGGCGGATCGTGGAGGCGCGCCGCCGGCTCGGGGAATGCCTGCTGCAGCGGCCCGAGCAGTTCGACCGTACCTGGCCGAGCAAGTCCCGCTACTCGATGGACTGGTTCTATCCGGTGCTGACGGGCCTGATCCGCGGCGAGGCGGCGCGCCGGCGCCTGGATCGGCGCTGGAACACCTTCGTCGAGCCGGGGCTCGGTTGCCGCTGCGTATCGGACCGGCCCTGGGTGACGGTCGCGGAGACCTGTGAGCTCGCGATGGCCTGCATCGCCGCCGGCACCCGCCACCGGGCACAGCAGCTGTTCGACGACCTGCGCCGCTACCAGGCGGAAGACGGTTCCTGGTGGACGGGCCACGCCTTCGAGGACGACGTGCTTTGGCCCGACGAGCGGCCCACCTGGACGGCCGGCGCGGTGCTGCTCGCCGCGGACGCGCTGAAGCGGATCACACCGGCCTCCGGGCTCTTCATCCGGCACGACTTCGATTCAGCCGATGCGCTGCAGCACGCCGAGCGTCCGAGTGCCGGGCAGCTCCGCGTACAGTCCCGACGCTAGCGCCAGCCGATAGATCTCGATCGGCGCCTGTCCGCCGTCGGCGGGGTCCGGAAACAGATCGTGGATCGCGAGGAACCCGCCTGGCCGCACGTGCGGCGCCCACGCGCGGTAGTCGGTGAGCGCCGCTTCGCGGCTGTGGCCCCCGTCGATGAACACCAGCGACAGCGGCGTGAGCCAGTGGCGCGACGCGAGCGCGGACGTGGTGACGAGCGGCACCACCGTGTCCTCCAGCCCGGCGCGCTCCAGCGTTTCGCGAAACAGCGGTAACGAATCCACTCTGCCGCTGCGCACATCGAGCAATGTCGGGTCGTGGTAGGCCTCGCCGGGCTGGTGCTCCTCGGAGCCGCGGTGGTGATCCACCGCGAAAAGCAATTGGCCACGCTCGCGGCAGGCGGTGCCCAGATAGACGGTGGACTTGCCGCAATAGCTGCCGACCTCGAGGCACGGCCCGTGCACCGCCGCGTCGAGTGCGAGCTCGAACAGGCGCCAGCCCTCGTCGGGATGCAGGAAGCCCCTGATGGATTCCGGATCGACGGGGAGTTGCACGTCACGAATCTCCGCTGCCCGGGACGACGCAGTCGTCACGAAGCGCCTATACTGACCGGAGTCGAAACGAGAGCGCAATGCCGTGCCCGAAAGCCAGCGACAGCTCCTGGTACGCTGTGAGGTCACCAACCGTGACGGGGATCCCAGCGTCCGCTTCGTCGAGCACAACCTGTTCCGGCTGTGGCAATACATGATGGGGAACAAGCACGGCCTGGTCGTGCACGGCCTGGCCGTGAGTCTGTGGTTCCCCGATTCCGAATGGCACGCGCAGGACGAGCTCGTGAAGACGTCCGGGCCCGTGGAGCCGGTGTACCGGATCGGTCTCGCGATCTACGATCGCGCGACCGGCATGATCAACACGATGCAGCGCTTCGTCCCCGCCGCCGACGCCGACCTGGTCAGGGACCTGCTGCTGCAGCGCATCCCCCACGAAGTGCGCGCGGACGGCGACTACGTGATGGAGGTCGAGACCGGCTTCGCGGTGATCCGCGAGGACATCGTCGACCCGGCCACGCTCGGGCACGCGCTCTCGGAGATCCGCCCCGGCTGAGCCCGCTGTGGGAGCGGCCTCCGGCCGCGAATGTTCTTGCCCCTCACCCCCGATCCGGACAGAAATTCGCGGCCGGAGGCCGCTCCCACATCGGAGGCCGCTCCCACATCGAAGGCCGCTCAGCCCCTGATCTGCAGCATGTTGCGCGGCTTCAGGTTGGTCATCGCGGTGATCTGCTCGAAGTGCTCCGCGACGTCCTCGACGGTCGGGTTCTGGCCGAGATCGACGCCTTCGTTCTCGACGATCACCGCCATCGAGAAGCGCCCGCCCTGAGCCTGCACGATCACGCCGTTCGGCGCGTCTTCGGTGCACAGATACACCACCGCCGGCGTCACAAGCTCGGGCCCGAGCGCCTTCAGCGCCTGCTCCGGCATCAGATTCTCGGTCATGCGCGTTGCCGCCACCGGCGCGATCGCGTTGGTGTGGATGTTGTTCTTCGCGCCCTCGATCTTCAGCGTGTTCATGAAGCCGATCAGACCCAGCTTCGCCGCGCCGTAGTTGGTCTGTCCGAAGTTGCCGTAGAGGCCCGAGGGTGAGGTGGTCATCACGATGCGGCCGTAGTTCTGCTCGCGCATGATCGGCCAGACCGCCTTGGTCACGTTGACCGATCCCATCAGATGCACGTCCAGCACGATCTGGAAGTCGTCGAGCTCCATCTTCGCGAAGGTCTTGTCGCGCAGGATGCCGGCGTTGTTGATCAGCACGTCGACCCGGCCCCAGGCGTCCATGGCGTCCTTCACCATGCTGGCGGCGCCGGCCCGGTCCGCCACCGACCCGCCGTTGGCGATGGCTTCGCCGCCGGCGGCCTTGATCTCTTCGACCACGGCGTGCGCCGCCTCCGAAGAGCCACCGGTACCATCCATCGCGCCGCCGAGGTCGTTGACGACCACGCGGGCGCCGCGCCGCGCCAGCTCCAGCGCATGGCAACGGCCGAGCCCGCCGCCGGCGCCGGTAACGATGGCGACTTTGCCTTCGAACGAATAGGTCATGGTGCTCTCCGTGCTGAATGAATAAAGGGCGGGATTCTACCGCATGGGGGCGGACCACCGAATACAAGTGACAGTCAGCCGTCTACATCTCCAGAACAATGTGCCAAATACCTGACGGTCTGCACATGGTACCGTGAGCGCCACTGAAGTTTGAGCTGTTCACCATGTCGCCGTCGAAGTTCCTGCTGTTGCTGCTGGCGACCACATGCGCCCCCGCCGTCAACGCGCTGCCGATCATCTCCGGAGACGGTACCGAGCAGTGCCAGATCGCCGCCGGAGGGCCGTGCAGCGTACAGACCATCTCCGTTCACCGCCTCTGGCAGCCGAACAACCCGAACGGGCAGGGAGCCGAGTGGATCTCCTACGCCGACACCGGAGCGGCCGGCTCGACGCTGGCCGAAGCGCCCGGCGGCATCGTGGAGAACCCGCTGATGTTCGTGCGCGAAGTGCTGGAGGGCATCACCGCCGGCGCTCGCCTGGTGATGGATCTGTGGGCCGACGACACGGCGCAAGTCGATCTGCGCTTCGACGACGGCTCCGGGTTCGAAGGCGGCCTGCTGCACTCGCTGCTGACACCGGACTTCTCACAGGACACCTGTGCCGCGGGCCCCACCGGCTGCGAGCCGGAGGACCGTGCGCACTTCGAGTACACGTTCACCGAGGAAGACATCGCCGCCCTGAACGGCGCCAGTGTGTTCCTGTACTTCACCACGTTCCAGGTCGGCACCGGCACGACCAACGCCGCCAACCCGTTCGGGCTGCTCTACTCGGGCTGGCTCGAGCTGACGGAGCAGAGCCAGGCCACGGTCCCGGTCTCCGAGCCGTCGCCGCTGGCACTGCTCGCCGGCATGGGCGTGTTCGGGCTGGTGCTGCTGCGCCGTCGGAAGCACGGCTGAGCCATCTCTGGCGGACCTTTCGGTGGGAGCGGCCGCCCCCACGGCCCGATCGCCGACAAGTGAGTCCA
>DASVDC010000053.1:0-8058 GCA_036381275.1 Pseudomonadales bacterium | reverse complement strand
GCGTCGAGCCGGTAAGCGGCAATCGTATCGTCGCTGCGGTTGCTCGCGGTCACGAGCGTCACGGTGCCGCCGCCGAGCGGAAAACCGTCGCGCAGGTCGACGTTGTTCATGCGGCCGTCCGGGACCGTCTGCAGCGTGCGGCCTTCGAGGTCGAATACGTACAGACCGAGCTGCTTGTCGGTGCCGATGACCAGGCTCTTTTCGGGATCGTCGGGATGCACCCAGATCGCAGGGTCGTCGGCGGCATCGCCGTAGCTCGCCGCGATTTCCGTTTCGAGCACCGGCCGCACCGTCGCCGGCGGCGCTGTTTCCGTTCCCGAGGCGCTCGCCTTTGCCAGCTCGAGCGCCGACGCGAGCGCGCGCCAGTCGACGAGCTTCAGGTTGCTGCCGTTCTCTGCATCCTCGTCGGCGATCGCGAGCAGGCCTTCGGGCCAGGCGTCGCCGAACGCTGCGACGGCCGCGATGCCTTCCGCTTCGCCGAGTCCCTCGACGGTCGCGCGGCCGACGACGGCGCCGGACTGCGCGTCCAGCACCGCGAGGCGGTCCTCACCGGCGTCGGCGGCGACGAGCCACGCCTCGTCCCCGTCGCGGTACACCGCAATGCCCTTCACCTCGTCGCTCAGGTCGCCCCACGGCGCGGCCAGGGCGAGCGGCTCGCGGGTCGTGTCGCTTTCGGGCTCCGCGCCCATGCGCCAGATGCCGACGTCCTCCTCGCTGACGTACAGGGTCCCGGTCTCCGCATCGACGGCGCAGTAGCCGGCGCCCTTGCCGACGGAAATCGCGCGCAACAGCCGGCCGGCCGTGCGCTCGCCCACTGCATACAGCTCGAAATGCAGGACGAGGCCGGCGTCCGTCACGGCGTAGACGTAATCGGCGCCGGCAAGCCGGCTGCGGTAGTGACACAGGCCGGTCGCCTCGTCCTCCAGCGCGAGCGGCTCCGCCGTCACGTTCACGAGCTCGGGCGCATTGCCCTCCAGCGTGAAAACCTCGAGCGCCGCGGCGGCGCTGTCGTAGACGACCACCTGCGCCCGGCCCGCGCCGGCGCGCGGCGGCACGACGGTGACCAGGCCCGCATCGATGCCCTCGAGAGCACCGAGCTGCCGGCCATCCGGGGCATGGATCGTCACGCCGGCGAGGCCGGCCGCCGCGACGATCAGGCCGTCCCCTGCTTCCCCGGGCCCTTGCCAGAAACCGGCGCTGGCGAGGCTGCCCTGCGCCGGCGGCGGGGTCTGGCCCGCGGGCGCGAGCGCCACGGTGGCCGGGCGCTCCGGCCCGCTCGCGGACGGGCTGCGCTCCGCCCCGCCGCAGGCGCCCAGGGCGCTCGCGAGAAGCAGGATCGGCAAGGATTTTCGTGGCATGGTCGATCTCCCCCGGCGCGCTCGGCCACCGGACCGATGCAATGCTGGAATATGAATTCTATTTCTTATTATAATCGAATGAAAATTTCAAAGCCTTAAGGCGAGCTGAAGCCGCAGGTGACGCCATTCTTCGCAAGCTGACCGCACGCTTCGCCACCGGTCCGGACCGCGCGCCGCTCGATGACCGGGGCCTCATCGACCGGCTGTACCGCCAGCATCGTATCAAGGTGCTGGTCGCCATCACCCTCGGTTACGGCCTCGCCTACACCTGCCGGCTCGCTCTCTCGGTGGTCAAGAAGCCGCTCATCGACCTCGGCATCTTCACCCCCATCGACCTCGGCCTGATCGGTGCCGCGCTGTTCTATACCTACGCGATCGGCAAGCTCGTGAACGGCTTCCTGTCCGATCACGCGAACATGAAGGTGTTCTTCGCCTTCGGCCTGGCTATGTCGGCGCTCCTGAACGTCGGCATGGGATTCTCGACGGCGGTCGTCACGTCGATGCTGCTGTGGGGCCTTAACGGCTGGTTCCAGGGCTTTGGCGCCCCGGCGGGGATCGTCTCTCTCGCGAACTGGTTCAGCAACCGCGAGCGCGGCCGCTATTACGGCATCTGGAGCACCGCACATTCGCTCGGCGAGGGACTGACGTTCGTGGTCGTGGCGGCGGTCGTCGCGGCATGGGGCTGGCGTTTCGGGTTCTGGGCACCGGGCCTCTTCTGCGTCGCGGTCGCCGTCGGTGTCTACCTTTTGATGCAGGACCGCCCGCGAACGCTCGGTCTGCCGGAAGTGAACGACTGGCGTAACGACCGCTGGCAGGCGGCCGCCCGCCCGTCGAGCGGCAATGTCTGGAAAACCCAGCTGTCGATACTGCTCCTGCCCTCGATCTGGGTGCTCGCGCTCGCGAGCTCGACCAACTATGTCGTGCGCTACGCGATCAACAGCTGGGGCATTCTCTATCTGCAGGAAGCGCGCGGCTACAGCCTGCTGGAGGCAGGCACGCTGCTCATGGTGAACACGATCGCCGGCATCGGCGGCTGCATCGCCTTCGGCTTCATCTCGGACAAGCTGTTCGACGCGCGTCGTCCGCCGGCGAACCTGATCTTCGCCGTCATCGAGATCGTGGCGCTCGCGCTCATCTTTTTCGGACCGCACAGCACGCCGCTCCTGTTCTTCGCATTCGCGCTGTACGGCATCGGCCTGAACGGGCTCGTGACCTCGCTCGGCGGATTGTTCGGTGTCGACATCGCGCCGAAGCGCGCGGCGGGCGCCGTAATGGGCTTCATCGGCGTCTTCAGCTACTTCGGCGCGGGGATCCAGGAAAACGTGAGCGGCTGGCTCATCCAGAAAGGCATCACGATGGTCGGTGACACACGGATGTACGACTTCTCGCACGTGATCTGGTTCTGGATGGGCGCAGCCTGTGTGTCCCTGCTGCTGGCGGCGAGCCTGTGGCGGGTCCAATTACGCGACTGAATGGAGCAATCGTTGTCCATGCATTCCTACGACGTGCTGACGATCGGCAATTACACGAAGGACACCATCGTGTCCGCCGCAGGCACCCGCTACGTGCACGGCGGGGGATACAGCTACGCGGCGCACGCTGCGGCGATCAGGAACCTGCGCGTGGGTGCGGTCACGCGGCTCGCCGCCGCGGACCGCGGCTCGACCGAGGCGCTCGTCGCCCGCGGCGTCGAGGTCCACGTCTTCGAGTCGCCGAGCTCGACGCTGATGCGCCTCGAGTACCCGACCGCCAACGTGGACGAACGGGTGCTCACGGTGGCCGCGGTGGCAGATCCCATCACGCCCGAGCTGCTGGCGGACTTCTCGGCGCGGGCGTTCCTGGTCAGCGGCTCGCTGCGCGGCGAGCTGCCGCTCGCGACCATGCAGCTGCTTCGCGGCAAAGGTGGCCTGCTCGCGGCCGACCTGCAGGGTTTCATCCGCATCCGTGAAGGCAGCGGCCGACTCGCCTACGCGCCGTGGCCGGAGCAGCGCGACGTGCTCGCGCTGGTCGACATCCTGAAAACCGACGCGGTCGAGGCGGAATTCCTGACCGGCCACGCCGACATTCACCGGGCGGCCGCCGCTCTCGCCAGGCAGGGTCCCGCGGAAATCGTGCTCACGCACCGCGACGGGCTGCTGGTGCTCGTCGACGGCCGTTATCACGGAGCGCCGTTCAAACCCGACGCGCTCTGCGGCCGCAGCGGCCGCGGCGATACCTGCATCGGCGCTTACACCTCGGCGCGGCTGGAGCTCGAACCCGGGGAAGCGATGCTATGGGCTGCCGCGGCGACCAGCCTGAAGCTCGAGGCGGAAGGAGCGGTCACCGCTTCGGCCGACGATGTGCGGCGCGTGCTCGCCGCACGCTACTCGGACGATGTGCAATGCGCCTCGGCCTGATCACCTGCATGCTCGTGCTGCTCGCCGGCTGTGCCGGTCGAGCGGCGGACGCCCCGGCGGAGACGGCCGCGAAGACCGCCACGAATGCAGCCGCGTCCGTCAGCATCCTCGTGCTCGGCGACACGGGGTACGACTACGCCTACCTCGAGCCGGAGGAGCGCACGGAGTACCTGACTGGCCGCGCGTTCATCGAGAACGAGCTCGACGACTGGATCGAGGACCACCGGCCGGTCGAAGAATTCCAGATCTCACCGATGCACCGTTTGCAGGAGACCGGCGGCTGGGTGGCGGCAAGCGGTCTGTGGCCGGTATCGAAGGCCATGGCCGAATGGTGCCGGCCCGATGAGCGGTGCGCTTTCGGCGTCATGCTCGGCGACAACGTCTACCCCGCCGGCGGGACGCTCGGCGCGGACGGCCACGACGATGCGCAACGCTTCGACGACCTGCTCCGGAAGCCTTACCAGGTGCTCAAGGAGCAGGACCCGCATTTCGTCCTCTATCCCGTGCTCGGCAATCACGACTGGGACACTTCGCGCGAAGGGGCGATGGCCCAGGTCGCGTGGTTCGAGCAGTCATCGCTCTATGACATGGACGGCATCTGGTACCGGCGCCGCCCGGCGCCGGACGTGGAGATCTTCGCCATCGACACGACGGTGCTGCTCGCGGCGAAAACCGTCTACGAGGATGCGCTGGCCGAAGACGGGACGCCGATCGACACCGGCGAGGAAGATCGTGAGGAGCCGTGGAGCGAACCCGTCGGCGACGAGAAAAACATGGTGGCCTGGCTCGAGCAGGCGCTGGCCGAATCCGACGCGCGCTGGAAGATCGTAATCGGACACCACCCGCTGTGGTCCTCCTCCGGCACCAAGCACGAAGAATCAAAAGTGCTCCGAAGGCTGCTCATGCCGTCGCTGTGCCGGTACGCGGACACGTACGTCGCCGGGCACGACCACACGCTCGAGCTGCACAGCGACGACTGCACGAGCGAGGGTGCGGAGTATGCCAGCCGGCCGCCGCTCGTCGCGCTGGTGTCCGGCGCCGGAAGCAAGCAGCGGCCGATCAATTCGGCGTTCATGCGCTGGCGCGACGCACACTTCCCGCAGCAGCGGACGCTCTATGCGCGCGGGCTCCTGTGGGGTTTCGCGGAGGTGGTCGTCGACGACGACACGCTCGCGGTGACGATCGTGTCGACACCGGACTCCGGCAGCGGCGAGCCGGTCGTCGAGTACCGGCACACCTTCGAGGGCCGCTGATCCCGCCGCCCTCGATCCGCGCCGTGCACTCCTAGTCTTTCGGCAGCTCGGTTGACAGGGCGGAGCCGTGGCCGGGGGAGTCCCTCTCGGCGGCGTGCGAGGCAGAAGCCTAAGCCCGCAGGCCCACAGGGATGTGCTCGTGGCCGGCGCCGAGAGGGAGCTCCCCGCCTCAAGGCTCCGCTCAAGCCACGGAACGCAAACGTGCGCGAACGATGCGCTCCCAAAGAGTGAGGGCCACGATTGCTCGCGCGATGCGCGCTCCTACATGGCGGCTTCGCCGCCGCCATCCACCGCAAACGTGCGTGAACGATCGTCCCCACGAGCGTGCGCGCCACGATCGATCGCAGCGCCCGCACAGCGGGCCGCACGGGTCAGCGGAGGCAGGTGAGGGCTTGCTCGAGGACGTCGGCGCCGGCGCCGCCGCGATGCGCGTGCTCGCTGAGATAGCGACGCCAGCGGCGCGCGCCCGGTTGCCCCGAGAAGAGATTCAGCATGTGCCGGGCGATCGAGTTGAGCTCCGTGCCTTTCGCGAGCCTGGCCTGCACGTAGGGCAACATCTCGCGCACCACGGCGTGGCGGCTGTCCGGCACCGCCGCCGGCGGCGCGCCAAGCCGGCGCTCGAGCTCGGTGAGGAACCAGGGGTTCTGGTACGCCTCGCGGCCGATCATGACGCCGTCCACGTGCTCGAGATGGGCGATCGCCTGCTCCACCGTCGTGACGCCGCCGTTCAGCACGATCGTGAGCTCCGGGTGCTCGCGCTTCAGGCGATACACGCGCGGGTAATCGAGCGGAGGGACGCTGCGATTCTCCTTCGGGCTCAGGCCGGCGAGCAGAGCCTTGCGCGCGTGCACCACGAAGGTGCCGCAGCCCGCTTCAGCCACGCTCTCGACGAAATCGCACAGGAAGGCGTAGCTGTCCGCGTCGTCGATGCCGATCCGGGTTTTCACGGTGACGGGCACGGCGGTTTCCGCGCGCATCGCGCGCACGCAGGCAGCCACCGTGTCCGGCTGCGCCATGAGACACGCCCCGAAAGCGCCGTTCTGCACGCGGTCGCTCGGGCAGCCTGCGTTCACGTTGATCTCGTCGTAGCCGAACTCCGCGCCGATGCGCGCGGCGGCCGCCATCTCGCGCGGATCGTTCCCGCCGAGCTGCAGCGCGACGGGATGCTCGGAGGGATCGAAGCCGAGCAGGCGGCGCCTGTCGCCGCGCAGCACGGCGGCCGAGGTGACCATCTCCGTGTAAAGACGCGCGCGCGGCGACAGCAGCCGCAGGAAATAGCGGCAGTGGCGGTCCGTCCAGCTCATCATGGGGGCGACCGCGAGAATCGGCGCTGCGCTCGGGGTTGGCATGGAGCGCCACCATAGCCGACGGGCGGAGCGGATGCCAACGTCCGAAGGGTGTACGCCGAGCCGCCGCCGCGGGCGCAGTCTGCAGCACCGCGGCGCGGTTCCGGCAGCGGCTATTCCCGACCGGCGATCGAGGCGCGCCCGTAGTAGCGGAATTTGCCGGAGGGCTCGCGCGGCACGGTGGGCACGCGCTCGATCGCGACACCGCAGGCGTCGCCGAAGTGGCTGCGCACCAGGCGCTCGAGCGCACGCGCGAATCGATCGTCGAAGCCCTCTCCGCTCTCGACCAGCACCTGCCAATGCCGGGCGTCCTGCTGACGGAACAGCACCTGGCCGACGGCGCCGGGCGGCGCTTGCGCGAGAAAGCCATCGAGCCCTTCGGCCAGCGCCGAACCGTGCACGAGCGTGCCGTCGGCGGCCACGAACAGGTCGGCGGCGCGGCTCGCGATGCGTGTGAGCACGGGATGCGGCAGCCCGCAGGCGCAGGGCTCGGCGGAGAGCACGCCGCGATCGCCGATGCGGCAGCGGACGAGCGGCATGGAGCGGTTGGTGAGCGAGGTGAGCACGATGTCACCCTCCTCGCCGGGCGCCACCGGTTCACCGTCGCGCAGGATCTCGAGATGCACGACCTCGGCATGCACGTGCAGCGAGCCCGCCGGGCACTCCGCCGAGACGGCGCCTGCTTCGGTGCAGCCGTACAGGTCGAGCACGCGGGCTCCGAGGTGCCGGCCTATCTCCTCGCGCTGGAACGCGTAGACCTGCTCGCCGCCGATCTTGGCCCAGCGGCACAAGGAGCGTGGCGCCTCGGGGTAATGCGCGCGCACGTGCCGCGCGAGCCGCGCGACCGCCGAGGACAATCCCATGAGCACATCGGGGCGCTGCTCCAGCAGCCAGCGCGCCGCCTGGTCGAGGCGCGCGGCATCGAGCTCACGGGCGTTGAAAACACGGCTGTTCCTGATCCAGTCGAGGACGGAGTTCCGTCCGCCCCAGAGCTTCAACGTTCTGGCGCCGAGCGGGATGCCGTGCCAGAGCGCCGCGCGGTATTCCGCCGCCCAGCTCCATGCCGCCGCCTTCGGGTCGTACGCGACGGCGAGCGGCGCACCCGTGGAAGCCGAGCTCTTGCGGTAGAACGTGCCGAGCGGCTTCGGGCGTGCGAGGAGCTTGCGCCTCTCCTTGCGCAGCACGTCACGTTCGAGGACCGGCCAGGCCTCGATGTGGCGATGCGCGCCGCCCGCGAGCGCCTCTCGCCAGGGGCTCTCCGCATACAACGGTACCCCGGAGCTCGCCCGCTCCAGCGCGGCCGTGAGCCGCTCGTTGCAGAGCCGCTGGAAATCCGCGCGGTCGAGCGCTTCCCATGAGCGGAGTTGGCGAATGCAGGTGCCGACCGGCCGTCCGCGCAGCGCTTGCAAACCGAGATAGAGGGCCTCGTGCAGTTGTGGTCCGGTCCCGAGATCGAGATCGGGCAACGCCTCCGGGCTCGCTAGCATTCCGCGTTCCTCTCCTTATTCATTCGTGGACGTACGGCCGCGGGCACCCCTTCGCCCCCGCTGCAAACGTCATGCCACCGGAAGCTGCGGTGCCGCGACGGGGATAGTGCGGGCTCGAAGGGGGATCGCCTGCGACGGACAGCGCTCCCGCCCGTTCGGCCAGCGCCGCTTTGTAACGCTTACACCGGTCACTGAAATTTCTGCGAGCCCGTCGGAGT
>DASVDC010000052.1:0-4539 GCA_036381275.1 Pseudomonadales bacterium | reverse complement strand
GGCTCGGTGGCGCCGAGGTTGACCAGATCGTCCACCAGCACGCCGATGTAGGCTTCGTCGCGCCGCGGCCACCAGGGCGCGAGGCCGGCGGCGCTGCGGGCCGCGTTGATGCCGGCGAGCAGCCCCTGCGCGGCGGCTTCCTCGTAGCCGGTGGTGCCGTTGATCTGCCCGGCGAAGAACAAGCCGGCCAACGCCTTCGTCTCGAGCGAGTAGTGCAGATCGCGCGGATCGAAGTAGTCGTACTCGATCGCGTAGCCGGGCCGGGTCAGATGGGCGCGCTCGAAGCCGACGATGCTGCGCACGAGGGCGAGCTGCACGTCGAACGGCAGGCTCGTGGAAATGCCGTTCGGGTACAGCTCGTGGGTGTCGAGGCCTTCCGGCTCGACGAAGATCTGATGCTTCAGCCGCTCGGCGAAGCGCACCACCTTGTCCTCGATGCTCGGACAGTAGCGCGGCCCGGTGCCTTCGATCACGCCCGAGTACAGCGGCGAGCGGCCGAGGCCGCCGCGGATGATCTCGTGGGTGGTCGCGTTGGTCCAGGTGATGTGGCAGGGCACCTGACGCGGATGCTCCTCGGGACGGCCGAGCAGCGACAGGCACGGCACGGGCTCATCGCCCGGCTGCACCTCCATTCGCGAGAAATCCACCGTGCGCCCGTCGATGCGCGGCGGCGTGCCGGTCTTCAGGCGCCCGACACGGAACGGCATCGCCCGCAGCCGCTCGGCCAGCGCGTTCGACGGCGCATCGCCGGCACGTCCGCCGGGGTGATTCTCGAGGCCGATGTGGATCCGACCGCCGAGGAACGTGCCCGTGGTCAGCACCACCGCCCGGGCGCGGAACGTGAGCCCCATCTGGGTCGTCACGCCGGTCACGCGGTCGCCTTCCACGACGAGGTCCACCACCGCCTGCTGGAACAGCGACAGGTTCGGCTGCGACTCGAGCAGCGCGCGCATCGCCTGCCGGTACAGCGCGCGGTCGGCCTGGGCGCGGGTCGCGCGCACCGCCGGGCCCTTGCTCGCGTTCAGCACGCGGAACTGGATGCCGGCGCGATCCGCGGCCCGTGCCATCAGCCCGTCCATCGCATCGATCTCGCGCACCAGGTGGCTCTTGCCGATGCCGCCGATGGCCGGGTTGCAGGACATCGCGCCGATGGTCTCGAGGCTCTGGGTCAGGAGCAGCGTGCGCGCGCCGGCGCGCGCGGCGGCGGCCGCGGCCTCGCAGCCGGCATGGCCGGCGCCGATCACGATCACGTCGAAGCTGTCGGGGTGGTGCATGGCTGAACCTGCAGCGATGGGGGCTGCTCTGACACGCGCGCGGTGCGGCAGTATAAGACCTGCGCCGGCGGCGTCTACTTGCCGATACAGAAACTCGCGAAGATCTCGCCGAGCAGTTCGTCCGCCGACACGGTGCCGACGATGCGCCCGAGCTCGAGATGCACCGCGCGCAGCTCCTCGGCGGCGAGCTCGGCCGGCGCACCCTGCGCCGCCAGCTCCCGCGCCCGCCGGAGCGCCGCCGCGCCCCGTTCGAGCGCATCGATGTGCCGGCGCCGCGCGGTGAACGTGGTGCCTTCGCCAGCGAAACCCGTCTTCTGCTTCACCAGCGAGACGAGCGCGTCGACCCCGGCGCCGGTCAATGCCGAGATGCGCACGACGGCGATGCCGTCCAGGTCCGGCGAGCGGCCCGCGGGCGCGCCGCTCAGATCGACCTTGTTTCGGACCCGGATCAGCCGCCCCGGTTCCAGCCCCGCCCCCAGCAGCTCCCGCAGAACCGGGTCGGTCTCCGCGGGTCCGTCCCGGTCGTCCTCCAGCACCAGCACCAGATCGGCCCGGCTCGCCTGCTCCCGGGCGCGGCGCACGCCTTCCCGTTCCACCGGATCCGCGGATTCCCGCAAACCGGCGGTGTCGACGATCTGCACCGGCAGGCCGTCCAGCGACAGGTCGGCGTGCAGCAGATCGCGCGTGGTGCCCGGGATCTCGGTGACGATCGCGCGCTCCTGCCCGGCCAGCCGGTTCAGCAGGCTCGACTTGCCGACGTTCGGCGCGCCGACCAGCGCGACGGCGACACCGTCGCGGAGCAGCACCCCTTGCCGGGTGCGGCCGAGCAGCTCGGCGAAACCGGCCTCGAGCGCAGCGAGCCGCTCCGGCACCCGGCCTTCGGCGAGGAAGTCTTCACCCTCCTCGGGGAAGTCCATCGCTGCCTCGACGTGCACCCGCAGCTCGAGCAGCTCCCGGTCGAGCGCCTCCACCGCGCGGGAGAACTCGCCTTCGAGCGAACGCATCGCGCCGCGCGCGGCCGCGCCGCTGGCACTCGCGATCAGATCGGCCACCGCTTCGGCCTGGGCGAGGTCGAGCTTGCCGTTCAGGAACGCGCGTTCGGTGAATTCACCCGGGCGGGCGAGCCGCGCGCCGCGCGCGAGCACTGCGTCGAGCACGAGCTGCAGCACCACCGGACCGCCGTGACCGTGCAGCTCCACCACGTCTTCGCCGGTGAACGACGCCGGCGCGGTGAACGCCAACGCGAGGCCGCTGTCGACGGCCTCGCCCGCCGCATCGTGAAACGCCGCGCGCACCGCGCGGCGCGGCGGCAGGCGGCGGCCGGTGACGGCGCGCCCGATCTCGAGCGCCCGCGGACCGGAGACGCGTACCACGCCGATACCGCCGACCCCCGGCGCGGTCGCGACGGCGGCGATGGTATCGGTATCGAGAGTGGTCGGCTCAGGCCTTGCCAGCTTGCGCCCCTTCCGTCTGGCGCATCACGAACCACTGCTGCGCCATCGACAGCACGTTGTTCACCAGCCAGTACAGCACGAGGCCCGCCGGGAAGAACAGGAACAGCACCGTGAACATGATCGGCATCAGCCGCATCATCCGCTGCTGCATCGGATCGCCCACCGCCGGGCTCATCAGCTGCATCACGTACATGCTGGCGCCCATCAGGAGCGGCAGCACGAAATACGGATCCATCGCCGACAGGTCGTCGATCCACAGCATGAACGGCGCATGGCGCAGCTCGACGCTCTCGAACAGCACCCAGTACAGCGCCAGGAAGATCGGCATCGGCAGCAGCATCGGCAGGCAGCCGCCGAGCGGGTTGACCTTCTCCTTCCTGTAGAGGGCCATCATCTCCTGCGACAGCTTCTGCCGATCGTCCGCGTAGCGCTCCTGCAGCCGCTTCATCTGCGGCGCGATGCGGCGCATGTTCGCCATCGACCGGTAACTGGCGGACGACAGCGGGTACAGGATCAGCTTGACCAGCACCGTGAGCAGCACGATCGCGACGCCCCAGTTGCCGACCAGCGAGTGGATCCACTCGAGGATCTTGAACAGCGGAACCGCCAGCCACCAGAGGAAGCCGTAGTCGACGGTCAGGTTCAGGTTCGGCGCGATCTCGGCGAGACGCTCCTGGTCCTTCGGCCCGGCGTAGAAGCGCGTCGTCCACTCGACGCTCTCCCCCGCGGGCACCGTCTTCGGCGGGCTGCTGTAGCCGGCCACGTAGAGCCCGTCGGGACGGCGGTAGCCGAAGTAGCTGTTGCGCTCATCGGGCTCGGCGATCCACGCGGAGAGGAAGTAGTGCTGCAGGAACGCGATCCAGCCCCCGTGGACCGTGCCCCGGAACGGCTCTTCCGCCATGTCGTCGAACGAGAGCTTCTCGTAGCGGCTCTCGTCGGTGGTCAGCGCCGCACCCAGGTACGGCCGCGGACCGAGCGCGATCGGCTTCTCTCCGTACGGCTCCTTGTCATCCCGCTTGATCTGGGCGAACTGGCGCACGGTGAGAGGCTCGCTGCTCTGGTTCTCGAGCCGGTGGCTCACCTCGACCAGATACTCGCCGGGCTCGAAGCGGAAGCGCTTGGTCACGCGCACGTCGTCGCGCTCCGCGGTGAGCTCGACCACCAGCGGCTCATCGCCGGTCAACGTATAGCTGCTCGCCTCGCTGCGGTACTCGAGCCGTCCCTCCGGGCCCGAATCCAGCGCGTCCGCGCCCATCAGCCCGCTCTGCGCCACGTACACGTGATTCTGGTCGTAGTTCAGCAGCAGGAACGGCTGGTCGCTGTCCTGCGCAAGCCGATGCTGCGGAAGCTGCACGCGCACGATGTCACCCCCGACCCGGTCGATCCACATCTCGAGCGTGTCGGTGGTCACCTTGATCAGGCGTTCCCGGGCGGCCGGCCCGCTGGCCGGTCCCTCGCCGCCGGCCGCGGCCGCCGGTGCATCGTCGAGCAGCGCCTCGTCCGGCACGTCGGACGCCGACGGGGTGGCCGGACGCCCCGGTTCCTCGGGAACTTCGCCGGTCGGTACGTCCGGCGCATCCGGCAGGCCGACCTCCGGCTCGGCGCCGATCGCCGGGGCCTGGTCCACCTGCACGTAGTCGTCGTTCCACGCCAGGATCAGCAGGTACCCGGTCGCCGCAAGGCCGATCAGCAGCAGGATGCGCTGCACTTCCGTGGGTAGCATGGGGATCAGGACTCCTTCTGGCTCGGCCGCCGCGGCGACACGGCGGCTGGCGTGGGCACCAGGTCGACACCACCGGGATGGAACGGAT
>DASVDC010000051.1:0-28321 GCA_036381275.1 Pseudomonadales bacterium | reverse complement strand
TTCGCGGCCGGAGGCCGCTCCCACAATGCACCGGACGCCCACAGGTTCCAGGCCGTCAGTGGAACCGCGTCGGGTACGCGTGGATCGTGCCCGGCGCGTAGTCCGGCCCCTCTTCCCGCCATCCGGTCATCACGTGGCGGCCGCAGAACTTCGCGAACCGCGGCGGGTTCGCATCGAGGATCTCCTGCGTGACGTCCTCGCGCAGCGGATGCCGCGGCCAGATGTACGGGCGCGAGAAGATGCAGGCCACCGACAGCCGCAGCCCGGGAATGGTGCGGCGAAACGCGCCGTGCCAGGTGTTGCCGTGCCAGCAGATGATCGAGCCCGCCGGCGCTTCCACCGCCACCGCCCGATCGACGCCCTCGCCCGGCAGCGGATGCCGGCACAGCAGGTGGCTGCCGGGCACGTAGGCGAGCGCGCCCGCTTCCTTCGAGTAATCGGAGAGCGCCCAGGTGACGTTCGCGAACTCGGCGAACGGGTGGAACGGCCCCGGCAGGAGCTGCGAGTCGCTGTGCAGCGGCAGCACCAGGTCGGAACCGGGTATCAGCTCGTCGTGCGGGCCTTTGCAGAGCGCCGAGTGCGCATGCACGATGCAGCTCTCGCCGAGCAGGTAGTCGACCAGCGCGACCGCGGCCGGCTGGCAGAGCGCTTCCTGGAACACCGGGTCGTGCAGGATCAGGTAATGGTAGTCGCCGAGGATCTGGTTCTTGTGCGTCGAGCCGGTCTCGAAGTCGGGCGTGCGCCCGTCCTGCCGCTCGATGAAGCGGATCGTCGCGGCGCGCAGGCGGTCGATGAATTCGGACGGCGCCGCTTTCTCCGGCGGCACCACCGTGAGCCCCTTCATCTCGAGCTCGGCAATGTTGTCCTCGAGCCCGAGCCGCCGGATCTCGTTCCAGATCCGCGCCATCGGCTCGGCGTTCGCCGCGGGTGAAGCGGTCTGGCGGCTCGGTTGCCCCGCCGCCGTGCGCTTCGCCAACTCCTCGGATGCCCTTCCCATGCCGAACCTCCCTCAGAAGCGGACGTTGAACTCGATGCCGTACGAGCGCCCGAAGTTGATGGTGCGGGTCAGATACAGGCCGCCGAGCACCGTGACCCCTCCGCCGAGCACCGTCTTGTCGGAGAGGTTGCGCCCCCACGCGTACACGCCCCAGCGCTCGTCGGCCGCCTGCAGACCGAGCCGCGCGTTGTAGATCGTGTAGTCGTCGACCCGCAGCACCTCGCTGTTGTTGGCGTCGGTGTAGTAGTCGCCGCGGTGGTCGGCGTCCGCGGCGACGTGCAGGTTCACGCCGCGCAGCCCCGCGAGCGGACGGGTGTAGCTGCCGCCGACGCTCGCCGACACCTCCGCGGCGCCGGCCAGATCGTTGCCGCCGAAGTCCGTGCCGGGTCCGCCCCCGAGCGGAAACTCGTCGTACTCGGCGTCGAGCCAGCCCGCGTTCGCGAACAGGCTGAGACCCTCGATCGGCGGCGACCAGAGCAGCTCCACTTCGGCGCCCTTCGACGTCGCGCTCGCGGCGTTGCTCACCAGGAACGACACGCCGGAGTTGACCTGTTCCTGCTTGTCCTTGAAGTCGTAGTAGAACAACGCCACGCTGCTGAACAGCGTGCCGTCGAGCCACGCGCTCTTGAAGCCGATCTCGTAGGCGTCCAGCGTCTCCGGATCGAAGCTGAGGTCCGGCGCGACGCCGGGCGTGAACGCGAACGGGGGCGAGATCACGTCGGCCTGGAAGCCGCCCGCCTTGTAGCCGTGCGCGTAGCGCACGTACGCGACCCGATCGTCCGTGAACGCATAGGAGAGGCTCACGTCGCCGGACACGGCGGTGTCGGAATACGTGTCGCGGAACCCGTTCGGAAAGCCGGCCAGCGAGAACGGCAGCGAGAACAGGCCGATCAGCACCGAGTTCGGGGGCGCGGCGATCACCGTCGGCCCCTGCGAGTAGCGCAGCTCCTTCTCCTCGTCGGTGTAGCGCAGCCCCGCCTGCAGAATGAGCCGTTCGGTCAGGTTGAACGTGGTCGAGGCGAAGGCCGACCAGCTCCGGCTGACGATCTTGTTCTCGGTGACCGCCTCCTCGCGGTAGGTCGGCGGCAGCGGCACCGAGAAGCCGAGCACCGGCGGCAGGATCGCCGTCGGGAAGCCCGAGCCCACCGCGATGTGGTAGTCGTTCTCGTCCACCTCGCGGTCGTAGTAGCCGCCGACGATCCAGGTGAACCGGCCGTCCGCCGGAGACGTCAGCCGGATCTCCTGGCTGAAGCGCTCGACGTCCTCGGCGCGGCCGGTGTCGAAGCCGTCGAGCGGCCCGCCGTCGTTGTCGAAGAGCTGATCCGAGTCCTGCTCGCGCCAGGCCGTGATGCCGGTCAGCGTGTAGCCGCTCCAGTCGTAGTCGATCTTCGCGGAGTAGCCCTTCACCTTCCGGTAGCTGAAGCTCAGCACGTCCTGGTCGACCTCACGGTCGCTGCCCGACTGCGGCGGTACCGTCGTGAACGGCGGAAACGGCAGCACGCTGCCGTCCGGCGTGCGCAGCGTCTCGTAGACGCCGCTGTTGTCGTCCTGCTCGTAGTAGTCGGCCCGCAGCTCGATGCCGAGCCGATCGGTCGGCTGCAGCACCGCCATGAAGCGGCCGCCCCAGTTGTCGGTGTCGTTGACGTCCTTGTCGAGGGTGCGGTTGTAGATGTACCCGTCGCGCTGGCGCGTGAACAGATTCGCGCGCACCAGGAACTTGTCCTCCACGATCGGGCCGCTCAGCGTGCCGCGCGCCTCGATCAGGTCCTCGTTGCCGTAGCGGACGTTGCCGATCGCCTCGAACTCGTTGGTGGGCCGCTTGGTCGTGACGTTGATCGTGCCGGCGATGGTGTTCTTGCCGTACAGCGTGCCCTGCGGACCGCGCAGCAGCTCGACCTGATCGACGTCGACGACGCCGGTGTCGAAGGAGCGGTCGCGGCCCATGAACACCTCGTCGATGTTCACGCCCATGCTCGGTGCGAAGCCGGAGCCGGCGCTCGACGAGGTGATGCCGCGGATCGTGAAGGACGCGGCGTACGGCCCCCCGGCGATCACGTTGGGCAGCTTCTCGCCGAGCTCGGTCAGATAGTAGGTGGTGCGATCGTTCAGGTACTCGTCGTCCACCACCGACACCGAGATCGGCACATCGATCAGGCGCTGATCGCGCTTCTGCGCGGTGACCACGATTTCCTCTATGGCCGCGCTCGCCGGCGCCGCAGACAGCACGCCGACCGCCAGCACGAACGCCATGGGCCTGCCCGGCACTCGGCGCGGTGCCGGCTCGGTGGCTTTGCTCATCTCTCCCCCTCCTCTCTGTAGCCCGATCGCCTAACCCGTCTTTCGGCCCAGGCGGCCGACCGGTTGGGTAATAACCCAACTCGTCGGTTGGGACGATAATCGCAATTCCGGCCGCTGTCCATGCCCCGCATCGCGCAGGCCTCCCCGCCCTGTTGCGCGGACAGATGGCCGGATGGTAATGTCGCCGAGCGATTGGCTTTTCTACTCACGGTTTGAGAGGCGCGGCGGCGGTCTGCGCGGGAGGGACCGGCATGGAGATTAGCGACTGGAAGTCGGTGGCCGGCATGGGCGCCGTGTACCGGCAGGCACGCGAGCTCGGCCTGGAGACGAACCTCGCGGAGCTGGAGGCCTTCGGCTTCACCGTGGTCGAGCCCGACCGGACCGGCGCGCCGCCCGATTTCGCTCCGCGCCTCCTCGACGCGGTGCTCCGGATCGTCCGCGAGGAAGACGAGTCGGCGGTCGAGCTGAACAAGCACGCCGACAGACCCGCCTACGGCCGCCAGCTCTTCCATCTGCTGGCGCGCGACCCGCTCTTCGTCGACGCGGCGATGAATCCGGTCGTGCGCACGCTGGGCGCCTACATGCTCGGCCTCAGCATGCGCATCTACAGCATGGTCGCGTTCGTGAAGGAGGGTCCGGCGCGGCCGACCCACATGCACACCGACTCGGTGGGCGTTCCGCCGCCGCTGCCGTTCTACGGCACGGTCTGCAACATAAGCTGGATCCTGTCGGACTACACCGCGGACAACGGTACGCTCGCGATGGTGCCCGGCAGCCACCGCCTTTGCCGGCACCCGACCGAGCTCGAGCAGCCGAAGTTCATGGGCGGCCCGATGGACGATGCGATGGTCACGCCGGTCGTCGCCCGCCCCGGCTCCCTCGTCGTGTTCACCGGCAACACCTGGCACGGCACCTATCCCAAGACCACCGAGTCCACCCGGGTACACGTCGCGACGGCCTTCTGCCGCAACTACGTGAACCCGGCGGAGAGCTACGACGACCTGCCCGACGCGGTCGTCGAGCAGCACGGCGCCGAATTCGCGCGCCTGATCGGGCGCCGCGCCTGGCAGGGCTATCGGGCCGAAGGTCCGAAGCTCGAGAACATGGCCATCGTCCGCCCGGCCAACCAGTCCATCTACGCATAGGCAGGCCCATGACCCGAAAAATCGAGCTGGCGAGCCCCGAATGGCTGGCCGCGCTGAAGGAGCTGATCACCGCCTACACGGCGAAGGCCGGCGACGGTGTCGAGCTCAGCATCTGCGAGGTGTTCACCGGCGTCCCGCCGCATCTCGACAAGCACGGCAACGGGGTGCTGTCGTGGTACTGCCGGATCAGGGACGGGCGGCTCGAGTTCGCCGAGGGCGAAATCGACGACGCCGACATCAAGACCGTGGCCGACTACGAGTTCATCGTGCCGTTCGCGCGGATGAAGATCGACCCGGGCAACATGCAGGCCTACGAAGCGAAGCTGGCCGAAGGAGCCGCGGCCGGCAAGATCACCCGCCGCGGCGACCGCAGCAAGGTGCCGCCCGCGTTCTACGGCATGCACAACGACCTCGCCGACATCACGCTCTAGGCACCGGAGGAATCGCGAATGACCTGGCAACACATCCTCTACGAGATGCCCGACCCGGACATCGCCCGCATCTGGCTGAACCGGCCGGAGACGGCCAATGCGCAGGACACCGATTTCCTCTACGAGCTGAACGCAGCGTTCGATCGGGCCGCCCGCGACGACGCCGTGCGCGTGATCGTGCTCGCTGCGAAGGGCAAGCATTTCTCGTCCGGTCACGACGTGCGCGAGCGCGACCACCACGACCACCAGGACCGCTGGACCCCGATCGGCAACTCGAACCAGCACCGCCGGCCGGGCGCGGAAGGGCGGATGTCGCGGGAAGAGGAGCTCTACACCGGCTTCTCCGAACGCTGGCGCAACCTGCCGAAGCCCACCATCGCCGCCGTGCACGGCAAATGCGTCTCCGGCGGGTTGCTGCTGTGCTGGCCGTGCGACCTGATCGTCGCGAGCGACGATGCGCAGTTCCAGGAAGTCACGGTGGCGATGGGCATCGCGGGCGTCGAGTGGTTCGCGCATCCGTGGGAGATGGGCGCCCGCAAGGCCAAAGAGATGCTGCTCACCGGCGAGCCGATCGGCGCGGAGGAAGCCCGTCAGCTCGGCATGGTGAACCGCGTGGTGCCGCGCGAGCGGCTCGAGGAGGAGACCCTGGCGCTCGCGCGCAAGATCGCCGCGCAGCCGACGTTCGCGACCAAGATGGTCAAGCTCGCGGTGAACGCGGCGCAGGACGCCCAGGGCCGTCATTCCGCGTTCCAGACCGCGTTCGCGCTGCACCACCTGGCGCACAGCCACTGGATGGAGATCTACGGGCTGCCGGTGGACCCTTCCGGCATCCACGCCAGCGTGAAGAAGGGCTACGCCGAAGGCGACGAGCCGTTCCGCGCGCCGCAGAGCTCGCGCGCCGGCTCGTGACGCCATGCCGGTGAGCTCACAACCCGCACCGGCCGCCGCAGCCGCTCCGGCGGCGCGCGCGTCGGCCGCGTCGCGGGTGCTCGCCGGCACCGCGCTCGCGGTGCTGAGCGGGCTGCTCGGGTTGCTCGCTCAGCCGCCGTTCGAGCTGTGGGCGCTGATCTTCGTCGCGTTCGTGCCGATGGTCTGGGCGCAGCATCGTCTGGTACCGCCCGCGTTCGCCCCGGCGGTGCCCGCGATCGCGATCGCGACGTTCCTGGTCACGCAGATCACGCCGGGACTGATCCAGGGCGGCGTCGCCTGGTACTACCACGCCTTTCCGCTGGTGATCGGCGCGCTGATCACGTTGCTCGGCTGGCCGGGCCGGCATTTCCACGCGCGCACGCGCTACCGCTGGCTCAGCGTGTCGTTTCCGCTCGCCTGGGTCGCGGTGGACGCGGCCCGCGTCTTCACCGGGCACGAGACCCTCGGCGGCACATGGGGCATGCCGGTGTACGGGCTCTACGAGCAGGCCTGGCTGCTGCAGCCGCTGTCGGTGGTGGGCATCTTCGGCCTGGAGCTGCTGGTGCTCGCGATCAACTTCGCGTTGGCCCACCTGTTGATCGCGTGGCTCGACGAGCGTCGACCGCCCGCCGGGGTTGCGGCCGCGCGCCGGCCGGCGCTGGTGTCGGCGGCCGTGGTGGGCGCCGTGAGCCTCGCCTGGGTGACGGCGTCGCTCGTGCAATTCGCCGGCGCCGATCCGCGCCCGAGCGATCCCGCGCTCGCCGGGCCCGACGGTGCGTCGCTGCGGGTGGCGACCGTGCAGGCGAACAGCTTCCACGACCCGGAGATCGAGTTCGAGCGGCTGATCGAAGGCACGCGCCGGGCGGCGGCGGAGGGCGCGGAGCTCATCGTCTGGCGCGAGGGGGGCCTCAAGTTCGACCCGCAGCGCGAGCGCACCGGAGAGCTCCGTTCACTTGCCGCCGAAACGGGCGCCTACCTCGCGATCGGCTACGGCGTGACCGAGCCGGACAGTCTCCGGCGCAACGAAGCGGTGGTGCTCGCGCCGGACGGCAGGTTCTTCGGCCCGTACGGCAAGGATCACCCGGGCCGCTTCGCGGGCGACCACAGTGACACCGGCGGCGAATACAAAGTCTACGACACCGGACTCGGCCGGATCGCGACGATCATCTGCTACGACCTGGACTTCACCGACACCGCCCGCGCGATGGTCCGCCGCGGCGCCGAGTTCATCGCCGTGCCGTCGAACGACCCGCCCGCGATCGCCCGAACCCACTACACCCATCTGGTCTACCGCGCGATAGAGAACGGTATCGCGATGGCCAAGGCGGACTCGATGTCGGACGCGGCGATCATCGACCCGTACGGGCGGATTCTCGAGCGCATCGTGCACCCGTTCGGCGCCGCGGAGGCGCGGGAAGCCTCCGAGACGCTGCGGCTGCCGCCGCAGATCCTGGTCGCCGACGTGCCGAAGCGCGACCGGCTCACGCTCTACGCGCGCTTCGGCGACTGGGCCGGCTGGCTCGCGATCGGCGGCGCGCTGCTGATCTTCGCGACGCACCCGATTCGCCGCGGCCGGCGGGAGCGCCCGTGAACACCCGCTCCTCGGGACGCAACCGGACCGGCGGAGCGGACGCGCTCGAGACACCGGTTCGGCTGCAGTTCGAGGGGCCGATCGCGCGGGTGACGCTGAACCGGCCCGAGTCGGGCAACGCCATCGACCTCGAGCTCGCGCGCGAGCTGATGCGCGCGCTGCACGCGTGCGAGCATCAGTCGAACCTGCACGCGGTGGTGATCAGCGGCGCCGGGCGGCTGTTCTGTGCCGGCGGCGACCTGAAGGCGATCCACGCGCAGGGCGACGCCGCGCCGCTCTACGTGCAGGAGCTGCTCACCCACCTGCACGAGTCCGTGTCGGCGATCGCCCGCATCCCCGCGCCGGTGATCGCCGGCATCAACGGCACCGCCGCCGGCGCCGGCTTCGCGCTCGCGTGCGCGTGCGACCTGCTGATCGCCGCCCGCTCGGCCCGCTTCCTGATGGCCTACACCCGCGTCGGTCTGACGCCGGACGGTTCGTCCACCTGGTACCTGCCGCGGCTCGTCGGCCTGCACCGCGCGCTCGCGCTGACGCTGCTGAACGACGAGGTCTCCGCCGAGACGCTGAAGGACTGGGGCGTGGTGCTCGAGGTCGTGGACGACGACGCGCTCGAGCACGCTGCGCTCGAGCTGGCCGGGCGGCTCGCGAGCGGGTCGGTGCAGGCATCGGCCGCCGCCAAGCGCCTGATCCGAAGCTCGAGCGGACGATCACTCGAGTCCCAGATGACCATGGAAGCGGAGACGCTCTGCCACGCGCTGCTGGACGCGGAAGCCCGCGCGGGCCTGGCCGCATTCAACAACCGGGGCAACGGGGACACAGCCCGATAGGACCGCCCTGTGGGAGCGGCCTCCGGCCGCGAACCCTTCGATTCGGCCGAATCGATCAGCCGATGCCCGGCGCCAGGGTTTGGTCAGCCGCCAGGCCGCCGCCGCGATTCCCCTCGTCCTTGACGCTGAATCGCCGGGCGTCCACTCCTCGGCCGGCGCTCCCACCCGTTGAACCACACCGCCGAGCTCGCCGGATCCAGCCTCACCGCAGGCGGCCTCCGGTGCCGCGACCACGCGGTTCTGCAATCAGCCGATCATTCGCACGGCGACAGCCGGCTTTCCGCGTCCCTCGCGCCCATCGGCGAACGCAACATGGCCCGAATCAAATCGCAACCTCGCCAGGATCGAAACCGCGAACATCGCCCGAATCGAATTCGCGAACATCGCCCGAATCAAAGCTGCGATGTTCGAGGTACGGCGCCGGATCTCGATCACCTGGGGTTTTATCGATTGATTCGGGCCATGTTCCGTCCCGATATGACCGAGGCGGATGGTGCGGTGCGAGATCGCTCACGCGCACCGTCGGACGTACCCCGCGCTGCGGCCGACGTCGACAGCCGTTCCCAGGCTTTGATTCGGGCCATGTTGCGGATCGCACGCGCGGGAGAACGCGCCGGTTCATCGCCAGCCCACACGCCGCCGCGCGGTATCTTTACCACTTGGAATGGAGCGCTGGTTGGAATAGCCCGCTGGTGGACTCGAGCCGCCCGTTCTCGAGCCGGCGTTCGTCAGGAACAGTCAATCCGATCAGATGGGCAGCACCTTGACCGGTTCGTGCCGGCCGCGAATGCTCCGCCGACCCTTCGCGGCCGGACGCCGCTCCCACGGATCATCCGCTCCGCTGCCGCGCCGCCTGCGCCACCGCGTCGTCGCGGCGGAACACGCGCTTCAGCTCGCGCCGGCGGATCCGCCAGCCGTCCGCGGTGCGCACGAACTCATCGTGGTATTCGCCGACGGTGCCCGGCAGATCGATCGGGCGGCTGCCGTCGGCGCCCGGGGGTTCGGCGGAGTTGAACGTCAGCAGGTAGCAGATCCCGGAGGCGGAATCCGAGCCGTGCACGGTGATCACGCAGTTGGTGATCAGGTGGCGGTACGTGACGCCGAGGCTGCCGAGCTCGGTGAGCGAGGCGCCGATCGCCTCGTGGCCGCGAAACGGCGGTGCGCCCGGGATCAGGATCTCGCCGTCGGCCGTGAAGCACTCGACGAACGCGGCGACGTCTCCGCGATCCGCGGCGACCGCGTAGATCGCCTGCAGACGCTGACACTGATGCTCGATCAACATTCGTGCTTCGGGGCTGATGGGCGGATCCTCCCTGCGGCGCCGACGCGGCGCGCCTCGGGCGAATGGTATTGCGCTTCGCCCAGTCACGCCAACGACTCACGTCGGGCGCCGCGGCAAAGCAAGCGGTCCGCCGCCGATTGCGAACCGCGACGTTGAACGGGCCGAGCGCGCGAGGCTAAGCTCGCGCGGATTGCTGTCTGCGCCACAACACGGGGGAAGCTCCAGGATGAACGAACACACGCTGCGCACCGGGGCCTTCGCACTCCTCGCCGTTCTGTTCGCCGGCTGCGGCGGCGAGAGCCCGCCGGAGGGGCCCGCTTCCGCCGAATCCGCGCCCGCGACGGCGGCGCAGCAGACGGCGCCGGCTCCCGACACAGCCGCCAGCGCACCCGCAGAACCCGAGAGCGAGCCCGCCGAACCGGCGTTCGCACCGACGGCGGCCGACGTTGCGGCCTACGGGCAGGGGCTGCGCCGCGAGGTCGAGCTGCTGCGCGACGCCCGGGAGCGGCTCCGGCAGGCCGGATCCGACGACGAGCGGCTCGAGATCCTCGGCGAGATTCAGCCGCGCGAGCTGCGCCGCGAGGGCGCGGCCGCCGCCGGAACCTCCGAAGCGCGCTACGCGCAGATCGTTTCGGCGTTCAACGACGTGCTCGCCAAGCGCGAGATGGCGGCCGCGTCGCAGCAGATGATGCCGAGCGCCGCCGAGCTCGACAGCATGCCGCCGGAGCATCGCGCACAGGTGGAGGAGAACCTGCGTCAGATGCAGGCCGCCTGGGGCGATCCGTACGCCGGGCTCGCAGAGCCGACCGTCGACGCCATCGAGCAGCACGCAGACGAGCTCGCGCAGCTTCGGGCCGAACACATCGCGCTGCTGGCCCAGCCGATGTAACCCCAGGCTGCCCTTCCCAAACAGTCTTCCCCAGAGAAGCTACACTGTGATCAGGTGGTCAACGGGATGCCCGGTGAGTTCGGGAACCCGCGCCCGGCGTGCGTCGGCTTGCTAACCGCGGCGTCGGCAGGGATCGGCTGAGCTTCACCCACAGCCCTCGTAAGGAGCTCGACGCAACATGAAGATCGATCCGCTCTGCGCCGCCGCGTTCACCGCGTCCCTCGTCGTCTGGCTGCTGGTCTCGGCCGCGGACGGCGGCGGCGAAGCGTGGGACAGCGGCGTCTACTGGTCGGTAGGATTGCCGATCATCTACGGTCTGGGGGCCGTCTTCGGCCTTGTCAGCACGGTGAACGTCTGGCGCCTCGCGCTCTGGTCGGGTATCGGTCAGTTCACGGGGCTCGTGCTGACCGCACCCGGCGAGCCGACGCTCTGGCCGCTCGGCCTGGTGATGATGGGCGTGCTGTCGCTTCCGGTGGCGGGTCTCGCGCAGCTCGGCCGCGCGCTGAGGAATCGCCTGGTCACCTGACCTCGGTGCGCCGAAGCGTATCGAGCGTCATCAGCTCCCGCGTCAGCTCGGCGAACACGGCCACCTGACGCCGGAACAGCTCCGGGTCGAGCCGCTCGATCCCGGCCGACGTGCCCCAATAGCCGCCCATCGTACCCATGATCGCGACCGCGGGCTTGCCGCCTATGCGGGCGGGGCTGGCCAGGCCGTACCACGCGCCCTGACTGCGTCCGTGCACGCCCGGGCGGGCGACGTTGCGCACCACCGCCGACGGCAGGTCGTTGGTCTTCACCGCCGCGATCGCGAGCTCGAGCAGGCGGGGGTCGTCGGTCGTCCAGATCAGGCTCTGGTCGACGCGGCCGGTCGGCACCAGCCGATCGCCCCGCTCGGCGTACTCGATCTGACCGAGGTGCTCCATGCCGACGACCGCGACCACGCGGTCGCGAAGCTCGGGGTGACGGGCGAAGTAGTCCTGCTCCGCGAAAGCTTCCTCCTGCCCCGGCATGAAGTGGCGGCAATCGAGGTAGACCATCAGCGTGCGCGGCCGCTCGCTCCGCGGGACGTCGGCGAAACGGTGGATCAGCGCGAGCAGGCCGAGCGCGCCGTTGTCCTGCGAGATCGCCGGGCCGTCGGTGTGGGTGACGAGCTGGATGACCTCGTCCTCAGGCGTGCCGTAGCGGCGGCCCGGCAGAAAGCCGATGAGCTGATAGGCCTCGCTCTCGACCACGTCGGCTTCGAGGCGGAGCGTGGCGCTGCGGCCGGCTTCGGCGGCACGCACCACGTCGCCCCCGGCTTCGCGGTCGAGGATCAGCGTCGGCACGTCGTAGAGCGCCGGCACCGGAAAGGTGTAGAGGCCGGCCGCGAGCGCGCGGTTCGCGTCGAAAACCAGCAGCAGTCCGGCGGCGCGGCCGGCGCGGGCCGCGGCGATCAGCTCCCGGGTCTGCATGAGCTGGGGAAAGATGCGCCAGCTCACCGACTCGCCACCACCCGCCTCCTGCTTCTTCCCCGTCGCCGCCCGATATTCGTAATCCGCCTCCGCAAGCTGCGCCGCGATGGCCGGATCGAACCGCGTGCGCATCACCGCGATCTTGCCGGTGAGCTTCTCCGGCGGATCGCCCGGTTCGTAGAGCACGAGCGGCGCGGTGACCCCCTCCGGGCCGGTACTGCCGGAATTCGCGCCGAAGCTCGCGACCCGCACCGCGTCGCCGCCCACCGTCAGCGACCAGCGCGAGTCGTCGGGCCAGTGACTGGTCTGCCAACGGTCGAAGGTCCAGCGGTTGCGCTCGAAGTCGACCACGCCGGCGGCGGCGAGCTCGCTTTCGAGGAACGCGAGGAAATGGCGCCAGCTCTCGTTGCCGGTGAGCGCCGGGCCGAAGCGCGCTTTCTGCCAGTGCCAGTAGACGATCTGTTCCACGGTCGGCATCCCTCCGGCCGCCACGGGAGCGGCGGCCAGGAGGGCGGCGGCCAGGAGGCCTCTCCAGACCGTCACCGGAGCTCGTAGCGCAGGCCCGCGCCCCAGGTGCGCGGCGGGCCGTGGTACTCGCCGAGCATGCCGACCAGGCTCCGGCGCGAGGTCACGTATTCCTCGTCGAACAGGTTCTCGGCGAACAGGTACACCTCCCAGCCGGCGGGATCCGCGAGCGAGATGCGCGCGTTCGCGATCGCGTAGTCGTCGGAGAGGAGCTCCTCGGTGTTCTCGATGTCGCGGAACGCCTCGTCCGTGTAGGTGCCCCAGACGCGCACGCCGAGCGTGCGCGCGCCGACCGGCTGCTCCCAGGTGACGCCCGCGGTCAGCGCGAGCTCCGGCGTGCCGGGCAGCTCGTTGCCCTCGCGCGCCTCCGCTTCCGCCGGATCGGCGCTGTCCCAGCCGGTGACCTCGGAGTCGAGCCAGGTGCCGCGCAGCGTGAACGTCAGCGACGGCAGCACCAGCCAGTCGAGCTCGACATCGAGTCCGTACACCTCCGACTCCGCCGCGTTCTGGATGATCGCCTCGACGATGCCGCCGCCCAGATCCTGCAGCGACAGCACCTGCTGGTCGGAGTAGTCGTAGTAGAACACCGAGCCCGCGAAGAACAGCCGATCGTCCAGCAGGCGCAGCTTCGTGCCGGCCTCGTACGCCCAGACCTTCTCCGCGCCGAACGGCGTGAACGACGCGGGCTCGGTGATGCCGGAGCCGTCGAAGCCGCCGCTCTTGAACGCGCGCGCGGCGCTCACGTAGTAGAGCGACCGGTCGGTCGGCTCCCACTGCAGCGCGAGGCGTCCGGAGAGATCGTCATCGTCGTAGGTACGGCGGTCGAACAGGCCGTCCGGCACCACGTTCGGAAAGCCGACGCCGATCCGCGAGACACCGAACGGGTCGATGTCGAACGAGCCGCCGTCGTACTTCTTCTCCTCGTCGGTGTAGCGCAGGCTCGCGGTGATCTGCCACGCCGGATCGAAGCGCCATTCCACCTGGGTGAACGCGGCGTAGGACTCGTCCTCCTGCTCGAACGCGGTGCCGAGCGCGCCGAGCAGGAAGTCGTACGCGGTCAGCACGCGAGCGTAGTCGATCTCGTCCTTCGTGTACGAGACACCGGCCAGCCAGCGGAAGTCGGGACCCGGCTGGTAGTCCACGCGCAGCTCCTGATAGAAGCTCTCCAGGTCTTCGTCGAACGACGCCTCGGCGAGACGCAGCGGCACCATGTCGCCGATGTCGTAGCTGCGCTCCAGGGTCTCGACGCCGGTGACCGAGACGAGCTGGTAGTCGCCGAGCTGCCAGTTCAGTTCCAGCACGCCGCCGATCTGCTCGCTGTCGTTCTCGAGGTCGGCGTTGTCGTAGTCCACGAACGCGTCGTCGTTCGGCGGCGTGAACACGCCGAGCGCGTCGCCGTTCACGCTGGTCGAACCGATGATCTCCGACTCGTCCTTCGCGTAGTGCACGCTGAGCAGCGCATCGAAGTCGTCGCGCGGCGCGAACACGAGCGCGCCGCGCAGCGCCAACACGTCCCTGTCGCCGTAGTCGTCCTCCTCGTCCACCTCGGGCACGCCGGGCACGACGCCCGGCACGCGGCTGAAGCCGGCCGTCGAACCGATCGTGCCCGGCCGGTCCATGTAGCCACCGCCCTGCTGATACAGCGCCGCGATGCGGCCCTGCACCCGATCGCCGAGCGCCCCGCCGGCCGCCGCCTGCAGATTGAGCGCGTCGTAGTTGCCGTAGCTGCCGTCGATGTACGCGGAGGGCTCGGCGCTGGGGCGGCGGCTGACGAAGTTGATCGCGCCGGCGGTGCTGTTGCGCCCGTACAGCCCGATCTGCGGGCCCTTCAGCACCTCGATGCGCTCGAGATCGAACAGCGGGAACGTGAGATACGCGCTCATGGGCAGATACACGCCGTCGGCGTGCGCCGCGACCGACGGGTTGTTGTTCACCCACGGGTTGGTCGTGCCGATGCCGCGTAGCGTGATGGTTGGATTGTTGCTGCCGTTGCCGTGGAACACATCGAGTGACGGCACGAGCCGGCTGATGTCGTCGAGGCCGGCCACCCGCTGCTCGGCGAGCGCCGACTGGTCGAGCACCGACAGCGCCATGCCGACGTCTTCACTCGACTGTTCGCGCTTCTGGGCGGTGACGACGATCTCTTCGAGCGCGGCCGCGTCGGCGGCCGGCGCAGACATCGCGGCGAGGACCGCGGCGGCGAGGGTGGCGAAGGATACCGAAGCTGTCCGCATGACCAACTCCCCTGGAGACCGTTTTCTGTCAGCCGAACGGGAGCAGGAACCGGTATGAGCGTTTCTCACTCCAGATCGGCAAGTTTAGTGAGAAAGTTACACCTGCGGGCCGGCCCCATCAAGCCCGGGCCGACGGGTCAATAGCGCTTCTCGGAGAGCACGTCGAACGTATGCTGGATCGCGGCCACGGCTTCGTCGTGGTTGGCAAGCGCCAGGCAGGCGATCAGCGCATCGACGATGCAGAGCTGCGCGATCCGGCTGGTCATCGCCTCGGTGCGGAACTTGGTTTCGCGTGCGTTGGTGCTGAGGATCACGTCGCTGTACTTCTGGATCGGCGACCGGCCGAGATTGGTGATGCAGAGAGTGTGCGCCCCGGCCTCCTTCGCGAGCCGCTGTGCGGTCACCGTCTCCACCGTGCTGCCGGAATGGGAGACCGTCAGCACCGTCACCTCCGGACCGCAGAGGCTCGCGCTGATCGCCTGGATGTGCGAGTCGACCACCACCTTCGCGTTCAGCCCGATACGCAGCATCCGGTAGTAGGCGTCCTCGACGATCGGCGCCGCGCTGCCGATCCCGTAGAGCTCGATGCGCTCGGCATCGAGCAGGAGCTGCACCGCGCGCGCCATCGCCGCCGGATCGAGCACCGCCAGCGTATCGGTCAGCGCGTTCACGCCGCTGTGGAAGATCTTCTGCACCACCGTCGCGACGTCGTCGTCGCGCTGCAGGTCCTCGTGGATGAACTCGGTGGGGCGGACCAGGTCCTGGGCCAGCGAGATCTTGAGTTGCTGAAAGCCGGTGGCACCGACCTGCTTGCACAGCTTGATCACCGCGCCCTCGCTCGCCTTGCACTGCTCGGCGACCTCGGTGACCGACATGTGCACCACGTCGTCGGCGTGATCGAGAATGTAGCGAGCGATACGCGCGCTGGTGGGCGGCAGCGTCGCCTGCAGCGACTCGAGCCGCGAGCGGACGCGGCCGATCGGGCCGTGGCTGTGCGGATTGCGGCGTTTGCGCCCGGTGCGCGCTTCGGCCATGGCCATCTCCGTTCCCGCGTCCGGCTCGGCCGTTCGCGGGTGCGAGCGGCGCCGACGGCGGTTAAGTTGCCTCAGGGGAATGGCTGTTGGCAATCGACGATGGGATCCCCGGACGGCCGCTAGTCGATCTGCCATTCGAGCCGATGCTCGGCCCCGTCGTCCTCGCCGAGCCGCCGGGCGAGCGCCGCGAGCGTCGGCTCGAGCGAATCCGGCAACGTGTACGGCGGGTTGATCACGAACAGGCCGCTGCCGTACATGCCGGGCCCCGGACGGCGCACCTGCAGCTCGGCAGCGAGCCAGCTCGCGGCACCGAGCGCGCGCAGCGCGGCCGGGAACTCGCGCGCCTCGGCGTGCTCGATCAGCGGATACCAGACCGCGTAGGCACCCGTGCGGAAGCGCCGCAACGCATCACGCAGCGCATCGCACACCTGCCGGTACTCGGTCTTCACCTCGTAGGACGGGTCGATCAGCACCAGCGCCCGCCTCGGCTCCGGCGGCAGCACGCCCCGCAAGCCGCGCAGCCCGTCTTCGCGCGCGACCCGCACGCGACGGCCGCGGATCGTCTCGGCGAGCGCTGCGTGGTCGGCCGGGTGCAGCTCGAACAGCAGGAGCCGGTCGTCGGCGCGCAGAAGCTGCTGCGCGAGCCAGGGCGAGCCCGGGTACCGGCGCAGGCGCCCGTCCGGGTTCAGCGACCGCACCAGCGCGAGGTAACGCTCGAGCGCCGGGGTCGGCGGCGGCGCGTCCCAGAGCCGCCCGATCCCGCCGGCGTGCTCGGCGAGCTGCGTCGCGAAGCCGCGCTCGAGATCGTACACGCCGGCGCCGGCGTGGGTGTCGACGTACCAGAGCGGCTTCGGCTTGCTCGTCAGGTAGTCGAGCAGCAGCACCAGCGCGACGTGCTTCAGCACATCGGCGTGGTTGCCGGCGTGGAACGCGTGTCGGTAGCTCAGCACGGCATAGGGCTCCGGATGGTGCAGCGCATGTTGTTCACGCCGGGCAACGGGTGCAAGGCACGCGGCGGCGCGATCCGCTCGACAATCGCGCGAAAGATCGTTACGAATATCCGCGGAGAGAGCTTGTGGGAGCGGCGTCCGGCCGCGAACGCTCCGGAATTCGCGGCCGGAGGCCGCTCCCACAGGGAAGTCGAAGTTCCGTGACGGGGAAGCCCTCGTCTACGGTTCCACAGGGGAGGGAGAATCATGCCAACGTCTCGTCGTCCGCGGCAGTTGCTCGCGACCGCCGTGGTGTTCTGCGTGCCCGGCCTGGCCGGCGCACAGGATCAGCCGCTCGAAGAAATCATCGTCACCGGCTCGTACCTGCGCGGCTCGCCCGAGGACGCGCCGTCGCCCGTTCAGACACTGCAACGCGCCGAAATCGTCGCCTCCGGCGTCTCGGACGTTGCAGAGGTGGTGCGGAACCTCGCGATCGCGTCCGGCTCGGACACCGCGCCCGCCGACGGCACGCGCTTCAACGGCGGCGCCGGCTCGGGGCTCGCCAACGTCAACCTGCGGGGCCTCGGACCCACTTCGACGCTGGTGCTGCTCGACGGCAAGCGCCTGCCGTACACCGGACAGAAACTGGCCGACGGTGACCGCTTCGTCGACATCAACTCGATTCCGATCACGATGATCGAGCGGGTGGAGGTGTTGAAGAACGGCGCCTCCGCCACCTACGGCTCCGATGCGATCGCCGGCGTGGTCAACTTCATCACCCGACGGGACTTCGAGGGCTTCGAGCTCTCCGGCAAGTTCCAGAGCGTCACCAAAGGCGATCAGGAGGACGCGACGCTCGGCGCGATCTTCGGCTGGGCGAGCGACGACGACCGCGCGCACTTCGTGATCGGCGGCGAGTACTTCGACCGGTCGCTGATGGAGAGCGCCGACCGGCCGGACCTCACGCGGGATCTCTACGACAAGCAGGACGCCGACATCGTCAACAGCTTCGCGTTCACCGGACCCGATCCGCTCTGTACCAGCATCGGCGAGGACTACTTCCTCGACAACGGTGAAGGCTCCGCTCCGACCCAATGCAGCCGCCACGGCAGCGAGACCTCGCTGATGATCCCCGCTCAGGAACGCAAGAGCGTGCTCGCGGACTTCTCGCTGCGCTTCTCCGAGGCGGCCGAGATCTACGGCCAGGCCTCGTGGATGGAGGGCCGCAGCGGTTCTAAGCGTCCGGTCTACGCCGGACCCATCGAGCCGAAATACTTCCTGCCCACGCTGATCGGCGCCACCTCCGGCGTGCCCGCACCGCCCGGCGGCTGGCCGAACGACCCCTCGGTGATCACCAACGGCGGGCCTCTGCCGCCGGTGCCGATTCCCGGCCTCGTCGAACTGCCGCTCGAGCTCGCCGACTTCACGCTGCGGGTGCCCGGTATCGAACCCGACCGGGAGTACGACAGCCACAACGAGACCGAGAACTGGCGCCTGCAGGCGGGGCTGCGCGGCGATTTCACACTCGGCAACAAGCCGTGGTCGTACGACCTGTCGCTGACCCACGGCGAAAACACCTTCAGTACCCACGCGCTCGAGCTCGACAAGGACCGCCTGGAGCTCGCGATGTACGGCCTCGGCGGGCCGAATTGCCAGCCCAACGGGACGCTGGACCCGGCCGACCCCCGCGCCGCTGCCGCACGCTTCCTGCTGGCCGGCGCAGACGGCCAGTTCGACGACACCGCCACGGCGCCGGGCGCTGTCGGCCCGCTCGAGCCGGTGTTCATGTCGCTCGCCGGCCCGTTGCCCGGCTTCCCGTTCCTGAACGCGGACAATCTTGTGCTGGCGATGACCAGCAGCAACATGGGTGACGAGTCGCAAGGCTGCTACTTCTACAACCCGTTCCTGCACCGCACCGTGAACACCGACGGCCAGAACCCGGAGGAGCTGCTGCGCTGGATCGAGCACCCGATGGACAACTACCAGAAGACCGAGACGTTCCTCACCTCGGCCGACCTGGTGTTCTCCGGCGAGCTGTTCTCGCTGCAGAGCCGCCCCGTGCAGCTCGCCATCGGCGCGCACTACCGGGAGGAGGGCCGCGAGACGGCGGTGAACCCGCAGATCACCGGCTCGGTGAACAGCTTCGGCGTGCTCTCCGGCGGCGCCTCGTTCGGCGGCTTGTCGGAGAACCGAAACTTCGACGCGGACCGCGACATCTGGGCGGTGTTCGCGGAGTTCGGCATCCCCATCGGCGACGACATCGACGTGCAGCTCGCGGGCCGCTACGAGGACTACGGCGGCGACATCGGCTCGACGTTCGACCCGAAGCTGGCGCTGCGCTGGCAGACCACCGATGCGCTGGTGCTGCGCGGCGCGGTGTCCTCGAGCTTCCGCGGCCCGGCACTGGCCCAGCTCGTGGAAGGCACCGGCTACAGCCTCGAGTTCGGCGTGCGAGACTTCCTGGGCGAGCAGGCCCGGCCCGAGGGCGCGAACTGCGTGCGCACCGGCCGCTGCGAGGCGCCGGACGTGAACGACGCACCGAGCATCATCATCGTGAAGCAGGGGCTCGAGACGCCGGACCTGAAGCCCGAGAAGGCGATCTCGTGGAATCTCGGCGCGATCTGGTCGCCGGTGGACGGCCCGCTCGCGGGGCTCACCGTCGGTGCCGACTACTACCAGATCGACTTCGAGGACAAGATCATCGACGTGCCGACCCAGGCCTACCTGACCGAAGAGCTGGCGCGGTTTCGCGCCGCACGCGACGCCGGTGACTTCGTGATCGTCGACCCGACGCTCGGCAACTTCGGCGAAGCCTGCGATCCATTCGAGCCCATCTACGATCCCGGCCAGCCGCTCGGCGAAGCCTGCCAGGTGAACCCGGCCGCGTACAGCATCTCGCCCGCCACCTCGCAGTTCGACGGCAACGTGCTGCGCCGGCCGGACCGTTCGCGCGACCTGCAGATCATCTCGAGCCGCGCGATCAACACCGGCAAGGTGGACGTGTCCGGCATCGACTTCAACCTCGCCTACACCTGGGACACCGCCATCGGCCAATGGCTGTTCGACAGCAACGTGAACTACATCATCCACCACAAGGTGAAGGACTTCCCGACAGGGCAACCCGACTACGACGCCGCCGGCTGGGCCAATCGCGGCCCCGACCGGCGCATCTCGCGATCCATGCCCGACCTGAAAGGCAACGCGTCGCTGTCGTGGTTCAAAGACCGCCACTTCGCCAACTTCGGCATGCGCTTCGTCGGCTCCTACAAGGACGACTCGGCGCCGTCGCTGCGCCTCGAGCGGAAGTTCGATCCCTACTTCGCGTTCGATCTGTCGTACTCGTACACGTTCGACCTGGCGGGCCGCGGCGCGCTGCAGCTCACGCTCGGCGCGATCGACCTGTTCCAGGCCGATCTGCCGAACGTACGCGATGCGCGTGGCGTGGATCTGTTCACGTTCGATCGGCGCGGACGGCGGCTGTACGCGAGCCTGCTGTATCAGATGTAGCGGCCCGGGCCGGGGCCCGCGGCTGGATGATCGCGCGGGCGGGGCCTCAGGGCCCCGCCGCGATGCCGAGCGCCTCCCGCGCCGCCGCCAGAACACCCTCAGCGCTGACCCGGGTGTCGTAGCCTTCGACGAACAGCTTCGCGCGCACGGTCTGGCTGCGATCCAGCACCAGCACGCCGGGATGCGGAATGCCGTAAGCGCTGTCGCCCGGCTGGTAATCCTCGTTCAGAATGCCGAGCGCGGTGAACGAGGCCGCATCCACATCCGACAGCAGCGGATACTCGATCCCGGCGCGCTCGATGAACACCTGCTGCAGCTCCGGCGCGTCGTAGCTGATCGCGACGACGCCGAACCCGGCCTGACGATACCCTTCGATCCGTTCCTGCAACTGCACGAGTTGCCTGATGCAGAAGGGTCACCAGTCGACCGAGCGCACCGCGAACAGCACCACGCCGTTCTCGCCCATGAACGGGGCCAGATCGTGCACGGTGCGGTTGCCGTGCCGCGCAGTCAGCGCCGGCAGCGGCGCGCCGAGCGCCGGGCCCGGATCGAAGGCGTCGGTATCGGCGGCGACGAACATGTCGGCGGTGAGGCGGTCGGCGATCGCCTGCAGCAGCGGCTCGCGGAACAGGTAGGCCGCCGCGCCGACGGTCAGCACCGTGACGAGCACGCCGATCAGTACTTTCTTCACCGGATCCTCTCTCCCGCAGCACCGGCGCATTGAAATACGGCATCCGCGGGCCGATCAAGTACCGCGCCAGAGCCGCATCGCCAGCTCGAGCGGGTCGGTGTCGAGGCCCTGCCGACGGAAATAGCCGCAGAGGTTGTCGATGTCGCGGTAGAACAGCGCCCAGGCGTCCGCCGGACCGTCCACGTCCACCGCCTGCGGCAGGTCGATCATCCGCGGACGGCCGTCCTGATAGAGCACGTTGTAGGCCGACAGGTCACCGTGGACCAGCCCGCCGTCGAGCAGGATCTCGACGTCGCGGATCAGGTCGGCGAGCACGCGGTCGGCCTCGGCGCGTTCGAGACGCACCTGCGCGAGCGGCGGCGCCGGAACCCCATCGCTGCCGACCAGCTCCATCAGCACCGCATCCGCGGCGTGGTCGTACGGCTCCGGCACCGACGCCCCCGCGGCGTGCAGCATCGCGAGCACCTCCCATTCGCGGCCGACCCACCGATGCTGAGCCGCGCGCGTACCGACGCGGGAGCGCTTGCGGATCGCGCGCGCCAGGCGCCGGTCGCGCGTGTCCTTCGGGTTCAGGTAATCGGCGTTGTTCCGGAACGCGCGGAAACGCCGGCCGCGGTACACCTTGGCCGCCGCGAACGCCGCATCGATGCCGCACCCCGGCCGGGTGCGGCACCGATAGACGGTGGCCTCCTTGCCGTCGTTCACCAGCCCCTCCACGCCCGCGACGTGTTCCGCGAACACGTCCATCACGAACTGCTGCTCGAGACCGGCGAGCTGACCCCGCTTGATTCGTCCGTCGAGCAGATCGATCCGACTGTCGTCGGCCATCGTTCCACCTCGTCGATCGGTGCACCCACGCGCGCGCGAGCCGTGCGCGGCCGAGCGACGCGACCGGTGCGCAGGATTTCGGTTTCAGGGTTTACGAGGCGGAGCGCTGCCGGGACAGCCGGGATCGCGCGTCAGCGGGCTCCGCCGGGGATCGTGATGGCTGTCATGGGCACCTCCGGGGAGACGTCCGGGAGAGGCGGCCGAGCATACGCCATCGGTGCCTGGCGTTCCACGGGTCCCTGCGCTATGTTCGCGGGCCCGCGGGTCCGGCCAGGCGGCCGCGCCGCCGCTGACGAGCCTCCCCTGAACCCACCGATGTCCAGCACCACCACCACGGACAGCCTGCGCCTCGGCGCCACCTTCATGTGCGTCGGCATGTTCATGGCGGCGTGCGTCGACGTCGCGGTGAAGGCGCTCGCGGGCTCGTACGGAACCGCGCAGATCGTGCTGCTCCGGATCGCGCTGTCGGTTCCGCTCGTGCTCGTGTTCTGCCACCTGCAGGGCGGGCTCGGCGCGCTCCTGCGTCCGCACTGGGGCTGGCAGAGCTACCGCGGGCTGCTCGCCGCCGGCGCGAACTTCGGCTTCTTCTATTCGCTCTCGCAGCTCCCGCTGCTGACCGCGGTGCTGCTCGCCTATGTCGGCCCGGTGCTGATCGTGCTGCTGGCGCGGCCGGTGCTCGGTGAGCGCATCGGGCCGGTCCGCTGGCTCGGCGTCGGTGTGGCCTTCGGCGGCGTGCTGCTGATGCTCGGCCCCGGCGCGCCGCGTATCGATCTCGCCGAGCCGCTGTCCGGTCCGATGCTCGGCGTGCTCGCGGTGCTCGGCTCGACGCTCTGCTGGGCGCTGCTCTCGCTGTCGAACCGCCAGCTCGCGAACCGCGAATCCCCGGCGGTGATGCTGTTCTACACATTGCCGTTCAGCGGGCTGATCGCGGCGCTGCTCACCGTCAACGACTGGGTGACGCCCACGCCGCGCGACTGGCTGTGGTTCCTGCTCGCCGGCTGCTGCGGCGGCGGGATCCACTTCAGCATCGTCGCCGCCTACCGCTACGCGCCCGCGAGCGCGATCGCACCGCTCGAGTACACCAACCTCATCTGGGCGGCGCTGGCCGCGTACCTGCTGTTCGGCGAGGTGCCGAATGCGTCCGCCGTGGCCGGCGGCGCCGCGATCATCGCGGGCGGCTACATCGCGCTGCGCGCCCGGACCTGATTTCCGCCGCGCGGCGCCCCGGCCGTCCGGCCGGTTCAGCCGACGTGGCCCGAGACTTGCTGTAACGCTCGTGCTCACGCGGCGGTACCGGGGGCCGCGAGCACCCACTTCCAACGGACACTGAAGGTGCAACGATGACTGGTCTCTGCGTACGCTGCGGAGTCTTCGCGTTCCTGCTGGCGCTCGTCCCGTCAGCCCCGACGCTGGCGGCCGACCATCCGCCGCTCCGATTCGTCGAGGCGTCGAATGCCGCCGGCCTGCCGAACAACGTCACCTCGACCTTCGGTCTGTCGGTCGGTGACCTGAACGGTGACGGGCTGGAGGACGTGTTCGCGAACAACCACGCGCTGCGCAACTCCATCTTCCTGAACGATCCGAATCGGCCCGGCGTCTTCCGCGACGTTGCGCGGCAGGTCGACGCGGAGCGCTTCTGGGATACGCGTGATGCGCCGGACAAGCCGGTCCGCGCCTGGCGCGATACGCACGGCGCCACCTGGATGGACTTCGACAACGACGGCGACCAGGACCTGCTGATCACCACCGGGAGCTGCTGCGACCCGGACTTCTTCATCAACGACGGCGGCCTGTTGTACCAGCGCACCGATCAGCTCGGCCTCGGCAACAACTCCGACCGGGAAGGCCGCTCGAGCCTGTGGTACGACACGAACGGCGACGGCGTGCTCGAAATGTCGTTCATCACCTCGTTCACGGCGACCTGGCGCGACCAGGCGGCCGGCCAGTTCTTCGTGGATTCGAGCACCAACTTCCACTGCGCGCGGAACATGTTCGGCGTGCAGGCGGACGTCACCGGCGATCCGAACCTCGAGATGTTGTGCATCACCTCCGGCGGCCCGTTCGCGAAGGTGTGGGACGTATCCACCCGGCCGTTCCGGAACGTCACGGCTGCACTGCCGACGGTGCAGGCCGTCAACGACGTCGTGCTCGGCGACTTCGACGGCAATCTGCGCACCGACATGCTGCTGCTCAGAGGGCCGCTGCGTCCGAGCGACCTGACCAGCTTCGCGCGCCCGGCGGAGGGCAAATGGGGCATCGAGGCGCTGGTCGTCAGCAACGGGCGCGGCTTCAGCTTCCGCACTACGGGCACGCTGCAGGTGCACCTGAACTGGAACGCGACGTTCAAGAACTTCACCAACGTGAAAATCGGCGCCGGCGCGGCGCGCCCGGACGACGAATTGTCGTTCGTGCTGGATCCGAGCGACCCGAAGGTGGTCGGCACGCCACCGCGCAATCCGAACCAGCGCGAGGTCACCATCGGCTACGATCCGGCGACAGGCACCTGGCACTTCGACGTGCACGAGGACGGCGTCAAATTCCTGAACGCCTATCTCGTCGTCACCAGCAACGCCCCGATCACCAACATCACCACGCGCGGGTTCGGCGACAGCTACAACAAGCCGAAGCCCGCCGTGCTGCTGTCCAACACCGCCCAGGGGGTGGTGGATGCCACCGCGGCCAGCGGCCTCTCCGGCCCGCTGCCCTGCGTGAGCGGGGTCGCCGGCGATTTCGACAACGACATGGACCTCGACGTCTACCTGGTCTGTCGCAGCGGCACGCAAAACTTGCCGAACGTGTTGCTGGAAAACGACGGACGGGGCCGGTTCACGGTCGTGCCCGACGCCGCCGGCGCCACCGGGATCACCGGGCTGTCCGTCACCGACCGGGCCGGCAACGCCGACAGCGTGGTCAGCCTCGACTACAACCGCGACGGCCGCCTCGACCTGATGGTCGCGAACGGCCTGAACCTGTTCCCCGCGCCGCGCACCGGCTACCCGGCCGGCGGACCTTACGAGCTGTTCCGTAACACCGGCTGGACGCGCAACTGGCTGCAGATCGACCTGGTGGGCACCCGCTCATCGCGCGACGCGATCGGCGCACGGGTGTACGTCGACGCCGGCGGCGTGCGGCAGTTCCGTCAGCAGGACGGCGGCCTGCACCGCTGGTCGCAGAACTCGAAGCGTCTGCACTTCGGGCTGAAGAACAACACGCGCGCCGACGTCACCGTGCACTGGCCGAGCGGCCGCGTGGAGACCTTCGCGAACGTCGCCGCGAAGCGCATCTACCGGATCACCGAGGGCAGCGGAATCCAGGCGATCTTCCCGAACTGACCGCACCGGCCGTCTCGCCCGCCGGCTCGCAGGGCCGGCGGGCGGCGATACCCGGGCTGCACGCCGGCGGAATCAGCGCTCGTCCAGCAGCGGCTGCAGCTTCGCGCGCCGCGCCATCGAGCGCTCGCCGATCCGGAGCATCTCCGCCATCACGTTCTCGTCGGGATCGGCGCCGCGCATCGAGTCGCGCAGCCCTCCGTCCATGATCACGTAGCTTCCGGTCATGAACTCGCCGTCCGGGCCGGCCATGAAGCTCACCAGCGCGCCGATGTCCGACGGACGCCCGACCCGCCCCGCGGGCGTGCGGCTCTCGAGCCGCGCGCGGATCGCGCCGCCCGGCTCGCCGGCGAGACCCTCCGCGAGCGGGGTCTCGATCACGCCGGGGCCGATCGCGTTCACGGTGATGCGGTGCTCGCCGAGCTCCTGCGCCCAGCCGCGCACCATGATGCGCACACCGGCCTTGGTGGCCGAGTACGCCCAGATCGCCGGTCCGGTGGTCTCCGCGGCGAGTGACGAGATGCAGACGATCCGGCCGCCGTGGCCGAGGCGCACCATCTGCCGCGCGCACGCCTGCACGGTCAGGAACACGCCGGTGAGGTTCACGTCGAGCTGGTCCTGCCAGTCCTTCAGCGACAGCTCGAGCACCGAGCCGCCGCGCGCGATGCCGGCGTTCGCGACCGCGATGTCGAGCCGGCCGAGACGCTCGACGCACTCGGCCGCGGCGCGCTGGATCTGTGCTTCGGAGGCGGTGTTGGCCTTCACCACGTGGGCCCGGCGGCCGAGCTGCGTGACGAGATTCGCCGTCTCTTCCGCGCCTGCCACGTCGATGTCGGGAATGCAGACATCGGCGCCGTCCCGTGCCAGACGCTCGGCGATGCCGCGGCCGATACCCGATCCGCCGCCCGTCACGAACGCCACCTTACCCGTCAACGCTGCCATGCGAGGACCTCCCCGGTTGAAACGGATCATCATAACTCAGGGTTGCTGTGGGAGCGGCCTCCGGCCGCGAACGCCGGAATTCGCGGCGGAGGCCGCTCCCCACAAGAGAAGGCCGCCCCCACAAGAGGAGGCCGCTCCCACAACACAGGGTCAGGGTTGACCTGCGCCCGGACGTGTGGAATGAATACACTTATAACCCGTTTTAATAGTCGCCGAGGGAGGAACCCGATGGCCAGCGAACGCGAACGGCTCCACAACCTGTTTCCGGACCTCGACTTCGACCCCGAGGCGCTGCGCGCCAAGTACCGCTACGAGCGCGACAAGCGCATCCGTGAGGACGGTGAGAACCAGTACATCGAGGCGGCGGCCGAGTTCGCCCACTACGCGGACGACGACCCGTACGCCGAGCCGATCGAGCGTGACCTGCTGGAGCTGCGGATCGACGTCGCCGTGATCGGCGGCGGCTTCAGCGGCCTGATGGCGGCGGCGCGCCTGAAGGAGCGCGGCGTCACCGACATGAAGATCATCGAGGCCGGCGGCGACTTCGGCGGCACCTGGTACTGGAACCGCTACCCGGGCGCGCAGTGCGACATCGAGTCGTACTGCTACCTGCCGCTGCTCGAAGAGACCGGCTACATGCCGAAGGAGAAGTACTCCTACGCGCCGGAGATCTTCGAGCACACCCGGCGCATCGGCGAGTACTTCGGCCTGTACGAGCACGCGCTGTTCCAGACGCGCGTGCGCGAGGTGCGCTGGCTCGAGGACGAGCACCGCTGGAAGATCTCGACCCAGCGCGGCGACGACATCCGGGCGCGCTTCCTGATCCAGGCAACCGGGCCGGCGAACCGGCCGAAGCTGCCCGGCATTCCCGGCATCAAGGACTTCAAGGGGCACACGTTCCACACCTCGCGCTGGGACTACGACTACACCGGCGGCGATCACACCGGCGGGCTGACCAGGCTCTCCGACAAACGCGTCGCGATCATCGGCACCGGCGCCACCGCGATCCAGTGCGTGCCGTTCCTCGGCGAGTACGCGAAGAAGCTGTACGTGTTCCAGCGTACGCCGTCGTCGGTCGACCTGCGCGGTAACAAGCCGACCGACCCGGAGTGGTACAAGACCCTCGGCCCCGGCTGGCAGCGGGCGCGGCGCGAGAACTTCGCCGCGGTGCTCGCCGGCGAGAACCTCACCGAGGATCTGGTCGCCGACGGCTGGACCGACATCGCCCGCCGCATCGGCATCTCGCTGATGAACCGGCGCCAGGACGCGGGCGAGCTGGACTGGGAAGAGCTCATGCTGCGTTCGGAGATCGCCGACTTCCAGAAGATGAACGAGATCCGCGCACGCTGCGATGCCGAAGTCGAGGACCCGCAGACCGCCGAGGCGCTGAAGCCCTGGTACCGGCAGTTCTGCAAGCGGCCGACCTTCAACGACGAATATCTCGCGACCTTCAACCGGCCTAACGTCGAGCTCGTGGACGTGTCGGTCTCGAAGGGTGTCGAGCGCATCACCGAGACCGGCGTCGTCGCGAACGGCAAGCTCTACGAGGTCGACTGCATCATCTATGCGACCGGCTTCGAGATCACCACCTCCCCGCATCGGCGGGTCGACTTCGACACGATCGGCCGCAACGGGCTCTCGCTGTACGAGCACTGGAAGAACGGGTTCCGCACGCTGCACGGGCTGTCGAGCCACGGCTTCCCGAACTGGTTCACGATCGGCATCAACCAGAACGGTCTGTCGCCGAACATGACCGCGATGTTCGATGATCAGGCGGTGCACGTGAGCTACGTGATCAACGAGGTACTCCGGCGCGGCAAGCAGGAAGTCGAGGTGACCGCCGAAGCCGAAGAGGCCTGGGTGCAGGAGATCGTCCGCCTCGCCGGCACCGGCGCGCAGGCGTTCCTGTCGGAGTGCACGCCCGGGTACTACAACCGCGAGGGCAAGGGCACCGGCGGCAACATGCAGAACTCGCCGTACGCGCCGGGCATCAACGCGTTCAACGCGCTGCTCGCGAAGTGGCGGGAAGCCGGGAAGCTCGAAGGAATGGAGCTGCGTTAGCGGTAGAATCCCCCGCTCACCGTTCGCAAGGGAGTGGGGGATGAACCGAACGACGATCCTCGGCGCGCTGCTCGCCGGATGGCTCTGCCTGCCGGGCACCGCCGAGGTGATCGAGTATCCGGGCGAGGCCGAGCCGGTAGCGCACGAGCGCTTCGTCCACGTGGTCAGCGAGGCCGAGTCACCGGTACTCGAGACCTACATCCCGGCGAAGGACGGCGTCTACATCGCGGCCGCGATCCGCAAGCCCCCGGGCGACGGGCCGCACCCCGCGCTGATCGTGTGTAACCGTCCGGCGACTACCGTCTTGTCTCAAGGCGGATTGATCTCATCGATGGGCGTGTCTTCGTCGATGGCCTTCCTGACGGCCTGATCCAGTCGAGTCATCAGATCAACGAGGGACTCACCGTCTTCGCGGTGGAGC
>DASVDC010000050.1:0-16394 GCA_036381275.1 Pseudomonadales bacterium | reverse complement strand
GTGTTGCAGCTCTAGCAGATCTTCTGTGGGAGCGGCCTCCGGCCGCGAAAGCGGCTCGCGGCCGGAGGCCGCTCCCACGGTTACCGTCACGGTGGCAGGCATTTCGCATGAGCCGCGCCCGACAGCGTCCGGCTCGAGGATTCGGCAATGGCGGACACCGTGGGCGATTTCGTCGTGAAGCGCCTGGCCGCGTGGGGCGTGCGGCGCGTGTTCGGGTATCCGGGTGACGGCATCAACGGTCTGATCGGCGCGATGGACCGCCAGCAGGACCTGGTGGAGTTCATCCAGGTGCGCCACGAGGAGATGGCCGCGTTCATGGCCTGCGCGCACGCGAAGTTCACCGGCGAGGTCGGCGTGTGCCTCGCGACCTCGGGGCCCGGTGCGATCCACCTGCTGAACGGCCTGTACGACGCCAAGCTCGATCACCAGCCGGTGCTCGCCATCGTCGGGCAGCAGGCGCGCGATGCGCTCGGCGGCGACTATCAGCAGGAGGTGGATCTGCTCTCGCTGTTCAAGGACGTGGCCCACGAGTACGTGCAGATGGCGTCGACGCCGGTGCAGGCACGGCACCTCGTGGACCGCGCGATGCGGGTGGCGATGGATCAGCGCACGCCCGTCTGCCTGATCTTCCCGAACGACGTGCAGACGATGAAGGCGGTGGAGACGCCGCCGCATGCCCACGGCACGGTGCACTCGGGTATCGGCTACCGGCCGCCGCGGGTCGTGCCAAACGAGGACGATCTGCGGCGTGCCGCCGCGGTGCTGAACGAGGGCGAGCGGGTCGCGATGCTGGTGGGCGCGGGTGCGCTGCACGCGACCGACGCGGTGCTGGAAGTGGCCGAGCGGCTCGGGGCCGGCGTCGCGAAGGCGCTGCTCGGCCGGGCTTCGCCGCCGGACGACGTACCGTTCGTGACCGGCTCGATCGGCCTGCTCGGCACCAACGCGAGCTGGGAGCTGATGGCCGGCTGCGACACGCTGCTGATGGTGGGCTCGTCGTTCCCGTACTCCGAGTTCCTGCCGCCGGAGGGTCAGGCGCGCGGCGTGCAGATCGACATCGATGGCCGCCGGCTCGGCATGCGCTACCCGATGGAAGTGAATCTCGTCGGCGATTCCGCGGCGACACTGACGGCGCTGCTGCCGTACCTCGAGCCTAAGCGGGAGCGGGGCTGGCGGGAGCACATCGAGCAGGAAGTGCGCGACTGGCACGAGGTGGTGCGCGCGCGTGCGATGATCGACGCGGAGCCGATCAATCCGCAGCGGGTGTTTCACGAGTTGTCCCCGCGTCTGCCGGACGGATGCATCCTCACCTGCGACTCGGGCTCGGCGACCAACTGGTTTGCCCGGGACCTGAGCCTGCGCCGCGGCATGATGGCCTCGTTGTCCGGCGGTCTCGCCACGATGGGCTGCGCCGTGCCGTACGCGATCGCCGCGAAGTTCGCGCACCCGGATCGGCCGGTAATCGCGTTCGCCGGTGACGGCGCGATGCAGATGAACGGCCTCACCGAGCTGATCACCGTCGCCAAGTACTGGCAGCGCTGGCGCAACCCGCAGCTCGTCGTGCTGGTGCTGAACAACCGCGATTTGAACCAGGTGACCTGGGAGCAGCGGGTGATGGCGGGCGACCCGAAGTTCGAAGGCTCGCAGAGTCTGCCCGACTTTCCGTACGCCCGCTTCGCGGAGCTGATAGGCCTCGGCGGCATCGAGCTCACCGACGCGGCGCGGGTACCGGAAGCCTGGGACCGCGCGCTCGCCGCCGACCGGCCGGTGGTGATCGACGCGCACACGGATCCGAAGGTGCCGCCGGTTCCGCCGCACCTGAAGGCGGCGCAGGCGAAGGCCTACGTCTCGGCGATGCTGAGCGGCGATCCGGAAGCGCTCGGGATCGCCCGGAGCACGCTTAAGCAGTTCATGAAGAATTTCGTGCCGGGCTGACGCCCAGCGGAGGCAGAACGATGCGCGGACGGGCGGCGCTCGAGGACAAGGTGGTGGTGGTGACCGGCGCGTCCGCCGGCGTCGGCCGGGCGAGTGCGCGCGCGTTCGCCCGCGCGGGCGCGCACGTCGGGCTGATCGCGCGCGATCCGGGGCGCCTGGAGGCCGCGAGCGCCGAGATCGCAGCGCTCGGCCGGCGCGCCTGCGCGGTACCCGCGGACGTCGCCGATGCCGACGCCGTGGAGCGGGCGGCGGACCGGATCGAGCAGGAGCTCGGAGCGATCGACGTCTGGGTGAACTCGGCGATGGCGACGGTGCTGGCGCCGTTCATCGAGACCGATCCGGACGATTACCGGCGCGTGACCGAGGTGACCTACCTCGGCAGCGTCAACGGAACACGCGCGGCGTTGACCCGCATGTTGCGACGCGATCAGGGTACCATCGTGCAGGTCGGTTCGGCGCTCGCGTACCGGGGCATTCCGCTGCAGTCGGCCTACTGCGGGGCCAAGCACGCGATCAAGGGCTACACCGAGTCGGTCTGCTCGGAGCTGATCGCGCGGCGCAGCCGCATCCACATCGCCATGGTCGAGCTGCCGGCGGTCAACACGCCGCAGTTCGACTGGGCCCGCAACCGGCTGCCGCGGCGGCCCCGACGGCTCGCGCCGGTGTTCCAGCCGGAGGTGGCGGCAGATGCGATCGTCTTTGCGGCCACCGCGCGGCGCCGCGAAGTGATGCTCGGCGCCTCGACGGTGCTCACGGTCTGGGGCAACCGCGTCGCGCCGGGGCTGATGAGCCGCATCCTCGCCCGCATCGCCACGAGCGGCCAGCAGGACACGGAGCTCGACGACCCCGCTCGCCCGGACAACCTGTGGCAGACGGTGCCCGGTAATCAGGGCGCGCACGGGCGCTTCGACGACGAGGCCCACGACCGCAGCCTGCAGCTCTGGGCGAACCGTCACCGGGCCTGGCTCGCTGCGGTGGGCGTGGGTATGCTGACGGCGGCCCTGGTCCGGCGCCGCGGCGCCGGCCGTTTCGGCGGTACGTAACTTGCACACGGACGTGGGCGCAACAAGCCAGGAGGCAACGATGGGTATTCTCGCCTGGATCGTATTCGGACTCATCGCCGGCGTGATCGCCAAGCTGATCATGCCGGGCAAGGACCCCGGCGGCTTCATCATCACGATCCTGCTCGGTATCGCCGGTGCGCTGGTGGGCGGCTTCATCGGTTCCGCGCTCGGCTTCGGCGGGGTCGAAGGGTTCGACTTCGGCAGCTTCCTGATCGCGGTGCTCGGGGCGATCGTGCTGCTGTTGATCTACCGGATGATGGTCGGCCGGAAACGGCACGCCTGACGCGGGTAACATTTCTGTGGGAGCGGCCTCCGGCCGCGAATGACCGGATTCGCGGCCGGAGGCCGCTCCCGCACTTCCGGGCATCGGCACGCTGCTTGCACTTGCGACGCTGACCAATCGCAAGGGAGGATCATCATGCCGAGCAGTAATGCCCGGGCACTGCCGAGGATCGGCAGGCATTGCGTCGCCGTCTGCGCTCTGCTCCTGGCCGGACACGCCGCCGCCGCGGAGCGCGGGCCCGTGGCCAAGGACCTGGAGCGCGAAGGCGTGCCGATCGGAGACTCGAGCTACATGCCCGTCGACCTCGACCGCCCGTTCGAGGAGGTCTACGAAGAGCACAGCCCCCAGAAGGAGCCGATGAAGCGGCGGCAGCAAAGGCTGCTCGAGGCCCGTTACGATCTTTCCGATCGTCCGCACCCGCAGGTTACGATGTCGCGCGGCAAGCCGGTGCAGACGGGCGTGCGGGTGAAGTTGCCCCGCGGCGTGACCTGGGAGCAGCTCGGCTCGATGGCCCCTCAGGAGATCCGTGAGCGCGACCTGTTCCCGGACGGCTTCAAGCCGCTGCCGCACCCGTTCCACGAAGCGGGCGGGATGGTGTTCCCGCAGGTCCACATCGACGAGATCAAGGAACAGGAAGGGCGCGACCTCACGCGCTTCGACGTCGAGTTCGACCTGCCGCAGCACCTGCTGCCGGAGTTCCCGCCGCCGATCTATCTGACCACTCGGCCGGAGCTCGGCGACGTCTCGCAGGGTGAGCTGGTCACCAACAAGAATTTCTTCCGGCTGTTCAACGGGATCCTGAACCCGAAGCAGCTCGAGGGCCTGCGGCTGCTGACTACGCCGTTTCCGCAGCAGCAGTTCAACATGACCAACGACCGGCGCAGCATGGAGCCGCATCTCGGCGTGAGCTGCTTCGACTGCCACGCCAATGGGCACACCAACGGCGCCACCCACACCGTGGGTGACATCCGCCCGAACGAGGTGCGCCGTCGGATCGATACGCCGACGCTGCGCGGTGTGAATCAGCAGGCGCTGTTCGGCTCGCAGCGCGCGCTGAAGACCGTCGAGGATTTCACCGAGTTCGAGCAGCGCGCCGCGTACTTCGACGGCGACATCGTGATCGCGCAGAAGAAGGGCGTGAACTTCCTCGAGCGCGGCAGCGAGGTGCACGCGATGGCCGAGTTCCAGGAGATCCTCGACCATCCGCCGGCGCCCAAGCTCGATCCGTTCGGCCGGCTCGATCCGAGCCAGGCCACCGAGCAGGAGTTGCGCGGCCAGGAGCTGTTCTTCGGCAAGGCGCGCTGCGCCGAATGCCACCCGCCGCCGCTGTACAGCGACAACGTGATGCACGATCTGAAGGCCGAGCGCTTCTACGACTGGACCGAGATGGTCAACGGCCGCGTGATGAGCGACGGCGGACCGACCAAGACCTTCCCGCTGCGCGGCATCAAGGACAGCCCGCCGTATCTGCACGACGGACGCCTGCTGACGCTGGACGACGCGGTGGAGTTCTTCAACGTGGTGTTGCAGCTCGGGCTCACCGAACAGGAGAAGAAGGACGTGGTGAGCTTCCTCTACACGCTGTAGGGAACCCGCCGGGAATCGGCCTGCGCCGCGGTTCGGCCGCGGCTGCAGGCCGTTGTGCGCTCCTGCCGTTGGCGCTTGGCGCGACCTTTGCTCTGGCCTTGCCATCCCACTCCGACGAGGACCTGACATGGGCTACGTCTCCACCCGGGCGCTCGAGCGCCGGCCGGCATCGACCGAGGCGCCGAGCGACGTCTGGCCAGGGCGCAGCTACCCGCTCGGTGCCAATTACGACGGTGAGGGTACGAACTTCTCGCTGTTCTCCGAGGTGGCCGAGGCCGTGGAGCTGTGCCTGTTCGACGACGACGGCCGCGAGAGGCGGCTCGAGCTGAAGGAGGTGGATGCGTACTGCTGGCACGCGTACCTGCCGGACGTCCGCCCCGGGCAGCGCTACGGCTACCGCGTCCACGGGCCGTGGGATCCGGCGCAGGGCCTGCGCTGCAATCCGCACAAGCTGCTGCTCGATCCGTACGCGAAGGCCATCGAAGGCGACGTCGACTGGAACGAGGCGCTGCTCAATTACGTGCCCGGCGAGGAAGACCGGATGAGCACCACCGACAGCGCGCCGTTCATGCCGCGCTGCATCGTCCACGACCCCGTGTTCGACTGGAGCGGGGACCGGCCGCTCGGCATCCCGCTGCACGAGTCGGTGATCTACGAAGCGCACGTGAAAGGCCTGACCGCACGCCATCCGGGCATTCCGGAGATGCACCGGGGCACCTACGCGGGCCTGGCGGATCCGGTGATCATCGACCACTTGACGCGCCTCGGCGTCACCGCCGTCGAGCTGCTGCCGGTGCACCAGTTCGTCCACGACGGCTTTCTCGTGGAGCGCGGTCTGCGCAACTACTGGGGCTACAACACGATCGGCTTCTTCGCTCCGCACCACGAGTATTCGACCCGGCGAGACGGGCAGCAGGTCGCCGAATTCAAGTCGATGGTGCGCCGCCTGCACGAGGCCGGCATCGAGGTCATTCTCGACGTGGTCTACAACCACACCGCCGAGGGGAACCACCTCGGGCCGACGTTCTCGTTCAAGGGCATCGACAACCGCGCCTACTACCGGCTGGTTCCCGACGACGCGCGCTTCTATTTCGATACCACCGGCACCGGCAACAGCCTGAACGTGCGCAACCCCCACGCGCTGCAGCTCATCATGGACAGCTTGCGCTACTGGGTGCTCGAGATGCACGTGGACGGCTTCCGCTTCGATCTGGCCGCGACCCTCGCCCGACAGTTCCACGAGGTGGACCGGCTGTCCGCGTTCTTCGATCTGGTGCAGCAGGACCCGGTGCTGAGCCAGGTGAAGCTGATTGCCGAGCCGTGGGACATCGGCGAAGGCGGCTATCAGGTCGGCAACTTTCCGCCGTACTGGTCGGAGTGGAACGGCCGCTACCGCGACGTGGTCCGCGACTTCTGGCGCGGTGAGGATGCCGCGCTCGGCGAATTCGCCTCGCGCCTGTGCGGCAGCTCCGACCTCTACCAGGACGATACGCGGCGCCCGCACGCGAGCATCAACTTCATCACCGCGCACGACGGCTTCACGCTGGCGGACCTGGTCTCGTACAACGAGAAGCACAACGACGCGAACGGTGAAGAGAACCGCGACGGCGAGAGCCACAACCGCTCGTGGAACTGCGGTGTCGAAGGGCCGACCGAGGATCCGGACGTGCTCGCGCTGCGCGCGCGGCAGCAGCGCAACTTCCTGACCTCGCTGCTGCTGTCGCAGGGCGTGCCGATGCTGCTGCACGGCGACGAGCTCGGCCGGACGCAGCAGGGCAACAACAACGCGTACTGTCAGGACAACGAGCTGTCCTGGGTCGACTGGGATCTCGACGAAGCCCGCAACGAGCTGTTCGAGTTCACCGCCGACCTGATCGAGCTGCGCAAGCACCACCCGACGTTCCGCCGCCGGCGCTGGTTCCAGGGCCGCACGATCCGCGGCACCGCCGAGATCGCCTGGCTGCGGCCGGACGGTGACGAGATGTCCGACGCCGACTGGCAGTCGGGCTTCGTCAAGGCGGTGGGCTGCTATCTGAACGGCGATGCGATCCGTACCACCGACGAGCGGGGGCGGGTGGTCCGGGACGACGACTTCCTGCTGCTGTTCAATGCGAGCCCGGAATCGCTCGAGTGGCAGATACCGACGACGCTCGGTGAGAACTTGGAGCTGGTGGTCGACACCGCCGCGCCGGTCGACGACGAGAATCCGGTTCGGCTTCGCGGAGGGGAGACCTTCACCCGGCCGGAACGCTCGCTCGCGGTGCTGCTCCGGCGAATCGACGGTTAGCCCGACCGCGGCCGCTCAGCAGAGCCAGGCTCGGGCTTCGCTCAGTACGTCGTCGGCGATGTCGGGGGCGAAGTGGCGGATGCAGTCGAGCAGCTCGACGCCGCCGAAGTAGCGCTCGGCGCAGGCCACGTGCACGAAGCCGGACGGAACGAACGGGCCTTCTTCGTAGTGCACCAGCGGGATGCGCAGGCTCCCCCGGGCAATCGGCTCGCGGCAGGCGCGGCAACGCGCCCGGCCGCTCGAGGCCCGCTCGAGCCCGGCGATACGCGTGAGCCGCGGGTTGGCCAGTGCGCGGCGGGCGATCGCGCCGAGCGCGTCGGCGTCGGGCAGTGCGGTGCCGCCGTCGAGAGCGGAAAGCAGTGCCTCCGGGCGGCGGTATGCGGCGCACCGCGGGTGGTACCAGATGGTCATTTCGTTCGCGTCGCTGTAGGGATTCGGCAGGCGCTCGCCGAAGCGCAGCTCACCGCGGGCGATAGCGCGGCCGCAGGCCCGACAGCGGGAACGGCCGCTGACGGCGTGCTCGATCAGGTGGTCCATGCCGGTCCCCGGCCGGTCACGGCTCGGCGGTCAGCCGCAGGCCGACGATACCCGCGAGCACCAGCGCCAGGCTGACGAGCCGGCCCGCGTTGGTCGGCTCGTCGAACAGCGCGATGCCGAGCGCCGCCGTGCCGATGGCCCCGATTCCGACCCACACGGCGTACGCGGTGCCGACGGGCAGGGACTTCACCGCGATGCCGAGCAGACCCATGCTGAGCACCATCGACAGCACCGTGGCCACGGTCGGCAGCGGGCGGGTGAAGCCCTCGGTGTACTTGAGCCCGATCGCCCAACCGATTTCCAGGAGCCCCGCCACGAGCAGGATCAGCCAGCTCACGCTCAGACCCGCACCGTCATCTCGAGGCCGCCGGCGAACGGCAGCGTCATCGTGCGCAGTCGGTTCGCCGGGTCCGCCACGTAGGCGAAATACTCGGCGTAGCCGCCGCGGGCCTGCGTGGTGTTGTCCGCGATGATGATCGCGCCCGGCCGCAGGTGCGGCGCGACGTGCCGCACCGCCGGCATGATCGCCTCGGTCCAGATGTCGAGCAGCATGAAGTCCACCGGCCCGTCGATCCGGGCGAGGGTGTCGGCGAGATCGCCCTCGCGCAGGTCGATGTAGTCGCTGAGGCCCGCGGCCGCGAAGTTGGCGCGCGCCGCCTTGGCCTTGGTCGGTTCGTATTCGGTCGCGATCACCGTGCCGCCGCCGTTGTCGCGCACCGCGGCCGCCAGATAGAGCGTGGAGACGCCGAACGAGGTGCCGGCCTCGACGACGCGCTTCGCCTGCAGCGCGCGGCACAGCAGGTAGCAGTACTCGGCCTTGTCTTTCTCGAGCGCGACCATCTTGTCGCGAAAGAAGGCGTGGGTCTCCTCGTCCATGTGCTTCCAGTCGAGGGTGCCTTCCCGGGCACGGCGACCGAAATACTCCTCCAGCGCACCGGTCTGGCCTTCGCTCTGCGCGTGCAATGCATCGAGCAACGCTTCGAGCTGGGGATCGTTCAGGATGCTCATGGCGGGACCTCGCTAACCGGTAGTTGATTCGCTATACGGATAAAACTACAGTGACGCCCTCACGTCGACCGTTTCCCAGCGCGGATGTCCAGACCGTCCCAGAAGCCGCGGACCGGTGGCGCGACCCCGCGGTCGACGGCCGCGCGCGGTCAGCGTCCGAAGACGAAGGATCGCCAGTTCGTGACCGGCCTCGCCCGGGGCCTCGCGGTACTGCGCTGCTTCACACCTCAACGCACGGAGCTCGGCACCACCGAGATCGCCCGGTTGACCGGCTTGCCGCAGCCGACCGTCTGGCGACTCTGCCACACGCTGGTCGAGCTGGGCTATCTGGTGACCGTGCCGGAGCGCGAGAAGGTGCGGATCGGGGCGCCGGTGCTGGCGCTCGGCTACGCGGCGCTCGCCAACCTCGACTACGTGCAGGTCGCGCGCCCGCAGATGCAGGCGCTGGCGGATCGTTTCAGCGCCGCGGTGGCGATCGCCGAGCGGCACCGGCTCAGCATGGTCTATCTCGAGCGCTGTCAGGGCAACTCGGTGCTGCTGTTCAACCTGCAGCCCGGCTCGCGCCTGCCGATCTACAACACGGCCATCGGCTGGGCGTATCTCGCGGCCATCGACGACGAGCAGCGCGATGCGCTGTTCGACGAGATGAAGGCGGTGGCGGGGAAGGACTGGAAGGCCGAGAAGGCGCAGATCGAGCAGGCGCTCGAATTCCATGCGGACCACGGCTTCGTGCTGAACAACGGCGTCCAGCATCCCGGCATCATCGCGGTGGCGGTGCCCGTTCACACACCCGGTCGCGGCGTGCTGGCGATGAACCTGGCGACCTGGAACTCGGGCGGCGCGGAACAGACCATGGTGAACGAAGCGGGTCCGGCGCTGCGCCACCTGGCCGAGCTGCTCGAGGCGCAGGAGCCGAAGGGCGACCGGCCCGGTTGAGCGGGCCGCGGCGCGCCGACCGTCGGGCGAGGATCAGGGATCGTCGCGCGGAAACGGGGTGTCCCCTCCCTCCGCCACCGGCACGTTGAACGCGTTCAGCGTGAGCGACACGAAGCCGTAGAAACCGATCGCGGCGATCAGCTCCACGAGCCCCCGCTCGCCGAAGGCCTGAACCGCCTTCCGGTACAGGTCGAGGGGCAGGTCGTGGGTCTCGTGCAGCGCCGTGGTGACGTCGTAGACGAGCTGCTCGTCGGCGGGCGCCCCCTGCGGGCGCCGGCAGGCGAACACGTCGTCGATGGTGCGCTGGGCGACCCCGTGGTCCATCGCCATGCGCGCGTGCGCCACCCATTCCACGTTGCTGCGGAAATGCCGGGCGGTGACGACGATGGCGAGCTCGATCAGCCGCCGGTCGAGCGTGGTGCGCTCCCAGATGAAATTGCCGAAGCCGACCGCGCGCCGCGCGAGCTCGGGGCTGCAGATCCAGGGGTCGAAGGGCCCGCCGAGCTGATCGTCGGCATCGGGGCTGCGAAACCGGGCGATCCGATCGAACTGCTCGCGCTGCTCGGCCGAGAGCTCGTCGCGGCGCTTCTTCTCGAGTCGGCTCATGAGAGTCTCCGGCGGATGGGCTCGCGGCCAATCTCCTCCGCGGGCGCCGACGAATCAAGCGCTGCGGCATCGGGCCCGGCGCTCGCTTCGACAGGCGATTCCCGGTACGGTAGCGCGTCGAGGGCAGCAGGAGGGGTACATGTCGACCATCACCGGCCGCGCGAGCGCCTGGCCGCACCGTTACACGGTCGTGTTGCTGACGTTCCTCGCCGTGTTCGTCTGCTACATCGACCGGGTCAACATCTCCGTGGCGATCATTCCGATGGCGGCGGAGATGGGCTGGAGCCCCGAGGCGCAGGGCCGGGTGCTGTCGTCGTTCTTCCTGGGCTATCTGCTGCTGCAGGTGGTCGGCGGACGGCTCGCCGACCGGTTCGGCGCCAAGCTCGTGCTCGGTGCCGGCGTGCTGCTCTGGTCGCTGTTCACGGTGCTGACGCCGCCCGCCGCGATGCTCGGCTTCGGCGCGCTGATCCTGGTGCGCGTGCTGATGGGCATGGGCGAGGCGGTGACGTTCCCGTCCATCTACACGTTGTACAGCCGCTGGGTGCCGCTCACCGAGCGCTCCCGCGCGGTGGCGCTCGCGAACAGCGGCATCCCGCTCGGCACGGTGTTCGCGCTGGTGGTCACGCCGATCGTGGTCCAGCAGCTCGGCTGGCCCTGGGCCTTCTACCTGTTCGGGATGGCCGGCGTGCTCTGGTACCTGATCTGGCACGTGCAGGTGAGCTCACGACCCGCGGATCACCCGTCGGTGTCGGCGACGGAGCTTGCGCAGATCGAGAGCGGTCTCGGAACCCAGGACGAAGCGCGCGCTGTGCCGTGGCGGGCGCTCCTCGGATCGTTGCCGGTGTGGGCGATCATCGTCGCGCACTTCTGCAACAACTGGTCGCTGTACGTGCTGCTCTCGTGGCTGCCGACCTTCGTGAACCAGGGACTCGGCGTCGACTACGACGCGGTCGGCTGGGTCACGATGATTCCGCACATCGCCTCGTTCCTGTTCCTGAACGTGGCCGGCAACGTCTCCGACCGGCTGATCGCCGGCGGCATGCCGGTGATCCGCGTGCGCAAGCTCATGCAGACCATCGGTTTCGGCGGCATCTCGGCGGCGCTCTTGATCGTCGGCTTCGTCGAGACGGCCTGGATGGCGATCCTGATCATGACGGTCGGCAGCGCGCTCGCCGCGTTCGTCACCGGCGGCTTCGCGGTGAACCACATGGACATCGCGCCGCGCCACGCGGGCACGCTGATGGGGATCACCAACACCGCCGGCACCATTCCCGGCATCGTCGGTGTGTACGTGACCGGGGTGATCCTCGAGCTGACCGGCTCCTGGGCGCTGGTGTTCGGCGTGGCGGCCGGCGTGACGCTGGTGGGTCTGCTGTTCTTCCTGCTGTTCGCGAGCGGCCGGAAGCTGTTCGACTGAGCCGTCTTCGTAGGAGCGATCTCCAGATCGCGATCAGGAGATCGCTCCTACGCGGTTCGGCACCCGATTGGCGAACCCCGCCACCTGTTGGCGCAAGGGCCGATGCCAGGCTCCGGCGTCTGGCGCTAACCCATTGTCAAAACTGCGGGAATTCGGCTGGCCCGACGCTTGCACCGCCGCCTTCGGAGACAACCGGAGTCGAGGGACGCCGATGGAAGTGTTCGTGGGGCTGATGGCGTTGGGCGGCATGCTGCTGGCGGTCGTCGTCTGGCTGCTGCCGATCCTGCTCATCGCCGCATCGTCGCGCACCGGCGGCGGCGAGAAGCTCGCCTGGATCCTGGCGGTGATCTTCGTATCGTGGTTCGCCTGGGTCTTCTACCTGCTGCTCGCGCCGATCAAGGAGCCGCGGCGCCCGCTCTACCGCGACGACTACGCCACGCGCTACCGCTACTGAGCGGGCTGCGCCGGATCGCCCGCGCGCACCACCCGGGTGCCGGCGGCGAAGTCGTGCAGGCAGCGCCGGCCGCGGCCGAAGATCGTCGCCTGGTCGGCCACCGGCAGCAGCGTGAACGGCCAGACCGGGAGCAGGTACAGCAGCGGGAAGAACAGCGCGCGTATCCCAACGAGCTTCCAGAGGGGCGGGACGCCGCCGTCGGCGGTCGCGATGCGGATGCGGAAGAGCGCCTTCCCCAGGGTCTGCCCGCGGCGGGCGAGCAACCACCCGTTCAGGATCAGGTAGCTCACCACCGCCAGCAGCAGCACCCAGCCGATCCAGGCCGAGCTCTGGTAGTCCTCCGCGTCTTCCACCACGTCGAACAGCATCACCAGCACCACGGTCGCGAGCGGCACCAGGATCAGGTCGACGACGGTGGCGGCGAGCCGGCGCCCGCGGCCGGCGAGGGGCAGTGCATCGTTCATGGTGTCGGCTCCGGCCGCAGTTGGAACACGAGCAGCGCGTTGCCGGGGCGCTGGCCGAACGAGCCGTAGCCGGAAGTGACGATCACCAGGTCGTCCACCACCAGCGGACCGTGCGCGTCGAACGTGCCGCCGTTGGCCGGCACGCCGTTCACCGTCGGGTAATCGCGCCACGAGTCGTGCGACCAGAGCACCTCGCCGGTATCCACCCGATGCACCTGCAGCCGCCCGTCCATCCCGGCCGCGAACACCAGGTCCTCGGTGACCGTTGGCGCCGCGGACACGCCGGCGCGGCAGACCCGGTCTTCGCAGCGCGGCTGCTGCTGGCTCACCCAGCGCACCTCGCCGGTACCGAGGTCGAGCGCGTGCAGACCGGGCTCCGGATCGCGGTCGGAGGGATGCCCTTCGATGTCGCTCACCGGCACCAGCAGCAGACCCTTCGCCTCGTTCACCGCCATGCCCCAGTGCACCCCGCCGAGCACGCCGCCGCGGCCGATGCGGCGGGTCCAGATCGTCTCGCCGGTGCGCGCGTCCAGCGCGTGCACGTCACCCGACTTCTGGCCGGCAAGCAGCAGCGTGCGGCCCTGATGCCGGACGAGCACCGGCGGCGCGCCGAAGTCCCAGTCCGGGCCCATCGGATCGGGGCAGTTCGGGTGCTCCCGGCTGATCTCGCAGGCGAGGTTGTACGCGTCTCCCTCGGTGAACTGCCGTACCCAGCGGACCGTGCCGGTTTCCGCGTCCACCGCGAAGATCGCGTCGCTGGTGTCGCTGGCGGGCAGGCTGTAGTTCTGCCCGGTGCCGAAATAGACGAGCCCGCTTTCCGGATCGAAGGTCGGCGCGCCCCAGACCGGCGCACCGCTCGGCCCGTGCTTCTCCACCAGCAGCCAGTGGCGGCCGGTGACCTGACCGGCGTTTTCGACCGTCGGCCGATACCAGAGCTCTTCCCCGGTCGCGGCGTCGAGGCGCGCCAGTGCGCCGCTGGTGGTACAGCAGCCGTACAGCGGGTTCACCGACAGGCCGATCTCCATCGACGAAACCGGCACGAACACCGCATCGCCGTAGATCAGCGGCGAGCCGGAATACATCGGCACCGGCGGTTCGGCGAGGCGCCGCTGCCAGATCGGTGAACCGTCCGCGGCATCCACCGCGTGGATGCCGCCGCTGCGGCTCGCGAACAGCAGCGCATCGCGTCCGCCGATCGGCAGGTGCAGCACCGCGCTGACGACTTCGCCGGCGAGCTCGCGGCGCCAGCGCAGGCAGCCGCTCTCCCGGTCGAGCGCCAGCAGCGCGCCGGCGTCGCCGATGAACAACGTGTCTTCGCTGACGAGCGGCCAGGAGCGCGGCTGGCGGCTCGCGAGCCCGTACACCCACTTCAGTTCGAGGCGGGCGACGTTGCCAGCGTCGATCTGCGTGCGCGGCTGAAAGCGTGTGTTGTGGACGTCGATGCCCCAGCTCGCCGGCACCGCACCTTGGAGGCTCGGGCGGGTGGGGCAGCGGTCGTCGGCGGCCGCGCCGAGCGCCGGGGCCGCGGCGGCGATCGCGCAGAGTGCAGTGAGACGCAGCCGCCGCCGCCAGCGCGGGCGGTCGACCACGTGCCGGACGCGGTGCAACGAAGTCTCCCCCAGAGCGAAAAGGCGCCGTACTTTCGCACAGCCGGCGCGGCGCGAACAGCCCCTCGAGCGGCCGGTGTGCAGTGGCATGCCAATTGCAGCCCGACGCCGTCGGCTCGGGGGAGCTGTATCGTCGGAGAAGCCATGCGCCTGCTGTTCGTGACCCAGGACGAATACCCACCGTTCCGGGTGGACGTGGTGGAGCTGTTCGGCCGGCAGATGCCCGCGCGCGGTCACGAGATCGATTGGCTGATGCAGACGCGCGAGGCGGTGCCGGGAACCGGGCGGACGATCCAATGGCTCGGCAACACCGTCTACCTGACTCGGCTGCGCCGGCGGAGCGGGCTCGTCGGGCGCGTGCTGCGCAACGTCCAGGGTCTGCTCGGCGACCTGTACGTGTTCCCGCTGGCGCTGCGCAATCGCTACGACGCGATCCAGGTGCGGGATCGCTTCAGCGCCGGGGTGCTCGGCCTGCTCGCGGCGCGGATGTCCGGCGCGAAGTTCTTCTACTGGATGTCGTACCCGTTCGCGGAATCCAAGCTCGACCAGGTGCGCAGCGGCTATGCGCGCTATCCGCGGCTGGTCTGGCTGAAGGCGCAACTGATGCGCTGGCTGCTCTATCGGATCATCCTGCCGGGTTGCGATCACGCGTTCGTGCAGAGCGAGCGGATGCGCGACGACTGCGCGCGCGAGGGGATCGATCCGGCGAAGATGACGCCGGTGCCGATGGGTATCCATGCGGATCAGGTGCGCCGCGCCGAAGCGGCGCGGCCGCCGAACCGCGAGCGGCCGGTGCTGCTGCACCTCGGCCTGCTGATGCGGCTGCGCCAGACCGAGATGCTGGTGCGGGTGCTCGAACGCGTGCGCCGGCGCTACCCGGGCGCGCGGCTCGTGTACGTCGGCGACGGCCAGGAGCCGAGCGACCGGGAGGCGGTGGAGCGCGAGGTCCGCCGGCTCGGCCTCGAAGACGCCGTCGAGATCACCGGCTTCCTGCCGCTGGAGGAGGCCTGGCGCCACGTGGAGGCGGCCGACGTCTGCTTCTCGCCGTACTACCCGATCCCGGTGCTGCAGTCGACCTCGCCCACCAAGCTGATCGAGTACATGGCGATGGCCAAGTGCATCGTCGCGAACGATCACCCGGAGCAGACGCCCATCATGGCCGAGAGCGGGGTGGGCCGAACGATCCCGTGGGACGAGGCCGCGTTCGCCGACGCGGTGCTCGAGCTGCTGGACGATCCGGAAGCCGCCTGCCGCCGCGCAGCGCGCGGCCCGGACTGGGTGCGCCGGCACCGCACCTACGACGTGATCGCCGCGGCGGTGGACGCCCGCTACCAGGAGCTGCTCGGCGCCGAGCCCGCCCGGTCGCGGGCGTAGTACCCGCCACCCTGTGGGAGCGGCCTCCGGCCGCGAATTTCCGGACATTCGCGGCCGGTTCGAACCGGCGACATAGACAGCCCTCAGGCGGACACAGGTGACACCTGAGCCGCGTATGTCGCCTCAGCGGCCGGGGATCTCGGCCGGATCGATCAGCCGATGGCGGCGCCAGCCTTTCGTCAGCAGCCAGGTCGCCGCCGACGCAGCTTCCCGCATTCTTCGTGCTGAATCGCCCGGCTGTCGGTTCCACGGCGGATACCTCCATCCCTCGAACCACACCGCCGAGCTCGCTGGATCGAGCTGCGTCGTAGGGGGCGGCTTCCGGTGCCGCTCGAAGTAATGGTGTCGGGCATTCAGCAGCACGTAGCCGAGGGCATGACGAACCTGCCTCGGCGTGCGCAGCAGCCGGTGGTGGTAACGCCCGTCGAGCACACTCCCGCGCCGGGCGAACACCCGGTTCACGCAGCGCGCGACCCGCGCCGCGAGGCTCTTCATCCCACACGCGAGTGCGCGCTTCCCCTGCGCCTCGATCAGAAAGTGCAGGTGGTTGTGCTGGATCGAGTAGTGCACTACCCGAAAGCCCGGCCGCTCGGCGCACTGCGCGAGACTGTATCGGAAGGCGGAGACGAAGCGCTTCCTGCGCAGGTTCGGGAGCCCACGCTGCAGGCGCACGGTGACGTGCACTGGACAATGGCCGGGAATGTTCTCGCGGCGCCGGTGCAGCACGCGGGCGTTGGGCCTCGCCTTCCGGCCCGCGCCGGGCCGCCAGCCGCCGCGCCCCGACGGGATCAGCACCAGCTCGGTCTGCGTCGGTCGTCGCCTGTTCGCTTTTCCCATG
>DASVDC010000049.1:0-26326 GCA_036381275.1 Pseudomonadales bacterium | reverse complement strand
CATCGCGCTGGAGTCTCAGCTACATCAATAAGATACGCCGATGTCCTCACCATCTCCTGAGATCGTCGAGCGCACCCTGAACGACCTCGAACGCTTCACGGAGGAGCTGCTCGAGGTGCTGCACGACGAACGGCAGGCGCTGGTGACGCGCTCGCTGCCCGACCTGGAACGTCTGACCGCGGAGAAGGCACGGCTCTGCCAACAGCTCGACGCGGCGGTCGCTGGCCTCGGCGCGCTCACGCTCGATCAGCAGATCGGCGCGCTCCCCGCTCCCTGCCGCGGCCGCCTCGAGCCGCGCCGGGAACGGCTGCGCGAGCTGGCGGCGGAAGTACAAAAGTGCAACGCAGTTAACGGAAAGATCGTTCACCGTTCGCAACAATCGGTGCGAGAGTTGATGCACCTGATGAGCGGAACGGACACCGAGCCTCTGTACTCGGCACAAGGGTACAGGGCACAAGGGACCAGCTTGGGCAGATCTCCGGGCACCGCCATCGCCAAAGCCTGAGGCGGAGAGAGGCCATGGCCGAAAGCGCAGCCCCAGCAGGCTCGGACAATCCGCGGCCGCAGAGCCGCTACCTCACGGATCCCCACGAGGTCAGCCAGACCTTCAAGCTGCTGCGCGACCAGCGCGCGGAGCTGCAACTGCGCTTCGACGAAGACAGCACCATCTACAAGGCCAAGGTGCTCGATCTGAAGGGCGGTGACGTGCTGCTCGAGGACATCCAGCCGCGCGAGGGCATGAAGCTGCTGCGGGCCGGCCGCACGTTCTCGCTGTCGGCGCGCACCGGCGGCATGTACGTGCACAGCGTGCTGAATCGCGCGCACAAGGCCGATTCCGAGCGCAGCGTGCCCTACTTCCACGTCGCGCTGCCGAAGAACCTGCTCTGCCAGCAACGGCGGCGCGAGATGCGCTACCGGCTGCCGCTGCGCGTCGCGATCCGCGGCGCGCTGGTGACGCTGTTTCCGCGCGGCAAGGACGTGAAGCCGCTCACCGGCAACATCATCGACATCTCCGCCGGCGGCTGCCGCGCGGAGTTCGAAGGATTCAAGTTCCGCCCCATTCAGGAGGGCGATCCGCTCGAGAACTGCGCGCTGAACGTGCCGAAGCTGCTCGAGATCAACACCCAGGCGGCGATTCGTCACTCGAGCTTCGATGCGCGCCGGCGCCTGCTGACCTGCGGCATCGAGTTCACCGAGATGCACGTGACCGACCGGCGTCGCCTCGAGCAGTTCATTCAGAGCATGACGCGCGGCCTGCACTCGCTCTGAGCGGCCGGCGCCGGCGCGCTCACGAGCCGCGGAGCGCGAGGTAACGGCGCCAATCCGCGGCGTGGTCCACGTCCCAGATCTCGTCGAGACACGCGACCGACAGTCCCGCTTCGGCGGCGGCCGCGAGCGTGGCCGCGCACACCTCCGATGTGCCCCAGGGCATCTCGCGGAAGAGCTCCGGCACGGGCCGGCGCGCACCGATCAGACCGTAGCCGCCATCCTGCGCCGGACCGAGCACGACGTCGTGCGCGTCGAGCGCCGCCAACGCGGCCTTCAGATAGTCGGGGCCGATGGTCGGGCAGTCGGTGCCGACCAGCAGCCCCCAGCGGCCGCGGGCGTGACACTGCTGCAGTGCGCCGTGCATCCGCTCGCCGAGGTCGGCGCCGGTCTGGGTCTGCAGCGGCAGCGCGTAACGGGCCGCCCAACGCACCGCCTCGGGATGTCCCGGACGATCGACCCAGAGCTCCGTAGCCATCCCGTCGATCGCGCCGAGGCGCTCGAGCGTGTCCTGCACCAGGCGCGAATGGGCATCGAGCGCCGCACGCTCGCCGAGCCCCGCCGCAAGCCGCGTCTTCACCGCGCCGAGCACCGGCACGCGGGCGAAGATGCAGAGAATCGCCGTCACGAGCGGTAGTACTCGCGTGCGAGCCGCACGGCATCGGCACCGAGCCAGTACCGCAACCGAAACGCCCACATCGCCAGCACCGTGCGCAGGATCCCGTCGCGTCGCCAGCGGCGCGGCGAGGTTCCGATCCGCTCCGGCCGGCAGTCCGGCGGCTGCAGGCGCTTCAGCCGCCGCGACAGCTCGATGTCTTCCATCAGCGGCTGCCGCGGCATCCCGCCGATCGCATCCAGCAGCGTGCGATGCACGAAGATGCCCTGATCACCGGTACAGATGGCAGTGAGTCTCGATCTCAGGTTCATCATGTAAGCGATTGTTTTCATGGGGAACGAGTCTTCGAGTGAAACCGAGAATCGCCCCCAGGCCGGCGTGCCGCTGCGCCCGAGCAGGTGCGCGAGCGCCTCCGCCGACGGTTCGCTGTCGGCGTGCAGCAGCCACAGCCAATCGCCCCGCGCCCGATCGATGCCGTCAGCCAGCTGACCGCCCCGCCCCGGCGCCGCGCGCACCACTTCCGCGCCGTACGCGCTCGCCACCTGCGCCGACTCGTCCAGGCTGCCGCCGTCCACGACGATCACCTCGAGTGCCGACGGGCCGTGCGCCTCGCTGTCGTTGTCAGGGAGCCGTGCCGAGAGGCGCACGAGCAGCGCCGCGAGCGCCGCCGCATCGTTCAACACCGGGATCACCACGCTGACCCGCGGAGCGTCACGGTGCGGAGCGTTCGGCCCGCTCATCGTAACGACCCGGCTCAGTCGCGCTCGGGCGTCAACCCGAACTGGGCGAGGATCTCGTCACGGTGCTCGTCGAGACGCGGTGCGCGCCGGTAGATGCCGCTCGGGGTGGCCGAGAACTTGATCGGCGGCCCGGCCAGGTGGAGCGGCGGGTTGTCGCCCGGCAGGTCGACTTCCCGGATCATCGACCGCGCCGCCAGGTGCGGATCGGTGAACAGATCCGCCGCGGTGTTGACCGGGCCGCACGGCACCTGCCCGCCGAGCGCGGCGACCACCTGCTGCTTGGTGTGCCGACGGGTCCACTCTTCCACCGCCGCGTTCACGAAGTGACGGTTCTGCGAACGCGCCCGGACGTCCTTCGAGCGCTCGTCGCTCACGAGGTCCGGCCGGCCCATCGCCTCGCACAGAGCGACCCACTGATTCGCCCGCGGCGCCGCGATGGCCACTGCCCCGTCGCTGGTGGCATAGACATCGAACGGGCACAGGTTCGGATGCCCGGCGCCGCGTGCGCCGAGCACGACGCCGCCGAGGCTGTAGTTCACGATCACCGTCTCGCACAGGAACGTGATCGCATCGTACATCGCCACGTCGACGAACTGGCCTTCGCCGGTGGAGCGTGCGCGAAGGATCGCCGACACGAGCCCGAGTGCGAGCAGCGTTCCGGGATAGAGGTCGCCGACGCTGGCCCCGCAGGGATAGCCGGTGCCTTCCGGTCCGGTGATGTGCGCGAGCCCTCCCATGCTCTGTGCGACGATGTCGAACGCGGGCCAGCCGACGTACGGGCTCTCGCCGGTGCGGGGATCACCGAAGCCACGGATCGCGCCGTAGACGATGCGAGGATTGCGGGCACGGATGGTTTCGTAGCCGCAGCCGAGCCGATCCATCACCCCGGCGCGCGCGTTCTCCACCACCGCGTCTGCGCGCTCGCAGAGCCGCAGGAACAGCCGTCGCTCGGCCTCGTTCTTCAGGTCGAGCTGGATGCTGCGCTTGTTGCGGTTGATGCTGGCGAAGTAGCCGCCGTAGTCGCAGCCCGCCGGGCGCCCGGACGCCGGCGTCGCAAAATCCGGCGGATGCGGCGGCGTTCCCCGGCTCATGTCCCCGAGCGGCGGCTCGATCTTGATCACGTCGGCGCCGAGGTCGGCGAGAATGGCGGTGCCGAACGGCCCCGCCAGCGCCTGCGTGCAGTCGAGAATCACCAGGTCGGCGAGCGGCCCGCTACGCTGTGGGTCGGCCAAGACTCACTCCCGTCGCCGGACTGACACCGGGCATCACTCGTTCAGCGTGACGTCGCAGACCCGGGCGGTCAGGAATTCGCCGGACGCGTCATCGAACACTTCGGCCTCCCGGCAGTTGTCCACGCCTTCGGTCGGCGGATGCAACGTGGCGAGCGAATCGCCGGCCGGCGCCGCCGGGCAGGTCCGTTGCGCGAGCGCGAGGCACAGGTTGCGGTTCTGCGAGACCTCCTCCGCACTGGTGCAGACCGGCCGGTAGGCACCATCGAGGCAGAGGCAGGAACAATCGGCGCGGACCGCCGCGGGGCTCGACGCCAGCGCGGCCACGACCGCCACAGGAATCAGAAAGCGCATCAGGTGTCCCTCCTAATTGGCCCCCGTGGAGCATATTGGTCGAGCCCGGGTGCCGACGCAAGCCTTCGCCGACGCGCTCTGTAGGTATCGACCGGCCGCCGCGTCGGACCGCGGCGGGCGTCAGGCGGTGACCGCCAATGCCCGCTGGAACGCCGGACGCGATTCGAGCCGCGCCAGGTACCCGCGGCAGTTCGGCTTGTAGCGCTCGTCGAGCCCGAGCGTCTTGCCGAGATACAGCGCGTACCCGACCGTGATGTCGGCCATCGTGAAACGGTCGGCCACGAGGTACTCCCGCTCGGTCAGCGCCGCTTCCACCGAGCGCAGCCGTGACAGATACCAGATCGCATAGTCCTCGGCCACTTGCGGCTGCCGCCGCTCCGGCGGCTCGAGGCGCGTGTAGCGCAACACCAGCGTCTGGGGGAACGTCAGCGTGGCGTCGCTGCGGTACATCCAGTTCAGGTACGTGCCGAACTCCGGCTCGGTCTCGCGCACGATGAGGTCGGTGGGCCCGTAGCGCCGCCCGAGGTACTCGCAGATCGCCGACGACTCGGTCATCACGGTCTCGCCGTCGATGAACGTCGGCACCGTGCCGAGCGGATTCACCGACAGGTAGTCCGGGTGGTGCACGCGCGGCGGGAAGCGCAGCGTGACCACCTCGCAGTCGAGGCCCATCTCGTGGACCGCCCAGAGCGGCCGCAACGAGCGCGCGTCGCGGCAGTGATACAGCTTCATCTTCCCTCCTTCTGCTGATCGCCGCGGCGCGCATCGGGCCACGGCTCGATACTCTGCAGCATCGTCCAGAGGCTCGGCGCGATGCCCTCGAGCGGTTCGCGGTGCGGCAGGTGCACCGTGAAGCGGAACGGCACGTCGTCGACGGCGATCACCGCCACGTACGCGCTCACTCCGGCGCCGGCCGCGCGCAGCACGAAGACGGCGTCCCGCAGGAACGGGTGCGGAACGCGCGCATCGCCGAGCCGCTCGGCCGGCCCGATCGCGGCGAGCCAGTCGCGCGCGTTCTGCTCGAGCGCCGACGCCGGCACGCTCGGATCGAGGCGCTCGATACGCGCGAAGAACTCGCCGTCCACCCGGGCGAACGCCTGGTCCCGGCCGGGCTCCTCCGCCGTCATCACGATCTGCGGCAGCACGTAGATGGAGTAACCCTGAGGACTGTCCCAGCGCCGCGCGGGCCGCCGCTCGCGCTCGCCTTCGACCAGCACCTCGAGCACGCGCACGTCCTCGAGCCCGTGCCGGTCCACGAACGGCGCCTGCGCCGCGACGGCTGTGGAATCCGGTTGCCGAGATTCGGAAGGCGGCGGCGCCGGCTCGCTGCAGCCGGCGACGCAACAGAGCGCTGCGAGCACCGCCAGCCGAGCGGCACGCCACGGGGCCACCGCCCGCGGTTCGATCACGCTGGCATCGTCACTTGCAATCGGCGGTGCGTCCGTCAGACTTTGATACACGTTATACCAACCGCCGGGCAGCGCATCCAGAACCATGCCGACTCCGCCGATTCCTGCTCCGGACGAGATCGATCGCGAATGGCTGACGGCGCGGCTGCGCGACGCCGGTCACGGCGACGTCGACGTGCGCGCGTTCACCGCGACCCGTATCGGCACCGGCCAGATCGGTCAGTGCATCCGCTACGAGCTGGAGCTCTCCGGCGGAGAAGCACCGAGGCGGCTGGTCGGCAAATTCCCGTCCGACGATCCGCTGAGCCGCGAGACCGGCGTGGGGCTGCGCAACTACTACCGGGAAGTGCAGTTCTACCGGACGCTCGCGCCACGCCTGCCGATCGCGACGCCGCGCTGCTACTACGCGGCCATCGACGGCGAAGGGCCACGGTTCGTGCTGCTGCTCGAAGACATGCATCCGGCCGTGCAGGGCGACCAGCTCGCCGGCTGCAGCCCGGAAGTGGCGCGCAGCGCCGTCCGTGAGCTCGTTGGGCTGCAGGCACCGACCTGGTGTGACGAGACGCTGCTCGACTACGACTGGCTGCACCAACCGGCGCCGGCCACCGACCTGCGTTCGCTGTACGCGCAGATGCTGCCCGGCTTCGTCGACCGCTACGGCGCTTCGCTCGCTCCGGACGAGGTGGACGTGCTGTCGCGGGTCGCCGACGCGCCGCAATGTCCGCTGTTCGCGCCGCTCGAGCCGCCGTTCTGCCTCGAGCACGTCGACTATCGGCTCGACAATCTGCTGATCGATCACACCACGTCGACGCCGCGGGTGACCGTGGTCGACTGGCAGAGCGTCAAGGTGGGTCGGCCGTTGAACGATGTCGCCTACTGTCTCGGCGGCGGCCTCGAGCCGGACGTGCGGCGCCCGGTGGAGCAGGACATCGTGCGCGACTACCACCGCGCCCTGGAAGCGGCCGGCGTGACCGGTTTCGACTGGCCGAGCTGCTGGGAAGCCTACCGGCGCAGCACCTTCGCCGGCTTCGGCGTCACCGTGATCGCGTCGATGATCGTCGAGCAGACACCGCGCGGCGACGAGATGTTCCTCACCATGGCGCGGCGTCACGCCCGCCATGCGCTCGACCTCGGCGCCACCGAATTTCTGGAGTGACCATGAGCGAACGGCCCGTCTACGTCTCGAAGTTTCCCGAGCTCGGCTTCTACGGCCTGCCCGGCCATACCCGGCAACCGCGCGACGTGCTGCAGCAGGTGCGCGATGCCGAGGCGCTCGGCATCGGCAACGTGATGATCTCCGAACGCGCCGACTACAAGGAGATCTCGGCGATCTGCGGCGCGGTGGCCGCCGTCACCGAGGAGATCTTCATCGGCACGTCGGCCACCAACGGCAACACCCGGCACCCGGTGATCACCGCCTCGATGGGCAGCACGCTCGACAAGCTCTCGAACGGGCGCTTCGCGCTCGGTCTCGCGAAGGGCGGCGGACCCGCGCGCTGGCGGCTCTGGGACCTGCCGCCGAACGACTACGCGCGCACCGAAGAGCTGATCGGCCTGCTGCGCCGGCTCTGGAACGGCGAAACCATCGAGAGTCACAAGGGCCTGCTCGGCCGCTTCACGATGCTGCGGCTCGCCGACTACGTGCACGCCGACATCCCGCTGCTCTACGTCGGCTTCGGACCGAAGAGCCTGGAGCACGCGGGGCGCTGGTTCGACGGCGTGCATCTGCACACGTTCATGAGCGACGAGTGCCTCGCGCGCGCGGTGGCCCAGGTGCGCGCCGGCGAGGCGCACGCCGAGCGGCCCGCCGGTACGGTCAAGGTCTGGTCGGTGCTGGCGACCCTGCACCAGCCGACGGAGGAGCAGTACCTGAAAGCGATCGTCGGCCGGCTCGCCACCTACCTGCAGTTCCCCGGTTACGGCGACATGCTGGTCGCGATCAACGGCTGGGATCCCGACGTGCTGCAGCGCTTCCGGAGCCACCGCGCGGTGACCTCCGTCGGGGGCTGGATCGACAGCGTCGCGACGCTCGAGCAACTCGCCGCGATCGAGCCGCTGATACCGGAGCACTGGCGGCCGGCCGCGATCGGCACCGCCGAGGAATGCGCGCGCCGCTGGCTCGACCAGTTCGAAGCCGGCGCCGACGGCATCATCATCCACGCCAGCACGCCGGAGCAGTTCGAGCCGGTGCTGCGCGCGTACGAGGCGATCCGCCCGGCCGAGCGGTTCTCCGGCCGCACCAACCGCCCGGCCTGACGCCTGCAGCCCCTCCGTCCGCCTCGCCCCACTGTGGGAGCACCCCACTGTGGGAGCGGCGGCTACCCGCCCAGCTCCGGCCGCGAACCGGCGAGCTCAAACGAACTGCACCAACCGCTCGATCGTCCAGAAGCTCGCCACCGATCCCAGCACGTAAGCGAGCGCCGTGTGCAGCCGCGGAATCGGCGCGTCGATACCGCTCGCCGCGGAGCGCACCAGCCGGCCAACGAACGCGAGCAACGCAGCCCAGACCAGCACGAACGCCACCTGGCCGATCTCGATGCCCAGGTTGAACAGCATCAGCGTGAGCACCCGCTCGTTCTCCGGCAGGCCGGCCTCGTGCAGCGCGCCCGCGAAACCGAATCCGTGCAGCAGGCCGAACCCCAGCGCGGCCGCCCAGATCCGGGCGGCCGGCAGCTCCCGCTCCGGGTGGCGGCGCGCCTGAACGATCTCGGCCGCCAGATACACGATGGAGAGCGCGATCACCGCTTCCACCGGCGGCGACGGCAGGCCGATGACGCCGAGCGCCGCGAGCGACAGCGTGACGCTGTGCGCCAGCGTGAAAGCCGTGACCGCGATCAGTGTCCGGCGCAGCCGCTCGAGCAGCAGGACCAGACCGGCGACGAACGCCAGATGATCGTAGCCGGTCAGTATGTGCTCGAGTCCGAGCCCGATCCGGGCGAGCAGCGACACATCGCCCCGCGCTTCCAGCACGAAGCGCGGATCGGCGCTCGTCACCACCCGCACGGAATGATCGCCCTCCCGGCTCTCGAGGCGCACGAGCAGATCCACCACGCCCGCCTGAATGCCCGCGACCTTCACCTCGTGCCGCCCGGGATCACAACGCATGCTGCGGTAAACGGCCTGGTCACCCGATGCCAATGTCCGGATCGTCGGCGGCGTCTCTTCCACGCACCCGGCGGGCAGCTCGATCGTGAGCGGCCACGCCCGCTCACCCAGCACCGGCACGCGCACGGCGAGCTGCCAGACGCCCGGCGCCTGCTCGACGCCCTCGAGAAACGCGAGACGCAACCCGTGCGCCCACGTGTGAGGCGCCGCGAGCACGAGGATCGACAGCGCGAGAGCGCGCCGCGTCCGCCAACGGATTCCAGAGGCGGCGTTCACCGACTTCATGGCGTGGTGAGCGCGGCGAGGTCGTCGGCCGGCGGCAGCACGACCCGGTAACGTGCCCGCATCTCGCCGAGACGATCCGACACCTTCGCCTTCGCGCTCGCATCCCGCCAGTCGGCCAGCACCGAATCCCGGGCCTCGTCGAACGGAATCCGGCGGATCGGCCGGTGGGCGGTCACCCGGACCAGATGCTGTCCCCAGGGCGACTCGACCGGGCCGACCCATTCGCCGCCCGCGCGCGCGGCGGCGGCCGCGGCCAGCTCGAGCAGCTCGGCAGCGAACGCAGGACCGAACGCGCGGGTCAGCCGCTCGGCGCTGACGTCGGACAGCGTCGACGGCAGGTGGAACGGGTCGCCAGGCGCGTCCGCACCGGCGCGCAGGCGCTCGAGCAGTGACAGCGCGTACGCGTGGGTCGACTCGCCGCGGCGCTCTTCGCTGACGAAGCGCTGCTCGAAGCTCACCCGTTCGGGCTCGGCATAGCGCTCAGCATTGGCCTCGTAGAACGCGACGAGCTCGGCCTCGCTCGGCGACTCCACCGCGGCGATCTCGTCGAGCGTCATCTCGAGCTTCTGGCTGAGGCGCCGGCGGATCACCTCATCACCTCGATCGAGACCCAGACGCAGCGCTTCGCGCATCAGCACCTCTTCGGTGATGCGCCGCTCGATCAGCTCGTCGAGCTCGTCCCGGGTCGGGAGCCGTCGCCATTGCGAGCCGAAGTAGGCGACCATCACCTTCAGATCGTCCGCCGTCAGCACGATCTCGTCCGCACCGCCGGCCTCGTACCCCTGCGCATCGCGACGGAGCGGCTCCGTCAGCGACCAGGCCGCGAAGATCAGCGCGCCGGCCGCGGCGAAGTGCAGCAGCGGCGAGCGGAGCATCCCCTTCAGCGCGCGCAACGACACCGCTCGCTCATTGCCGACGCACGGTGCCGGGCGCACCGGCGGGCAGGTACCAGACGGGCGAGGTGAACGCTCGTTCCTGCAGCGTCGCCGGCACCGCCTCGTGCGGCGCGATCCCGAGCGCGGCAGCGTCGTAGGTGGTCCAGCGCGGCGTCGGAATCTCGATTACGCGAACGTAGTAGAAGGCCGGCGCTTCGGGATCGAACTCGGGATCGGTCCAGGCGGCGGCGAGCTCGGCGGCGCCGACGTCGTTGCTGTAGCTGGCCGTGGCGACGTCCACGGTGCTGCCGACCGGCTCGATCGTGCCGTCCGCACGGCGCCGTTTCGGATCCGACAGCGCCACGTCGTAGATCTTCTCGAATGCTTCGCCGCCGCGGCTCCAGCCCTTGACGATCTGGATGCGGTCCAGGTTCGCGCCGACCGGGTCCTTCGAAGCCCAGACGATCAGCGTCGGTGCGCGCCCCTTCGCCGGCCCTTCCAGCACACCGCCCATCGGCACGCCGGACCGGTAACCGATCTCCGCACGGTCCGGCGAATCGACGACGTCCGCCGGCAGATCCCAGCCGGCGAACATCCGCACGGTGATCTGCGGCCCGGTGGTCGCGTAACTCTCCCGCCGGCGCAACGCGGCGAAGATCGACTCCCGCGTGTTCTCTTCGGCCCAGACGGCGGTCAGGCCCGATGCGCTGAACGCCTGGCGCGGCAATCCGCCCCACAACTCCATCTCGCGGCGCAGCTCGGGGGTGCCGTCGCGCTTCGGGCCCTGTGACCCGGTGAAATTGTCCTCCTCCAACGCCGACGTCCCCGAGTGGTTGTCGGTGCCTCCGACCACGCCGATGCGGAACGGGTTGAAGCCGCTCTCTTCCTGCAGCCGCACGCCGTTCAGCCACGCCTCGCGCACGTAGCTGCCGCTGACCTTGCCGGTGATGTTCGTGACCAGGAGCTCGGTGAACAGCTCGAAGTCGGCGAACTCGTCGTTCGGCGACAGCGCCGGATGGGTTTCCGACGTGCCCTTCTGCTGGGTGATCTCCACCAGCGGCTCGTTCCATACCCGCCGCGCCGCGTACGACGCGTCGAGCGGCTCGCCGAAGCTGTCGGTGAGGGCGAACATCCGTCCGTCGCTGACGTTCGAGTTGTGCGGAATCGCGATCACGTCGAGCCCGGATTCACGCTGACGCTCGAGCCAGGTCCAGAGCTCCTCCGGATGGGTCGAATCCGTCGCCGTGAACGGCACCGGCAGATTCCGGGTGGTGTCGAAGATCACGTTGCGGTGCATGTTTCCGCGCTGGACGGTCGCGGTCCATTCGTAGCCGGCGAACGTGGTGAACTCGCCCGGCTGATAGTGACGATCCGCCGTCTCGACGATCCGGCGCCAGATCGTCAGCGTGTTGGCGGGATCGACGAAGCCTTCCGGCACTTCACCGGTACGCAGCGCCCGAATGAACATGCCGAACGCGGCCGCGCGCACCTCGGTGTCGGTGGACGCGGCGAGCCGGCCGAGCTCCGAGTCGTGCAGCGGATGCCCCGGCTGGCCGATCGAATGGAAGATGCCGAGGAACTCCGCATGATCGGTCACCGCCAGGAAATCCAGCGGCGTGCGAAGCTGGATCTGCCCGCCGCCGACGGTCGGCACCGGCTCGCCCTTCGCGTACCGGTACGCGACGTCCGGCGTGCGGTCGTTGTTCAGGCCGAACGCATCGTTCGAGTAGGTGGTGTGCAGGTGCAGATCGCCGAAGAACACCTGCCGCTCGGCCGGAACCTCCACGTTGATGCGTTCTGCCGCGAACGAGGCGGGCCCGGCCGCCGCCACCAGCAACGCCATCAGCGTCCGTCGAACACCTTTCATCGTTTCCGCCCTCCGCTGTTCACGACGCGCGCGCATCGGCGATCGTGCGCCGCCCGAGTTGTGACATGTGCACCTCGTCCGGCCCGTCGGCGATGCGGCAGTACCGGGCGGTGAGGAAGATGCGGCCGATCGGCGTGTCCTGGGTCACGCCCATTCCGCCGTGTGCCTGCAGAGCGCGGTCGGCCACGCGCTGACACATCTGCGGCGCCACGATCTTCACCATCGAGATGTAGTCTCGCGCCGCCTTCGCGCCGAACTTGTCCATGCGGTCGGCCGCCGCGAGCACCAGCAGCCGGCACTGCTCGATCTCGCAGCGCGAGCGCGCGATGTCGTGCTGGATGCTGGTCTTGTCGGCCAGCTTCTCGCCGAACGCGACCCGCTCCTCGACCCGGCGGCACATCAGGTCCAGACAGCGCTGGGCCATCCCCACGAACATCATCGCGTACTGAAAGCGCCCGGGTCCGAGGCGCCCCTGGGCGATCTCGAAACCGCGGCCTTCGCCCAGGATCAGGTTCTCGACGGGCACGCGCACGTTTTCGTAGCGAACCTGCGCGTGGCCGCCGGGAGAGTGGATGCTGCCGAACGCGCGCAGCGGCCGCTCCAGCACCACGCCGGGTGTGTCCTTCGGAACCAGGATCATCGAGAACTGGCGGTGCCGGGGTGCCTGCGGATCGGTCTTGCCCATCACGACGAGCAACTTGCACCGCGGATTGTACGCGTTCGACGTGAACCACTTGCGGCCGTTGATCACGTACTCGTCGCCGTCGCGAACGATCGTCGTCTCGAGGTTCGACGCATCCGACGACGCCACCGCCGGCTCGGTCATCGAGAAGGCCGAACGAATTCGGCCGTCGAGCAGCGGCACGAGCCATTCCTGCTGCTGGCGTTCGCTGCCGTAGCGGGCCAGCACTTCCATGTTGCCGCGATCCGGTGCGCTGCAGTTGAAGATCTCCTGAGACCAGGGCACCCGGCAGATGCGCTCCATCAGCGGTGCGAACTCCAGATTCGTGAGCCCCGGGCTCCAATCGCCGTATTCCTTCGGCAGGAACCAGTTCCAGATGCCGGCCGCCTTCGCCTGCTCTCTCAGCTCGTCGAACCACGGCGGGTATCGCCAGGCATTGGCCGGATCGTCCACCCACTCCCAGTAGTCGAGCTCCCGCGGGTAGACGTGCCGGGCCATGAAGTCGTCGAGCCGCGCCTGCAGCTCGAGCACCTTTTCGCTGAGCTCGAAGTCCATGATCTCTTCCCGCTGAGGTATTCCCGACTCGCGCGATTTCAGCAATGTAAACAATAATTCACGTTCCTACAATGCCGTTGCGCTCACCGGCGCCGGACCCTAATATGAACGATGATTCGTACCTTGGGAGAGGGCCGTATGATGGAAACGGGCGAGAGCCGCTCTGGCCGCCTGGCGCTGGTCTGGCTGGTGATGCTGTGCCTGGGCGCGCCGGCGCTCGCTTTCGATGCCGACTGCGTACAGCTAAAGGATGAATCCGGCAACGTCGGCATCGCCAAGGAGCTGATCGATCCCGCCAGGGGCGTCGTCTATCTGGCCGGCGGACCGCGCCCCATTTCCGACGCCGCCTGGCCGAGCTATACGCCTCCTGCGGGATTGCAGAAGAACACGACGCGTCACCTGCTGTTCGACGACACCTGCCACCTGCGCTCGTTCTCCGCACCGGTCGATTGCCGGGGAACCGAGTGTCTCACGGTGCGCACCATCGACGGCTTCACCTGGGTCGAGCTCGCGCGCGTCGCGGGTCGGTCGTGCCTGCCCGATCCGGACGGCTGCACGCCGGTACAAGGCAAGCCCGGCAATCTGCGCGCGACGCGGCTCGTGAAGTGTCATCTGATGGAATTCCGGGACGAGATCTACGAGCTCGCGGATCCGACCGGCAACCGGTTCGTGATGCACGCTACCGGCGCACCGCAGCCGAACCTCGCGGTCCCGCTGCCGCCGGGCTGGACGCTGGCGAAACGGCGGCTCGACGAGCCGCTCGTGATCGAGCCGCACACGCGCACCGGCTGCGAGTACACGCTGCTCAGGGATGCCCTCGACCAGAGCTACCACCAGTACGTGTTCGACGGCTCTCCACTCTCCATTGCCGCCTCGGCATCCGGCGACGCACGCTCCGCCCGCGCGTCGAGCCCGCCGGACATCGTGCTCATCGTCGCCGATGACCTCGGCTACAACGACATCTCGCTGAACGGCAATCCGCTGGTCCGGACGCCTCACATCGACAGTCTTGCGCGCGACGGCGCCCGCTTCGTCGCCGGCTACGCGGCCCACTCCACCTGCTCGCCGTCGCGGGCAGCGCTGATGACCGGGCGCTTTCCGCAGCGCTTCGGCTTCGAGTCGGTGCGCACGCCGGATACCTTCCTGAAGTCGTTCGACGGAACCTATCCGACCGAGGACGTGGTCGAGTTCCGGGAGGCGGATGACTGGGGATCGGAAACCGAGTCGGGCCTGCCGACGACCGAGATCACCATCGCCGAGCTGCTCGAAGCTCGCGGGTACCGCTCCGCGATGATCGGCAAGTGGCACCTCGGCTCCGACCGCTCGCTCTGGCCCGAGGCCCACGGGTTCGACGAGTTCACCGGCTTTCCCGGCGGCGCCGCGATGTTCTCACCGCCGGACGACGACTGGAGCGTGGCGGCGCGGCTGCCGTGGAGCGGCATCGACAGCTACCTGTGGGACCACCTGCCGTTCATGATCATCGAGAACGGTCGGCGCAAGGAGCCCGAAGGCTACGTGACCGACGTGCTGGCCGAGCGAGCCGTCGAGTTCATCGGCCGCGAGGACGAGCGGCCGTTCTTCCTGTACCTCGCGTTCAACGCGCCGCACAACCCGCTGGACGCGCCGAAAGACGTCTACGATCGGCTCGATCACATCGCGGATCACAAGACCCGCGTCTATTACGCGATGATCGAGAGCATGGATGCCGCGATCGGCCGCGTGCTCGCCGCGCTCGAGGCGAGCGGGCGCGCGCGCAACACCATCGTGATCTTCACCAGCGACAACGGCGGCGCGTGGTACACGCACATTCCGCTGCACAACCATCCCTACCGGGGCTGGAAGGCCACCTTCTTCGAAGGCGGCATCAACGTGCCGCTGCTGGTGCGCTGGCCGGGCGTCATCCCGCCCGGGCGCGTCGTTGCGGGCCCCGCGAGCGGGGTCGACGTGCTGCCGACCGTGGCCGCCGCGGTCGGCGTGCCGCTGCCGGATGACCGCGTGATCGACGGCCGCAATCTGCTCCCGGCGATCACGGGCAACGCGGACCTGAGCGATCGTACCCTGTACTGGTCCCAGGGCGGCTATCGGGTGATCCGGCAGGGGCACTGGAAGCTGCAGGTCCAGGAACAGCCGGCGCAGGTCTGGCTGTTCGACCTCGCGGCGGATCCCACCGAGCAGGTGAATCTCGCGGCGGCGCTCCCCGACAAGGTCGCCGAGCTGCAGGCGGCGCTACGGTCGCTCGGCGACGAGATGGTCGAGCCGATGTGGCGCCCGCCCTACCGGCTCAGGATTCGCGTCGGGCCTCCCGTGGAGCCGCCGGCCGCGCAGACGGAGTGGATCTGGAACGGCTGACCGACGTGCGGCGCTCGACGCCCGGCTCAGGCCGGCCGACCTGATCGAGATCGATGGAGAGGAAGTTCGCGAGCATGCGCGCGAGCTTGCGCGCGGTACGCCGCTCCGACGCTCCGTACGGGCCGCCGGCGCCCATCGCTGCGGTCATCACCAGCGACCGGTGGATCATCGCGAGCGCGAAGTAGACGTCGTCCTTGTCGATCTTCTTCGGATCGAGCAGGCCGCGAGCCACGAGATATTCCTGCAGCCGCACCGCGCCGTACCGGGCGAGCTCGACGCCCGGCCCGACGACACTCTTGTCGTGATGGCCGAGTGAGATCAGCGCGCGAAAGAAGCCGATGTTGTCTTCGATCACCCGGCCGAGGTTGCGGGTCAGACGCTCCAGCAATTGCCGCGCCGTCCAGTTCGGATCCGCCCCCTCGAAGAAGCGGTCCCAGTTCGCCTTGCCGCGCGCGACGAACTCCTGCTCGAGCGCATCGAAGAAGCCGCGTTTGTCCTTGAAGCGCTGATAGAACACGCCGACCGAGATACCCGCTTCGCGCACGATGTCGACGATGCGCGCCGCTTCGTAGCCGTCGCGCGCGAACGCCGCGATGCCGGCCTTGATCAGCCGGTCGCGCTTCTCGCGGCTGCGCTGCTGCAGCGCGGGACGCACGCCCGGCGCCGTTCGGGGTTTACGGGTCGATTTCGTCTGTGCCACGTCGTCCGTTTTCCGATTCCTCTTCAATCGCGCTCGCGCAGGCCGTGCTGCCCGAGGCGCCAGAGCAGCACGTCGAGCCGATCTTGCCCGAAGAACGGCTCGCCGCGGAACGCGCACGTCGGTACGCCCCAGTGGCCGCACTTCTCGTGGTCCGCCTGATTGGCTTCGATCACGGCGTCGAGCCGGTCGGATTGCCGTTCGATCTGCTCGTCGAGCGTCGCCAGATCGAGACCCGCGCGCGCGACCGCCGCCTTCAGATGATCGCCCTCGTGCCAGTTCTCGGTGCCGCCCCAGATCAGACGCGACACCTCGTCGGCGAAGGCCATCCCCCTGCCCTGCTCCGCCGCGAGCACGCCGAGCCGAGTCAGCCGGTAGATGTACGGCTGCTCCGGCAGCGTTCGCGGCCGTCCGTTCGGTCCCCGCTCCACCCGCACCGGGTCGGGCCGCGGCCAGGCGAACGGCAGCCCGAGGAATTCGGCGACGCGGAACACGTCGGTCATGAAGTAGCTGAACCAGAGCGGGTGGACCTGCTCGAAGAACTCCGGCGTGCGCACCGCGATCGGCAGCACCGGTCGGAACCGAACCTCGAGCGCGTAGCGTCGCTCCCACTCCCGCAGACGCGGTGTCGCGAGATACGACCACGGACTGCGGAACGACCAGAAGACATCGATGGCGAGCGGCTCCGTCATCGGCACAGGCCTCGGTTCGGTTGTCGGGTTTCGGCGCGGAGTGTAGCATGAACGTGAACCGTCTTTCACATGCGTAGCCGGGGGAAATCTGCGTGCGTAGAATCGTCACGGCAGCGCTGGCGCTGCTCGTTGCCGCCGTCGTTGTCGTCTACTCGTTCCGCGGCGACATCGCCGAGTCGCTGACGCGCCAGGCCGCCACGCGGACGATGACGTCCGACCCGATCGCCGATCTGCCGGACGGCCTGCACGTGGCGCTCTGCGGCGCCGGCGCACCTCTACCCGATGCGGTGCGTTCGGGTCCGTGCGTCGCGGTGCTCGCCGGGCGGGCGCTGTTCATCGTCGACGTCGGCAGCAACAGCCCGCGCAACCTGCAGCGCATGGGACTGAACACCGCACGCGTGCAGGCCGTGCTGCTGACGCATTTCCACTCCGATCACATCGACGGGCTCGGCGAGCTCGCGACGCTGCGCTGGACCAGCGGAAGCCACCACAGCCCGTTGCCCGTGCATGGGCCGACGGGCGTGGAAGCCGTCGTCGCCGGCTTCAATGCCGCGTACGCGCTCGATTTCGGGTATCGGACGGCGCACCACGGCGCCGAGATCGCGCCGCCCGAAGGCGCCGGCAGCGCCGCGCATCCGTTTGCGCCTCCCGGCCCCGGTGAAAGCCGCCGGGTGCTGAGCGCGGACGGACTCGAGATCACGGCGTTCGCGGTGGATCACGGCCCGGTCAAGCCCGCGGTCGGTTACCGCTTCGACTACCGGGGCCGTTCGTTGCTGGTGAGCGGAGACACCGCGGAATCGGACAACCTCGCCGCGTTCGCCGAGGGCGTCGATCTGCTGGTGCACGAGGCGCTGGCGCCGCACCTGGTCGGGATTCTCACCGACGCCGCACGTCAGGCAGGCCGGCAGAACATCGCGCAGATCACCCACGACATTCTCGACTACCACGCGAGCCCGGTCGGCGTCGCGAAGATCGCGGCCGGTGCCGGCGCCGGGCACCTGCTGTTCCACCACGTGCTTCCGCCGTTGCCGGTGCCTGGCCTCGAGGCGGCGTTCCTCGAGGGCGTCGCCGACGTCTACGGGGGCGGCGTCACGGTCGGACGCGACGGCACGCTGGTGTCGCTCCCGGCCGGCAGCGATGCGATCGAGGTATCGGCGCTGCTCTGAAGGCTTCGTCGCCGCGATCAGCCGTCCGCCACGCAGCGGAAGCCGACGTGCATGTGGGAGGACTCGGGCGTCGAGTGCCCGCGCGCCGATACCCGGAATCCGTGACAGCCGTTGGGACTGCACAGGAACGAGCCGCCGCGCTGCACACGCTCGCTTGCAACGCTCGCGCGCACGTCGGTGCCGTAGGGCAGATACCAGCTCGACGTCCACTCCCAGACGTTGCCCGCCATGTCGGTGAGCCCCGTCGGGGCGACCCCGAAGTGGCCGACGGGTGCCGTGTAGAGCCAGCCGTCGGCCTCGGTGTTGTGCGATGGGAACGGTCCCTGCCAGAAGTTCGCGAGGAATTGCCCCTCGCGCAGCACGCTGTTGCCCATCGCGTAGAGCGGCTCACCGTCGTGACCGTAGCGGGCCGCGTGTTCCCACTCGATCTCGTTGGGCAGGCGCTTGCCCGCCCATTTGCAATACGCGGCCGCATCGTTCCAGCTCACGTGCGTGACCGGGTGATCCGGTAGCGCCGCCGGCTCGTCGGGACCGAGCGGACGGCGCCAGTTCGCGCCGGGTCGCAGCTCCCAGCTCGCGGACGCCACGTCGAACACGGCGGAGTCGCCGAAACGTTCCGCATCGGTGACCGCACCCGTCGCCGCCACGTACGCGGCGAACGCCTCCACCGTGACCGGCGTCCGGTCCATCAGGAACGCATCGACCCGAACGCGGTGTGCCGGCCGTTCGTCCGGCGGCCCCCGGTCCGAACCGATGGTCGCCTCGCCCGCGGGAATCCGGATCATCTCCGGCTCCGCGGCAACGGCATCCGACGCCCACCAGAGCGTCAGTGCGACCAGGGACGATACGAGAATCGTGGTTCTCATACCGGCGACCCTAGCCGGATCGCCCGCCGGGATCAATCGGCAGCCTGTGCCGCGCTCGCGATGTCCCGCCGGAAACCAATCCGCGCTTGTTTCCGTTGCGGCGCCGGATTACCCTAACATAAACGAGAATATTCGTTCTCATAATTAGCATATCTCAGAAGTTGCATACGCCGTCGGGGAGAGAAGTGATGACATACGGGATGGGAAGACCGGTACAAGGACTCGTCGCTCTGCTGCTGGTGGCCGGCGCCGGCTCGGTCCGGGCCGCCGCGATCGAGGAGGTCGTGGTCGTGGCACAGAAGCGTGAGCAGAGCGTGCAGGAGGTGCCGATCTCGATCACTGCCTTCAGCGGTGAGGACCTGCAGGCACGGGGCTTGAACGATCTGCAGCAGCTCGCCTCGTACGTGCCGAACTTCGACCTGCCGACGTCGAACAACATGCGCAACGCCCAGGTGCGAATCCGCGGCATCGGCAGCTCGGGCACCAACCCGGGCATCGAGTCGAGCGTCGGCGTGTTCCTCGACGGCCTGTACATGCCGACCAGCGCGATGTCGCTCGGCGAGCTCGCCGACATCAACACCATCGAGATCCTGCGCGGACCGCAGGGCACGCTCTACGGGCGGAACACGCCGATCGGCGCGGTGAACATCACCACCCGCCGTCCTGAGGAGCCGTTCGAAGCGCTGGTGCGCGCGGGCGGCGGACGCTTCGATCACCGCTGGATCAACGGCTACGTCGGCGGCGGCCTCGGCGAGCAGACGGCGGGACGGCTCGCGTTCTTCTACCGCGAGAACGACGGCCTCGAGAAGAACCGTTACACCGGCAACCGCGTCAACGACAACGACGAGATCGGCGCGCGCGGGCGTCTGCTGTTCACGCCGACGGACGCGCTGGAGATCAATCTGACCGCCTACTGGTCCGAGAAGGAACGGCGCTGCTGCGTCGGCGAACAGATCGACCCTACCGGTCCGAGCGGCATCGCGACACCCGGATTCCTGGCCGCCGCCGAGGCCGCCGGCTACCCGTTCCGGAATTTCGACGACGACGACCACGTGGTCTGGGCGGACGACGAGGGCGACGACCACACCGAAAGCTGGGGCGGGTCGATCCAGATCGACTGGGACGTTCTGAACGGTCACACGCTGACGTCGATCACGGGCTATCAGGATTGGGACAACCACGTGATCATCTCGTCGGACTCCACGCCTCAGCCGGTGCTGCTGAGCGACCAGCGTCAAGTGAACGAAGTGATCAGCCAGGAACTGCGTATCGCCTCCCCCACCGGCGGCAAGGTCGAGTACATCGCGGGTGTCTACCTGTACGGTCAGGACACCACGTTCAATACGGTCTCGACGGTACTGGAAGGCGCCAACCGGGTGTTCCCGCTGCCGCCGGCGGCGTGCCCCGCGCCCTGCCGGCTCAATCCGGGCGACGCCGCCTTCCAGAACTTCGACCAGGAGACGAGGAGCGTCGCCGCGTTCGGCAGCCTCACCTGGTATTTCAACGAGCGCTGGGACGTCACGGCCGGGCTTCGCTGGAGCCAGGACGACAAGGACGTGACGATCGCCCACTTCAACGCGCCGGGCGTGCAGCTACCGTTTCCGGTTGTGTTCCCCGCCAACGTGATCGGCGACCTCGACCGGAAGGACGAAAACGTCACTTGGTCCGCCAACACCCGCTACCGCTTCACCGACGACGTCATGGGCTTCATCACGATAGCGACCGGATTCAAGTCCGGTGGCTTCAACGCCACCCGCGTCAACCCCGGCACGCCGGTGGAGTTCGAGGACGAGAAGTCGATCAGCTACGAGGCGGGCATCAAGTCCACCTGGTTCGACCAGCGCCTGCAGCTCAACGCGACGTTGTACTGGACCGAGCTCGAGGACTTCCAGGAAACCTCACTGAACCTGCAGACCGGCGCGGGCTTCATCGTCGCCAACGCCGGCGAGCAGCGGAACCGTGGGATCGAGGCGGATCTGCTGGCGAAGCCGTTGCCGCAGCTCACGCTGAACGCTTCCGTCGCGTATCTCGACGCCGAGTACACGGAGTACCCGAACGCGCAGTGCGGCCTCGGCGAGACGCCGGACGGTCCCGGAGGCACCTGCGATCGCAAGGGCGAGACGCCGGCGTTCTCGCCGAAATGGAAGTACTCGCTCGGTGCAGAATGGGCCCAGCCGATCGCCGGCACGTCGCTCGAATGGTCGGTGCGCGCAGACTACGCGTGGGTGGACGATCAGAACCTGATCCGGGTCACCGTCGACGAACCGGGTAATCAGGACGCCTACGGCCTGCTCGGTCTGCGCGCCGGCCTCGGCGAACAGTCCGGCCGCTGGCGGCTCTCCGCATACGTCGACAACGCGCTGGACGAGAGCTACTACATTCAGGCGACCGGCCAGCCGACCGCTGGACTGATGAGCGGCGGCGGCGTCGCGCCGGCAGGCGGGTTCATCGGCTGGTACGGCCCGCGCCGTACCTGGGGCCTCGAGCTGCTCTGGCGCGGCGGCGAGCTCTAGACTTTTGACGCTCTCGCAGGGGCGGTCTCCAGACCGCGATCCCGAGCGCTGTGGGAGCGGCCTCCGGCCGCGAACGCTCGGCTAAGTTCGTGGGAACGGCCTCCGGCCGCGAACAGTCGGGAAAGTTCAGTGGGAGCGGCCTCCGGCCGCGAACTCTCTGTTGGGGGATCGCGATCTGCAGATCGCTCCTCCAGCGGTGTTCGCGGCCGGAGGCCGCTCCCACAACAGCTCAACTTCTTCAAGCGAACAACGCGCTGCAACCGGTGCCTTCGAGCAACTCGTCGACGACGCGCCGATCCGCCGACTCGAGCCGCGCGTACCGCGCGCGCAGCTCCGCCACGCAGCGCCCCTGGTACGGAAACGCCTGCTGCACCCACGGCTGTCCGTCCACGGTGGTACGCACCTCCTTCTCACCGTCGTTCAGCGCCTTCGCATTGGCGAGCATCACCGGTACGTAGGTACGGCCGAGCTCCGTGAGCCACGGCCGCAGCGCGTCGGCGAGCTCGCGCCGCTCGAGCCAGCCATCGCCCGAGTGCTCGTGGCCGGACAGATCCTCCATCACGGCGACCCACGCATACACCCGCGGCGCCGACTCCAGCGTCAGTTGCCGAGGCGTCGGATCGAAATGCGCGAGCTGCGTGAGCTGTCCGTACAACGCGAAATCGGCGCTGCCGGGCCGGTTCCCGAGCACGAACGGCAGGCGCTGCAGGTGGTTCTCGAGCAGCCCCAGCAGGCGCCGGTAGCTCGCTTCGATGATGGGTGCGGTGGTGTCGTTCGAGCCGACGACCCAGAGCCGGTCGATCTGCCGGCGCGTGAACTGCGCGCGCCGCTGCTCGATGACCTCCTCGGGCGCGGTCAGCGCGCTCCAGCGAGGCAGGATGCTCCCGGCGTGCGCGATGTCGGCTTCGTAGTACCAGCGGTAGTGGAACATCGCCTTGGTCAACCACTCGTCGCCGTAGTCCTCGATCAGCGCGTCGACGAACTGCACCACGGGATCGTCGGGGATCACCGAGCGCTCGTTCGGGAAGTCGCGCTCGAGGCGGCGGATCAGCGGCGTCGAGTCCACCACCGCCTCGATCTCACCGCGGTCGTCGCGCAGGTAGAAGGTCGGCAGCAGCGCGACGCGCGGCCGCGGCAGCCCGAAGTCCTGGTCGTGCCCGCCGATCAGCAGGCGATACGGCAGCCCCCGATAGCGCAGCACCGCGAGCATCTTGCGCGTGTAGGGTGAGCCGGGAGAGCCCTTCAGCAGAATCGGTTCAGCAGCCGTCATCTGTTCATCCTTCCGTTGCCGATATCGCCGTGCGGCGTGGTCTGGTGACGAGCTGCAGCAGCAGCCCGAGTGCGATCGTCAGCGCGAGCGTGACGTGCTTCGGCGTCACGAACGCCATGGCCGGTGCGATCGGGAACGCGAACGTCTGCTCGATCGCCGCGAACTTGTACTGAACCGCGTCGATGAACGCCGGATCGGTCGCGATCTCCATCAGATCGCGCCGGCTGCGGTAGCGGACGACGCCGGCCCGGGTCCAGTACGGATCGTGCGTGAGCCCCCATTGCTCGATGTTGCCGCCCGCAGCGGACCCGGCCACGACGAAGTAGCCGGCGCGCTTCAGCAGCGCCATCGCCATGTGCTGCGTGGTGTAGCGGGCGAGCGCACGATTGGCCGTCTCGCCCGGCTCGACGTCACCGACCTGCAGCGGCTGTTCGCGCATGTTGATCAGGTTGACCATGTAGAACTCGCCGCCGTCGTCGCTCTCCATGAACGCCCGCGCCTCCTGCAGCCGCTCCGGATCGCGTCCCCGCTCCTCGAGCCGTTCCAGATACATTTCGATCTCGTCTTCCGCGAGCGGCTCGCCGCTGCCGTGATACCAGAGCCAGAACGCGCCATACAGCGCGCCAGCAAAGATCCAGACCAGCAGCGTGCGCAGCATTTCCCGCCTCTCCGTTCGAACGTTCTCCTAATGTAAATCAGAATTCTTGTTAGTGGAACGACGGCGATTGACCGAACCCACCGATGATGTAAACATCGATTCTCGTTTTTGCCGGCTTTCGATGGGCCATCGTCGATTCCGGCGGTGCAGATCCCGGGCGATCATCCGCCCGAAGTGGCGAGGACGCGTGATGACAGAAGCGTATCGGATTTTCGGCTCGGAGATGTCGCCGTACTCGGTCAAGGTGCGCTCCTGGTTCCGATTCAAGGGCCTGCCGCACACCTGGCTGCCGCGCAATGCCGAGACGCTGCCCGAGTACCAGAAACACGCGAAGCTGCCGCTGATCCCGCTGGTGATCACGCCGGAGGGCGAAGGCCTGCAGGACTCGACGCCGATCATCGAGCGGCTCGAGCAGCGGCACCCGCAGCCGTCCATCCACCCGACGGATCCCGTCACGCGGTTCATCTCCGAGCTGCTGGAGGAATTCGGCGACGAATGGGGCAACAAGTGGATGTTCCATTTCCGTTGGGCGCGCGAGGTCGATCGGCAGAGTGCCGCTGGCCGAATCGCGCGCGGGATGCAGCCGGACGCGGACGAAGTGCAGCATGCCGCGCTGCGCGATCAGATTCGCGAGCGTATGGTCGGACGGGTCTGGTTCGTCGGTTCCAACGAAACCACCGCGCCGCTGATCGAAGCGTCGTTTCGCGAAGCCATCACCGTCCTCGACCGGCACCTCGCGTCACGGCCGTATCTGCTCGGCGCCCGCCCGTCGTTCGGTGACTTCGGTCTCTGGGGGCAGCTCTATGCTGCCTGGACCGATCCCACCGCGGGCGCGCTGATCGAGGGTTCGGCACGGCACCTGCTCGACTGGATCCACCGGATGCTCTGGCCCCGCGTCGAGGGCGAGCTCGAGCCGTGGGACGCACTGGAGCCGACCTTGCTGCCGTTGCTCGCGGACCAGGTCGGTTCTCGATTCCTGCCGTGGACACGCGCGAACGCGCGCGCGGTCGCCGAGCAGCAGGAGGAATTCTCGGTCGAGCTCCGAGGCGAGCGCTGGGTGCAGAAGCCGCAGAAGTACCATGCGCGCTCGTTCGAGGCGCTCAGGGAGAAGTACCGGGCGCTGGCCGAGCGGGAAGAAGTCGATGCGGTGCTGCAACGCGCGGGGTGCCTCGAAGCACTACGCGACTGAATTCCCCGCGCGGGGTCAGGATTGTGCGCCGGCGGCGCCCAGGCGGTCCAGGGCTTCGCGCGGCCACGTTTCGTAGATGTCGTAGTCTTCTTCGAACTGCGGTACGTCGGTGGGCAATACGATCCAAGGGTGCTTGCGTTTCACCCAGATATGGGCGCCCGGCACAACGACCCCGGGATCGTCGAACGTGCCGCCACGCACGATGTACGTCGCTGGAAATCGGATCGACTCGGAGTAGATGGCCGTTTCACAAGCGGCGCATCGGTACATCGTCGTCCTGGGACTGGTCTGTTTCCCGATCACCTGGCCACGCGTCAACGTGAAGTCGCGCCGCAGGACCGCCGTCGACAACGCGAAGGCCGTTCCACTCCGACGCCTGCAGACCAGACAATGGCATGCGTGGGTGAATAGCGGTCGAGCATCGAGCCTGAAACGCGTCGATTCGCATTGACAGCCTCCGACGATGGGCTCCTCAGCCATCTGTCTTCTCCACCCTCCTCGTCCCCAGACGACGCTTCATGCTCGACGAGAGTCCGGACGTCCGCAAGTGGCGCGACTTGACTGCTCGTACGACGCGTACGGGAACATCAGAGTCAATTATCATCAGCCCAGGTTCGGTTCCCTCAGAGGGGTCGGGTATGTTGGAAGGCAGCTGTCTCTGCGGTGGGGTAGCCTACGAATGCGGTGATCTGGCCGGCCCGATCGGCCATTGCCACTGCGGCACGCATCTGATGGCGGAATGGGAAGACCAGGACACCGTGATCCTTCGTCTCGGGGCTCTCGATACCGACCCCGGCGAAGTTCCAGTGGGTCACATCTGGGTCTCTCATGCAGTGCCTTGGCTCGCCTACGGACCGGATTTGCCGATGTACCCGGAAGGCATTCCCCAACGTGGCGCCTCGAAGTAAATCCTGCAGGGATTCGACGATGGGCAGGGTCATTTTGCGTGGTCACATCCAGGTACCGGCTGATGACCTCGAGGCCGTGAAGGCGGAATTGGACAACCACATCCGACTGACCCGGGCCGAGGAAGGCTGCCTGCTGTTCGAGGTCGTTCAGGACGACGAAGATCCCTGCCGGTTCACCGTTCGTGAAGAGTTCTCCGATCGAGCCTCGTTCGAGCGCCACCAAGCGCGAATGAAGCGTTCTGCCTGGGGCGCGATCACCGCCCGAGTCGCTCGACGCTACGAGATCACCCAGTCGGACGACCCGTAGGCCGTCCGACCCGGATGCTAGGGGAGCAGCGCCTCCTCGTCATCCGCGAACGGCGCGTAGGCGGGAAAATCGACGTCGTAGGCCGCTTCCGGCTTCTTTCGGACGCGCTTGTCGAGTCGCATGACGTCGTCGCCCACGAGGATGCGCCAGCGACCCGCTTTCACGCCGTCGAGAATGATCCTGGCCGCCTGCGACGCCGAGGTCGGAGCCATTTCCTGGAAGCGCCGAATCATCTCCCCTTCTGCCTCGAGCAGCGCGGCCTCGTCCATGTCCTCGGCACCCGCGACGCCCCACGCCGCCAACCGCTTTCGCATCTGGTCCCTCTCCTTCTCGGAGAGCGCACCGTCCCCGGCCAGCACGCGGCGCGAGTTGAGACCGATCGGCGTGCCGATGGCTCCCGGCATGACGACGTGGGCCTTCAGGTGCGGAGCGTTGTTGCGAAAATCGGTGATCAATGCCTCGGTGAAGCCCTTCACCGCGAACTTGGCGGCGGAGTAGGCGGTGTGCTCGACGTTCGGCATGAGGGCGGCCCAGAAGCCGTTCGCGCTGGACGTGTTCACGACTGCGCCTTCGTCAGCCTTCAACAGCATGGGCAGGAACGCGCGGCAGCCCAAGTAGACGCCCTTCCAACAGATGTCGAAGACGCGATCCCATTCCTCGCGGGACCCGTTGACGAAACTCGCGCCGCCGCCGATGCCGGCGTTGTTGAAGAGCAGATGGATCTTGTC
>DASVDC010000048.1:0-16439 GCA_036381275.1 Pseudomonadales bacterium | reverse complement strand
TTTCAAACCGCGTGCCAAGCGCGCGGGAAGCGTCCAACCATTTGATCGCACAGCGATTTCCGCGGACCGACGTCACCTCGCGTCGCGCTCCGCGAACCGCTTCGTGCGCCACGATGGATCACGCCGCGCGTAAGCGTGCGTCGATGCGGTGCAGGAAGCGCTACGACTCGATGATGCGCGGCCGGTCGACGTACGCCGTCGACAATGCGAACCGTGCGAGGTAGGCGTCGACGTCCTCGCCGCCGAGATCGACGCCGTCGAACGGCACCGCAGGCGCGGGCGACGCGATCGCCGGCCCCAGGTGCTGCCGATAGAGATCCGGACGGAACACGCGCGCGGCACGCGCCTCTTGCGCAGGATCGGGCGCAAGCTGCCCCCAGCGCAGCATCTGCGCGTAGATCCAAAGCGCATCGCGCGCCGACGGCACGTTGGCGCCGTGCCGGTGGAAGTACAGGAAGTCGCGGTCGGCGAGCCGCCGGCCGCCGCCGCAGTCGAGCTCACCGCCCAGCGCCGCCCGGATGAGCTCGGGAGGCGCATCGAGGTAGCTCGGCCGCGCGAGCAGCGCGGCGAGCTCCGCGTGATTGACCGGATCGTCGGCCCAGGCAGCGGCCGCGGCGAGCGCACGCAGCAGCGGCCCGAGCCGCTCCGGCGAGTGCGCGAGCACCGGACGCACCGCGAGCACCTTCTCGACGCCGTGCGGCACGAGCGCCGACTTCGCGACCACGATGCGCCCGAGACCTTCGGCCACCGCGAGGCTGTTCCACGGCTCGCCGACGCAGAAACCGTCGACTTGGCGTGCGCGCAGGCTCTCGACCATCAGTGGCGGCGGAATCGCGACGAGCCGCACGTCGCGATCCGGATGGATGCCCGCGGCCGCGAGCCAGTAACGCAACTCGAAGTTGTGGCCCGAGAACGGGAACACCATCCCGAACGTCAGCGGCGTGCCGCGCCGGGCGACGATCGTCGCGAGCGCCGCACCGACGGCGACCGGGCCCTCGAGCGGCGCGCCTCGCGCGGCCGCCGCGAGCTCGGCGTAGAGCTCGTTCGACACCGTGACGGCGTTCCCGCCGCGCGAGAGCACGAACGGCACCGCACAAGCCACCTGCACGTGACTCACGCCGAGGGCCGACGCGAGCGGCAACGGCGCGAGCGCGTGCGCGCAGTCGACGTAGCCGAGGTTCAAGTGATCGCGCAAGCTCGCCCACGACGGCTCGCGCACGAGCTCGAGCTCGATGCCCTCCCGCGCCGCGAACCCGCGCTCCGCCGCGGCCACGAGCGGCGCGCTATCCACGAGCGGCACGAACGCGGCGGTGATTCGCTCAGCCATTCGAATGCCCCGAGTCGAGCAGTGCGGCCGCCGCGAGCAGCGAGCGCGCGAGATCGGCGATCTTGCGGTTCTGGTTCATCGCGGTGCGCCGCAACAGCCCATAAGCATCCTCCTCCGACAGATTGCGCTGCTTCATCAGGATCGCCTTCGCCTGATCGATGACCTTGCGGTCCTCGAGCGCGCTCTTCGCATCGCGCAGCTCGGCCTCGAGCCGCGCGAACGCGTGGAAGCGGCTGATCGTCACGTCGAGAATCGGCTTCACACGCTCCTTGCGCAGGCCGTCGACGACGTAGGCCGACACGCCCGCGTCGATCGCGGCCTGCACGCTCGCGCGGTCCGATTGGTCGACGAACATCGCGATCGGGCGGCGCGCGAGCCGCGAGACCTGGAACATCTGCTCGAGCGTGTCGCGGCTCGGGTTCTCGAGGTCGATCAGGACCACGTCGGGATCGATCACGGCAATCCGCGACAACAGATTCACCGTGTCGCGAATGTGCTCGATCGCGAACGCGTCGGGCGCGTCGCCGGCGCCACGCAACCCGTCCTCGAGAATGGCGGCCCGGACTGCATTGGCATCGATGATCAGGATCCGCAGCGGGCGATTCGACATTCACGAGCGGTCGGCATAGGTGGCGCAGCGCCACAGCAAAAAGTGTGCGCAACCGCCCCGCGAGCGATCTTACGCGGGTTGCAGGCCGAAACCGTGCGCGCGACTGCACCAGGAACAGACACCGGGGGGCACACGCTGCCCCACAAGTGGGCAGATGCGGATCGTCAGGGCGTGAGGTACTCGCACGGATGCTCCAATTGCTCCATGCAAGAGTCGACCTTCACGTCGGCAGTCCCGGCGTTGTCCTCATAGAAGAAGTCTCTCCGAGCCCGGCCTGCCCACAAGAACACGGCGTCGTTCACGGACAGGATCACCTTGCCGTCCGCCGGCGCAGTGAACTCGCCGACGTAGATCTCCTCGCCGTAGTCGACGAGTCGCATCGGCACACCCCGCAGATCTGTCAGTGAGCCGTCTTCCTGCTGGACGTAGATCAGCGGGCGGAACCAGGGATCGCTCGTCGAGCGTCGCAGGATCGTGGCTGGCCAGCGGACGCACCATCTGAAGCGATCGCTGTCGAAGCCGACAGGGGATGCCGGGATGGACACCTGTGCCGGCTCTGCGAAGCATGCCAGGAAGCGTGCGGCCAGCGAGGCGACTGCCGCGCGCAGTCCCGAGCCCGAGTCGGCCGTCGCGAGGGCGGGGGAGCGGTCGACCCACGCATCTACGACGTCGATACTCAAGCGGTAGCGCTGGCCCTTCTCTACGTCTGAGTCGGGGACACGCCAGCACATGTCCGAGGTCGAGAAGCGGGCCGGGGCACCGTCCGTGCCGAGTCGATCGTTGCTGCTCGTGCAGTCGGTCTCGGGACGATCGAACCAGACGAGCTGGGCGCGGTGGACGATGCTGAGAACGGAGGACAGGATCGTTACGACAAGCACCAGCGAAGCGAAATAGATCGCTGTGGCCGCCACTCCCGGCGCGAAACGCCACTTCAAGTACTGCAGGCTGGCCTGATAAGGCTCGCCGCTGCGCAGCCGGCGGATGAAGCCATTCTCGGCCGCGATGGCTTTCAGCTCGCGGAGTGCCGCCTGATTGCCGGTTGGTTGCTCCGGCGAAGCAAAGGACAAACGGAAGAGCCGCCGCATCGCGTCACGCATCCGGAGCTCGATCTTTCCGGTCGCCCGAATGAACAAGGCTATGAGGAGCGTCAGAACGAGGAACTTCCCGGGATTGTCGGCGAACGCATCGAACCACGAGCTCGCGAACGAAGGCAGAAACTCTCCGACGGCACCCAGCCACGGTGAAACGAAGCACTGCGGCCCGGTACAGGGAGAATCGGCGTATGGCCAGAGTTGCGGAAACAGGGCGAGCGACACGAGCGCAAGTGTCAGCGCCAGCGTTGCCACATAGTGCACGCGTCGGCGCCAGACCAGATCCCAGATCGTTTCCTGCGCGGCGGCTCTGGCCGCCCGAAACGGCTCGGGATGCTCGCGATGCGCCTCACCTTCCACCGCATAGTCGCCCGGCAGGACGATCGGCGCATAGCCGTCGGGGCCGTCCTGGATGCGCCGGACCACGCTGTCGTGAATGCGAACCTCCGTGAGAAGGCCGCGGCCCTGCATGTCCGGGTCCTGCAGAATCCGTGTCGTCCGATCCGGAGCTTCGAGGCGGGCAGCAATCTTCCTCGGCTGATAGCGATAGTAGGCACCGACGCCCGAGCGACTGTCGTGCATCGGGCCGAATGGATCGGCACGCTCTCGGAAATCCTCGAGCGCATCGTCCCGCAGCCGCAAGCCCGCCTTCATCGCTTCCCCGGCCATCCATACCAGCGAGACACAGGCGAGCGACTCGTCCGCATAGCCGCCGCCGACGTCGGAGTGCATGCCCGCGAACCAGACCTGCTCGAGTCGCTCCGGGCTGACCTTGCGGTCCGCGATGAGGTCGCGCTCGTGCACCTCGTCCCAGAGCAGCGGGTGAAACGTGTCGCGCTCGTCGTCGAGGGCCAAGGCGTGACGCGCTACCCGGACCTTCTCCGACAGCCGGTAGTCGGGCATCGACAGAGGCCAGATCCATCGATCGATGCCCTTCGTGATCTCGGCAATCGGCGAGCCGTACGCGGCGACGGTGTCCCAGACGCCGACGAATGCGATCTCGGGGATCGGCACGGTCGACACTTCGTCGAGCGTCTTGCGGCCGGCCTTCCGGCGCTTCCATGCGATGAGGCGATCGCGAAAGTCGCGCAGCCGCGTCACGAAGAGCTCGGTCCGATCACGCTTCTGGGAGCCCGTTGGGTCGACGACCGGCCGGTTACCGCTCAAGCGAAAAGAGCGGCGAAACTTGCGGTAAGCGTCTGCGCTGAGCTCGTGCAGAACGGCATGATCCATTCCCCGGGCATCGATCAGACCGATGGTCGTGAGCAGGCCTACGAGCACGCGTATCGTGAACGCCCCGCGCGAGAACCCGAAGGCGTAGATGCGATCTCCCGGCTCGTAGCTCCGGCAGACGAACTCGTACAGCTCGAGCACGTTGCGTTTGAGTCCCACGCCGAATACGCCACCGAGAAGCGCGAGCGGCTTGAAGCTCGATGTGCCGATGCCGTCGTCGTAGCAGGCGATCTGAAGAGGCTGGCCTTCCCGAGGTGGGATCTTCGTATCGACGGCCTGGTACAGGCGCCATACGTTGGTCTTGAACAGCTTCGCCGCGCTGTTGCCCGTGCCGTCCGAGAACAAGAGGATGTTCTTCGTCATTCTGCTCCCCCGTGCCCCTGGTCATTATCACGGGTACATCTTCTCGAAGGAACCGCAGCCGTCTCGGGAGAACCCCCGAGCATCCGCCGCAGAATGTCTCGGGCGGCGCCAGCCGCGGCGCCTTGTTCGCGGCCGGAGGCCGCTCCCACAGTGCCGGATGTCGAAACGAAGGCTCCTGCGGCGACTACCCGTTGAAAGGCTGCGCAGCCACCGATTCACGAGCCCGAACCGGAGGAGGACGCCATGAACTCGACGCCCGTTCCATCCGCAGACAGGAGGCCCTGGATCGGCGCTGCTGCGCTCGCGCTTCCGACCCTGCTCGCGACCCTGAACCTCGTTTCGTCGCTCGACGTCACCGTCGTCGACGCTGCCGGCCCGACCGGGGGGCTGCTCTGGTTGATCAATGCGACCGCGCTGTTGCTCCAGGAGGTCTGGGGCCAGGCGCTCGAATGGCTGGTCCGCCGCGTCGCCGCCGGATGGGCGGAACAGTAGGCTCACCGAACATGGGTTTCATTCGTCGTCGTCGTCGTCGGTCCGGCGCGGCAGATGCAGGTCGAAACGCCGCCAGACGTACAGGAAGCCGAAGTAGCCGAGCACCGCAACCGGAGTGGCGATCGTCAGGCTGCCGAGCAGCAGTGCGGCGGTCTGCTCGGCGATCTCTTCCTCGATCCCCGGCCGCGGCGGAAAGCGGATCGGCAGGAACCGCAGCAGCTCCTGGCCGAGCTGGATGAACGCGTAATAGAACGCGGGGAACGTGATGGGGTTGTTCAGCCACGAGGCGATGAAGGCGGCGGGGAAATTCGCGCGCAACAGCGCCGACGCCCCGAGCATCAGCACCGTCTGCACGCCCACAGTCGGGGTGAGGCCGATGAACAGCCCCACCGCCACGCCGCGCGCCAGCGTGAGCTCGTCCACCTCGAGGCTGCCGGTGCGGCGAAGGAACTCACGCAGGCGCGGATGGCGCTGCAGCCAGGCGCGCGTCTGCACCCGTGCCCGCCGCGAGCGGCTCGACAGCGTCTGCCTCAGCCACTGCCGCGGCCGGCCCATCGGCGGCGCTCGGGATCGGCCCGGGTCAGCCGGCCTTTTCGCGCAGGTCCGGCAGCCGGTAGCCCTTCGACTCGAGGTCCGCGCGCACCACCTTCTTGTCCATCTTGCCCGTGGAGGTGAGCGGAATGCTGTCGACGAACAGCACGTCGTCGGGGAGCTGCCACTTCGCGAACGTCTTCGAGAGGTGCTCGAGGATCTTCTCGCGGCTCACTTCCGCGCCCGGCTTCGGCACCACCAGCGCCACCGGCCGCTCGTCCCATTTCGGGTGCGGCTGCGCCACCACGCACGCCTGCATCACGCCGTCGAGCGCAACGATCTGGTTCTCGAGGTCCACCGACGAGATCCATTCGCCGCCGCTCTTCACCAGATCCTTCGAGCGGTCGCTGATGATCAGGTACTCCTCCGGATCGATCTTGCCGACGTCGCCGGTGATCAGCCAGCCGTCGTGGAACTTCTCCGGTTGCGGGTCGTTGTAGTAGTGCGAGCAGACCCAGGGGCCGCGGATCAGGATCTCGCCGACCGATTCGCCGTCGTGCGGAAGCCTGTTGAAATCGGCGTCGAAGATCTCCACCTCGAGGCCCGGCATGACCTGACCCGCCTTCGCGACGTTCTTGAACTGTTCGTCCACCGAGAGCTTGCGCTGCGAGCGCTTCATCACGCGTCGCGACAGCGTCGCGAGCGGCGAGGTCTCGGTCATGCCCCAGCCCTGGATCATCTCGACGCCGAGCGCATCCCAGTACCAGCGGATCAGCGACGCCGGCGGCGCCGAGCCGCCGCAGGTTACCCGCGACAGGCTCGACAGGTCGTAGCGCCCGGGGTTCGCCTCGTAGACGGCCTTCACGCCCTGCCAGATGGTCGGCACCGCGGCCGACAGCGTGACCTCCTCGTCCTGGATGAGCTGGATCAGCCGGGCCGGGTCCATGAACCGGTGCGGCAGCACCTGCTTGCAGCCGAGCATCAGCGCCGACCACGGCACGCCCCAGCCCATCGCGTGGAACATCGGCACGATGCCGAGCACGCAGTCCGTCGCGGACAGGCCCATGCTGTCGGTCATGCACTGCGTCAGCGTGTGCAGGTACTGGGAGCGGTGCTCGTACTCGACGCCCTTCGGGTTTCCGGTCGTGCCGCTCGTGTAGCAGAGCCCGAGCGGCGAGTTCTCGTCGATCTCCGGCCACTCGAACACCGTCGGCTTGCCGGCGATGAACGCTTCGTAGTCCACCGGGTTCGGCAGGTCGGTGTCCCAGTTCTCGCAGCCCGGCTCGGCGGCCACGATGATCCGCTCGACGCTCGGCATGCGGCCCTTCAGCTTGCCGAGCAGCGGCAGCAGGTCGGCATCGGCGATGATCACCTTGTCCTGCGCGTGGCCGATGATGTACTCGAGGTCGTGGTCCGACAGGCGGATGTTCAACGTGTGGAGCACCGCGCCCATGCCGGCGATCGCGTGATAGGCCTCGAGGTGCCGGGCGCCGTTCCACATGAACGTACCCACCCGGTCGCCGATGCCGACGCCGGCGTCGGCCAGCGCGTGCGCGAGCTGGTGCGCGCGATCCCGGGTTTCGCGATAGGTCTGCCGACGCACCCCGTCTGCGGTGGCGGTGACGATTTCCTCTCCAGGCGCCACTTTCGCGCCGCGATCGAGGATGCGCGACATCAGCAGTGGCGTGTGCTGCATTGCCATCGGATGGCCCTCCCATATAGGCTCTGTCGGTTTCTAGGCCCGAGTGTACCATCGCCACAGGGAGTTTCGTGGACACACCGGCAGACCACATGCTGCGCATTCCCCACGCGCAGGCGCTCGGGCTCACGCTGGTGCGCCACGACGTCAGCGGCTGCGTGGTGCGGGTGCCGTACGCGGAGCACCTCGTCGGAGATCCGGATACCGGTGTGCTGCACGGCGGCGTGCTGACCGCGCTGCTCGACAACGCCTGCGGGCTCGCGGTGCGCCCGGCCGGCGGCGCCGCGGAAGAGATCTCGATGGCGACCCTGGATCTGCGCATCGACTACATGGGTCCCGCCGAGCCGCACAAGGACGTGCTCGCCGAGGCGGTCTGCTACAAGCGCACGCGCCACATCGCGTTCGTGCGTGCGGTGGCCTATCAGGAGTCGGCGGCGGAGCCGGTCGCCACTTGCGTCGCCACCTTCATGCTCGGCACGCCGAATGCGCCACGCGAAAACTCTGTGGGAGCGGCCTCCGGCCGCGAATCGACCGGAACGGGTTCGCGGCCGGAGGCCGCTCCCACAGGAATCGGCACCGCTCCCGCAGGAATCCCGCGGTCATGAAGCTGCTCGCCGAGCTGCGCGCGCAGGGGCGCGGGCGTGACATGGCCGCGGTGCTCGCGCAGATCCCGTACGCGCGGTTCCTCGGCGTCGAGGTCGACATCAAGGGCAACGAGCTGACGACGATCCTGCCGTTTCGCGACGAGCTGATCGGCAACGTGAACCTCCCTGCGCTGCACGGGGGCGTGATCGGCGCGCTGCTGGAGATGACCGCGGTGATCCAGCTCCTCTACGACACCTCGTGCGAGCGGCTGCCGAAGACCATCGACGTCTCCATCGACTACCTGCGCTCGGCCGGGCCGCGGCCGACCTACGGGCGCGCGTTCGTGACGCGCCACGGGCGACGGGTGGCCAACGTGCGTTCGGAGATCTGGCAGGAAGAGCGCAGCCGGCCCGTCGGAGTCAGCCACGGTCATTATCTGCTCGCGCCGCTCACCGCGGAGTGACGGAACGCGAGCTCCGCGGCCAGGCGATCCCGCACCCGCGCCACCTGCTCGGCGGTTTCCATCTCGCTCCAGCCGAACCGCGCCGCGAGCCGCGCGGCGGCGGGCTGCAGCAGCGCCTCCACCTCGTCCGGCAGGAACCAGGCCGCCCGCAGCCGCCGGTAGACGACGTCTTCCAGCGTGCGCGCGCCCTCCACGGTCGCCGCCCAGTCGAGCTCCTCGACGAAGGTGGACGCGGTCAGCGGCTGCGGCGCCGGGCCGAGCACCTGCTCGGCCTCGCTGCCGTACAGGCGCACCAGCCGCTCCGCGGTCGCCGGCGCGAGCCGGTGGCGCTGCTCGAGGCGCTGCGCTGCGGCGGCGACGTCGGCGAGCTCGCCGCCCGGCAGCCGCTCGAGCGGATCGGCCATCGCGACGTCGCGTTCCAGCACCGTGCCCACCACGGCCATCACCGCTTCCGCCATCTTGCGAAAGCCGGTGAGCTTGCCGCCGGCGATCGTCACCAGCCGGCCCTCCCGCCAGATCTCGTCGCGCCGCGACATCTCCTTGGGCGCCTTGCCCGGCTGGTGGATCAGCGGCCGGAGACCCGCCCAGGTGGCGAGCACGTCGGCGGCGGTGAGCGGCTCGATCGCGAAGTGCGCGTTCGCGGTCGTGAGCAGGTAATCGACGTCCGTGGCGGTGACGGCCGGCCAGCGGCACGCAGGGCCGCCGTGGCTCGTGTCCGTGGTGCCCAGATAAGTCACCGCACCGCGAGCGATCGCGAACACCGGACGCCCATCGGCGGCCGTCATCATCACCATGTGACGGATCGGCAGACGCGCGCGGTCCAGCACCGCGTGCACGCCCTTGGAAAGGTGGATGCGCGGCCGCTGCAAGGGCATTGCCCGCTCCGCCGGCAGCAGCTCTTCCACCCACGGTCCCGCGGCGTTCACCACGCAGCGCGCGCGCAGCTCCACCTCACCGCCCCTGCAGCGGTCGCTGACGACGACCAGGCAGTCGCGCGGTCCCGGCCGCAGCGCGGTGACGGCGGCGTAGTTGCAGGTCTCGGCGCCCCGCGCTGCCGCCGCCCGCAACGTCGCGAGCACCAGCCGCGCATCGTCGGTGAGGTACTCCCGATACACGCAGGCCCACGGCAACCGGTCGCGGCGCAGCAGCGGCTCGGCCTCGGCGAGATCGGCCGCGTTCCGGCGCCGATGGCGGTCGGCGCGCGGCACCGCGCCGAGTCGCTCGTACAGGCCGATTCCGAGCTGCAGCTTCAGGCGCCCGATGCGGCTCCTCGCCGGCACCAGCATCCAGCGCGGTTCCGTCAGGTGCGGCGCCATCACATGCAGGCTCTTGCGCTCGAGCGCGCCTTCGCGCACCAGACCGAAGTCGCCCATCGCGAGGTAACGCAATCCGCCGTGGATCAGCTTGGTGGAGCGGCTCGATGTGCCCGACGCGAAGTCGTCGGCGTCGAGCAGCACCGTGCGGAGCCCCGCCGCCGCCGCGTGCCGGGCGACACCGGCGCCGGTGATGCCCCCGCCCACCACCACCAGGTCGAACGTCTCGCCGGCGAGCTCCGCCACCGGCCGGCGCGCGAGCCGCGCGGGCTCCGTGGCCGTCGCGGGCGGGCCGGATTCCGGCATCGGACGCGTCATCGGATTCGGCCACTCATCGGCATCGACGGGCTCATCGGAAGGGCACGCGCAATCCGATCAGGAAGACCACGTCCGGCGCCCGCTCCGGCGTGAGATCCTCCACCAGCCCGAGGTCGAGCTGCACCGCGGACGACAGCGCGATGGTGGCGCCGAGGGTGCCGAGCAGCGCCGCCCCGCGGAAGGGCTCCAGATCGCTCTGCACCAGCTCGCTGTGGCCGTCGAGCTGCCCGCGCAGCGTCACGCGCCGGCCGACGGGGACGTGCACGCCGAGGTGCGCGGTGCCGACCGCGGAGCGTTGGTCCGGCACCAGCTCGTCGCCGATGAAGGTGACGCCGCCGGCGGCCGTCACCGTCGCGTTCCAGCGCGCGAGCCACCGGGCTTCCACGAGCTCGAGCCAGAACGATGCGTCGGTGCTGCCGGAACCGGTGAGCGTCTCCTCGTCGCCGGTGGGGAGCTCGATCATCGCCCGCGCGAGGAGCTGCCGTCCCGTCGTCTGGTGCAGTACGTGGCCGAGCTGCAGCCGCAGATCGCCGATGCCGCTTTCCCGATCCGTGACGTTCAGGTACGCGTGGCCTGCCGCCGCCATCCGATAGTCGATCCGATCCCGCGGCGCTTCGTCGCGGTCGCCGTCGGGGAAGCCGAACAGGTCGTGATAGTCCTCGATGAAGCCGTCGGTGAAGCCGCCGCCGTGGTGCACGTAGGGGATCTCGATCGCCCATTCCCAACGCTCGCCGAACCCGCCGTGGAGCCCCAGCGTGGTCACCGTGGTGGAGCCGTCGAACACCACCGCGGTCTCGCCCGCCTCGTCGGCGGTGAAGTTGTTGGAGTGCTCCACCGTGATCGCGCTCTGCAGCCGCGCCGCGACCCGCTCGCCCTGCGCGTGCGGCAGTCCGAGCACCTGGGCCAGCGGCGAGAGATTGCGCACCGGCAGCGGCGCGGCCCCCGCCGATGACGGTTCCGGTTCGGCCCTCCCAACGGCCGCATCCGGGCGCGCACTGCTCGGCGCCAGCAGCGCGGCGAGCAGCACCAGCGGCACCGGCCACGCGCGGGTCATTCCGCCGACTCCGCCGACCGGAACGGCCGGCGCAGCTCGGTCTTCAGCGTCTTGCCCGCGCCGCTGCGTGGCAGCGGCTCCCGGCGGATCTCCACCGACTTCGGGCATTCATAGCCCGCGAGCTCCGCGCGGCAATGCGCGAGCAGCGCCTGCACGTCGATCTCGGCGCCGCTCTTCGGCACGACGATCGCGTGCACCGCCTCGCCCCAGCGCTCGCTCGGTATACCGATCACCGCGCACTCGTGAACCCCGGGAAACCGGTGGATGACGTTCTCGACGGCGGCTGAATAGACGTTCTCGCCACCGCTGATGATCATGTCCTTGATCCGGTCGACCAGGAACAGGAACCCGTCCTCGTCCAGATAACCGGCATCGCCGGTGTGCATCCAGCCGCCGCGCAGCGCCTCGGCCGTCAGCTCCGGCTGGCGCCAGTAGCCCTGCATCACCATCGGCCCGCGCACGCAGATCTCCCCGACCTCGCCCGGCGGCAACGGCCGGCCGTCGGGATCCAGCACCGCGACGTCGGCGTTGAACACGGCCTGGCCCGCGGAGCGGATCTTGCCCGCGTTCGGGCCCTCGAATACGTGGTAGCGCGGACCGAGCATGGTCGCCACCGGCGACAGCTCGGTCATGCCGTAGGACTGCAGGAACTCGACGCCCGGCAGCCGCGCCATCGCCCGGCGCAGCAGCGCCTCGGGCATCGGCGACGCGCCGTAGGTCAGGAGCTTCAGGCTCGACAGATCGAAGCGGTCGAGATCCGGGTACTCGATCAGCGTGTTGAGCATCGACGGCACGACCACGGTCACCGTCACCCGGAAGCGCTCGATCGCATCCAGGAACAGCTCCGGCTCGAAGCGCGGGATCACCGCGTGGGTGCCGCCCGCCACCGTGGTGGTGAACACCCGCGAGCCGCCGGCGACGTGGAACAGCGGCGCGACGTGCAGGTGCACGCTGTCGTCGCGGATGCCGAGATTGACCAGCGCCGTCATCGAGTTCGCCACGAAGTTGTCGTGACTCAGCATCACGCCCTTGGCGCGGCCGGTGGTGCCGCCGGTATAGAACAGCGCCGCGAGGTCGCTGCCGCCGCGCATCGCGTCCGGGATCGGATCGTGGCGCTCGAGCAGCTGCTCGCAATCGTCGAGCTCGCCGGCCGGAGCGTCGTCGGCGTGCAGCACCCGTTCGAGCTGCGGGCATTCCTGGCGAAGCCGCCGGGCGTCGTCGTGATGGGCGGCGTCGACGAGCAGCAGCCGGGCGCCGCTGTCGTTCAGACAATGGAGCTTCTCGGGCAGCGACCAGCGGGTGTTCACGGGCACCATCACCGCACCGGCCCAGAGCGTCGCGAAGTAGAACTCCATGTAGCGCGGCGAATTCGCGGCCAGCATCGCCACCCGGTCACCGGGTTCGATGCCGTGCGCCGCGAACACGCCTGCGAGCCGCGCCACGCGCTCGGCGAAATCCCGCCAGCTCACGCGCCAACCGTCCGCCAGCAGCGCAGGCCGATCGCGATAGAGTTGCACGGCGCGGTGGATACCCTGGGTCAGTCGCATAGGTCGTTCGAGCCCAAAAGCGGGCATTCTACCGAGGTGCGGCCTCGTGGGAGCGGCCTCCGGCCGCGAATGGCCGGAAGTTCGCGGCCGGAGGCCGCTCCCACAGAGATGAAGCCGCCCCCACCACGAAGAAGACCCCGTCAGGCCGCGACGTCGAGATCGCGCTCTCCGGTGACGCGGTTGCGGCCCTGCAGCTTCGACTGATAGAGGCACGCGTCCGCGCGTGCCACGAGCTCCGTCGGCTCCTCGCCCGGCCGGTACTGCGCGACGCCCATCGAGACGGTCAGCTCGTCCACCGAGCGGCCGTCCTCGAGCTCCACCACCTGTGCCTCGACGATCGCCCGAATGCTCTCCGCCAGCATCAGCGCGCCGTTGTACGACGTCGCCGGCAGCAGGATCGCGAACTCCTCGCCGCCGTAGCGCGCGACCAGATCGCGCCCCTTCACGCACTGCTCGAGCTCCTGCGCGACGAAGCGCAGCACCTGATCGCCCACTGGGTGGCCGTAGGCGTCGTTGAACGCCTTGAAGCGATCGACGTCCGCGAGCACCAGGCAGAGATCACCCGCACCGCGCGCCGCCTCGCGGGTCATCCGCACCAGGGTCTCGTCGAACGCGCGCCGGTTCGGCACGCCGGTGAGCGCATCGATGCGCGAGTCACGCGACAGCGCATCCACCTGCGCCCGCAGCGCGGTGAGCTCTTCGGCCATGGTCTGCAGCGCGGCTTCCACCTCGCGGCTGCGCTGCCGGGTCGTACAGGTCTCGCGCACCAGCCGGGCGACCAGCGAGACCAGGTCCTGCTGGGTGGGGCTGCGCTGCAGCGCCGCGTTCGCGTCGTCGAGCACGCTCGCGAAGCTGCCGAGATCGTCGTCGAGGCGGCCGAGCTCGCTCAGCATGGTGGCCACCGCCTGCCGCATCACGCCCTGAATCTCGGCCACCTCGGCCTTGAGCGGCGACAGGACGTACTTCTCGTACAGCGCTTCGCAGACCTCGGGCGAAAACGCACGCCCCTCGGCCATGCGCTGGTCCAGCTCCGCCACCAGGCGCGGATCGCCCTGGCAGATGTAGTCGTACCAGATCGCGTAGTTCTGCGGGATGGTCGGCACCCGCTGCTGACTCATCAGCGGCAGCACCCTGCGCAGCACCGCGTGGGATTCCTGGACCGAGACGTTGAAGGACACGCTCTGCATACCGGGTCGGATCGTTCCCTTTCACCCCGAAATCTAGACCAGATTCGAGGGTTCCGCCGGAAACTTTACGATCCGACCCGCCGGCCGGCGTGTCAGCCTTCGTCAGCGGGGAATCCGAGCTCCGCCAGGATCTCCCGGTTGTGCTCACCGAGCAGCGGCGCCTGCCGCACCGGTTCCGCCGGCGTCCGGTCGAAGCGCGCGGCGGGTCGGGGCTGGCGGATCCGGCCCGCCGCCGGGTGGTCGACCTCGACGACGGTGCCGTTGACCTTCACCTGCGGGTGCTCGAACACCTCGTGGCGCTCCAGCACCGGCGCGCAGGGCACGCCCTCGGCATCGAGCCGTTCCAGCCATTCGGCCGTGGTGCGGCCGGTGAGCACCTCGGCCATCAGCGCGAGCCGCTCGCGCACGTGGACGACGCGGCCGCCCGGGGTCGCGAAACGCGGGTCGTCGAGCCAGTCGGTGCGCTCCAGCGCGCGGCAGAGCCCCTGCCATTCGGCGTCCGACACGGCGCCGGTGGTGATGAAGCCGTCGCGGGTCGCGAAAATCAGGTCCTGGGCGAGCTGGGCGCGCGAGTCGTGGATTTCCCGGCCGACGAACGTGTAGCCGGCGAGTCCTTCCGGCCACAGGTACGCGATCATCGCGTCGAGCATCGCGAGCCGCACGTGCTGACCCTGGCCGGTGCGCTCGCGCGCGAACAGCGCGGCGGTGATCGCCTGAGCCGCCGCGAGCGCCGTGGTCTTGTCGGGAATGATCGTGCGCACCATGCGCGGCCGCCCGGTCTCGCCGTCCTTCTGGATCGCGGCGAGGCCCGACAGCGCCTGGATCACGGGGTCGTAGACCCGCTTGCCGGCGTACGGACCCGTCTCGCCGAAGCCGCTGATCGAGACGTAGACGATGTCGGGGCGAAGCCGGCGCAGTGCCGCTTCCCCGAGCCCCATCCGCTCGGCCGTGCCCGGCCGGAAGTTCTGCACGAACACGTCGGCGGTGCCGATCAGCCGCTCGAGCACGGAACGGCCCCGCGCGGTCTTGAGGTCGAGGCAGAGGCTGCGCTTGCTGCGGTTCGCGGAGACGAAGGTCGCCGTCAGACCCTGTTCGCCGGCGCCGAGGCGCCGAACCAGATCGCCCTCCGGCGGCTCGACCTTGATCACGTCCGCGCCCTGATCACCGAGCAGCATCGTCGCCACCGGCCCAGAGATCATGCTCGTCAGGTCCACGACCCGAACGCCCGCCAGCGGTCCCGCCATCACCGCACCTCCGTGATCCGTCGCGACGAGTCTACCCGACCGCCGCGCGGGCAGTGCGATGGCGGAAACGCCCACCAGTTGGTGAGGCCGACCACGGACACGTCCGGACAGTGTCCGCGGACACTGACCACAAATCGTAAGCTATTGATTTTTAACATGCTTGGCTTGAAACAAGGCGTGGCACGGTTCATGAAACGGCGGTGCGCGTAGGAACAGGGAACCGTTCGAAAGTGACCGCCATGAACCCGACGTTTCGCCTCTCCCGCATCCGCGCTCCCAGAAGCACCATCGCGGCGATCCTGTTGCTGACCGCGTTCTTCGTCGCAGTCGGCGTCGCCGTCGCCGGCACCACGCCGCTCGCGACGACCGTGTCCATCGAGACCGCCGCGGAGACCGGGCTCGCCGAGGCGCTTTCGTTACTCGATGCGCTGATCGCGCGCCCGGAGCGTTGAGACCATGAGCGATTCCGCCCTCACCCGCCTTCGCCGCCGGTTCCACCGCGACCGCAACCAGGGATGGATCGCCGGAGTCTGCGCCGGCGTGGCCGGCACGCTGCGCACCGACCCGGCGTTCCTCCGCGTCGGCTTCGTGTTGGCCGGGTTGTTTCTGCCGAAGGTCGCGATCGCCGTCTACCTCATCGCCTGGATTCTGCTCGACGAGCGGTGACGTCCGCCGGCCCGTGGGGCGCCTGCCCTGTGGGAGCGGCCTCCGGCCGCGAACTTTCCGGACATTCGCGGCCGGAGGCCGCTCCCACAGGGCGGGCTGGAAGGTCAATAGACCTTGCCTATTGGATCTGGAAAAACAATCAACTTCACCTTTCCTGCCCGGCGAGGCACACTCCTGCGCACCGAACCGCCCTCGGAGGACACATGGCCGCGCTCGACATCAACATCGGTCTCGAAGACGCCGACCGCAAGAAGATCGCCAGCGGGCTCACCCGCCTGCTCGCGGACAGCTACACGCTGTACCTGAAGACCCACGGCTACCACTGGAACGTCACCGGGCCGCGCTTTCGCGACCTGCACCTGTTGTTCGAGGAACAGTACACCGAGCTCGCCGGCGCGGTGGACGCGATTGCCGAGCGGATCCGCACGCTGGGCTTTCCGGCGCCGGGCACGTTCCGCGAGTTCCTCGACCTGACCAGCATCGAAGAGGCGTCGGGCCAGCCGAGCGCCGAAGAGATGATCCGCGACCTCACGGTCGCCAACGAGATCGTCGTGCGCACGTGCCGCGAGATCCTGCCGGCCGCGCAAAAGGCGGGTGACGAATCGACCGTGAGCCTGGTGGCCGAGCGGATGGCGGTGCACGAGAAGGCCGCCTGGATGCTGCGCAGCCTGCTGTAGCGGGCGTCGGCGGCCGGGCCGCCCGTCGGCGGCCGGGCC
>DASVDC010000047.1:0-37578 GCA_036381275.1 Pseudomonadales bacterium | reverse complement strand
ACGGCGGTCGGGCCGGATTTCGATGCGTTCGTCGCTCGGGAACGCGCGCGATCCTCCGCGTACGGCGGGCGCAGCGTGCGACCAGGGCATCCCGGCCACGGGCAAGATGAGGGTACGCAATGGCCTTAGACATTGCGGTCGTGCTGCTCGGCGATGACGCACCGCTCCCGGTCGACGTTCTCACGCAGGACGTCGAGTCGCGGTGGACGGACCTGCCGTACGCGACGGGCGCGGAGCAGGACGAGGGCACCGTGTCGTTCCACCTCGGCTCCGCGTGGCTCGCCGTCGGCTTCATGCCGGCGCCCGTTCCGTGGTCGGATCTAGAAGGCCCTTGCTGGACGAGCTGGCTGTGGCCGAACGCTGCGGACGCGCTTCGGCCACACCGCGTGCATTGGATCGTGACCGTCCTCGACGAGGCACCGCCGGTGCCGCGGGCATTGCTGTTGACGCGGATCACGGCGTCGGTCCTCGCGACGTGTCCTGCTGCGATCGGCGTGCTTTGGAGGGGCAGCGGAGCCGTGTTGCCCAAGGAGTTCTTCATCGGCGTCGCCGGCGCAAGCGCACTTCGCGACCCGCCAGTCGAGCTGTGGGTCGACTTTCGCGTCGGCCGCGACGGACGCAAGACGAGTTGGCGGTTCACGCACGGTCTCGAGGCACTCGGCCACATGGAGTTCGAGACAGAGCAGGCACCGGAAGACCCCGGCGAGCTTCTCGAGCGACTCATTTCGTTGGCGCGCTACGTGGTCGCCGGAAACGGCGTCATTCGGGATGGAGACACCGTAGCGCGGGATGCTCGGGAGAAGATCCGGGTGGAGTACTCGGCGTTCGGACACGAGCAGAACGTGATGCGCCTCGAGTTCCCGCCGCCGAAGTGGCGGTCGTGGTAACGCTGAACGGTCTCTCTTTGTTCGCGTGCTGCTGCGGCCACCAAGCCCACCGACGGACTGCGCGGAGTTGGCGTTTTTCTGACCCGCGCCAGGCCCATCGGCGATGCGGTAGCGGATGGAGGCGGCGAGGCCTAGGGTGCCCGGCAGCGAACCCACCAGCGGGCGAATATCAGTCGTCGGTAGAAAAGTCGAAGTCCATCTCGGTGGAGGGCTCCTGCAGATAGTGCCCCTGAATGTAGTTGGCACCGGCCTGCCAGAGCGCCGACAGCACGCCCGCGCTCTCGACCATCGGAATGATCGTGAGCTTCCCGGCGCTCTGTAGCGCGCGGATCATGCCGGTGAGCTCGTCCTTCAGCGAGGCGTCCTCGAGCAGCCGCTCGACGTGCGAGCCGTCCAGCTTCACGAAGTCCACCGGGATGTGCTTCAGCAGCTCCATCGGGTCCTTCACCAGGCCGAAGCGCGAGAGCGACGCGCGGCAGTGCATCGCGCGCAGGCCCTCGACGAACTCGCTGGTCTGACGGACCTGATCGGCGGCGTCCTGCTCGGTGATCTGGAAGATCGCCGCATCGCTCGGCAGCCGGGCGGCCTTGATGGCCACCGACAGCCACTGCAGGAACTCCGGATCGGCGACGCTGTTCGCGCTCAGGTTGATCGTCAGCCGCGTGTTGTGCCCCTTCGAGCGGTGGGCCGACAGCATCTTGATCGACTGCAGGATCACCCAGCGGTCGATCTTCGCGGCGACGCCGTGCTGGATCGCGGTGCGCAGGAACTCGTTCGGTGCGATGTGGTGGCCGTCCGCGTCGAGCATCCGCAGGAACACCTCGTAGTGCTCTTCGGAGTCGCCGCGCAGGCTGATGATCGGCTGGAACAGCAGCACGAAGCGCTGTTTGTCGATGGCTTCGTTGATACGGGCGAGCACGGCGGCGGCCTCGCTGTCCGGCTCGGCCCGGGCCACCTCTTTACTCAGCACGTCGACGCGGTTGCCGCCGGCGGCTTCGGCGCGGCGCGCAGTCGCGAACGCGGTGTCGAGCGCCGTCTCGATCAGCGCTTCGGCCGGCGCGTCGGCCTCGTTCTCGAGCTCGACGCCGCCGATGCTGACGGTGGCGCGCACGGTGCGGCCTTTCACTTCCACCATCAGGCCTTCCACGGTCTTGCGCAGCGACTCCACCCGATCGATCACCTGCGCCCGATCGGCATCGGTGATCGCGAACGCGCAAGCGCTCGGGCCGAGCCGCACGAACGGTCGGTTGCCGAGCTGCTCGCGCAGCGCCGCGTGCACCTCGGCCGCGAGCTGATCCGCGCGGCGCAGCCCCAGTTCGTCCTGCAGCCGGCCGAACGCGTCGATGGTGGCCACCGCGACCACCCGGTGCGGGTGCACGCTGCCGAGCAGGTCACCGGCGGCGGCCATGAACGCCTCGACGCTGCCGGCGGCGCCGTTCTGTGCCGCGTGCTCGCCGGCCGTGCCGTTCGCGGCGGCCGTCTCGGCGGCCGGCGGCGGCGCGGTGCCGTTGGAATCACGTGCCGACGGCGTGGCCGCAACCGGCTGAGCGCCTGCACGAACGATGACCTGCAGGCACGGCTCGCCCTCGTACTCGGCGGGAGCCAGCGTGAGCGTTCCTGTCACCGCGTCGCCCGAGGTGGTGTGGCCGGCGAACTCCAGCGTGCACTCGTCGCCGTCCTGGCGGAAGCGCTTCAGCTCCTGCTTCAGCCGGTTCGCGCTCTCGTCATCGAGCAGGTCCATCAGCGGCAGGCCGAGCAGCGCGTCCGCGTCGTCGAAGCCGAACAGTTTCAGGTAGCCGGCGTTCGCGTGGATGTGCATGCCCTCGTGCACGTACGCGATCGCGGCGGTGGAGCTCTGCAGCAGCAGCCGGCAGCGCTGCTCGGCTTCCTGCAGCGCGCGGTGCAGCGCTTCGACCCGGTGGTTCTGACAGACGCGCGCCAGCTCGCGCTTGAACACCAGCACCAGCTCGTCCGGATCCTGGCGCGACACCACGTCGGCGGCGCCGAGCTTGAGCCCCTGTGAGGTGCTGAGCCCGTGCTCGGGCGGATTCACCAGAATGATCGGTACGTGCGGCGCGCGCGTGTGGAGCTGCGGAAGCAGCTGCTCGAGCTGCGGCAGCTCCGCGTTGCAGAGCATCAGATCGGCGGTGGCCAGCGCATCGCCCGCCATCGGCAGGTCCACGAGCCGCATCCGCGTGGGGATACCCGCGTCGCGGAGCATGGAGTCGAATTCGTGGGCTGAGTTTTCCGATGACTCGGCGATCAGCAGGCGCACCGGTGCGAGTTGGGTCTGCTCGGTGGACATTTCCTTCTCAAGACAGCGTATCCATACTACCGAGCGCTTGTGACCTCGAGCGCCCAGCCACGTCTCACTGGTCACCCATCTTCGCGGTGAGCGGTGCGTTTTCCAAGTAACCAGACAGCATCCGGTACGTGAACTGATTCACGCTTTCGGTTCTGAGCACGCAGGTGGTCAACTGTGCGGTACTGCGCACTCCCTGTTTCTGGATGTGGATCTTCTGGCCGGACTGGAACGGCACGCGCGGCGTGATCAGCGTGGCCGGCTGGCCGATCGGCGCGAGCTCGGGCAGGAGCAGCGCACGCGCGTAGGTGGTCGGGCCGCCGACCTTCTGAATGACCCGCGCCGCCACCGGAATCGCGCGCGGCGACAAGAGCTCGATGCCCATCGCGGTGCCGTCGCGGTTCTGGCGGATCCAGCGCACCACCGCCACGCACCAGCGGGTGTCGGTCTCCTCGCGAATCGCCAGGAGCTCGCCGGTCTGCAGGTGCGACGGCAGCGGATCGTTCCAGCGGATCTGATAGCCGCCCGGACTCGTGTCGATCGCGGTCGTGTCGTAGATCTCGTGACCGCTGCGCTCCGGCCGGACCTCGGCCGGCTTGCGGTCGCGGTTGCGGCGCAGGATCCGGTCCGGGTCGTCGATGTGCGGGTTCATCGGGATACGCCCGCCCACGTCGAAGGCATCGTCCCAGACGTCCTTCACCGTCGACGGACGGTGCCGTTCGTGACGCTCGCGGTCCAGCAGGAACGGATTCAGCTCCTGCTCCGCCAGCGCTTCCGGATCGTCGAGCAGATCCTGGAACTCGACCCCGCCGGAGAGGAAATAGTGTGCCGAGCGCAGGCCGACGCAGACCTTCACGGTGCCGGACGCGCCGGTGCGGCGGTGCGAGCGCGGCTGCATCGTGCCCCAGGCTTCCGCCAGGTGCCGGAGCTGATCGTCCGAGGCACCCTCCGGCACCTTCAGCGTGCACGGCAGATTCTTCAGGTACGACTCGAGCTGATACACGAGCACGTCGGTGCGGATGCCGCGCGGCTCGACCGCGTCGCGCATCAGGTGCTTGTAGAGCGGGCCGTGGTCCGACTCGAGATCCACCGCGAACAGCGCGTCGGTGACGTCGCGCTCCAGCGTCACGAACGGCGACCAGACCTCCAGCCAGTTGAACACCTCGGCGAGCTGGCGGTAGCGAAGCTGGTTCGGCTTGCAGGTCGCGAGCAGGAGCGAGCGCAGGTACGCGCTCATCGGGCTGGTGAGCGGCGTCGCGGTGTTCTCCGCGTCCTCGAGCTTCAGGTCCTGCACGCCGAGGCGTTCGGCAAGCCGGTAGAGCTGGTTCAGCTCGAACCACAGCCGCTCGGCCGGCTCGACGTAGAACTGCAGGGTGCGCAGCAGCGTGCGCGACAGGTCTGAGAGCGCCCGGTGAATCGCGAGCGGCAGCAGGTCCGGGTCGATCGCCGGCGCCGCGGCCGCCGCGGCGAGCTCGCCGAGGGCCGCGACGACCACCGCCTTGTAGCCGGAGCAGAGGTTCGTCTGCAGCCGCTGCGCGAGCCGCGCGATCGCGTCACCCTGGGCCGAGGAGGTGGCCGCGTTGCGGTCGAGGCGCGCGCACAGGTAGTGCAGGATCGGGCGGATCTGCTCGAGCAGCGCCATCCGCGCCGCGGCGGTCACGTCGAGCCGGGCGATCTCCCAGGTCGCCTGGCGCACCTGCGCCGCGGTCTCGGCGGTGTTCGCCATCGGCAGCGCGATCACCCACTCCGCCAGCGCCGACGGATTCGCTTCGCAGAACGACAGACCGGTCAGCTCGGCGGCCGGAGCCGTGATCCGTGTTGTTGGTACTTCGGTCATGCAACACTGGTTGGGCCGATCTGGAAGTATAGAGAATCCACGGGCGGGACGCGTTATCATGCGCCCCCTTCCGAGCGACGTGACCGGATTTTCATGGCCAGCTATTCCACCAACGAATTCAAGGCGGGGCTCAAAGTGCTGCTCGAGGGAGACCCCTGCGCGATCCTCGAGAACGAGTTCGTCAAGCCCGGCAAGGGACAGGCGTTCAACCGGGTGAAGTTCCGCAACCTGATCACGGGCCGTGTCTGGGAGCGCACGTTCAAGTCCGGCGAATCGCTGCCGGCCGCGGACGTGATGGACCTCGACATGCAGTACCTGTACACCGACGGCGAGCACTACCACTTCATGAAGACCGACGGCAGCTACGAGCAGGTGGCGGCGTCGGAGGCGGCCGTGGCGGAAGCGAAGGACTGGCTGAAGGAGGAGGAGATCTACCAGGTCACGCTCTGGAACGACGACCCGATCTCGGTCACGCCGCCGAACTTCCTCGAGCTCGAGGTCGTCGAGACCGATCCGGGTATCCGAGGCGACACCGCCCAGGGCGGCAGCAAGCCCGCCACCCTGTCCACCGGCGCCGTGGTCAAGGTGCCCCTGTTCATCGAGATCGGGGACAAGCTGCGCGTCGACACCCGCACCCGCGAGTACGTGAGCCGCGCGAAGGGCTGACGCCCCCGCGGCGCGGATCGTGGACGATTGGCGCCCCGCCTGCTCCCTCGAAGCCCTCGCCGTGCGCGGCGAGGTGCTGCGCACCGTGCGCGAGTTCTTCCACGCCCGCGGGGTGCTGGAGGTGCAGACCCCGGTGCTCGCCTCCGCCACGGTCACCGAGCCGGCGGTGGAGGCGATCGAAGTGCCCGGCTACGGGTATCTGCAGACCTCGCCCGAGTACCTGCAGAAGCGCCTGCTCGCCGCCGGTGCACCGTCGCTGTACCAGCTCGGACCGGTGTTCCGCGCCGGCGAGGCCGGCCGCCGGCACAACCCCGAGTTCACGATGCTGGAGTGGTACCGGCTCGGCTTCGACGACGCGGCGCTGATGGCGGAAGTGGCGGAGCTGGTGGACGCCGTGCTCGGCCCCGCTCCGTACGGCTCGGTCGGCTACGCCGAGGTGGTCGAGCGCGCGCCGGCGGACCTCGGGGCCGACGGGCTCACTCCGCGCGAGCGGCTCGATCTGCGCTTCGCGGCCGGGCTCGATGCGTTGCCGCCCGGGCGCTGGTTCGTCGTGGACTTCCCGGCCGATCAGGCGGCGCTGGCGCGGCTGCGCCCGGGCCGGCCGGATCTGGCCGCACGCTTCGAGCTGGTGGTGGACGGGCTCGAGCTCGCGAACGGCTACTGGGAACTGGGCGACCCGGCCGCGCTCGAGGCGCGCTTTCGCGAGGACCTGGCGGTGCGCCGCAGGCGCGGACAGCGTGAGCCGGCGCTGGACCGCCGGTTCCTCGCGGCGATGGCCGCCGGTCTGCCGGACTGCGCCGGCGTGGCGCTCGGCTTCGATCGGCTGCTGATGCTGCGGCTCGGGGCGGAGAGCCTGGCCGAGGTGCTGCCGTTCCCGATCGATCGGGCCTGATCACCTCGTTCGGGGAGTCATCTCGTGGGGGGAGTGAGCTTGTTGGGGGAGTCGCCTCGTTGGGGGAGTGACCTTGTTGTGGGAGCGGCCTCCGGCCGCGAATCGCCCATCGTAGGAGCGATCTTCAGATCGCGATTTTTCTTGCCCCATTTCGCGGCCGGAGGCCGCTCCCACAGCCGAGTCGCTCCCACAGCCGAGGCGCTCCTACGGCCGAGGCCGCTCCCACAGGGGCCGGGCCGGCCGCGTCAGTCGACCAGACGGCCGAGCCGCTGCCCCATCCGCACCCGAGTGCCCGCGCGGATCGTCGGCTCCCAGACGACCCGTCCCGGCTCGCAGCAGACGATCACCGTGGAACCGAGCAGGAAGCGGCCGAGCTCCTCGCCCCGCGCGAACGTCCGCTGCCACGCATCGCGCTGCAGCCGCCGGTACGGTGACGTCGGGCCGCCCCAGACGGTCTCGATGCTGGCGACGATCAGCGCCCCCACCAGCACCACCAGCATCCGGCCGTGGCCGGTCTCGAACTCGCAGACCAGGCGCTCGTTGCGGCAGAACAGATCCGTCACCGCGGCTTCGGTGCGGGCGTTCACCGAGAACAGCCGCCCGGGGATCGCGGTCGTGGCGGCGAGCCGACCGCCCGCGGGCGCGTGCACCCGGTGGTAGTCGGCGGGGGCGAGGTACAGCGTGACGAAGCTGCCGCCGTGGAACGCCGCGGCGTCGCCTTCGATCAGGTCCTCGAGACGGTAGGCGACGCCCTTGCTCTGCAGCAGCCGCCCGGCGTCGAGCGGCCCGGCCTGGCTCACCACGCCGTCCACCGGCGCGACGAGCGCGCGCGGATCGGGATCGAGCGGCCGGGCGTCGGCCCGCAGCGCGCGGGTGAAGAAGTCGTTGAAGCTGACGTAGTCGTCGGGGTCCGGCCGCTCGGCCTCGCTCAGATCGACCCGGTAGAAGCGCGCGAAGCCGTGCACGAACGGCCGGCGGATCCAGCGCGCGCGGCTGTTCGCGAGCCGGCCGGCGAGCCGCGACACGGCGTGCTGAGGCAGCAGACGCTGCAGGAACGCGAAGAGCTCGTTCACCGGGGCGCGGCGGCTCCGTCCGGCTCGGCGCCGGTGACGATGGGGGTATCGTCCCGGTTGCCCCATTCGCCCCAGGAGCCGTCGTAACCGCGGATGTCCTGGAAGCCGAGCAGCCGGCCGACGAGGTACGACAGGCCCGAGCGGTGGTGGGTCTGGCAATGCGTGATGATGCGTTTCGCCGGATCGATGCCGTGGCGATCGAGCAGGTCCGGCAGGTCCGTTACCAGGCGGCGCTCGCGCGCCGGATCCATCAGGCGCAGCCAGTCGAGGTTGCGCGCGCCGGGGATGTGGCCGGCGCGGCGCGCGCCGCTCTTTTCGCCCCGGTACTCTTCCGGTGACCGGGCGTCCCAGATGAGCTGCTCCGGGTCGCCGATGGCCGCGAGCACGTCGGCGAGCTCCGCGCGGGGGCCGGGGTCGAGCGTCAGCCGCAGCGGCTCTCGGCGGCCCGGCCGTGGCGGCGGCGCGCCGGCCTCGAGCGGCCGCCCCAGGCCGTGCCACGCGTGCAGCCCCCCGTCGAGGTACGACCAGCCGCGATGGCCGATGACCTCCAGCGTCCAGACGAAACGGCCGGCCCAGCCGCCGCCCTCGTCGTCGTAGACCAGGTAGTGCGTCTCCGGGCGGTGGCCGAGTGCGCCGAACAGCGCCTCGAGACGCGCGGTTTCCGGCAGCTTGCCTGACGCCGGCGGCTCGCCGCGGATCAGCTCACGCGGCTCGACCAGCACCGCACCCGGCAGGTGCGCGGCCGCGTACGCGCGCGCATCCGCGACGTGCACCAGCCGCACGTCCGGGGCGGGGGGCAGCTCGAGGTCGTCCGGCTCGACCAGGGCAGGCAGGGTTGGGCTCACGGGGGCTGAAGCTCCGGCTCGATGCGGCAGAACGGTCTATGGTAGCGCAACGGGCGGTGGAGGTTTCGCGCGGGCCCGGGATAATGGCGGGACGAATCGCCGCGGAGGCAGTGTGACGGCACCCCTGGTGTGGATGGATCTCGAGATGACCGGTCTGGATCCGGAGCGGGAGCGGATCATCGAGATCGCGACGATCGTGACCGACAGCGAGCTCAACGTGATCGCGGAAGGCCCGGTACTGGCAATCCGCCAGCCCGAGACGCTGCTCGAAGCCATGGACGACTGGAACCAGCGCCACCACGCCGCCTCGGGGCTGCTCAAGCGGGTGCGCGAGCAGGGCGTCAGCGAGCGGGAGGCGGAAGCGGTCACGCTGGCGTTCCTCGAGCGGCACGTCGAGAAAAAGCGCGCGCCGCTCTGTGGCAACACCATCTGGCAGGACCGGCGTTTCCTCGCCCGCTACATGCCGACCCTCGAGAGCTACCTGCACTACCGCATGGTGGACGTCAGCAGCATCAAGGAGCTGGTGCAGCGCTGGCGCCCGGACCTCGTGAACGGATTCTCGAAGAAGAACGCGCACACCGCGCTGGCCGACGTTCGGGAGTCCATCGAGGAGCTGCGCTACTACCGCGAGCACTTCCTGCGCTGGGAGGTGCCCGACGTGATCGGCGCGGACGAAGAGGAAGACTGAAGCCGGGCGAGCGCCCAGTCGATGTGCTCGCGCACCAGCGGCGTCGCGGCGGGACGCCGCGCCTCGAGGGCCGCGATCGCGGCGGCGCTCGGCGGGCCGTTGCCGAGCGCGACCGCGAGATTCCGCTGCCAGCGCTCGTAACCGGCGCGGCGGAGCGCCGAGCCCTCGGTGCGGGCGAGGAAGGTCGCCTCGCTCCAGCCGAAGAGCTCCACGAGGCTCGCGTCGTCGAGCCCGTGCCGCGGCGCGAAATCGCGTTCCGCGCTCAACGCCGCGTAGCGGTTCCACGGACAGTAGAGCTGACAGTCGTCGCAGCCGAACACCCGGTTGCCGATCAGCGGCCGAAGCTCCTCCGGGATTGGCCCCGTGTGCTCGATGGTCAGGTACGAGATGCAGCGACGGGCATCGAGCTCGCGGGTGCCGACGATGGCGCCGGTGGGGCAGACGGTCATGCAGGCCTTGCAGCTCCCGCAGTGGTCCTGCGGCTCCGCCGGATCCACCGGCAGCGCCAGATTCGTGTAGATCTCGCCGAGGAAGAACCAGGAGCCGGCCGCCCGGTCGAGCAGCAGCGTGTGCCGGCCGATCCAGCCGAGCCCGGCCTTCTCCGCGAGCGCCTTCTCCAGCACCGGCGCCGAGTCGGTGAACGCCCGGCAGCGTACGCCGTGGCCGGCGGCCGCCTGTTCGATCCGGCGCGCGAGCGTCGCGAGCCGCCGCCGGATCAGCTTGTGGTAGTCGCGGCCGAGCGCGTAGCGGGACACGTAGGCCCGCTCGGGGCTCTGCAGGATGCGCACCGGCTCGGCACCGTCCGGCCGGTAGTCCATCCGGGCGACGATCACGCGGCAGGTGCCCGGCTCGAGCAGCGCCGGATCGAGACGCTTGTCGAGGTGGCGAGTCATCCAGTGCATCGTGCCGTGGCGGCCGGCGGCGAGCGACGCGCGCACCTTGTCGGCGTACGCGGCGAGATCGGTGTCGGTGATGCCGACGCGCTGGAAGCCGAGCGCCTCGCCCCAGCGCTTCACGTCCCGCGCGAGCGCGGCGAGGTCGAGCTCGCGGCGTTCCATTGTCTCCGTCATCGCGCCAGTATAGAGCGATGACCGCGCCGCCGAGTTCATCGCCGCCGGGGCTGTATACCGCGGCCGAAAGCCGCGAGCTCGACCGTCTTGCCATCGAGGAATACGGGCTGCCCGGCTTCGATCTGATGCAGCGCGCCGGCCGGGCCGCCTGGCGGGTGCTCGGCCGATACTGGCCGGAGGCGCGCCGCATCGCCGTCTGCTGCGGCCGCGGCAACAACGCGGGTGACGGTTATCTGGTCGCCGCGCTCGCCCACGAGAACGGGCTCGAGGTCGAGGTCCACGAGCTCGCGACGGCGGACGCGCTCGGCGGCGATGCCGCCCGGGCCCGGCACTGGGCGGCGGAGCGCGGTGTGCCGATGAGCCAGGGGGTTCCCGAGGCGCTGACCGCGGACGTCGTCGTCGACGCGCTGCTCGGGACCGGCATTCGCCGGCCGCTGCGGCCGCCGTTCGCCGAAATGGCCCGACGGATCAACGCCTGCGGCGCGCCGGTGCTGGCCATCGACGTGCCGACCGGAGTGGACGTGGACACCGGGGCGGCGGACGAAGCGGCGGTCCGCGCGACGGTCACGGTCACGTTCATCGGCCGCAAGCTCGGCCTGTTCACCGGGCCCGGCGCGGTGCTCGCCGGCACGGTGGTGTTCGACGACCTCGGGGTGCCGAGCCGCCTGTACCGGCGACTGCCGGGCGTGCCGTGGCTCGCTTATCCGCAGCTTCCTCCGGAGCACCGGCTCGGCCCGCGCGCCCTCGACGCCTACAAACACGCGCTCGGGCACCTGGCGGTGGTCGGCGGCGACCATGCGATGGGCGGTGCGGCGCTGATGGCGGCCGAGGCGGCGCTCAGAACCGGCGCCGGCATGGTCAGCGTGCTGACGCGCGCCGCACACCGCCCGGCGATCCTGGCGCGGCGGCCCGAGACGATGGTGGTGGATGCCGACGACGCGACCGCCCGCGCGGCGCTGCTCGAGCGGGCCGACGTGCTGGTGATCGGACCCGGTCTCGGCCGCGACCCCTGGGGACGGGGCCTGCTGGAACAGGCGCTCGCCACCGGCCGTCCGGCCGTGATCGACGCGGATGGATTGAACCTGATCGCCGAAGCGGGAAAAAGTGTGCACTCACAAACGGTGGTCACCCCGCATGCGGCGGAGGCGGCGCGCCTGCTCGGCCGCAGCGTCGCGGAGGTGCAGGCCGCCCGGCCCGTCGCCGTGCGGGATCTGGTCGCCCGCCTCGGCGGCGCCGCGGTGCTGAAGGGTCGGGGCTCGCTGATCGCGGCGCCGGCGGCCGACGGCACACCGCGGCTGCTCGGGGTCTGTGCGCACGGCAACCCCGGGATGGCGTCCGCCGGCATGGGTGACGTGCTCTCCGGCGTGATCGGCGGCCTGCTCGCTCAGGGACTGCCGGCGGCATCGGCCGCGCTGGCCGGCACCTGCCTGCACAGCTTCGCGGCGGACCGCGCCGCCGAGCGCTGCGGCCAGCGGGCGCTGCTTGCGCTCGACGTCGTCGACGCGATGATCGGGATCCTGCGGGACGAGGAACGGGGGTGGCGCTGAGCGCCACCGAGTCCGCGTACCTCCCGAACGAGGATGCGACCCTCGCGTTCGGCGCCGCGCTGGCTCCCCGTCTGCCTCCCGGCGCGCTGGTGTTCCTGCACGGCGACCTCGGCGTCGGCAAGACCACGCTGGTCCGCGGCATCCTGCGGGGCCTCGGCCACCATGGACCGGTGAAAAGCCCGACCTATACTTTGCTGGAACCTTACGATCTTCCCAGCTCTCTGGTATATCATTTTGATTTCTACCGGATTGCCGATGCCGAGGAGCTCGATTTCATCGGTCTCGACGAGCTGCTGGAGAGCCCGGCACTGAAGCTGGTGGAATGGCCGGAACGGGCGGGATCGCGGCTGCCGGCCGCGGACGTGGTGGTGCGAATGCACGTGCAGGGTGAGGGGCGCCGCATTGAACTGGAGTTTCGGTAGCCGGACGCCGCTGGCGCGAACGCGGCTGGCGGCGGGGCTGTTGCTGGGTCTGCTCGGCAGCCTGGCGGCGGTGCCGCGGGCCGCCGCCGCGGAGCTCGAAGGGCTGCGCATGCACGAGGCGCCGGATTATACGCGGGTGGTGTTCGATACCTCCGGTCCGGTGCGTCACGAGCTGTTCACGCTGGAGAACCCGCTTCGCGTGGTGATCGATCTGGACGGCGTGCGGGCCGGCACCGGATTCCGGCCCGGCGCGTCGTCCGGCGGCAGTCGGGTGAAAGCGGTACGCGCGGCACCGCGCGGCAGCGGCTACCGGGTGGTGCTCGATCTGGCGCGCGCGGTGGATCCGAAGAGCTTCGCGCTGGAGCCGGTGCCGCCGTACGGCCACCGGCTGGTCGTCGACCTGTACAGCAAGGGGCCGTCGAGCTCGCCCGCGGTACCGGTGCCGCTGCCGGACGAACAGCGCGACGTGATCATCGCGATCGACGCCGGCCACGGCGGTGAAGATCCGGGCGCGATCGGCCCGTCGCGCATCTACGAAAAGGACGTGGTGCTGTCGATCGCCCGCCGACTCGCGAGCAAGATCGACGCGCTACCCGGCTACCGTGCGGTGCTGATCCGCACCGGCGACTACTACATCGCGCTGCGCGACCGGATCCGCCTCGCCCGCGAGCAGCGGGCCGATCTGTTCGTCTCGGTGCACGCCGACGCGTTCAAGAGCCCGAACGTCGCGGGCGCTTCCGTGTACACGCTGTCGGACCGGGGCGCCACCAGCGAGACCGCCCGTTGGCTCGCGGAGAAGGAGAACCGCTCCGACCTGATCGGCGGCGTCGGCGCGGTGAGCCTCGGCGACAAGGACGACGTGCTCGCGCACGTGCTGCTCGATCTGTCGATGGACGCGAACCGCACCGCGAGCTTCCGCGCCGGCGCGAGCGTGCTGAGCGAGCTCGGCGGCGTGACCCGGCTGCACAAGCCGCGGGTCGAGCAGGCGGCGTTCGTGGTGCTGAAGGCCCCGGACGTGCCGTCGATCCTGGTCGAGACGGGCTACATCTCCAATCCGGACGAAGCGCGCCGGCTGAATACCGCCGAGCACCAGGAGCGCCTCGCGAAGGCGCTCGCGGCCGGCATCCAGCGCTACATGGACGAGCATGCGCCGCCGGGCACGCTGCTCGCGGCGAACCGCGCGAACAAGCATCGGCGCTATACGATCGTCACCGGTGATACCCTATCGGAAATCGCCGCCCGCTACGGCCTGACGGCCGGCCGCCTGCGCGAGGTCAACGGCCTCGACGGCGACACGATCCGGGTCGGCCAGACGATCGTCATTCCGTCCATCTGACATCAGGATCGATGTCCCGACGCATTCATGAGCTCGGCAGCCTCGTCGCCAATCAGATCGCCGCCGGCGAAGTGGTGGAGCGGCCCGCGTCGCTGGTCAAGGAGCTGGTGGAGAACAGCCTGGACGCCGGCGCGCGTCAGGTGCAGGTGGTGACCGAGCAGGGCGGCGTGAAGCGGGTGCTGGTGCGCGATGACGGCCACGGCATCCATCCGGACGACCTGCGGCTCGCGCTCGCGCCGCACGCGACCAGCAAGATTCGCGACGCCGACGACCTGCTCGGCGTCGCGAGCCTCGGCTTCCGCGGCGAAGCGCTCGCCAGCATGGCCGCGGTTGCGCGGGTGAAGCTCACCTCCCGCGCCGCCGATGTGGAGCTCGCCTGGTGCATCGAGGCCGCCGGCGGCGTGGAGCAGTCGCTCGCGCCGGCTGCGCATCCGCCCGGCACCACCGTCGAGGTCACCGAGCTGTTCTACAACACGCCGGCCCGGCGCAAGTTCCTGAAGTCCGAGCGCACCGAGCAGGCGCAGGTCGACCAGGTGATCCGGCGCCTCGCGCTCGCACACTTCGACGTCGCGTTCGAGCTGACCCAGACGGGCCGCGCCGCGCTGCAGCTCCCGGCGCACCGCCCGGAGGAGCGGCTCGCACGGATACTGTCCGAGGAATTCGTCGAGCGCGCGGTACGTGTCGACGAGGTGCGGGACGACATGCGACTGTCCGGCTGGGTGGGGCTGCCCACGCTGTCGCGCAGCCAGGCGGACCAGCAGTACTTCTTCGTGAACGGCCGGGTCGTGCGCGACAAGCTCGTCGGGCACGCGGTGCGTCAGGCGTTCCGCGACGTGCTGTTCCACGGGCGCCACCCGGTGTTCGTGCTGTACCTGGAGCTGCCGCCGGAACGGGTCGACGTGAACGTGCACCCCACCAAGCACGAGGTGCGCTTCCGCGATGCGCGCGCGGTGCACGATTTCGTGTTCGGGCGGCTGAATCGGGCGCTGCGCGAAGTGCGTCCGCACAGCGCGCCGCCGCCGGTGCTCCCCCGGCCCGCGCCGGTACCGGTGACCGGCAGTCCTGCGCCGCGCCAGTCCTCGCTGTCGTGGGCGCACGAGGTCGAGTACCAGCGTCCGGGCAGCTTCGCCCAGGCGATCGCGGAGCACCACGCCGCGCTCGAGTGCGCGCCGGACACCGCCGTGCCGCCGCTCGGCTACGCGATCGGCCAGCTTCACGGCATCTACATCCTGGCGCAGAACGCGGACGGGCTGGTGGTCGTGGACATGCACGCGGCCCACGAGCGCATCACCTACGAGCGGCTGAAACGCGAGAGCGCGGCACAGGCGGTGGCAAGGCAGCGCCTGCTGGTTCCGCTGGTGCTGTCGGTGTCGGAAACGGAAGCGGACCTGGCGGAGGCGCTGCGGGAGGAGCTCGAGACGCTGGGGCTCGTGATCGACCGCAGCGGCCCCGGCCACGTCACGGTGCGGGAGGTGCCGGCGCTGCTCGCGGGCGGCGACGTCGGCGCGCTGGTGCGTGACGTGCTGGCGGATTGCCAGGCGCTCGGCGGCAGCGATCGGCTGGCCGCGAGCCAGGAGCGGCTGCTCGCGACGATGGCCTGTCACGGCTCGGTACGCGCGCACCGCAACCTCGACCTCGCCGAGATGAACGCGCTGCTGCGCGAGATGGAACGGACCGACAACGCCGGCCAGTGCAACCACGGCCGTCCCACCTATCTGGTACAGACGCTGACGGATCTCGACGGGCTGTTCCTGCGCGGTCAATGACCGTCATGACGGGTGCTGCGGAACATCGCGTGCTCGTGCTGACCGGGCCCACCGCGACCGGCAAGACCGACGTGGCGCTCGCGCTCGCCGAGCGACACCAGGTCGCGCTGATCAGCATGGATTCCGCGATGGTGTACCGCGGCATGGACATCGGCACCGCGAAGCCGTCCGTCGCCGTGCGCCGGCGCCATCCGCACGCCCTCGTCGACGTACGCGATCCGGCGGAACCCTATTCGGCCGCGGACTTCGTTGCCGAGGCCGATCGCGCGGTCCGCGATGCGCTCGACGCCGGGCGGCTGCCGGTGCTGGTCGGCGGCACGATGCTGTACCTGAAGGCGTTCCGCGAGGGGCTCGCCGAGCTGCCGCCGGGGGACCCGGAGGTTCGCGCCGAGCTCGACGCCGAGGCGAGCCGGCGCGGTTGGCCGGCGCTGTATCGGGATCTCGAGCGTATCGACCCGATCGCGGCAGCCGGTCTGCATCCGAACAACCACGTCCGGGTGCAACGCGCCCTCGAAGTCTATCGCGTCACCGGCGAGCCGATCTCACGCTGGTGGTCCGCTCACGCCGGCCGGCCGGCGACGGAGCGGCTCGGCGTGCACCTGGTCGAGGTGGCGCTCGTGCCCGAACGGCGGCGTGATCTGGACGAAGCCATCGATCGGCGCTTCCGCGCGATGGTCGAGGCGGGGCTGGTCGAGGAAGTCGCAGCGCTCAAGGCCCGCGGCGATCTGTCGCTCGCGCTGCCGAGCATGCGCGCGGTGGGCTACCGCCAGGTCTGGGAGTACCTGGACGGCGACGGCGATCGCGCCGCGCTGGCGGAGCGCGGCGCCGCGGCCACGCGCTCGCTCGCGAAGCGTCAACTCACCTGGCTCGGGCGCTGGCCGCATCTGACCCGACTGACGCCGGCACCCCCCGCGCACCAGGCCCGCCGAGTCGCCGCGCTCGGTCTCGCTTGAAATAAAGTTGGGGTGTCCGCATATTAGCTTCGCGACAACAATAAGCCGGCGCCCGTTCGCGCAGCGGTACGTGTTCGGCGTGCCCGCGCGATTCGCGCGCGACGGGCAAAGGAGAGCGTCATGTCAAAAGGGCACTCGCTACAAGACCCTTATCTCAACACATTGAGAAAAGAGCGGATTCCAGTGTCTATATATCTGGTCAACGGGATCAAGCTGCAGGGTCAGATCGAGTCGTTCGATCAGTTCGTGGTGCTGCTGCGCAACTCCGTCAGCCAGATGGTCTACAAGCACGCCATTTCTACCGTAGTCCCGTCGCGAAACGTCAAGTTAGCTCATCAGAATGCCGCGACCGACGAGGCTCAGAGCAGTTGACAGTCGTCGTGCTCCTCGGCTCCGGATCCGATGATCGGGAGTCTCGGGCAGGACGCTGAGGAGAGAAGTTGTTTTTCGAACGTCCCGAGGCAGGCCGCAAGGCGGTTCTGCTGCAGGTGAATCTGAAGGGCGCCGATTCCGGCGCAACGCACAACAGCGCGGCGGAGTGTGCGGAGCTCGCGCGCACCGCCCGCATCGACGTGGTCGGCCAGGTGACCGCGAACCGCCCGGCGCCGGATCCGCGCTGGTACGTCGGCGAAGGCAAGCTCGCCGAGCTCGAGACCGAGCTCGCGGCGCGGGAGGCGGATCTGCTGCTCGCGAATCACGAGCTGTCGCCCCGCCAGCAGCGCAACCTCGAGCAGCGGCTGCGCTGCCGGGTGATGACCCGCACCGAGCTGATCCTGCACATCTTCGCCGACCGCGCGCGCACCTACGAAGGCCAGCTTCAGGTGGAGCTCGCGCAGCTCAACCACGCTCAGACCCGGCTGGTGCGGGGCTGGACCCACCTCGACCGGCAGAAGGGCGGCATCGGTCTGCGCGGCGGTGCCGGTGAGACCCAGCTCGAGCTCGACCAGCGGATGATCGCCGAGCGCATCAAGGCGCTGCAGAAGAAGCTCGAGGCCGTGGCGACGCGGCGTGGCCAGGGGCGCCGCCGCCGGCAGCGCGGACACGTCCGCACGGTCTCGCTGGTGGGCTACACCAACGCCGGCAAGTCGACGCTGTTCAACGCGCTGACCCACGCCGGGGTGACCGCCGAGGACAAGCTGTTCGCGACCCTCGACCCGACGATGCGGCGCCTGCCGGTGCCCGGTGTCGGCGACGTGGTGCTGGCCGACACCGTGGGCTTCATCAGCAACCTGCCGCATTCGCTGGTCGATGCGTTCAAGGCGACGCTCGAGGAAGTGGCGAGCGCCGACCTGCTGCTGCACGTGGTCGATGCCGGTGCCGAGGACGTGGACGCGCGCATCCGTCAGGTGAACGCGGTGCTCGACGAGATCGGCGCCCGCGACCTGCCGACCATCATGGTGTTCAACAAAATGGATACGCTGCCGGGCGGCGTGCCCGCGGGGCACGGTTCGGCGGTGGCGGTGAGCGGGCGCACCGGCGAAGGTCTGCCGGCGCTCGTCGCCGCGATCGGCGAAAGGCTCGGCGTCAGCGCGCCGGTCGAGCTGCTGCTGCGACCGGATGAGGGCCGCACCCGCGCGTGGCTCTATTCGATGGGCGCGGTGCTCGACGAGCAGACGCGTGAGGACGGCAGTCTCGCGCTGACCGTGCAGGCCGATGCGGACGTGCTGGCGCGGCTCGACGGCGCGCACCACCACGGCCGCTTTGTTGCGCCCCCGCAGGGGCAACCCTAGAATTTCCGGTCTGCCCGCGCACGGGCAATCGATCAGAACGATCCGGTAGAGAGCAGCCGATGGAGCGCGATTAGATGGCTTGGAACGAGCCCGGCGGGGGTAAGGATCCCTGGGGTAACCGGGGTGATCAGGGCCCTCCCGACCTGGACGAAGCGTTCAAGAAGCTGCAGGCACAGTTGTCGGGGCTGTTCGGCGGCAGCTCCGGCGGCGGCCGGTCGAGCGGCATGAACCCGCGCCTGTTCGGTCTGATCCTGGTGATTGCACTCATCGCTTACGGCTTCTTCGGGTTCTATCAGATCGACCAGGGCGAACGCGGCGTGGTGTTCCGCTTCGGCGCGGTGCAGGACGATTTCGTGATGCCGGGCCTTCACTGGAATCCGCCCATCATCGACGTGGTGGAGAAGGTGAACGTCACCGGCGTGAACTCGCACAGCCACCAGGCGCTGATGCTCACCGAGGACGAGAACATCGTCGACGTGGCGCTCACGGTGCAGTACGTGGTGGACGATCCCGTGGCGTTCCTTGTCAACGTGCGGTCCCCGCGCACCAGCCTCACCCAGGCAACCGAGAGCGCGCTGCGCCACGTGGTCGGCAGCAGCGTGATGGACGACGTGATCACCTCCGGCCGCGAGGCCATCGGCGTCGAGGTACAGGAGCGGCTGCAGTCCTACCTCGACGACTACGGCACCGGCATCCGCGTGGTGGAGGTCAACATCGACCGCAGCGCGCCGCCGGCCCAGGTGGCGGAGGCGTTCAACGACGTGCAGAAGGCCAAAGAGGACGAGCAGCGCTACATCAACGAAGCGAACGCCTACGCCGAAAGCATCATTCCGCAGGCCCGCGGTGAAGCGCAGCAGATCATCGAGCAGGCCAACGCCTATCGCGACCGGGTGATCGCTCGGGCCGAGGGTGAAGCCGCCCGCTTCAGTCAGCTCTACGAGGAGTTCGTCCGGGCCCCCGAGGTCACTCGCGACCGTCTGTACATCGATGCGATGGAGACGGTCCTCGCCAACTCGGCGAAGATCATGGTCGCCGTGGAAGGCGGCAACAACATCATGTATCTCCCCCTCGACCGCCTCACGCAGCAGACGGCGGCGAGCGGCACGGCCGGCGTCAGCCAGGGCGAAGTCCGCAACATCGCCGATGCCATCGTTCGGGAGCTCAACGACCGCATCGCCAGCGGCCGCGTCCGTCGCGACGCCCGCTGAGCGAAGTCGAGGACCGCATGAACCTGCGCAATCTGATCGTCATCGTCATCGCCGTCGTCGTCGTGCTGATCGGGATGGACAGCGTCTACACGGTCCACCAGACCGAGCGGGCCATCCTGCTGTGGTTCGGTGCGGTGAGTGAGGCCGACGTGCCGCCGGGCCTGCACTTCAAGGTGCCGATCGCCGAGGACGTGTACAAGGCGGACGGCCGCGTGCTCACCCTCGACACGGCGCAGGAGACCTACTTCACGCTCGAGAAGAAACCGCTGATCGTCGATTCGTTCGCGAAGTGGCGGATCCGCGACGTGCTCCGCTACTACGAAGCCACGCGTTTCGACGAGACCGTGGGTCAGCGCATCCTGCAGGAGCGGATCAACGAGGGCCTGCGCAACGAGATCAGCCGCCGCGACATGCACGAGGTGGTGTCGGGCGAGCGGGATCTGCTGATGCAGAGTCTCACCGATCGGCTCGACAAGGTCATGCAGGAGGTGGCGGGAATCGAAGTGATCGACGTGCGGGTCAAGCGCATCGATCTGCCCACCGAGGTTTCTTCCGCAGTCTACGAGCGGATGAACTCCGAGCGTCAGATCGAAGCCCGTCAGTACCGGGCCACCGGCGAAGAGCTCGCGCTCGGCATCCGGGCCGACGCGGAGCGCCAGACGGTGGTGATCGAGGCGCAGGCCTACGGTCAGGCGCAGCGCATCCGCGGTGAAGGCGACGCGCGTGCAGCGGCCATCTACGCGGAGGCGTTCAACAAGGATCCGGAGTTCTTCCAGTTCTATCGCACGATCAACGCGTACACCAACGTGTTCAAGGACAAAGGCGATCTGCTGGTGCTCGACCTGAACAGCGAGTTCTTCAGGTATCTGGGCCGAGTCCCGGAACGGACCCGCTGAGCGCCGGCTGCGCGAGGCGCTCGAGTCGTGCGGCACTGGAAACTTCCCGAAGGCGTCGACGAGCTGCTGCCGCCGGCCGCCTGGCAGCTCGAACGCATCCGGCGCCGGGTGCTCGACGTGTTCCGCGCCTGGGGCTTCGAGTACGTGGATCCGCCTGTGATCGAATACCTCGATGCGCTGCTGGTCGGAACGGGCACCGACATGGACCTGCAGACGCTCAAGGTCGTGGATCAGCGTACGGGGCGCCTGCTCGGCGTGCGCGCCGACATGACCTCGCAGGCGGCGCGCATCGACGCGCACAGCCTTCCGGCCGACGGCGTGCAGCGGCTCTGCTACGCCGGCACCGTGGTGCATGCGAATCCGCCGGCGCCGCTCGACACCCGGGTTCCGCTGAAGGCCGGCGCGGAGATCTTCGGCGCCGGGACGCTGGCCGCCGACGCGGAGGTGATTGCGCTCCTGCTCGAGGTGTTGCGCGCGAACGGCGTCGCGGCGCCGGTGCTGGTGCTCGGGCACATGGGCATCTATCACGGGCTCGCCGAGGCGCTCGCGCTCGATGACGACGAGCGCGCGGCGCTGTTCACCGCCGTGCAGAACAAGTCGGAGACGGACATCGCGGAGCTCCTCGGCAGCCGCCCCGGTGCGGAGATGGCGGTGCGCCTGCCGACGCTGATGGGACGGCGCGAGGTGTTGAACGAGGCCCGTGAGGCGCTCGCCGCGGCGCCGCCGGCGGTGGCCGAGGCGATCGACGCACTCGAGCGGCTCGCCGATCTCGTGCTCGCGCGTTGCCCGGGCGTCGTGCTGCGCTTCGACGTGGCGGAGCTCGCGGGCTACGGTTATCACAACGGGCCGGTGTTTTCCGCCTACCAGGCCGATCGCGGCAGCGCGCTCGCCCGGGGCGGGCGTTACGATGGCATCGGCCGCGCGTTCGGTCGCGCGCGGCCGGCGACCGGCTTCGACGTGAGCCTGAAACAACTGCTGGCGCCGGAGCCGGACGACCAGCGCGCGATCTGGGTGCCGCTGCACGACGGTGTGGCGGCCCGTCCGCCGGCGCTGATGGAGGAGCTCCGGCGCCTGCGCGAAGCCGGCGAGATCGTCGTGTGCGCCGTGGCGGAAGACGAGCAGCCACCCGTGCGTTGTGATCGAGTGCTCGTCGAGTCGGGCGGCTCGTGGACCGTGCAGCCGCGCAAGTGACCGAGGACCAGGGTTCATGGGTCGGAACGTCGTAGTGATCGGCACCCAGTGGGGTGACGAAGGCAAGGGCAAGGTCGTCGACCTGTTGACCGAGCAGGTGGCGGCCGTCGTGCGCTTCCAGGGCGGCCACAACGCCGGCCACACGCTGGTGATCGACGGCGTGAAGACCGTGCTGCACCTGATTCCGTCCGGCATCCTGCGTCCGGACGTGCGCTGTTTCATCGGCAACGGCGTGGTGCTCGAGCCGATGTCGCTGATGGCGGAAGTTGCCGGCCTCGAGGCGCGCGGCGTGCCGGTGCGCGAGCGGCTGAAGATCAGCCCCGCCTGCCCGCTGATCCTGCCATACCACGTGAAGCTCGATCTCGCCCGCGAAGAGGCGCGCGGCGAGCAGAAGATCGGCACCACGGGCCGCGGCATCGGCCCCGCGTACGAAGACAAGGCCGCTCGCCGCGGCGTGCGCCTCGGCGACCTGTTCTACTGGCAGGGGTTCGCCGCCAAGCTCGCCGAGGTGATGGACTACCACAACTTCATCCTCACCCAGTACTACAAGACCGAGCCGGTGGACTTCCAGCAGACGCTCGATCAGTGCCAGAAGGTGGCGGAGCAGATCGAACCGATGGTCGCCGACATCGTGCCGCTGCTGCACGAGCTGCGTGAAGCCGGCGAGAACCTGCTGTTCGAGGGCGCGCAGGGAGCACTGCTCGACGTCGATCTCGGCACCTACCCGTTCGTGACCTCGTCGAACACCACCGCCGGCGGCACCGCGGTCGGCAGCGGCTTCGGGCCGCGCTACCTCGACTACGTGCTCGGGATCACCAAGGCCTATTCCACCCGGGTCGGGTTCGGGCCGTTCCCGACGGAGCTGTTCGACGACGTCGGCCGGCGGCTCGCCGAGCGCGGCCACGAGTTCGGCTCGACGACCGGGCGGGCCCGCCGCTGCGGCTGGTTCGACGCGGTGGCGCTGCGTCAGGCGGTGCAGATCAACTCCGTCTCGGGGCTGTGCATCACCAAGCTCGACGTGCTCGACGGCCTCGAGACGATCCGCATCTGCGTCGACTACGAGACCCCGGCCGGCGCCAAAGGCATGGCCCGCTTCTCGAGCGAGTACTACGCGGACATCAAGCCTGTCTACGAGGAGCTGCCGGGCTGGAAGACCTCGACCCTCGGCATCCGCCGCTACGACGACCTGCCCGCCGAGGCGAAGGCGTACCTGCGTCGGATCGAGGAGACCGTCGGGGTGAGCATCGACATCATCTCCACCGGCCCCGACCGCTATGAGACGATCGTGCTGAAGGACCCGTTCGCGCCCTGAGGACGTCGCCATGCCCATCGACTCGAAGCTGCTCGAAATCCTGGTGTGTCCGGTGAGCAAAGCGCCGCTCGTGTACCGCAAGGATCTGGACGAGCTGTGGTGCCGGGCGAGCGGGCTGGCTTACCCGATCCGCGACGGCATCCCCATCATGCTCGAGGAGGAGGCTCGGCAGCTCACCGACGCAGAGCGCGCTTCCCTCAAGGACTGAGCTCTCTTTCGGCGGTTGTTCATTCCAGGTTGGTTGCGGCTGGACGCCCGCCGGGGTGAAGGCTTCGGCGCAGCGGGCGTCCGCGTCGTCGCATCGGCGTTTCGTAGCTGGGGGCCTTAACGCGCCGAAGCCTTCACCCCGGCAGGCGTCCAGCCCCCACCCGCCTCGTTCTGACCACCGCCGGAAGAGCGTCGGTCGTTGGGGGAAGCGCGCTCCGCGACGCTGAGCTGCCGGCTCCCCCGGCGGGGTGGCACGGCATCCCGCCATGGTCTGCCGGTTGGTTGTGCCACAACCGCTCGACGAGGCGGCATCCCGTTTCTTCCGGCGAGAACGACGAAGCGGGCTGCTCGAAGGGCGTAGAGGGACGGCCGCGGATAATTACTTTGCGGAGCTTTTAGGCGCCCAGCTACGCTGGGGGTCGCTATCACAATGGGGGCCTGCGCTCCGCAAAGCAATTATCGGCGGCCGGCCCCCAACGACCCAAGAGCAACCATGCTTCAGCGCACAAAGCCGGCCCAGAAACGGGATGGCGCCGGGCAAGCGGGGGTAGGTAGAATGGCTGGTCAGTCTTGACCCGAGTGGAACCCCCGAGCGAATGAACAGGCCCGAGATCATCTCGGTCAGCGATCTGCCGGACGTGGCGCGCCACGGGCTGAAGAGCCCGCTGGAGACGCTCGACTGGGTCGGCATGAGCGGCATCAACCAGCCGCTCACGATCCGCGACGGCAGCCAGGTGCGGTCGGTGCAGAGCCGTGTGCAGATCTACGTGGACCTGGCCGACGAGATGGCCAAGGGCATCCACATGTCGCGGCTGTACCTGATCCTGGACGAGCATTCCGAGACCCGGCCGCTGTCGGCCGCCGGACTGAAGCTGATGCTGGCGAGCCTGCTGGAATCGCACCGCGATCTCAGCACCCAGGCGTTCGTGCAGTTCGACTTCGACTACTACCTGCGCCGCAAGGCCCTGGTGACCGACAACTCGGGCTGGAACGCCTATCCGGTCACGGTGCGCGGTACGCTCGCGAAGGGCGAGGTGGCGCTCGAGCTCGCGGTCGCGGTGCAGTACTCGTCCACCTGCCCGTGCTCCGCGGCGCTCGCCCGGCAGCTCATCCAGCAGCAGTTCGAGCAGGACTTCGGCAGCGACGGCAAGGTCGACGCGGCCGCGGTGAAGGCGTGGCTCGGAACCGAGCAGGGCATCGTCGCGACGCCGCACAGCCAGCGCAGCACCGCGCGAGTGCTGGTGCGTCTGGCGGACGGTCTCGAGACGTTCCCGATCACCGACCTGATCGACGAGGTGGAAGCCGCGCTGAAGACACCGGTGCAGACCGCGGTGAAACGCGAGGACGAGCAGGAGTTCGCGCGGCTGAACGGCCAGAACCTGATGTTCATCGAGGACGCCGGCCGCAAGCTGAAGGAGGCGCTGGCGCTCGACTCGCGGCTCGTCGACTTCTGGGTACGCCTCGAGCACCACGAGAGCCTGCACGCGCACGACGCGGTCGGCGTGTTCACCAAGGGCGTAGCCGACGGCTACCGCCCCATCCCCTGAAGCGCCCATGAGTCACGACGTCGTCATCAGCGGTGCAGGCCTCTGGCGGCCGGCGCACACCATCACCAACGACGAGCTGGTCGCCAGCTACAACGCCTGGGCCGAGCGCTGGAACGCCGAGCACCGCGACGCGATCGCGGCGGGCGAGCTCGAAGAGAAGCCGTACTCCAGCGCCGAATTCATCGAGAAGGCGTCCGGCATCAAGCGCCGCTACGCCTACGTGAAGGACGGGATCCTCGACATCGACCGCATGCGCCCGCGCATCCCGCCGCGGCCGGAGGACGCGCTGTCGCACCAGGCCGAGATCGCGCTGAACGCGGCGCGTCCGGCGCTCGAGGCGGCCGGGCGGCTGAACGCCGACGGCAGCGCCCGCGGCGTCGACATGGTGATCGTCTCGTGCGCGTACACCGAGCGCTCGTACCCGGCGATCGCGATCGAGGTGCAGCACGCACTCGGTATCGACGGCGTCGGCTTCGACATGCTGGTGGCGTGCTCGGCCGCGACGTTCGCGCTGCAGCGCGCGGTGGACGCGATCAAGGCCGGCTCGGCGCGCGCGGTGCTGGTGGTGAACCCGGAGCTGACCTCGCCCCAGGTCAACTACTGCGACCGGGACAGTCACTTCATCTTCGGCGACGTCGGCACCGCCATGCTGGTCGAGCGGGCCGACGGGGCCGCGGCGCCGCGGGCCTTCGAAGTGCTCGGCACCCGGGCCCGGACGCTGTACTCCAACAACATCCGCTCGAACTTCGGCTATCTGGCCCACGTTCAGGACGTGGATCCGTTCGGCGCGGCCAACCTGTTCCACCAGAACGGACGCAAGGTGTTCAAGGAGGTGTGTCCGATCGCGGCGGAACACCTCGAGCGTCAGGTCGCCGAGCTCGGGCTCCGGGTGGCCGACGTTCGCCGCTGGTGGCTGCACCAGGCGAACCTGAACATGAATCAGCTCATCGTCCGGCGGCTGCTCGGCCGCGACGCGAGCCCGGCCGAAGCGCCGATCGTGCTGGACGAATTCGCGAACACCGCGTCGGCAGGCTCGATCATCGCGTTCTGCCTCCACCACGAAGACCTCGAGCCGGGCGAACACGGCGTGATCTGCTCGTTCGGGGCCGGCTATTCCATCGGCAGTCTGGTGCTGCGCCGCGTGTGACGCCGATTCCGCAGCGCGTTGGCAAGGGACGGCGCCACCGCCGGAGCGAGCGGCGCCCGGTCGGGGGACGTCTCTGGGCCGCCGCGTGGCTGCGCTCGCCGCGGCAGGTCGGCGCGCTGGTGCCGAGCGGCGCTCACCTGGCCTTCGCGATGGCGCGGGAAGTGCCGGCCGGCGACGGCTGGGTCGTCGAGCTGGGCGGCGGTACCGGCAGCATCACCACGGGGTTGCTGAAGTCCGGCATCGAACCCGATCGGCTCGTGGTGGTGGAGCGTGACCCGCGGCTCGCGGCGTGCCTTCGCGCCCGATTTCCCGAGTGCCGGGTGATCTGCGGCGACGCGTGCCGGTTGCCCCAGCTCCTCGCCGATGCCGGCGTCGAGGGACCGGTGCGCGCGGTGGTGTCGAGCCTGCCGTTGCTGTCGATGGCGCCGCTCCGCCGGGCGCGGGTGATGCGGGCCGTGAGCCGCGCGCTGAACGGCCAGGGTGTGATGGTGCAGTTCACCTACGGCGTGCACTGCCCGGTGCCGAGCCGAACCCTCGCCCGGGTCGGCGCCCGGGCGGTTCGCACGGCGCGCATCTGGCGCAACGTGCCGCCCGCGTCGATCTGGCGCATCGAGCCGCTCTGCATGTGAGCGCGCGGGCTTCGGTCTCAGCCGCGCGGCTTCAGGCCGTACAGGAACAGGCGCGAGTGGTTGTCGGCGACCTCCGACGGGGTCGCCCGCCCGCTCGGTGAGTACCAGCTCGGAAACCAGTTGGTGAGCCCGGCGCGCACCTTCTCGGCCAGGTACGGATCCATCGTCCGGTAGTAGCCCGCCTGCATCGCGTCGCGAACGATGTTGACGTCCGTCTCCTGCTGACGCATCAGCTCCGTCATGATCTCCTCCCGGTGCGCCGGCTCCAGGAAGGTCACGTGGTGGTAGGTGGGAAACGGCCCGTGCGGGCTCACGTGGCGTTCGAACAGCGAACGCCGCCAGAGGATTTCCCGTTCGACCGGATCGCGCGGCGTCAGGTGCGCGGCCGCCTGCCAGTTGAAGCGGATGGCGCGCTTGTAACACAGATACAGCAGCTCTTCCTTGTTGCGGAAGTAGTAGTAGAACGCGCCCTTGGTCAGGTTGAGCTCGCGCGCGCATTGCTCGATCGAGGTCGCGTACACGCCCACCCGGTTGAACGACTCCATCGCGACCCTGAGGAACTGCTCGAGCTTCGCCTGCGCCATGGCCTGACGGTCGAATGGATTCGGCGCGGGCTGGGGCGGAAACGCCGGCGTGATCGCCGGTACGTGGAACGGCCGCGCGTCCGCCGGCGTCATCCCGTTCACGATCACGTCATCGAACAGCGAGATCACCTGCTCGCGCGAGTACGGCAGCCGTGACGAATACCAGAACGTGATCCACTCGATCACGCTGAGCACGCCGATTCCGGTGAGCGCCGGATCGGTCTGTGCGATGGAGCCGTCGCGTACGCCCCGGGCGACCATCGACTGCATCATCCGGATGTTGTTGCGCTGGAGCTGGCGGATCCGATCGGCCCATTCCGGGCGCAGCGCGCCGACCTCGGAGAGCAGCGCCGGACGATGCTCGGTTTCCACCAGAGCCTGCAGGAACAGGCGGATCTGCGAGAGCCCGTCGACCGGCGCGGCGCGTGCCGCTTCGAGCTGAGCGCGCCGCGCTTGGGTGCTGCGCAGGTACACGCGGTAGGCGAGCTCCTCCTTGCTCTGCACGTAGTGGTACAGCGTCGCCGGGTTCACGCCCGTCGCTTCGGCGACTTCCTCCATCGTGGTGGCGAGAAAGCCGCGCCGGTTGAAGAGGCGGGTCGCCACGACCTCGAGCTCCGCGAGCCGACGGGCACGTTTGTGCGCAACCCTCGGACTCGGGGACGAATTCTCCACCCGGCCTTGTGCCATGACGTTCGCTCTGAAAGGGGAACGCCCCTCATTATACGGGTTCCGTCGACTTGTCACTCGAAGCCGACGGCGAACGGCCGGCATCGCTTCATACCCGCTCCTGGAAAAAATGCTGAGGCGCTGAAGCGTTCGTCGATTTGTCAGTCCTCGCGATCGAGTGTGCGCAGCGCGCGTGTCAGCACCGCGGAGGGTTCGCCGAGCGCACGTTCCACCAGCTCGGTCAGGCGCTCGACGCTGACCGCGCCGCCGAGCAGCTCGGCGCTCACCTCGTCGAGCCGGCGGCCTTCGCGGCGGAGCTCGAGGTCCAGGTCACGAAACAGCAGCACCGCCCGGGCCGTGTCCGCGCCGCTGGACGGGTCCGTCAGCCGGCCGTCCTGCTCCCGGGCCCATGCTTCGAGCGATGCCAGCGAGCGCTCGAAGCGTCGGCCGTCGATGCCGCCGCTGCGCAGCAGGATGGCGAGGCTGTAGTACTCGGCGAGCCCCTCGACGATCCAGTCGGCGCCGGGCTCCGGCGGCTCCGCCATCGCGACGTGCAGCAACTCGTGCAGCAGCGTGCTGGTGCCGTTGCCGCTCACCAGCGGACGGTCGGGATGCACGTACAGCGAGCCGGGACCGGACAGCCCGCCGCGCCACATCTCCCGGCTGCCGCCGACGATCAGCACCCGCTCGGGCAGCGACGGCGCCACCTCGACCAGCTCGGGCACCGTCCAGCTCAGGAACGTGAGCATGTCCATCCGCCGGAAGCCCTGCTCGCGCGGACCGGCGATCGCGATGCGCCGCCCGGCGATCCGGGCCCGGCGGATGCCGAGCTCTCCCGCGGCCATCCAGCCGAGCGGCCGGTCGAAGCGCCGGCCGGCCGTCTCCACCGCCACGCCTTCCTCGTGCACCGGTCCGTACGGCGTCTCGAAGCTCCAGCCGTCGGGGCCGTCGAGGTACAGGCGCGCCCGTGCGTGCGCGCTCCTTCGACTGCGTGCCCGCACCGGCGGAAACAGGTCGTCGAGGCGCACGACGGCCCAGTCGTCGGTGAGGCGCGCATCCCAGGCGTCGTCGCGCCGATGATCGACCCGGACGCGGTAGCGCAGCTCGCCGCCTTCGCTCGGGACGACCCAGACCAGTCGGTCGCCGGTTCGCTCGATGTCGCCGTCACCGGTGAATTCGCCGTAGCGCGGTTCGGGCGCATCGAAGTCGAGCCGGGTCAGCCGACCGCCGTCCTGCTCCACGACCAGGCGAACCGCGACGTCGCCGTGCTCCGGCCGGAAGTGCGCGTGCCATTCGACGTCGTAGTCGCTCTGGGCCGCAGCCGACGGCGCGAGGATCAGCAGCAGCCAGGGCGCCCGCCGGAGCAAGGCTCCGAGTCGGGGGCGGTTGAGCGATCTCATCGGGTGCCGTCGTGTCCTTCGGAAACCGGAATTGTAGCGTCTGAGGGTTCGGGCATCCCGCCAAACTGCTCGCCGAGCGGCGGGAGCTTCACCGTGAACGTCGATCCCCGGCCCGGCTCGCTTTCGAGCCGGAGGTCACCGCCGAGCCAATCGCAGTAGCGTCGACACAGCGTGAGGCCCAGCCCGGCGCCGCCGAACTCCCGGGCTGTGGAGGTGTCCGCCTGGACGAACGGCTGAAAGATCAGCGTCTGGCATTCCGGCGCGATACCGACACCGGTGTCCTCGACGCGGAAAACCGCGCCGCACGGGCCGACGTCGTAGCACAGGCGGACGTCGCCGTCGCGCGTGAACTTCGCGGCGTTGTCGAGCAGGTTGATCAGGATCGAGCGCAGCATCGTCTCGTCCGAGACGTAGCGGCCCGTCTGTCGCCCTGTCGCGGCGAAGCGGTTGCCGTTGGCGCGCAGCTGCGGCTCGACCACGGCGGTCACGTCGGCGACCAGGCGCTCGACGTCGAGCGGCGCCGGAGAGAGACGCATCCGGCCGCTCTCGCTCTTCGCGAGGTCGAGGACCGCGTTGATCAGCGTCAGCAGGTGCCGCGCGGCGCCGAGGATGCGCCGCAGGTCCTGCGACTCCTGCGGACGGTTCTCTTCCCGCGCGATCTCGTCGAGCATCTCGCCGTAGCCGATGATCGCGTTCAGCGGCGTGCGCAGCTCGTGGCTCATGTTCGCGAGAAACTCGCCCTTCGCCCGGTTCGCGGCCTCGGCAAGCTGCTTCTGCCGCTCGAGCTCGAGCTGGACCGCGATCTCTTCGCTGAGATCCTCCACCACGCCGACCAGATGCGTGACCCGTCCGGAGTCCGCACGCAGGCCGACCGTGGTGGCGCGCACGGTGCGCCGGCCGCGGCGCCCGGGAAGCACGTACTGCAGGGTCTGTCCGGGCACGTCGCCGGCGGCGACTCGGCGTTCCATCGCGTCGACGCGGCCGATCAGCTCGGCGCCGAGGCCGGGATGATCCTGCAACGTGCTGCCGATCAACTCGTTCTCGGGCACGCCGCAGAGCCGTTCCATGGCCTGGTTCACCACGGTGAACCTGAGCCTGTCGGCGTCCTTCAGGAAGATGGCCACCGGCATCACTTCGATCATGCGCCGCAGCAACTCGCGGCTGCGTCGCACCTCCTGCTCCATGCGCAGCCGCGCCGACAGGTCCCGCACCAGCAAGCTGTACACGGTGCGGCCATTCTGCTCGATCCGGGTCACACTCACTTCGACGGGCAGCAGCTCACCGCCGGCAGTGCGCGCCTGCAGCGGCGTCTGCCGTGCGCGCCCCCGCAGGTCGCTCATCTGCCAGCCGAGCACGTCGACACCCTGTCCGACGAGTGCGCTGGCGTCGTGGCCGAACAGGCGTGCCGCGGCCGGGTTCACCCGCTGAATGACGCCGTCCGCCAGCACGAGGAACCCTTCGCTGAGCTGGTCGATCAGGTCGGCGAGGCGCCGCTCGGACTCCATCACGGTGAGGTAGGCGCGGGTCAGCGCGGCGTTGCGGTGCTCGAGACGATGCTGGATGTCGGCCATCGAGCGGGCCAGCGCGCCGATTTCGTCAGGGCGCTGCCGAAGCTCCGGCAGGCCGTCTGCGGCGGTGAGCTGTCCGACGGGACGGAGCACTCGTCGCGACAGCGCCGTGACCGCGCAGGCTGTCAGCAGCACCGTGAACGCGGCGAGCCACGGTCCGTGTGCCGCGAGGGCGAGCGGCGCGAGCATACCGCCGGCGAGCGAGCCGGCACCGGCGACCGCGGTCGCCCGGAAGGTCAGCTTCATGAGTTGCCGCTGAAGAAGGTCGTCAGCGGCACGGGACGGCCGATGTGGTAGCCCTGCAGATAGTCGACGCCGATGTCGGCGAGCGCGGCAACGGCCTGCTCGTCCTCGACGAACTCGGCAACCGTCTCCATACCCATGATGTGGGCGATCTGGTTGATGGCCGCGACGATCCCGCGATCGAGCGCCGAGCCCCGGATGTGACGAACGAACTGACCATCCACCTTGAGGCAATTCACCGGCAGCGAGCGCAGGTAGCCGAACGAGCTCACCCCGGAACCGAAATCGTCGAGCGCGAAGGTGACGCCGAGCGGCTGCAGCGCCCGCATGAAGGCGACCGCCTGATCGAGCTTCACCACGGCGGCCGTCTCGGTGATCTCGAGACAGAACAGCGACGGCGGCAGCCCGCTCTGGCGCAGACAGTCGATGACGAACTGGCGGAACGATGCGCTGCCGACCGAATGGCCGGAGAGATTGATGCAGATCCGTTCCGTCCGATCCCGCAGGCGTTGCGGGAGCGAGGCCAGATAGTCGATGGTGTGTTGCACGACCCAGCGGTCGAGCTGCATCGCGAGCCCGTGCCTTTCCACGGCACCGAGGAACAGCCCGGGCGGCACCACCCGACCTTCGTCGAGCATCCGCACCAGGATTTCGAAGCGGCGCGGCGGCCCGCCGCTGTCGCGACAGGACACGATCGGCTGCGCGTAGAGCACGAGCTGATCCTCGCGCAACGCCTGCCGGAGCTTCATCGCCCAGCGCGTGTTGGCTCGCACGTCGTCGAGCAGCGCATCGTGGGAGCGGAAGACGCGGATCTGGTTGCTGCCCTCGCTGCGCGCGAGGCGGCACGCGTGCTCCGCCCCGTGGATCAGCGACAGCACGCTGTGCTGCTCCCGGGTCACCGCGGCGAGCCCGAGACTGACCGAGACGCTCAACGTGTCGTCTGCCGCGAGCACCGTGTGGGAACCGAGCCGCTCAACCAGCCGCTCCGCCCGCCGTGCGGCGCGGCCGAGGTCGTGGTTCGCGAGCAAGAGCGCGAACTTGTCGCCGCGCAGGCGCGCCACGACATCGCCCTCCTCCGCCTCTTCCTGCAGCAGGCGCGCCACCGTCCTGAGCAGCGCATCGCCCGTGGCCGGGCCGTAGGTGTGATTGATCGCCTGCATCTCCTCGACGGTGCAGACGCACAGCACGTGGCTTTCCCCTTGAGCACGGGCGCGGACCAGATGGCGTGACAGCACGCCCTCGAACTCGCGCAGGTTCATCAGGCCCGTGAGCGAATCGCGGCGCTGACGGTGATGGAGGTTCTGCAGGTGCGCCTCGAGCTCTGATGCCCGCGTGCGCCAGGCGCCGGCGTTGCGGGCGCGGCGAAGCTGGGTGCGGATACGTGCCTCCAGCACGCGGAAGTCGAACGGCTTCGTGACGTAATCGGACGCGCCGAGCTCCATCGCCCGGGCGATCTCGTTCGGCGTGTCGCGGGCTGTCAGCATGATCACCGGCGGAGTGCGATCGCCGAACCGCTGCTGGAGCGCTTCGAGCACCTCGTAGCCGCTCATGGACGGCATCATCACGTCGAGCAGGATCACGGACACGGGCTGCCGGGAGAGCATCTCGAGCGCGTCCGGACCGCTGTTCGCCGCGATCACCCGGTAGCCGCGCAGCTCCAGCCGGCGGCGCACCACCTGACAGTTGTCGTCGACATCGTCGACGACCAGGATCGGCGCATCCGGCAGCGGATCGGCGGCCGGGTTCGGTGCAGAGCCCGGCATCAATCCGCCCCGTGGACCTTCACGAACTCGCCGATCTGGCCGGAGTCGACGAAGCGCCGCAGGTGCGCCTGCACCGATTCACTCGCGCGCATGCCTTTGGGGACGAGCAGCACGCCGCTCTGCGTGACGATGTCGTCGACGATCACCATGTTGCCGGTCAACGCGTGGATCGGCACCAGTCGCTCGATGGCGTTGGAGGTGCCCTGCACCTGCCGGGCGATGGCCTCGAGAACCGCCGGGTCGTAGCAGTCGCTCCGGCGCTTCATCAGGGTCAGCGCTTCCTGCGGCGAACGGCCCTGAGTCAGCAGCCGGTCGAAGTCGAGCATCGCCTTCAGCACCCGGGCGCCGGCCGGAATCTGCTCGCCGCGCACGTCGTCCCGAGGGGTACCGCCGCCGTCGTAATGCTTTTCCTGGTAGCGGATGATCTCCGCGACCCGATCGAGGCGGGGGATGTGTGCGATCAGGTTGGCGGCGACGTCCACGGCGCGCTGCAACTGCACGCGCTCGTCGACGCCGGTGGCCTGCCCCGTCTGGATGCGCGATACCAGGCGGTCGGACAGCGTCGTGTAGCCGAGCTGCGAGAGCAGAACCGCGGTCTCCAGCGTCCAGGGCTCGACCCCGGCCAGCTCGGTCACGTCGAGCGCTCGCAGCCGCTCGCGCAGACGCATGGTCTGGCCGAGCACTTCCGGACGCACCAGCGACAGCAATTCGACGAGCAGCTCCACGGCGCCCTTCAGCGTGTTCGCCAGCAGGTCCTTCTCCACCTTGAGCAGGCGATGGTGCTCGAGCGCCGTGGCGAGCGTCGCCCCGAGCACCTCCGGCGGGCAGGGCTTGTTCAGGAAGCGGAACACGTCGCCGCGGTTGATCGCCTGCACCGCGGTCTGCTGATCGGAGTCGCCGGTCAGCAGCACCCGAACCATCTCCGGATGGGTGCGCTTGACCTGGGACAACAGCTCCACGCCGTTCATCTCGGGCATGCGCATGTCCGATACGATGACCGGGTACGGCCCGCGGCGGTCGATCAGCGCGAGCGCCTCGGCGCCGGACCGAGCGGTATCCACCTGAAATTTGCCGCGCAGCGACCGGCGGTAGCCGCTCAGCACGTTCTCTTCGTCGTCGACCAGCAGCACGCTATCCATGATCCGTCTCGGCTAGGTCCTTCTTGGGTTCGGTGTCGAGCGCAGCGCGCCAGGCCTCGATCTGCACCGGCAGCCCGAGGCGGCGCAGATAGCGCTCGTCGAGGTCCGGCGCGGCTCGGCCGGTTGCGTGCGCATCGAGCGCGTTGGCGATGTGCACGGCGGTGAGCGCGGACGCTTCACGATCGGGAGACTCGCCGGGCCGATGATGGTGGAGGACCGCCTCCACCACCGGTGTCGGAAAGCCCCACAACGTCAGCAGGTACGCACCGAGCTCGGCGTGGGTGCAGCCGAGGAGCTGCTGTTCGGCTTCGGTCTCGGGAACACCCGCCTTCTGCACGAGCCCCTGCACGAGCCGATAGGCGCGCTGGATGCGGCTGATCTCGATCAGCTTGCCCACGTCGTGCAGCATCCCGCCGAGCAGCGCCTGATCCGCCGTGCGTCGGTCGAGCCCGAGGTGCTCGGCAATGCGTCGCGCGATGGCTCCGGTCGCAACGCTGTGCAGCCGGAGCCGTTCGAGGTCATCCGCTTCGGCGTCGGCATCGAAGCTTTCGAACAGCTCCACCGTCAGCACGATGGCGCGGATGGCGTCGAGCCCGAGAATCGTCGCCGCCTGCCGGGCCGAGGCGACGTGGGTGCGCAGGCCGAAGTAGGCGGAGTTGACGAGCTGCAGGACCTTGGCGGTCATCGCGAGATCCTGGCCGATGATGTCCCCCACGGACTCCAGCGAGCCGCTCGGTGCCGCCGCTTCCCGGGTTATGCGCAGATACAGTGACGGCAGGCTCGGCAGGCTGGACAGTCCGGCGACCTGACGCCGCAGATCTTCGTTGTTCAGCCGGTTCTGCAGGCGCACGATGCGGTCGACGGCACCGATGAGCTGGGCGGCGTCGCAGGGCTTCGCCAGGAACTGGTGTGTGACCCGCGCGGCTTCGAGCGCGAGCTGTGCGTCGGCGTGGCCGGACAGGCCGATGCGTACCGCCTCCGGGCAGTGCTCCTTGGCGTGGCGCAGCACGTCGACGCCGGTGAAGTTCGGCATGCGCATGTCGGAGACCACGACGTCGTAGCGGTGCTGCTCGATACGCGTGAGCGCCCGCGCGGCATCGGACTCGAAGTGCATCTCCCAGCGGTCGCGCACCGGCCGCAGCAGACGCTTCAGGCCCTCGAGGATCATCGGCTCGTCGTCGACGAACAACACCTGTTTCATGCGGGCAACCTCACGCCGGGATCGAGACGACGAAGGTCGCGCCGCGCGTCACGGACTCGTCCAGCGTCAGCGTGCCCTTGTGCTTGTCGTGGATGACCGATCGGGCGATCGCGAGCCCCTGACCGGTACCTTTGCCGACCGGCTTCGTCGTGAAGAACGGATCGAAAATGCGGTTGCGCAGCGACTCCGGCACCCCAGGCCCGTCGTCGGCGACGCGGATCTCGACCCGGTGCCGGTCGGCCAGATAGCACGAGCGCACGTCGATGCGTCCCAACGGGCCGCCCGCCTCCCGCTGCTCGGCGATGGCGTGTGCCGCGTTCACGATCAGATTCAGCACCACCTGCGCGAGCTCACCGGGGAAGCAGGAGACGAACGGCATCCCCGGATCGAGGTCGAGCGAAAGCTCCGCGACGTACTTCCATTCGTTGCGCGCGATGGTGACGGTGTCCTCGATCAGCTTGTTGAGATCGCACGATTCGGGCTCGTCGCCCCCCGGGTGCGTGAAGCCCTTCATCGCATTGACGATACGCGAGATGCGGTCGATGCCGTCCACGCTCTGCTCGAGCGCCGCAGGAATCTCGTTCAGCACGAAGTCGAGGTCCGCGGCCTCCCGCAGCGTCCCGAGGCGCTGCTGCTCCTCCCGCGACAGCGCCGCCGCGGCCGCGGCGAGCGCGGCGTCCTGGGCCTTCACGAGCTCGAGCAGTGCGCCGAACGACTCCTTCACGAATACGATGTTGTCGCGCGTGTACTGCGCCGGGCTGTTGATCTCGTGCGCGATCCCGGACGCGAGCTGGCCGACCGACTCGAGCTTCTGCGTGTGCAGAAGCTGCGCTTCGAGGTGCTTGCGGTCGTTGACGTCGAGCAGGATCCCGTCGATGCGGCGGTGATCGCTGCTGCTCGGCCGCGCCGCCAGATGCAGCCAGCGCTGGCCGCGGGCGACCAGCATCCGCACGTCGGTCGCGAGCGGCTTGCCGGTGCGGATGAGCTCGGCCATCGCCCGGTTCACCGTGTCCGCATCCTCGTGGTGCAGCAGGCGCAGGATGCCGTGCAGCTCCTCACCGACGTCCGGCTGCGCGTCGCCGAGCACGGTGCTCACGGCGCCGTGCAGGAACATCAGCCGCAGCCGCCCTTCGTCGTCCGCCTCCAGCCGCCACAGCACGGCGGCGAGATTCTCGGCGACGTTGACGAGCTGCGACTCGATGTCGAGCAGGTGGCGGGTACGTGCGGCCACGGTCTCGTTCAGGCGCTGGTTCAGCTCCTCGAGGTGACGCTGTGCCTGATGGCGCGCGATCTGACTCTTGAGGCGAGCCAGCAGCACGCGAAAGTCGATCGGCTTCGCAATGAAGTCGTCGGCGCCGTGATCGAAAGCCTCCGCGACGTCCTCGGCGTTGGTCCTGGCGGTCACCATGATCACCGGCGTGTTGGCGTTCACGCACTGGGTGCGCAGGCGGCGCAGCACCCCGAGCCCGTCCAGGCCGGGCATCATCATGTCGAGCAGCGTGGCGTCGTATGCCTTGCTGCGCAGCCGCTCGAGCGCTTCCTGACCGGAGCAGGCCGCGTCCACTGCGTAGTTGTGGCGCTGGAGCCGGCGCGCCAGCATTTCGATGTTGTTGGGTTCGTCGTCGACGACGAGCACGGTTGCGAGAGGCTGGGTCATCGATTCCGGTGGCTGGATCTGTCGGGCAAGTATAGGAAAGCGCACATGGCGTTCCGGCGCGGCGGGCGGTTACAGTGTGCGCTGGCGCACGTTTCCGAGGGGGGCAGATGCCACGAGATCGTCCACGGGAGCGGCTCCCGTCCGGCGTGCCCGGCCTCGACGACGTGCTCTGCGGCGGGCTCTGGCAGGGCACCGTCGACGTCGTCCAGGGCAGTCCCGGCAGCGGCAAGACGGTGCTCGCGAACCAGATCTGCTTCGCGCACGCGCGCCGCGGGGGGCACGTCGTGTACTTCACGCTGCTCGGCGAATCCCACGACCAGCTACTGACGAACCTGCGGCAGATGAGCTTCTACGACGAGGCGCAGGTGTCGAATGCGATCCACTACATCAGTGCGTTCGCGACGGTGCAGGCCCAGGGCCTGAACGGGCTCACGCAGCTCATGATGCGCGAGCGCGAATACCGCGGCGCGTCGCTCGTGGTGCTCGACGGCATGTTCATGCTCGAGGAGGCCGCGGGCTCGCAGCCGGACCTCCGCCGCGTGCTCAACGAGCTGGGGACGCTCGCGAGCATCACCCGGACGACGATCCTGCTGCTGACCAGCAGCCGCGGCGCGGAGCATCCCGAGTACACGATGGTGGACGCGTGGCTCGAGCTCGGGCAGGAGCAGCTGGGCTACCGCACTTTCCGTTTCCTGCGGGTGCACAAGTCGCGCGGCAGCAATGCGCTCGCGGGCCAGCATCATGCAGAAATTACGGATGCCGGCGTTCGAATCTTCCCGCGGCTCGAAAGCTTGCGGCCCGGCGCCGGTGTGCCTGCGGGGCGCCGGCGCATCTCCACCGGGATCGAGGAGCTCGACCGGATGCTGCAGGGCGGGATCGACAGCGCCGCGATGGGCATCGTCGCGGGGCCGAGCGGTGTCGGCAAGACGTCCTTCGGGCTCCACTTCGTCGGCGCGAGCCGCCCGGAGGAACCGGGGCTGGTGTTCGGCTTCTACGAGGACGAGACCGATCTGCTCGAGAAAGGAACGGCACTCGGCCTCGAGCTGCAGGATCTGGTCGACCGCGGCGCGCTGGAAATCATCTGGTGTCCGCCGCTCGAGGGCCGGATCGATGCCATGGCATACAAGCTGCTTGAGGCCGCTCGTCGGAGACGAGTGAGCCGTTTGCTGGTGGATGGAATGGAAGCCTTCGGACAATCGGCGCTGC
>DASVDC010000046.1:0-6155 GCA_036381275.1 Pseudomonadales bacterium | reverse complement strand
CCAGGTGCGCCAGAACGGCGCGTTCAAATGGCATAGCACCCTGATCTACGCCAGCGCTTCGCTGGTGCACGAGCCCGTGGGGCTCGAACTCATCGACGATGGGCGCTGGCGCGTGTACTTTGCGCACCAGCCGATCGGCATTCTGGATGAACACCTCAGAAAGGTGTTACCCATGTGATCGGACTGACTGTCACCCATGTGACCGGCCGTACAGGCCGCGAATTTTAGGGCAAACCGGCGGTTCGCGGCCGGAGGCCGCTCCCACAAGACAGGAAAGGCCGCTCTCACAGACGACGGTATAATCGGCGCGAGGACAGCCAGAACATTCTCGGCATGAAGTACTGCAGCGCCTGCGGCCAACCGGTCGTGCTCCGGATCCCGGAAGGGGACTCGCGCGAGCGCTTCGTCTGCGACCACTGCGCGACGATCCACTACCAGAATCCGCGGGTGGTCACCGGTTGCCTCGTCACCTGGAACGATCAGGTGCTGCTCTGCAAGCGCGCCATCGCGCCGCGGCGCGGCTACTGGACCTTGCCGGCGGGCTTTCTCGAGAACGGCGAGACCGCGGAAGCGGGCGCGCTGCGCGAGACCTGGGAAGAGGCCTGCGCCGAGGTCGAGCTCGACGACCTCTACACCGTGTTCAGCCTGCCGCACATCTCGCAGATCTACCTGTTCTACCGCGGGCGCCTGCGCACGCCGCACTTCGGCGCCGGTGCGGAGACCGAAGCGGTCGCGCTGTTCGCCGAGGAAGACGTTCCCTGGGACGAGCTCGCGTTTCCGGTGGTCCGGCAGACGCTCGAGCACTACTTCGCCGACCGGCGCAACGACGCCTTCCGCGTCAGGGCCAGCAGCATCATCGTCGATCCGGCGAAACGCCGCGGCTGGGGCTGAGCTCAGAGCGGCGCGGTGCCGGCCCGCAGCCACGCGTACGCGATCAGCGCGAGCGCGAGCGCGCCGGCGCTGCGCTGCACCGCCCTGCTGCGGCACGGCGCGAACGAGCCCGCCACGGTGCCGAACAGCAGCCCGAACGCGAAGCCGAGCAAGTGCGCCATCACGTCCGTGTTCTCGCCGCCGAAGCCGGTGAACGCGAGCAGCGCGATGCCGCCGAACACCGGCGCGAGGCGCCGCCGCCAGCCCCACGTGCGCAGGTAGCCGCGCCGCCAGACGAACGCGCCGACGACCGACAAGGCCGCGAACGTCGCCGTCGAGGCGCCCACCGAGCGGAAACCGTCCGGCTGCAGCAGCGCGTTCAGACCGTTGCCGGCGGCGCCGGCGAGCAGCACGAGCAGCCACCCCACCCCCGAGCCGAGGTAGCGGCCGACGAACAGGCCGAAGACCGCGCCGAACAGCGAGTTGCCGATCAGGTGCGCGAGGTCGCCGTGCAGCGTCAAGGCGGTCACCGTGCGCCACCACTCGCCGGCCTGCACCAGCGCGGCGTCCATCACGCCCGCCTCGCGCCAGCGCCAGCCGAACGCGTGCGAACCTTCCAGCGACGGCAGCGCCCAGATCACGAGCAGGTAGCCGAGCACCCCGACCCACCCGCTGTCGACGACCACCGCGGCTCGCCGCACCGGCTGCGCGCGACGGTTCTCGCGGTCGTAACGGTCGAGCTCGAGGTTGGCTGCCGGAACGTCGTTCGAGTCGACCCAGAGGCACCATTCGTGGCCGTCGAAATCGATCAGGTGGGGAACGCCGACGGCGCTGAGCACCAGCGCCGGCTCGTTCAGGGCCTGTCGTGAGCGGCTCCGGCGTATGCAGGTGAGTTGTTGCGACAACGCGTGCCGCTCGCCCTCGAGGTCGCTAATCGTGCAGATCCACCTTGTCGTAGATCGCGGTCACCCGCCGGAAGTCCAGCACCAGCGTGTGCGACACCCGCTCCTGCTGGTCGTGCAGATGGAACTTGAAGCGCCTCTGCGGCTCGCCCTTGAGGAACCCGTCATACTCCCTGACCAACTCCCGGACGTCGCTGACGATCTCGGTGCTCCAGGTGGCTCGAAACGGGCCGAGCACGGCCCCGCCCTCGAGGCACACCGTGATCGTGTGGTTCGTGAGACCTCGTTCTTCGCTGGCCATGCGACCTCCAGCCATGATGCGCCTGCGGTCAGAATACCACGCGCGGTCCCGGCCGACGCTCGGGGACGCATGGCGCCCCGGCGTTCATCCGCGCTATGCTCGGGCACCAGGCGGATCCGACGCAGACAGCCGCATGGATCGACGCGAGTTCCTGCAAGCCGGTACCCTCGGCGCCCTGCTGCCGGTCGCGCCGCTACGGGTCGATGCCGCGGCGGGCGGCGAGCCTCGAGTGCGAGGCTACCGGCGGCTCGGCCGCACCGGCTTCGAGGTGTCGGACATCTCCTTCGGCTCTAGCCGGCTGCGCACCGGCGAAGAGCACCTGGTGCATCATGCGCTCGAGCGCGGCATCAACTACTTCGACAGCGCGGAGAGCTACACCGGAGGCGCCGCCGAGCGGGTGCTCGGCAACGCGCTGAAGGGCCGGCGCGACCGCGTCTACCTCGTCTCGAAGACCCACTGCTACGCGGGCACGCGGCGCGAGGAGCTGATGCAGGCGCTCGAAGCGAGCCTGCGTCGCCTCGGCACCGACTACATCGACGTCTACCTGAACCACGCGGTGAACGACCTCGACCGGCTCACCAATCCGGAGTGGGCCGAGTTCGTCGACCGCGCCCGCCGAGACGGAAAGATCCGGGCCACCGGCCTGTCCGGCCACGCCGGGCACCTGATCGAGTGCCTCGACTACGCGCTCGATCACGACCTCGCGGACGTGATCCTGGTCGCCTACAACTTCGGCCAGGATCCGGCGTTCTACGAACGCTTCACCCGCTCGTTCGATCTGGTCGCGGTGCAGCCGGACCTGCCGCGCGTGCTCGCGAAGGCCCGGGAGCGGGACGTCGGCGTGGTGGCGATGAAGACGCTGATGGGCGCGCGGCTCAACGACATGCGCCCGTACGAGAACGGCGGTGCGACGTTCGCTCAGGCGGCCTTCCGCTGGGTGCTGTCGAACCCGCACGTCGACGCGCTGGTCGTGTCGATGACCGAGACGACGCTGATCGACGAATACCTCGGCGCCTCGGGCGCGCAGGCCGTGAGCGGGCGCGACCTCGAGCTGCTGCGTCAGTACGCCGAGCTGAACGGCGCCAGCTACTGCCGGCACGGCTGCAACGACTGCGAAGGCGCCTGCCCGTACGGTGTGCCGATTTCCGAGGTACTGCGCACCCGGATGTACGCGACCGACTACCGCGATACCGCGTTCGCACGCCGCGAGTACGCGGCGCTGCCGGTGAACGCCTCGGCCTGCCTCGGCTGCTCGGGCGATCCGTGCCGTAACGCCTGCACGCACGGGCTGCCGATCGCCGACCTCTGCGGCCCCGTGCATCGCTGGCTGGGCTGACCGATGGGCAGGGCCGAGCTGATCGCCAGCGATTCCGAGTCCGGCCAGTGGCAGGACAAGCTCGCGCGGCTGCGCGACTGGCTGCGCCGGCACCCGCGCGTGCTGGTGGCGGTCTCCGGCGGCATCGACAGCACCTTCCTGTGGAAGGTGGCGACGGAGGAGCTCGCGGACGACGCGCTCGGCGTGACGGCGGTGTCCCCGTCCCTCGCCTCCTGGGAGCAGGAAGCGCTCGCCGATCTGGTGCGCGAAGTCGGCGGGCGTCACCGCACCGTGCGCACCGGCGAGCTCGACGATCCGCGTTATGCGGCCAATCCGGCGAACCGCTGTTACTTCTGCAAGGACACGCTCTGGATCACGCTGCGCGTGCTCGCAGAACAGGAAGGCTTCCGCTGGATCCTCGACGGCTACAACCTGGACGACGTCGGCGACTACCGGCCGGGCCAGCAGGCCGGCGAGACCCATCGGGTGCTGAGCCCGCTGAAGCTGAACGGCTTCCGCAAGGCCGACATCCGGGCCGCCGCCCAGGCGCTCGGTCTGTCGCTCTGGGCGAAGCCGGCGATGGCCTGCCTGTCGTCCCGGTTCGCGTACGGGCTCGCGATCACCGAGGCCGGCCTCGCCCGCGTCGACGCGGCGGAGCGCTGGCTGCGCGAGCGCGGCTTCGCCGAGCTGCGGGTACGCGTGCATCCCGGGGAGCTCGCGCGCCTCGAGCTGCCGGTCGCCGAGATCGAGCGCTTCCTGCCGTACCGGGACGCGTTCGTGCAGCATCTGAAGGCGCTCGGTTTCAAGTACGTGAGCCTCGATCTCAGCGGGTTCAAGAGCGGCAGCATGAACGCGCTGCTCGGGGTGCCGGCCGCGCAATGACCGCGTTCGCCAACCTGGATCACGAGCGGCTCGCCCGCCAGGGCTTCCCCGAGGTCGTGCTGGCCGAGGCGAAGACGCCCGCGCAGGTCGCCGCGATCGTCGGCGAGTTCGTCGACCGCGCCGGCTGTGCGCTGGCCACTCGGGCGAGCCCGGCGCACTTCGCCGCCGTCGCGGAGCGGCTGCCGCACGCGCATTACGACCCGTGCTCGCGGCTGATCACGGTCGGTCAGCTCGCGGCGCCGCCGGAGCTCGCGACGCATCGGGTCGCCGTGATCTGCGCCGGAACCAGCGACCTGCCCGTCGCGGAAGAATGCGCCGGAACGCTCGACTGGGCCGGCGTGCCGGTGCAGCGCCACTACGACATCGGGGTCGCGCGCCTCGAGCGTCTGCTCGCCGTGGAGGCGGAGCTGCGCGAGGCGTCGGTATGCGTGGTGGTCGCCGGCATGGAAGGCGCGCTGCCCACCGTGGTCGGCAGCCGCATCGCCTGTCCGGTGATCGCGGTGCCGACCAGCGTCGGCTACGGCGCGAGCTTCGGCGGCATCAGCGCGCTGCTCGGCATGCTGACGAGCTGCGTCCCCGGAGTCACCGTGGTGAACATCGACAACGGCTTCGGCGCCGCCGCGGCGGCGAACCGGATGCTGCGGCTCGCGATCGCTCACCACACAGCCGGTGCAACGGACCGTGCACGCGCACGTTGAACCGTTCTGCGGCGCGAGCGGCGACATGCTGCTCGGCGCGCTGGTGGATGCCGGCGTGCCGCTCGCGGCGCTGCAGCAGGCGATCGACGCGTTGGCGTTGCCTGGGCTGTCGCTGGAGGCACACCGGGTGAACCCGCGCGGCATCGCCGCCACTCAGGTGGACGTGATCGCGCCGCACCAGCACCACCACCGGCACCTGTCCGACATCGAGCGGATCATCGGCGGAAGCGCGTTGTCAGAACCCGTGAAGTCGCGAGCGCTGGAGGTGTTTCGCGTGCTCGCCCGGGCCGAGGCCGCGGTGCACGACGTGCCGGTGGGGGCGGTGCATTTTCACGAAGTGGGTGCGCTCGACGCGATCGCCGACGTGGTGGCGACCGTAGCGGGATTCGCCCACCTCGGCGTCACCACCGTGAGCTGCCGGGCGCTGCCGGTCAGCCACGGCACCGTGCGCTGCGAGCACGGCCTGCTGCCGGTACCGGCGCCGGCGGTCGTGCGCCTGATGGAGGGCCTGCCGACCGAGCCGCTGGACGTGGACGGCGAAACGCTGACGCCGACGGCGGCGGCGATTCTACGCACGATCGTCACCGATTGGGCTCCCGCGCCGCCGATGGTCGTGCGGCGCCACGGCTACGGCGCCGGCCACAAGGAATTCCCGCGCGCCAACGTGCTGCGGCTGGTGCTCGGCGAGCCGCAGCCCGCCGCGGTCGATCGGCTGGTGCTGCTCGAGACCAACATCGACGACATGAACCCCGAGTGGCTGCCGCCGGTGCTCGACCGTCTGCTGGCCGCCGGCGCCCGGGACGCCTGGCTGACGCCGATCCTGATGAAGAAGGGCCGCCCCGCGCACACGCTGACGGTGCTCGCGGATCCGGAAGCCGCGGACGAGCTGCGCCGGCTCGTCTACCTGCACACCACCAGCCTCGGCATTCGCGAGAGCCCGGTGGAGCGCCGACGGCTCGAGCGGCGGATCACCACGGTGGAGACCCGTTGGGGTCCGGTACGGGTGAAGGTAGCTGAGCTGCCCGACGGCGGGGAGCGCGGCGCGCCGGAGCACGACGACTGCCGGCGCATCGCGGAGCAGCACGACGTGCCGGTGCAGGCCGTGTACGAGGCCGCGCTGGCGGCCTGGCGGAGCGCGGAATGAGCCTTTGTGGGAGCGGCCTCGGCCTCTGTGGGAGCGGCCTCCG
>DASVDC010000045.1:0-48586 GCA_036381275.1 Pseudomonadales bacterium | reverse complement strand
GCAGCGCCGGATCTCGATCGCCTAGGGTCCTGATCGATTGATTCGGGCCATGTTCCCTCCCGATGCGGGCGCGGTGGATGGTGCCGAGGCGGATGCTGCCGTGCGAGATCACGCACGCGCACCGCCGCTGCACGGCGGCGCCGCGGCCGACGTCGGCACCCTTCCCCAGGCTTCGATTCGGGCGATGTTGCGATCCGTACGCGCGGGAGGACGCGCCGACTCATCGCCAGCGCCCGCCGGCCGCTTCTTTACCATTTGGAGATAGAGCGCTGGTGCATTCGAGTTGTCTGCCCTCGAGGCCGGCTTTCGCGGCCTGTACGGCCGGGCTGGGTTCAGCCGGCCCGCGAGGCGGTCGGGGGCAGCGCGGCCGCCACGACCCGGTTGCGGCCCTGGTGCTTGGCCAGGTACAGGTGCCGGTCGGCTTCCGCGAACAGGCCCTCGGCGCTGCGCGTGTCGGGGCCGGCGAACGCGACGCCGATGCTGACGGTGAGCACCATCGGCCGATGGGTATCGCGCGCGACCGGTATTTCGCGCACCGTCTGGCGGATGCGTTCCGCGAGCGCGATCAGGCCCTTCGCGTCGGTGTTGACCGCGAGCACCGCGAACTCCTCGCCGCCGATCCGGGACACCACGTCGCAATCGCGCACCACCGAGGCGAGCGCGTTCGCGACCAGCACCAGCGCCTCGTCGCCGACCGGATGGCCGTGCGTGTCGTTCACGAGCTTGAAATGGTCGATGTCGATGAGCAGCAGGCCGAGCACGTTGCCGGAGCGATGGTGGCGGTTCAGCTCCTCGTTCAGCCGCTGGAAGAGGTAGCGGCGGTTCTTCAGGCTGGTCAGCGGATCGGTGACGCTCTGCTCCACGAGCTGCGCGTTGACGCTGCGCAGCTCGTCCCGGTCGCGTTCGAGGTCTTCCTGTACCCGCCGCCGCTCGGCGATGCTGCGCGCGACCAGCAGGTGGCCGGCGAAGCGGCCGCGCAGGTCGAGTGGGGTCACGTCCACCTCGAACCAGGCGGTGGCGCCGTCGCCGCTGCGCACCGCCAGATCGCTGCGGAGCTGCACCGGGCTCTGCAGCATCGCGTGGAACTCCCGCGGCAACACGCCGGCGGTTGTCCGGCCGAGCAGCGCACGGCGCTCGCTGCCGATCAGACGCTCCGCCGCTCGATTGCAGTCGACCAGGCGGCCGCGGGCGTCGACCACCAGCATCGCGTCGACGACGTTGTCCACCAGCTCGGCCCGGGCGGCCGGTCGCAGATCGAACGTATCGGCGCGGTACAGTGCGACGATGCCGCCGAGGAGGCAGGCGACCACGGCGACCGGCATCGGCGACATGCCGAACCAGGTGAAACCGTACAGATGGTGCGCGGCGTTCACCGCCAGGGGCAGCAGTGGCAGCCCGGCGAGCGCCAGCCGCGCGCCGCGCTGCTCGCCCGAGCGCTGGATCTGCCAGAGCGCCACGGCGACCGTCAGCACCACGAACGCGTAGCCCGCCCAGGCGGGTGAGACCGGCAGCTCGTGCCAGGCGCGCGAGACCAGTCGGGCGCGTTCGGCCAGGTCCGGCTCTGCGGCGATGGCCTCGAGCAGAGACCGGCCGTGCCCGGCGACGTTGATGCCGGCCAGCAGCAGACTGACGGCGGCCGGCAGCCAGCGTAGCCGCTGCCAGTGCGGTAACCGCACGTCGAGGTAATCGACCGCGGCGATGAACAGCAACGCCGACGCGACGCTGATGCCGACGAAACCGAGATAGAGCAGGGGCGCCGGCGGGGCGCGGTGCACCATCGCCACCGCATAGCAGGCGATCGCGACGATCAGCAGCAGCGCCGGAATCGCACCCGGTGCATGCCGGAAGCGCCAGAGCTGCAGCATCGCGTGCAGGAACACGCCGCAGGCCGCGGCCAGAATGATCTCGAGGGTCGTCACCGTCGCCGTCCGTGAATTCGTGGATGATATGACCGGTGAGGCGTCCGCCGGGTGCGCCAGGTCACGCTTTCGACGTGCCGCGGTCACGCGCGCAAGCGCAGCGGCCGGCTGCCGTCGGGGCGGCTGCACGGGAGATAATCGCTCGCACCCGCACCGATGGAAGCTGCCATGGCTCGATCCGCCACCCGCCGCATCCGGCCGGCCGGTCCCGCCGATCTCGACGCGATCGTCGCGATCGAGACGGCCGCGTTCGAGCCCCCGCGGCGCAGCACGCGGCGGGCGTTGCGCCGTGCGCTGGAATCTTCGTTCCAGCGCACGCTGGTGCTGGAAGCGCCGGACGCGGAAGGCCTCTGCCGGATCGCCGGCTACGTCGTGATCTGGCCGTTTCCGCGTACCTGGCGGATCTACAACCTGGCCGCCGATCCGTCCTGGGGCCCGCAGGGATTCGGCAGTGCGCTGCTGGCCGCGGCGGTGGAGGAGGCGAGCCGCGCCGGCGCGCGCCGGCTGGTGCTGGAGGCACGTCCCGAACCGCGGCTGCTGCGCTTCTACGAGCAGCGCGGGCTGCGCCGGGTGCGCGAGTTGCCCGACTACTACGCGCCGGGGGAGCCGGCGCTGCGGCTCGAGATGCGCCTGCCGAAGCGCGGCGCGGCGGATTAGAGCCGTTGCGCTTCGCCGGCCGCACCGGTACGGTCGGGGCAGGCGTTGCAGCGGAGGCTGGATGTCCCGCGACCTGCTCGATCTCGGCGCGCTGGAGATGCGCCAGAAGTACCTCGCCGGCGAGCTCTCGCCGGTGGAGGTGACCCGGGCGATGCTGGCGCAGATCGAGCGTCTGAACCCCGACGTCAACGCGTACTGCCTGGTAGATCCGCCGATCACGCTGGCGGCCGCGCGGGAGTCGGAGCGCCGCTACCGCGACGGTGCGCCGAGGGGTCTCCTGGACGGCGTACCGGTCGCGGTCAAGGACGTGTTCCTGACCCCGATGTGGCCGACGCTGAAGGGCTCGCGCGTGATCGAACCGGCGGCGACGCTCGGCCGGGAATCGTCCAGCGTCCGAGCGCTCGACCGGCACGGCTACGTACCGCTCGGCAAGACGACCACACCGGAATTCGGTTGGAAGGGCGTCACCGACAGCCCGTGTTGCGGTATCAGCCGCAACCCCTGGGACTTCGAGCGCACGCCGGGGGGCTCGAGCGGTGGCAGCGGCGCGGCGGTGGCGCTCGGCATGGGGGCGCTCGCGCTCGGCACCGACGCCGGCGGATCCATCCGCATTCCGGCGGGCTTCTGCGGAGTGGTCGGGCACAAGCCCACGTTCGGCGAGGTGCCGCACTGGCCGGGGAGCCCGTTCGGCACGTTGGCTCACGCGGGGCCGATGACCTGGACGGTGCGCGATGCGGCGCTGCTGATGAACGTGTTGACCGAAGCGGATCCGCGCGACCCGCTCGCGGCGCCGCGGCGGCGGGTCGACTACCTGGCCGCCATCGAGGGCGGCATCGAGGGCACGAAGATCGCGTACTCCCCGACCCTGGGCTACGTGGACGTGCAGCCGGACGTGGCGGACGCGGTGGCGCGCGCGGTTCGGGTGCTGGAAGCACTCGGCGCACAGGTGACCGAGACGGATCCCGGTTTCACCGATCCGCTCGCCGCGTTCGGCCATCTGTTCTACGGCGGCGCCGCGAACGCGCTGCGGGACATCGGCCCGAAGCGGCGGGCGTCCATGGACCCGCAGCTCGTCCGGGTGGCGGAGAAGGCCGCGCAGCGGTCGATGATGGACTACCTGGAGGCGGTCAACGAGCGCACCGCGCTCAGCGAGCGGATGGCCGTGTTCCACCAGCGCTACGATCTGCTGGTCACGCCGACGCTGCCGATCACCGCATTCGCCGCCGGCCGCGAGGTGCCGGAGAACTGGCACAGCACACGCTGGCCGAGTTGGACCCCGTTCACCTACCCGTTCAACATGACCGGTCAGCCCGCGCTATCGGTACCGTGCGGATTCGACGGCGCCGGCCTGCCCATCGGCCTGCAGATCGTCGGCGCGCGGTTCGACGACGAGCGGGTGCTGCGCGCGGGACACGCCTATCAGCAGGCAGCGCCGCTGACCGACCGGCGGCCCGCGGCATTCGAGCCCCCCTGAAGACTGCGCCGGAGGCAGGACATGGCGGTCAGCAGCCTCGACATCGACTTCTACGAATCCGAAGACCCGATCTGGAATCCGGCGCTGATGGCGATGCCGGTACCCGGGATCCGCAAGATGGTCAACCTGGCGGCGACGATGAAGGACGTCATTCATCTGTCGATCGGTCAGCCGGACATGCCGGCTCCGCCGCACGTGGTGAAGGCCGCGGTGGACGCGCTGCAGGCCGGCCAGACCGGCTACACGATGGACGCCGGTCTGCCCGAGCTGCTCGAGGCGTTGGCCGACTACTACGGCCGCCGCTATCAGAAGCCGCTGCAGCCGGAGAACGTGATCGTCACCACCGGCGCCACCGAGGCCGTCTACCTGGCGCTCACCGCCACGTCGGCGCCGGGCCGCGAGTTCATCGTTCCGGACCCGTCGTTCATGCTGTACGCGCCGCTGATCCGCATGAACGGCGGCAGCGTGAAGCCGATACCGCTGCGCCCGGAGAACGGCTACCAGCTCGATCCGCAGGAAGTGATCGATGCGATGGAGCTGAACACCTTCGCGGTGGTGCTGAACTCGCCGAGCAATCCCACGGGCACGCTGTATCCGCGCGAAACGGTGGAGGCGATCGTCGAGGAAGCCGCCTACCGGGGCATCGCGGTGATCAGCGACGAGGTCTACGACCATCTGGTCTACGACGATCAGGAATATCCGAGCGTGCTCTCGTGCTGCAGCGACCTCGACCACGTGCTGGTCGTGTCGAGTTTCTCGAAGACCTTCAGCATGGCCGGGATGCGCATCGGCTGGCTGATCTCCAGCCAGGGACACATCAAGAAGCTGCGCCGCTATCACATGTTCACCACCACGGTGGCGAACACACCGTGTCAGTGGGCCGGGGTCGCGGCGCTGCGCGGCGGCCGCGAGTTCATCGACCGGATGCTCGACGAGTACACGCGGCGCCGCAATCGCCTGGTGGAGCTGGTCCGGAGCGCGCCGCATCTGACCGGTTATCGGCCGGAGGGTGCCTTCTACGTGTTCCCGTCGCTGCCCGAAGGGGTGAACGGCTCGAACGTGGCACTCCGGATGCTGCGCGACATCGGCGTCTGCACGATCGCCGGTGACACGTTCGGCAACGCGATGCCGAACGCGCTGCGCATCAGCTACTCCACGTCCATCGAGCAGATCGAGGCGGCGTTCGAGCGGATGATCCCGTGGCTCGCCAAGCAGGACTGGTAGGTCGCGTGCCGGCAGCGTTCCTCAGGCGTCGGCGTGCGGTGCCCTGGTGACCACCAGGCGAGGGTGTGAACGGCGCAGCACGAAGCTGCCGTTCTTCAGCATGATGGAGCTCCACGGGAACCGCAGGCGCTGGCCGTGCCGGCCGACCGCCAGCACGTATTCGATCCGGCCGCTCTGCAGATCGACGAGCAGCTCGGCGACCCGCCCGAGCAACTCGCCGTCGGCCCGGCGCAGATCCCGTTCGACGATGTGGCTGATCGGGGTGGCGTGGGGGTCGGTGCTCATGGTGCTGCTCGCGAGTTGCCGGTAACGATGTCGCCCGGAGTGACCGGTGCCGGAAGGAATGCAGCCGCTGTGCCAGCGTTCATCGGCCGATTTGGGGATCGACTAGATTAGATAATTCAACGGCCTACGCCTTTTTCTTCATCCACCTAGGATGAATCTCGGGCGCCCTGTCGGCCCGGAAAAGCGGCTAGCACGAATATTGCTCCTGCCTGCGGCGCCGGCGAGGCAACCCACGGAGGCAGAATGGACAACGTCTACAAGACGACCGAGGTGGTCGGCTCCTCTACCGAGGGTGTCGAGGACGCGGTCAACAAGGCGGTAGCCAAGGCCAGCCAGACGCTGCGGCACATGCGCTGGTTCGAGGTCTCGGAGATCCGCGGGCACATCGGCGACGGCGCCATCGCACACTGGCAAGTCACGATCAAGATCGGTTTCACTATGGAATAGGTGTTCACGGCGTCGTGGCGTACGAAGGGGGAACGGACAACGTGTCGACGGGTTATCACGAAAGTCAGGACAAGCTTTCCGAGCGCACGCAGAACATGCACCGCGCGCTCGCCTCGCTGATGGAAGAGCTCGAGGCGATCGACTGGTATCAACAGCGAGTCGATGCCACCAGCGACCCGGCGCTGCGGGAGATCCTCGCGCACAACCGGGACGAGGAGATCGAGCACGCCGCGATGGTGCTCGAATGGCTGCGGCGCAACAGTCCGGAGTTCGACCGGCAGCTTCGCCATTACCTCTTCACCAGCGAGCCCGTCGTCGACATCGAAGAGGCCGAAGAGCAGGGAGGCGCATCCGGAAGCGACGGATCCCTCGGGCTCGGCAGCCTGAAGGCGGCGTCGCGATTCACCCGCAGAGGCAGAAGCAAGGAGAAGGACGCAAGCGATGAACCATCTGCATAGGGAGCTCGCGCCGGTTTCCGAGCTCGGCTGGCAGCAGATCGAGCAGGAAGCGCGCTACATGCTGACGATGGCACTGGCCACGCGCAAGCTCATCGACGTGCGGGGGCCGCTCGGTTGGGAGACCAGCGCGGTGAATCTCGGGCGGGTCGCCGCGGCGCAGAGTCAGGTCGTTCCCGGCGTCGGCGCGCGAATCCGTCAGGTGCGGCCGCTGGTGGAGCTGCGGGTGCCGTTTCAGGTGGCGCGCGCCGAGCTCGACGCCATCGACCGGGGCGCGGAAGGGCCGGATCTGGCGGCGGTCTCGGATGCGGCCCGCAAGGCGGCGCTCGCAGAGGATGCGTTCGTCTTCCACGGTTTCCGTGAGATCGGCAGCCCCGGGATGGTCGCCGGCGCCGAGGATCGGGTGATGATGGGGAAGGATTTCAACTACGCCGAGTTTCCCGACAAGGTGGTCGAGGCGCTGGCGATGCTGCGCACGAAGGGCATCGAGGGCCCGTACGCGGTGGCGCTGGGACCGCGCTGCTACGAGGGCGTGGTCGGGACCACCCACCCCGGCGGCTATCCGATTCTCGATCACCTGCGTTCGTTCGTCGACGGGCCGCTGATCTGGGCACCGGCGCTCGACGGCAGCATGGTGGTGAGCCTCCGGGGGGGTGACTTCCAGCTCACGCTGGGCACGGATTTCTCGATCGGCTACCTCAGTCACAACGCCGAATTCGTGCAGCTCTACATCGAGGAAACCCTCGCGTTCGAGGTGTTCGAGCCGGCGGCCGCGGTGCCGATGCTCTACGAGAAGTAGCGGCCCGGCGATGCGCGGCGCGCGTCCGCGCGCTCGCGCCCCCGCTCGAGACGGATTCCCTCTGCCGCCCCGATGAAGCGGTCGGGCCGCCGGGTATTCAGCTGCCGTTCTTCCAATGGCGGGTCGAATCCGATGCCGTTGCATATTCCGTCGATCTGATGGATTCTTGATTCGCCGTGGCGTAGGGGCGCACGGCTACCCCCGGCGCGTCGGGCGCCGGCTCATTCGGCTAGGGAGGGGACAAGATGAAGCAACGCAGTCGCGTCGTGCTGACCTGTGTCGGTATGGCGCTCGTGCCAATGGCGGCAGCCGAGCAGGCCCGGGAGGGCCGCCGGATCGAAGAGGTCATCGTCACCGCCGAGAAGCGGGAGGCAACGGTCTCGGACACCTCGATCTCGATCACCGCGATGGGCGAAATGATGATCGAGGATTTCGGCCTGCAGAGTGCCGACGACCTGGTCAACTTCGTGCCGGCCACGACGCGCGACGCGTACGACATCCGCATCCGCGGCGTCGGGCGCAACTTCCGCGCGCTCGGCGGCGACCCGGGGGTCGCCACGTATTACAACGGCGTGTACTCGGAGGACTTCGGCATCGCGGCGTCGGAGAACGGCCTCTACGACGTGGCCCGGATCGAGGTGCTGCGGGGGCCGCAGGGCACGCTGTACGGGCGCAATTCCATCGGTGGCGCGTTGAACTACATCACCAACAAGCCGACCTACGAGTGGGAAGGCGAGGTCCGGGCGCTGCTCGGCAACTTCAACGCGCAGGAGTACTACGGGATCATCTCCGGCCCGCTGATCGCCGACCGCCTGGCCATGCGGGTGGTGGGGCTGACCCGGGAACGGGACGGCTCCATCGACGGCGACAACGGCTCGGACGACATCGAGACGATCGACGATCAGAATTTCTCGGTCGCGCTGAACTGGCGGATCGCGGACAACTGGGAAGCCAACCTGCGCTGGAACGACCGCGAGTCGGACCGGGTGATCGGCCAGGCGCTGCTGGTGAATCAGGGGCCCGCGGGTGAGCGTGGCACGATCAACAACACCAAGTACGCGTATGGCCTCCGTCCGGTGCCGGTCGGTACCCCCGGAGCGCTGACCTTCACCCATCCGATCACCGGCGAGGTGCGTGCCGGCGCGCCGATCCGGCCCGGCATCGACGTCGCCGCCACCCACCGGCCGAACAGCTTCTTCGGCGTCACCGGCCAGCGGCTCGACGACCTCGACGATCCGGAAGGCTTCCAGGCCACCAACCCCGAGAACAACGAGCGCTTCATCCACAACGCGGTCCAGTTCGACCTGACCTGGGACATCAACGAGACCACCTCGTTGAAGTACATCGGCGGCTGGATGGACTTCGACTACACGTTCGACATCGACAACGACTGGACCAACGGCACGCTGTCGATCTACCGGCAGACCGTGCTGGAGGCGGTGGAGACCCACTCCCACGAATTGCAGCTCTTGTGGCAGATCGGCGACAAGCTGCAGATGACCAGCGGCCTCTACTACTTCAACTCCGACCGGCTGCAGAACTACGCGTTCAAGGACCTGGCGTCGCAGGGCAGATACACCCGGCCGGTGAACTACGGGTTCATGGCACCGTTCGCGACGTTCGCGCCGCACCAGCGCCTCGGCGACGGGCCGCCGTTCGGCCAGAGCATCGGCGCCTGGGAAGGGGATCCGGAAGGAGCCTTCTACGAGTACGCGAACACGGTGGAAACCGACGCGTACGCCGTGTACACCCAGGGGACCTATTCGTTCAACGAGCAGTGGGCCTTGACCCTCGGAATCCGCTGGGCGCAGGACGAGAAATCGGCCTTCGAGAACCGAACCGGGTACTTCGAAGCCAACATCAACGACCCGACCAACTTCATCAACAATGCGCCCTTCTTCGCCGGCTTCGTACTCGAGGGCGTCTGTACCCGACCGGTCGCGGAGGGCGGCTTCGGCCTGCCGAGCTGCGCTTCGGTGGGTCTCACGCCGCTCGCGATGATGAACATCCTGATGGGTGCCGCGGTGCCGACGTTCAATCCGGCGAATCCGATCGTGCCCACCTGTGCGCTGGACGATCCGGATTGCGCGACGCCGCTGCGCCTGACCGGATTGCCGTTCTCCTTCGCCGACACCACCGAAGGCGAGGACGAGTGGAGCGACGTGACCTGGCGCGTGAACCTCGACTGGACGCCGAACGACGACACCCTGGTCTACGCGTCCGTCACCACCGGCTACCGGGCCGGCGGCTACTCGCTCGGCATCGGTGATTCCCGCGGCCCGGGCGTCTCCGGGGTCGTGCCCGCGAGCTACGACAAGGAGGAGATCATCGCCTACGAGATCGGCTACAAGGGCACTTTCTTCGATGGGCGGCTGCAGCTCAACTCGTCGATCTATCACTACGACTTCGACAACTACCAGGACCGGGTGGAGCTGTTCAATGCCGGGTCCGGCACCAGCGTCGACGTCGTTCAGAACGTCGAGGAAGCGCAGAACCGAGGTGTCGAGATCGAGATCACCTGGCTGCCCACCGAGAACTGGACCATCGGCGGGAACGGCAGCTACGCGGACACCGAGTACAAGTCGGACTTCTTCATCCTGGAGGACGACAACCCGCTGTTCCCGGAACCGCTGTTCGACGACGTGCTCGGGGACGACGCCTTCCTGGTACGCAACCTCAAAGGCTCTCCGCTGAAGCGGATTCCGGAGTGGAAGTTCACCGCGTGGACCTACTACGACTGGCAGTTCTCGCGCGGCACACTGACGGCCGGCGCCACCTGGGCGTACACGGGCAGCTACTTCAGCGAAGGTATCGAGCGCGACCTCGACGAGACGCCGTCGCGTGATCGCGTGGACGTGTACCTGACCTGGCGCGACAACCGCGACCGCTGGAACGTGCGCGCGTTCGTCGACAACGTGTTCGATGATATCGGCATCCGCGGCATCGGCACGGGTACCGCTGCGAGCGACTGGCAGCAGACCGCCACCTCGCTGTACCCGCGCTTCTATGGGCTCGACGTGACCTACCGGATGGGAGGCAACTGACGCCGGCGGGAGCGGGCGGTCAGAACGTGTGTTCGGCCGCCTGCTCCCGGGTGTAGAACCGGCCGTCGCGCAGGAAGCCGGCCACGATGCCGGGTCGGAGCGCCGCCGGCCGCCCCTGGGTGTCCCAGGTGCAGATCCATTCCCGGGGCAGGCCGTCGATCAGGTGCATCGGTGCGAGCGCACCGTCTGCGTAGCGGGACGGTTCGACCCGCCCGGTGAGCTCGTCACGGAACGCCGGCGTGAAGCGCCGGCAACGATTTTCCGGGCTGACACCGCCGGTGCCCGCGAACGCGAGGTTCTCCCGACGGATTCGATTTCTTGTCAGCGGAGGGGCCATCCGTTCACTCACTCGCTGCGGCCTTATCCGTTCGACCTCGGAGAAGCACCGATCGTACCAATCCGGGGCTTCCCTTGATGTGGTGTATAAGACACTGTTCTGTATGAACAATGTCTGAACGGCGCCGGCCGGCCCGGAAGACGGGGTGCTCGTCCGCGTCAGACTGTGACGCGGCGGGCCACGCCGGACGCGGAATGTCGGCCGCCTGCCGACAGTGCTTGACTTCGGCGGCTCCGGGCCTCAATGTGCGCGCCGGCGCCGGGATCGGTGCCGGCCGGCGCTTCAGCGCCGCTGCGTCCAACGCGCGGTTCCCCAGTTGGCCTCTCCGGCCCCTGCGTAATCCCAGAGACGCCTCATTCATCACCGGCCGTTCCGCACGCGCGTTGGAACGAAGCCGAGCCCAGCCGGCGTCCCGCTGAAGACGTCTGCCGGAGCAGACAAGGACGAATTTCCGTGACCAGACCTTCTTTCGACTCGCTCGGTTTGAGCGAGCCGCTCCGGCGCGCGCTGGACGCCGTCGGCTACCTCTCGCCCACGCCGATCCAGGCGCAGGCGATTCCGCCGCTGCTCGAGGGCCGCGACCTGCTCGGCGTGGCCCAGACCGGCACCGGCAAGACGGCGGCTTTCGGGCTGCCGCTGCTGCAGCGGCTCGCCGGCGGCCGGCCCGCCCCGGGTCTGCCGCGGGCGCTGGTGCTCGCGCCGACCCGGGAACTGGCGTTGCAGATCGGCGACGAGTTGGCCCGTTTCGGCCGGCATCTGCCGCTCGCCCAGGGCGTGGTCTTCGGCGGCGTCGGTCAGCAGCCCCAGGTCGACCGGCTGCGCCGGGGCCTGGACGTGCTGGTGGCGACGCCGGGCCGGCTCCTCGACCTGATCGGCCAGCGGCACGCGGGGCTGTCGCGGGTGGAGACGCTGATCCTCGACGAAGCCGACCGGCTGCTCGACATGGGATTCATCCGCGACGTACGGCGCATCGTCACGCTGACCCCGCCGAGCCGCCAGACGCTGCTGTTCTCGGCCACCATGCCCGCCGACGTCGCGGCGCTCGCCGCGGAGATCCTGACAGACCCGGTGCGGATCGACGTGTCGCCGAAGTCGGTGACGGTGGAGCGGATTCGCCAGCGCCTGATTCGCGCCGAGGGACAGGACAAGCGCGGGCTGCTCGAGCGGCTGCTGCGTGAAGACGAGGTGTCCCGGGCGATCGTGTTCACGCGCACGAAACACCGGGCGAACCGGGTCGCGAGCCAACTGGTGGATGCCGGCATCACCGCCGAAGCGATTCACGGCAACAAGTCTCAGACCGCCCGGCAGCGGGCACTGGCGAACTTCCGGGCGGGCAGCACCTGGGTGCTGGTCGCCACCGACATCGCGGCGCGCGGCATCGACGTACAGGGCGTATCGCACGTGATCAACTACGAGTTGCCGGACGAGCCGGAGAGCTACGTGCATCGGATCGGACGCACCGGGCGGGCCGGTTCCGGGGGCGTCGCGTGGTCGCTGTACGATCCGTCGGAAGCGGACCGCTTGCGGGGAATCGAACGGCTGGTGGGTCGAATTCCGGTCGAGGGCGGCGCAGCGCCGACGCCGGCCGCGCCACGAGGCATCATCCCGTCGTCGGAGCGCGCTCGTCCGGCGCCCGGTCGGGAATCGTCGCACCGCAACACGACGCTGCGCGCGGGGGAAGCAGCACGCCATCGAACCCGCCGCCGGCGTGGCCGCCGTTCGGCCCTTGGGGCGGCGGACTGACTCGACTCGGAAACGAAACGGCCCTCGCGAGGAGGGCCGTTCCGTTCTCGATCAGCTCGCCGGGCGGCTCGGCCGCCCGGCCGGCGCCTCGATCACCAACGGCCGCCGCGGCTGCCGCCGCCACCGCCGCCGCCGTTACGGCGCGGCGTGCTGTTGGCTTCATTCACCCGCAATGCGCGGGATTCCATCATGTAGCCGTTCAGCTCGCTGATGGCGCGCTGAGCGTCTGCCTGAGACATCTCCACGAAGCCGAAACCGCGCGAACGGCCGGTATCGCGATCCGTCACCACTGAGGCCGAGGTCACCGGACCGATACCGGAGAACAGCTTTTCCAGATCGCTGTCGGTGGTGCTCCAGGGCAGATTGCCTACGTAAATTTTCATCGTCTCTCTTGCTCCGCGCTCGAAGGGATTCGAGCTCTTACTTGGTCGCGCGTATTCCCGCTTTCAATCAATTCGCACGGGTTTTCCGGGTTTCCGGCCTGGGTCCCGAGGGACCGCATCCGGGTCTTTCATTAGAAGCGATTGCCGATAATCGTGAGAGAAGGGTTCGGAAGAAGTTCTCTTGGAAGATGCTCGGGGCAGGGTCTCTAATTCGCGCGAGTATCCGGGTATTCCGCTTCACGCGCAAGCCCTTTCTGCGTCAGCTCCGTTTGCTCGGCCCGAGCACGATGTGCCGGCGGCCGCCGAGCGGATCCTGATTGCTGAAGCCGGTGGGCACCTGCTCGATCTTGTTGCCGGCATCGAGATAGGCCTGCACGTCCTCCTCCAGCGTTCGGCGGATCTGCTCGTTGGACACCTGTTCGTGATTCTTGCGTGGACGGGTCATGCGGGCCACCTCTCGGAGCGCAGCGTTGCGTCGGATCGTGCAGCCTACCAGATGCGCCGAGGGAAAGCTCGGACATCGAGCCGCGCGGTGTTCGTCAAAGAACCTGCGACACCACCGGCTCGGGGGCCCCCGGTACCGCCGGGCGCCAGAGGATGCGTTGGTCGACCTGGCGGATGTCGGTGTGGCCACAGAACGCCATCGACAGGTCGAGCTCGCGGGCGATGATCTCGAGGCAACGGGTCACGCCGGCTTCGCCGAGCGCACCGAGCCCGTACAGGAACGCGCGGCCGATCAACGTGCCGCGGGCGCCCAGCGCGAGCGCCTTCAGCACGTCCTGGCCGGAGCGGATACCGCCGTCCACCCAGACTTCGATCTGCCGACCGACCGCGTCGACGATCTCGGGCAGCACTTCGACGGAGGCCGGCGCACCGTCGAGCTGACGGCCGCCGTGGTTCGACACCACCAGCGCGTCGGCGCCGCTGTTCACCGCGTGGCGGGCGTCGACGGCTTCCATGATGCCCTTCAGCACCAGCTTGCCGCCCCAGCGCTCCTTGATCCAGGCGATGTCGTCCCAGCAGAGCGTGGGATCGAGCTGTCTCGCGGACCAGTCGCCGAGGGTCTTCAGGTCCTCGGTGCCGCGGGCGTGGCCGACCACGTTGCCGAACTGGCGCCGCCGCGTGCGCAACATGCCGGCGCACCAGCGCGGATGACGCGCGAAGTCGAGGAACGTGCGCGGCGTGAAACGCGGCGGCGCGGTGAGGCCGTTCTTCAGATCCTTGTGGCGCTGACCGAGGATCTGCAGATCCAGGGTCACCATCAGCACCGAGCAGCCGGCGGCTTTGGCCCGATCGATCAGCCGCGCAATGAAGTCGCGGTCACGCATCACGTAGAGCTGGAACCAGAACGGGCGCGTGGTGTGCGCGGCGACGTCTTCGATGGAGCAGATGCTCATCGTCGACAGCGTGAACGGTACGCCGAAGCGCTCCGCGGCGCGCGCCGCGTGAATCTCGCCGTCCGGGTACTGCATCCCGGCGAGCCCGGTGGGGGCGAGGGCGACCGGCATCGTCACCGGCTCGCCGGCCATGGTGCTCGCGAGACTGCGATTCTCCAGGTTCACGGCCACCCGCTGGCGCAGCTTCAGCGTCTGGAATGCCTGCTCGTTGGCACGATACGTGGTTTCCGCCCAGGAGCCGGAGTCGACGTAGTCGTAGAACATGCGGGGCACACGCCGGTGGTACAGCCGGCGCAGGTCTTCGATGCAGGTGATCACGGGCATGACGGGAATGATATGCTGAGTCGCGAATCCCGCGAAACGGGTGACGCGCGTGACGAGCCCGCCGCCGACGCCATGCTGCTGAACACCGACGATCTGGAAAGCGTATCGGCTCTGCGCCGCCGCGTGCGCAGCGAGCACCGCTGCGACGAGGCGGCGCACGTGGCGCGGCTCGCCGATCATGCGCGGCTGCCGGCCGAGGCGGAGGCGCGCATCGATGCCTACGCGCGCGAGCTGGTACTGCATCTGCGCCGGCAGCGGCGCAAGGTCGGCAACATCGACGCGCTGATGCAGGAATACGATCTTTCCTCCGAGGAAGGCGTCACGCTGATGTGCCTCGCCGAGGCGCTGCTGCGCATTCCCGATACCCGAACCCAGGACGAGTTCATCGAGGAGCGGCTGGGCGCCGGCGACTGGCACAGCCACCTCGGCGCGTCGGATACCTTCTTCGTGAACGCGTCGACGTTCTCGCTGATGGTGGCCGGGCGGCTGGTGTCGCCGTCCGACGAGCCGCAGGACGCGGTCACCCGGCTGCTCCGGCGCCTCGGCGAGCCGGTGATCCGCCAGGCGGTTCGCCGCGCGATGCGCGTGCTCGGCCGGCAGTTCGTGCTCGGTGAGACGATCGCGCAGGCGATGAGCCGGGGGCGCGAGCTGGAGCAGGCCGGCTATCGCTTTTCCTACGATATGCTCGGCGAGGCGGCACGCACCGAGGCCGATGCCGAGCGCTACTTCGAGCGTTACTCGCAGGCGATCGAAGCGATCGGCTCGGCGGCGTCCGGCCTCGGTCCCGAACGGGCGCCGGGGATCTCGGTGAAACTGTCGGCGCTCGATCCGCGCTACGAGCTTGCGCAGCGCGAGCGGGTGCTCGGGGTCCTGCTCGACCGGCTGATCGCGTTGTGCGAGCTCGCCCGCGAGCGCGGCGTGGGGCTCTGCGTCGACGCGGAAGAGTCCGAGCGGCTCGACCTGTCGCTGGATCTGATCGAGCGGGCCGCGCTCGCCACCGGCCGAGGCTGGGACGGCTTCGGCCTCGCCGTGCAGGCGTATCAGAAGCGCGCGTTCGCGCTCGTCGACTGGCTCGCGGATCTGGCGCGGCGGGCCGACACGCGCCTGCTGGTGCGCCTGGTGAAGGGCGCCTACTGGGACATGGAGATCAAGCGCAGCCAGGAAGGCGGCTTCGACGACTATCCGGTGTTCACGCGCAAGGTGCACACCGACATCTCGTACCTGGCGTGCGCGCGGCGGCTGCTCGATGCCGGCCGCGTGTTCTATCCGTGCTTCGCGACCCACAACGCGCGCAGCGTCGCCGCGCTCAGGGAGATGGTCGGCGCGCGGCGCGACTTCGAGTTCCAGCGGCTGCACGGGATGGGCGAGGCGCTCTACCAGAAGGTGGTGGAGCAGGACGCGCAGGGCTTCGCGTGCCGCGTGTACGCACCCGTCGGCGGCCACGAAGACCTGCTCGCCTATCTGGTGCGGCGCCTGCTCGAGAACGGTGCCAACACCTCGTTCGTGAACCGGATCGCCGACGACTCGCTGCCGCTCGACGAGCTGGTCGCGGATCCGGTGACGAAAGCGGCCGCGGACGGCTTCCGGCCGCATCCGCAGATCCGGCGTCCGCCCGACCTGTACGGGCCCGAGCGGCGCAACAGCCGCGGCATCGATCTGGCCGATCCGACGGTGCTGATACCGCTGGCGCGTGAGATGCAGGCCGCGGATCACGATCGTTGGACCGCGGCGCCGATGGTGGCCGGCCGGACGGCGCGCGGCGAAGGCCGGCCCGTGCTGCGCCCGGCGGACCGACGCCGGCGGGTGGGCACGGTGATCGAAGCCACCGCCGACGATGCCCGGGCCGCACTGGAACGCGCCGCGGCCGCGGCACCGGCCTGGGATCGGACGCCGGTGGCGGAGCGCGCGCGGTTGCTGCGCCGGGCGAGCGATCTGATGGAGGAGGCGTCGCCGTCGCTGATGACGCTGCTCTGCCGTGAAGCGGGCCGCTCGGTGGTGGATGCGCACCTCGAAGTGCGCGAGGCGGTGGATTTCCTGCGCTACTACGCTGCGCAGGCCGAGCGGCTGTTCGCCGAGCCCACCGTGCTGCCCGGCCCCACCGGCGAGGAGAACCGGCTCGTGCTGGCCGGCCGCGGGCCGTTCCTGTGCATCGCGCCGTGGAACTTCCCGCTCGCGATCTTCACCGGCCAGGTGGCGGCGGCGCTCGCCGCCGGCTGCCCGGCGCTCGCCAAGCCGGCGGAGCAGACGCCGCTGGTGGCGGCCCAGGCGGTCGCGCTGCTGCAGCGCGCCGGAATCCCGGAGGACGTGGTCCAGCTTCTGCCCGGGCCGGGGCCCGTAATCGGCGACGCGCTGCTGCCCGATCCGCGTCTCGCCGGCGTCGCGTTCACTGGCGGCACCGACACCGCGCGGCACATTCACCGCGCGCTGGCGGCCCGGGACGGGCCGATGATCCCGCTGATCGCCGAGACCGGCGGCATCAACGCGATGATCGTCGATTCCACCGCACTGCCGGAGCAGGTCACGCGGGACGTGCTCACCTCGGCGTTCCAGAGCGCCGGCCAGCGCTGCTCGGCGCTGCGGCTCCTGTGCCTGCAGGAGGAGATCGCCGAGCGGCAGCTCGAGATGATCGCCGGCGCGATGCGGGTGCTGCGTCCGGGGGATCCGGCGCGCCTCGACACCGACGTCGGGCCGATCATCGACGAGGAGGCGCTGGCGCGGCTGACCGCCTACCGTGAGGCGGCGCGCCGCCGCTATCCGGTCGTCGGGGAGACGCCGCGCGGCAATCTGCCCGAAGCCGGCCTGTTCCTGCCGCCGATCGCGTTCGAGATACCGTCCATCGACCACCTGAACGAGGAGATTTTCGGGCCGGTGCTGCACGTGGTGCGCTGGCCCGGCGACGATCTCGAGGGGCTCGTCGATCGCATCAACGGGCTGGGCTACGGGCTGACGCTGGCCGTGCACTCGCGCAGCCGCAATCGCGCCGAGCGGGTGATCCGCCGCGCGCGGGTCGGCAACATCTACGTGAACCGCAACCAGATCGGCGCGGTGGTCGGGGTGCAGCCGTTCGGCGGCGAAGGGCTCTCGGGCACCGGCCCGAAGGCCGGCGGACCGCACTATCTCGGCCGTTTCACGGTCGAGCGTACCGTCACCATCGACACCACCGCGGCCGGCGGCAACGCGTCGCTGTTGACCATCGAGCCTTGAGCAGGGGTGGATTCGCGGCCGGAGGCCGCTCCCACGGGTTGGTGGCGGCGGGAGGCGCTCCCGCCGGCTGAGTGGCGTCCGGAGGCCGCTCCCGCGCGTTCAGTGGAAGACGTCGTCGGACGAACGGGGAATGATGCCGGCGTCGTCATCGGCCTTGTGCTCGATGCGGTCCGCCTTGACCCGTTCGAATGCGGCTTCGACGCTCTCGCTGATGCAGGCCGCGCAGAAGCCGGCCTGAATCAGGTCTTCCACGAGATAGCCGAGCACGTCGTAGGCGGTGAGCGTGCCTTCGTTGGTCTCGTTGAAGCGCCACAGCACGTCCTGGATGGTCTGCAGCGCTACATCGCAGCGCACGTCGTCGCGCTGTTGCCTCTGCTCCTCGTCGGTCGGATCGTCGTCCATGCGTGATGGTCGTTGCAGGCCTGGGAGCGCGATTGTACATGCGGCGCGCGCCGATTGCGCAGCCGTTGCGCAATTCCAGCGTAAGCCGTCGACCGGCTCGGCGGTAGTGAGAACGGCCGCCGCCTTACCGGCAGCGGCCCCGCCGCGTCAGCGCGGCTGCATGCGGATGCCGCCGTCCACGCGGATACATTCGCCGTTCATGTACTCGTTCTCGATCAGCATCACGGCGACGTGGGCGATCTCTTCTGCCCGCCCGAGGCGTTTCGGGTAGAGCACCTGCGCGCCGAGGGCCTCGGTCACCTTGGGCGGCGCGCCCTGGAACAGCGGGGTGTGAATCAGGCCGGGCACGATGGTGTTGCAGCGCACGCCGATGCTGGCGAGGTCGCGCGCGATCGGCAGCGTCATGCCGACGATGCCGCCCTTCGAGGCGCTGTACGCCGCCTGGCCCATCTGCCCTTCGTACGCGGCGACGGAGGCGGTGTTGATGATGCAGCCGCGGCCGCCGTATTCGTTGTATGGCTCGTTCTTCTGCATCTCGTTGGCCGCGAGGCGCAGCACGTTGAACGTGCCGATCAGGTTCACGTCGATGATCAGCTTGAATTTGTCGAGCGGGAACGGGCCGTCCTTGCCGACGGTCTTGATCGCGTTGCCGATGCCGGCGTAATTGCAGCAGATGTGGATCGCCCCGAACGCGGACATCGTGGCGGCGATACCCGCCTGAACGGACGCCTCGTCGGTCACGTTGACCTTCTGGAAGATCACTCCGTCACCGAGCTCCTCGGCGATCGCCTTCCCCTTGTCCTCCTGAAGATCGAAGATCGCGATCTTCGCGCCCATGCTGTGGAGCTTGCGCGTCGTCGCTTCGCCGAGTCCCGAGGCCCCGCCGGTGATCACGGCGGTCTTACCGTTGATGTCCATGCCTGACTCCTGGTTGAGAGATCGAAGAGGCGGGCGATTATAACGGCTTTCGATCACCGGGCCCGCCTCGGTTCGGGCGCGGTTCGCTGCCTTGACCGCGTTCCGACCTATGCCGCAGCATCGGCCCGACGACAGCCGGAGCTTGGGTCGCATGAACTCACGGGCGGAAGATTCGGCGCGCCGCGGTGCGGCGCAGCCGGCGCAGTGGCAGGTGGAACGGCTCGCCGGTGCGCTCGGCGCCGAGGTGCGCGGCGTGCACCTGGCGGAGCTCGGCGCCGACGAGTTCGCGGCGCTGCGCGCGCTGCTGCTCGAACACCAGGTGCTGTTCTTTCCGGATCAGCACCTGACGATCGACCAGCACGTTGCGCTCGGCCGCCGCTTCGGGCCGCTGGAAGCCCATCCGAACCTGAAGAACCCGTTCACGCAACATCCCGAGCTGTTCGAGCTCGCCGCGAGCCACGGCGGCGTCGCGGACGAGTGGCACACCGACCTCACGTTCCGGCCGGACCCGGCGGTGCTGTCGGTGCTGCAGATCCGCAAGGCCCCGGCGGTGGGCGGGGACACGATGTGGGCGAGCCTGTCTGCCGCGTACGACGGGCTGTCCGAGCCGATGAAGGCGCTCTGCGAGGGTCTCACCGCGCTGCACGACGCGCTGCCGCACAACCATCCGGAGCAGATGGCGATTCATCCGGTGGTGCGCGTGCACCCCGAGACCGGCCGGCGCGCGCTGTACGTCAACGAGCACTTCACCCGCCGCCTGGTGGAGCTCTCCGCGCCGGAGAGCGAGGTGCTGCTGCGGTACCTGACGCAGTGGGTGGCCAGCCCGCGCTTCACGGTACGCTACCGCTGGCACGAAGGCACCGTGGCGATCTGGGACAACCGCTGTACCCAGCACTTCGTGCTGAACGACTTCGACGGCGAGCGGATCATCCAGCGGGTGACCGTGATGGGCGATCGCCCGGAAGGCGTGGGCCCGCCCCGCTGGCAGCCGTGGGTCCGCCCGGGCCCGCGTTCCGCCGCCAGCCGACACGACCGGCAACTCGCCCTGTTCCTGCGCGAGCGTGACGAGCAGGGGCGCTGAGGCGTTCTCGAATTCGGGATTTACTTAAATGTAGCTACTGTCATGATTGGCGGAATGACGATATTCTGTCGCGTAATTTTTCCTGGAGGAGCTTCTCGTCCGGGTGTCTGCAGTCTGGAGGAGATCTGAATGCCCAAGATCACGTTCATCGAGCACGATGGAACGCAGCACACCGTCGAAGGTGAGATCGGCCTTTCGGTGATGCGTGCCGCCGTCGACAACCTGGTGCCGGGCATCGACGCCGATTGCGGCGGCGAGTGCTCCTGCGCCACCTGTCACGTCTACGTCGACCCGGCGTGGATGGACAAGGTGGGTCAGCCGGGCGAGCGGGAAGAGTCGATGCTCGACCTGAACCCCGAACGCGAGGCGAATTCCCGCTTGAGCTGCCAGATTCCGGTGTCCGAGGAACTGGACGGACTGGTGGTCACGGTACCCGAATTCCAGATGTGACGTAAGGAAAGGAACGAGCGGCGGTGCGGCGCGCCGCCGTCAGGCGAGCAGGGAGGAAGTGATGAGCGAAGCCGTCCCGATCAGGTCCAACCGCGACATCCCGATCCGCACCGACTACGTGGCGGATCCGTACACGCTGCCGCTCGAAGAGGTGAATCCGGCCCAGGCGGTGCTGTTCCAGAACGACGCCCACTGGCCGTACTTCGAGCGCCTGCGCAACGAGGATCCGGTGCACTTCACCGCGGAGAGCGACTACGGCCCGTACTGGTCGATCACCCGCTACCACGACATCAAGTACGTGGACATGAACCACCAGATCTTCTCCTCGGAAGGCGGGATCACCATCACCGAGCAGGACGAGGACTTTCAGCTCCCGATGTTCATCGCGATGGACCCGCCGAAGCACGACGAGCAGCGCAAGGTCGTCGCGCCGGTGGCGGGGCCGCGCAACCTCGCGGCGCTCGAGCCGGAGATCCGCCGGCGGGTCTGCAACATCCTCGACTCGCTGCCGCGGGGCGAAGATTTCAACTGGGTGAAGCACCTGTCGATCGAGCTGACCACGCAGATGCTGGCCACGCTGTTCGACTTCCCGTTCGAGGACCGCTACAAGCTGACCCGCTGGTCGGACGTCGCGACCGCGCCGCCCGGCACCGGCATCATCGACAGCGAGGAGCAGCGCCGCGCCGAGCTGCTCGAGTGCCTCGAATACTTCACCGGGCTGTGGCACGAGCGGGCCCGCCGCGACGAGCCGGGCAACGACCTGATCTCGATGCTGGCGCACGGCGAGTCGACCCGCGACATGCTGAACCGGCCGATGGAGTATCTCGGCAACCTGATCCTGCTGATCGTCGGCGGCAACGACACCACCCGCAATTCGCTCACCGGCGGCGTGCTGGCGCTGAACCGCTATCCCGATCAGTACGAGAAGCTGCGCCGCCATCCGGAGCTGATCCCGAACATGGTCGCGGAGATCATCCGCTGGCAGACGCCGCTCGCGCACATGCGGCGCCGCGCGCTGGTCGACACCGAGCTCGGCGGCAAGACCATCCGCGCCGGCGACAAGGTGGTGATGTGGTACGTCTCCGGCAACCGCGATCCGGCCGTGTTCGAGAACGCCGACGACTTCGTGATCGACCGCAAGAACGCGCGCAGCCACGTGAGCTTCGGCTTCGGCATCCACCGCTGCATGGGCAACCGGGTCGGCGAGATGCAGCTGCGCATCGTCTGGGAGGAGATCCTGAAGCGCTTCCACAAGGTGGAGGTGACCGGCGAGCCGAAGCGGGTGTACTCCACGTTCGTGAAGGGCTACTCCGAGCTGCCGGTGCGGCTGATCGAGCTCTGACTTCGTGGGAGCGGCCTCCGGCCGCGGAAGCGGTTCGCGGCCGGAGGCCGCTCCCACAGCATCGTGAGGAGCGACCATGAGCGAAGCCATCGACACCCAGACCTACGAACCGGTCGAGGACCCGTGGAGCCTGCCGCTCGACGAGGTCGACCCGGCCCGGGGCGAGCTGTTCCGGCGTGATTGGGTGCTCCGCTACTTCGAGCGCTTGCGCCGGGAGGACCCGGTGCACTTCCACGCGGACAGCCCGTTCGGCCCGTACTGGTCGGTGACCCGCTACGAGGACATCAAGCAGGTGGACATGCGCCACGACGTCTACTCGTCGGCGCAGGGGATCACGATCTTCCCCGGCAGTCCCGACTTCCGGACGCCGATGTTCATCGCGATGGACCCGCCGCAGCACGACGAGCAGCGCAAGGCGGTGGCGCCCGTGGCGGGGCCGCGCAACCTGGCGGCGCTCGAGCCCGAGATCCGCCGGCGCGTCTGCGCGATCCTCGACGGCCTGCCCGTGGGCGAGACGTTCAACTGGGTGCAGCGGGTGTCGATCGAGCTCACCACGCAGATGCTCGCCACGCTGTTCGACTTCCCGTTCGAGGAGCGCTACCGGCTGACGCGCTGGTCCGACGTCGCGACCAACGGCCCCGAGAGCGGCGTCGTGGAATCCATCGAGCAGCGCCGCGCCGAGCTGCTCGAGTGTCTCGCATACTTCACGCGGCTGTGGCACGAGCGTGCTGCGCGGCCGCAGCCGGGCAACGACCTGATCTCGATGCTGGCGCACGGCGCGACCACGCGCAGCATGATCGAGCGGCCGATGGAGTATCTCGGCAACCTGATCCTGCTGATCGTCGGCGGCAACGACACGACGCGCAACTCGATCTCCGGCGGCGTGCTGGCGCTGAACCGTTTCCCGGATCAGTACGAGAAGCTGCGCCGCCATCCGGAGCTGATCCCGAACATGGTCGCCGAGATCATCCGCTGGCAGACGCCGCTCGCGCACATGCGCCGCACGGCGCTGGTCGACACCGAGCTCGGCGGCAAGACCATCCGCGCCGGCGACAAGGTGATCATGTGGTACCTGTCCGGGAACCGTGACGAGAGCGTGTTCGAGCGGCCGGACGACTTCGTGATCGACCGCAAGAACGCGCGCAGCCACATGAGCTTCGGCTTCGGCATTCACCGCTGCATGGGCAACCGGGTCGGTGAAATGCAGCTCCGCATCCTCTGGGAGGAGATCCTGAAGCGCTTCCACGCGGTGGAGGTGGTCGGCGAGCCGGTGCGTACGCGGCACGTGTTCATCCGCGGCTTCACCGAGCTGCCGGTGCGGCTGATTCCGCGCTGAGCGCAGATCGGTTCCGGCGATGCGATTCCCGACACCGCTGCTGCACGCATTCGTCGCGGCACTGATCCTCGCGGGCGCGGCCGGCCACGTGTGCGCCGCTTCGGAGTCCGAGCGGCTGAACGCCTGGTTCGAGGAGCAGTTCCAGCAGGACCTCGAGCGGTCGCCGATGACCAAGACGTTCCTCGGCATCGTCGACGACGACTACGGCGAGTGGGACGACCTGTCGCCCGAATTCCAGGAGGAGGGCTACCGGATCAGTCAGCGCCGGCTCGAGGAGATGCGCAGTCGCTTCGACTACGACGCGCTCGACGAGCAGGCGAAGCTGTCGTGGCGGCTGTTCGAGTACGACAGGAATCTGGAGCGGGCCGGCTACCCGTATCGCGAGCACGTCTACACGTTCAACCAGATGTTCGGGACGCAGTCGGCGATCCCCGCGTTCCTGATCAATCAGCACCGGATCTCGGAGCGCGCGCACGCCGAGGCCTACATCGAGCGGCTGCAGGGCGTCGACGAGTATCTGGGCCAGGCGGTCGCCAATGCCCGGCGGCGCTTCGAGATGGGGATCCATCCGCCGCGCTTCGTCTACGACCACGTGCTGCGCGATGCCCGCAACGTGATCAGCGGCGTGCCGTTCGATCCGGATGCCGCACAGGACTCGCCGCTCTGGGCGGACTTCTCCGCGAAGGTGGCGGCACTCGACGGCGTCGACGCGGCGGAGCGCGAGCGGCTGCTCTCGCGCGCGCGGCTCGCGCTCCGCGATCACGTGGCTCCGGCGTATCGGGCGCTGATTGCGGAAATGGAGCGCCAGCGGGAGCGGGCCGATGACGCGGCCGGCGCCTGGAAGCTGCCGGACGGGGAGGGCTACTACGCACACCGGCTCGAACAGTCGACCACCACCCGGCTGTCGGCGGACGAGGTGCACAACCTGGGGCTGCGTGAGACCGAACGGATCCACCGGGAGATGCGGGAGATCATGCGCCGGGTCGGATTCGACGGCACGCTCCAGGATTTCTTCGAGTTCGTCCGTTCCGACGAGCGGTTCTTCTATCCGAACACCGATGACGGCCGCGAACGCTATCTGGCCGACGCACGGGCGATCATCGACGACATGCGCCGGCGCCTCGGCGAGCTGTTCCAGCGCACGCCGAAAGCCGCTCTGACGGTCAAGCGGGTGGAGCCGTTCCGCGAGCGTTCGGCGGGCAAGGCGTTCTATCAGCGGCCGGCGCCGGACGGCTCCCGGCCCGGCACCTACTACGTGAACCTCTACGACATGCGGGACATGCCCAGCTACCAGATGCGGGCGCTCGCGTATCACGAGGGCATCCCCGGCCACCACATGCAGATCGCGATCGCCCAGGAGCTGCAGGGGCTGCCGAAGTTCCGCCGGTTCGGCGGTTACACCGCGTACACGGAAGGGTGGGGCCTGTACGCCGAGTGGCTGCCGACCCAGATGGGCCTGTACCGGGACCCCTACGAGGACTTCGGCCGGCTTGCGATGGAGCTGTGGCGGGCCGGACGGCTGGTGGTGGACACGGGGCTGCACGCGAAGCGCTGGACGCGCGAGCAGGCCATCGAGTGGCTCGCCGAGAACACGCCGAATCCGCCGGGCGACATCGAGAAGGCGGTCGAGCGCTACATCGTGATGCCGGGACAGGCGACCGCGTACAAGATCGGCATGCTGAAGATCCGGGAGCTGCGTCAGCGCGCCGAGCGCGAGCTGGGCGATGCGTTCGACGCGCGGGCGTTCCACGACGCGGTGCTGGCGAACGGGCCGGTGCCGCTGGACGTGCTCGAGACGCTGATCGACGAGTTCATCGCCGGGCGGCGCGACGGCGGGCGGTGACTCGGGGCCGGGGGAGGAGCTCGTGCCGCTGGATGCGCGTTGTGTGGGAGAGTCGACCGAGGCGCTGACGCATCAGGTCGACGCCCGCTGGCTGATGGCCTATGCGGCGGCACTCGGCGACTTCGATCCGCGCTACTTCGATACGGCGGCCGGGACGGTGATCGGACACCCGCTGTTTCCGGTGTGCCTCGAGTGGCCGGCGATCCTGGCGGCCCGCCGCCTGCCCGGCCACGAGGCGGTGACGCCGGCCGAGAGCGGCCGCGGCGTGCACGCGGCCCACGACCTGCACATCTACCGGCCGATCCGCGCCGGCGACCGGCTGCACACCCGCGCTTCGATCATCGCGCTGGAGGCGATCCGCCCCGGCGCGGCGATGACCGTTCGGCTCGACACCGTGGACGACGCCGGTGAGCTCGTCTGTCGAACGTACTACCTCACGATCAGCCGGGGCGTTGCCGTGACCGGCGGCGACCGGTTCGTCGAGCGCGCGCCGCCGATTCCCGACGCGGCGCTCGAAACGCATGCGAAGGCGGAGGGGCCGCCGATCGAGGTCGGCCCGGGGCTCGCCCACGTCTACACGGAATGCGCGCGGATCTTCAATCCGATCCACACCGATCGGGCGGTCGCGCTGGCCGCGGGGCTGCCGGATGTGATCCTGCACGGCACGGCGAGTCTGGCGCTCGCGGTGAGCCGGCTGGTGGAGACGCACCTCGGCGGCGATCCCGAGCGGGTTCGGCGCATCGGCGGCCGGTTCAGCGCGATGGTGCTGATGCCGAGCACGTTGTGGCTCGCGGCGGATTCACCGGAGCGCGGCGTGATCGGGTTCGAGCTGCGGCGCGGCGACGGTCAGCGGGCGATCAGCCGCGGGTTCCTGTGCTGGGAGTGAGCGCCGGCGTGTCGGCGGCCGCGGCGCCGCTATCCCGAGCGGTGCCGCCGGGCAGCGACAGCTTCACGAAACCCGTCTGGCGCTCCACCACGACGCACGCGGCGCCGTTGGCCTGCGCCCACTGATTCAGGCGCTTCAGGTCGTCGGCCCGGGTCACCCCGCGCGCGAGCACGGTGCAGTCGGGGGCAAGGCGGCCGTGCAGCCGTGTCAGCGCACCGAGAACGCCGCTCGCGGTGGCCCGCGCGCCCTGGCAGAGCAGGAGCGCGATGCCGTTCGGCAAGCGGGCGGTGTCCGCCGCGTACCAGACGAAGCCGTCGAACAGGTGCGGCCGGCTGACGATCACCTGAGCGGATGCGATCCGGTACTGGGTCAGCCAGGAGCGGATCGTGTTCGCCCAGTGCGGCTCCTGCTCCAGACACCAGAGCGTCTTTCCGCCGTTCGGCGCCATGTCACACAAGCGGCCCAGCACCAGCGTGAGCAGGCTCGCGCCGCACTGCAGGATCGGCCCGCGCGCCCGAACCGCATGAGCGAGGCAGCTCCGCAGGTAGTTCTCGTCGGTCTGCGACAGCGGATCACCCCAGTGGGCGTACAGCTCCGCCACCAGTCCGAGCGGGGCGTTCTCCGGATCGGCGGCCCCCAGGCGCCGCAGGCAGCGATCGAAGCCGCGGTAGCGCTCGAACACGGCCGCCTGCTCACGCAGTGTCCGAAGTCGCTGGTAGGTGCGTTGCGGAATGACGGACTGCATGGCGTGGTCCGGCGCGATGAGGACGTCAGTATACGGAGCCCGGCAGCGGTCACCGGGAACCATTGCGTGGAATCGTGCGCTGGTTCCCAGTGGCGGCCCTGAGCGGTCGACATCGGGCGGGGACTCCCGAAAGCCGGGAGGCGGACCGGGGTTCCGGGCGGGCGGTTTCGGGCGCCCGGGGCGCGATGCAATAATCCGTGCCGGCGCAGGCGCCGCCTGCGGTCGGTCTATCGAGGGAACATGGGATCATGAACGACATCGTGCCCGAGGCGCTGCGCGATCCGCGCATTCGCACCGAGTTCGTGAACGCCAACGGATTGCGCTTCGAGGTGGACGTGTGCGGGGAGGGTGAGCGACTCGCGCTGTGCCTGCACGGCTTTCCCGAGCACAGCTTCTCGTGGCGGCTGCAGCTTCCGATGCTCGCGGAGCTCGGCTACCGCGCCTGGGCGCCGAATCTGCGCGGCTACGGCCATTCCTCGCGGCCGGAGGGGATGGAGGCGTACAGCATCGAGAACCTGCTCGCCGACGTCGCCGGGCTGATCGACGCATCCGGCTGTCGCGAGACCGTGCTGCTCGCGCACGACTGGGGCGCGGTGATCGCCTGGTACTTCGCGATGCGCAGGCTCCGGCCGCTGACGCACCTGGTGATCTGCAACGTGCCGCATCCCGCCGCAGCGCGGCGCGCGCTCTCCGGCAACTTCGCGCAGCTCCGCAAGTCCTGGTACGTGTTCTTCTTCCAGTTGCCGTCGCTGCCCGAAGCGCTGATGGGCCGCAACGGCGCCCGCGCCGTCGGCGATGCGATCAAGCGCTCGAGCGAAGCACCGGAGCGCTTTCCCGAGGAGGTGCTGGACGTCTATCGGCGCAACGCGGCGCAACCGGGTGCGCTGACCGCGATGATCAACTACTACCGCGCGCTGGTTCGCGGCGGCGGCGCGCGCCGTCAGCAGCAGGCGGGCTTTCCGGTGATCGAGACCCCGACGCTGATGATCTGGGGCGAGGAGGACGTGGCGCTGACGAAGGAGACCACGTACGGCACCGAAGAGTACGTGCGCGATCTGACGATCCGCTATCTGCCGCGGGTGTCGCACTGGGTGCAGCAGGAAGCGCCGGAGACGGTCAACGCGATGATCGAGGCGTTCCTGCGCGGTCGGCCCGTGCCGCACCTCGAGTGGGAGCCGCGTCTGCGCGACGCGCCTTCGTCGGCTCGTTAGCGCAGGATGCGCAATCGCCCGATCCGGATCAGGCTCGGGCTGTGCTCCAGATCTCCGGGCGTCACCAGGCAGGCGGGCGCCAGCGGCCCGCCCGCGGCGACCGGCTGGTGTCCGCCGGGCGCCGTGGCCCGCGCCCGGCTGACGGCCACCGGCAGATCGGGCTTCGCGCGGGTCAAGAGCTCTTCGATCTCCTGCATCAGGTGCTCGTAGCGTCCGCTGGTGGGCGGCCAGGCACCGCGCGGATGGCGTGCCGCCGGAGCCGAGAGGATGTGGTAGGGCAGCCCGCTGCGCCGGCCGGCCGCGCCGAACAGCTCGGTGACGAGCTCGGATCCGGTGAGGGCCGTGGTGCCCGCCGGATACACGTGCCCGATCGTTCGCCGCAGCGCACTCAAGAGCGGCGTCCCCGCGGCCTCGACCGACAGACGGCGCAGCCGGGAGTGCCCGGTGCGGCGCATGATCAGCAGCAGCCCGAGCAGGTACTCGGACGTCCCGCGATGCTCGGGTCCGGCGGCGAGATAGGCGTCGGCCCCGGCGAGCACCGCCTGCGCGGACAGGCCGTACCGGCCGAGCGGCCGGCCGTCGTGGTGGAAGCGGTACACGTCCGCCGGAAACGGCGGCCGCCGCTCCACGCCGCAGCGCCCGCAGACGATCACGCGCTGCCCGTCGTAGACGCCGGCGTCCGCGTAGCGGCCCCGGTCGAGCCGGGGAATCAGCCGATCCGCCCAGTCGCGGCCGCGCCAGAGCAGCACGTCCGCGGGCGCGAGGTCGGATTCGGTCAGCGTCGGCAGCTCGGGTGCGGCGTCGGACATGCGCGGGACCGCTAGGTCTGCCGGGGCGGCACGTCCACGATCAGGCCGTCGAGCGCCGCGCTGAGGCGGATCTGGCACGACAGCCGGCTGTTCGCGCGCCGCCCGGGCACGTAGTCGAGCATCTCGGCCTCGTCCGGGTGCGGGACCGGCAGCCGCCCGAAGAACGGCTCGCGCACGTAGCAATGGCAGGTCGCGCAGGTGCAGCCGCCGCCGCACTGGGCGACGATTCCTGCGATGCCGTTGTCGAGCGCGCCATCCATCACCGAGTCACCCGGCGCAACCTCGCAGGTTCGGCTGGACCCGTCGGGCTGCACGTATGTGACCTTGACCATGGCTGCCGGTAGAATACCAAGCTTTTCCTGTACGAATCCGCGGGTAGCGTGAGTGCGGGAACGTCGTTGAGGAGTCGGCAGCGCGGATGAGAATCGGACTGACGGGCGGCATCGCCTCGGGAAAATCGACGGTCGCGCGTTACCTTGCGCAGCTCGGCGCGCACGTGATCGATGCCGATCGGCTCGGACACCAGGTGTACGAGCCGGGTACCCCGGGATTCCAGCGGGTGGTGGACGCATTCGGCCGCGACGTGGTCGGCGCCGACGGGCGAATCGACCGCAAGGTGCTCGGCGGCAAGGTGTTCGGCGACCCGGAGGCACTGAAGCGTCTCACCGACATCGTCTGGCCGGAGATCCGCGCGCTCGCCGAAGCGGAGATGGCGCGCGTCGCGGCGCACGATCCGAAGCAGATCGTCGTGCTGGAAGCGGCGGTGCTGTTCGAGGCCGGCTGGCAGAGCGCGGTGGACGAGGTCTGGGCGGTGGTCGTGCCGCCCGAAGTGGCCGTCGAGCGCGCCGCCGCCCGGGACGGGCTCGCCCCGGCGGAAGTGCAGAAGCGCATCGCCGCGCAGATGAGCAACGGCGAGCGCCGCCGGCGCGCCGACGTAGTGATCGACAACGCCGGCGACCCCGAGACGCTGCTCGCGCGCGTCGACCGCGAATGGCTCCGGGTCACCGGCAACGACGGGCGGCGGGAGCGGGCGGTATGACGGCTTCCGGCGCCTGCGTGCTCGATCTGCACACCCACTCGGTGAAATCCGATGACGGCCGGGCGAAGGTACGCAACTACTGCCAGTGGATCCGCACTCGCGAGATCCCGATCGACGGCTTCGTGCTGACGGAGCACCGGCAGTTCGACGCCGAGTCGGACTACTCGGCGCTCGCGGACGAGTTCGGCCTGACGATCCTGAAGGGCAGCGAGGTGGAGACCGAGTACGGGCACGTGCTGGTGTTCGGCGTGACCGACGGGCTGCGGCGGGCGCTCGACTTCGCGGACATCCGCCTGCCGCTCGCGCGGGTGATCGAAGCCTGCGAAGCGCACGGCGCGGTGCCGGTGCCGTGTCATCCGGGCCGTCCGCGGGTCGGCATGCAGGCGCACATCGCCGAGCTCGGCGTGCCGCCGGGCGTGCGCATCGTCGAGGTCTTCAACGGCGGCAGCCGCGACCGGGAGGACGAGATCGCGCACGCGCTGGCGGAAAGCCAGGGCTACCTCGGCATCGGCGGCAGCGATGCGCACATCGTCAGCCACATCGGCCGCTGCGCGACGCGCTTTCGTACACCGATCCGCAGCGAGCGGGAGCTGGTGGAAGCGTTGCGGGCCGGCGAATTCGAGGCACTGAGCTATCGGGAGAGCGCATGAGCGAGCCCTTCGACATCGCCGCGGTGCGCGAGCGGTTCCTGAACCGGGTGTTCGACGAGCAGGTGTTCGAGCTCGACGCGCAGCAGATCGTCGACTACGCCGTCGCCTGCGGCGAGCAGCTTCCGCGCTACACCGATCCGTCGCATCCGGATTTCCAGGCGCCGCCGACGTTTCCGTCGAGCTTCCGTCCGACCCGCCGGCTGCCGGAGGGCTTCCCGCAGCTCCCCGGGCTCGGCATGGATGCGGGCAAGGCGGTTGCACCGCACCTGCCGATCCGGCCTGGCGTACGGCTCACCGCGCGCACGCACCTGCACGACGTCTACGCGAAGACCGGCCGCTCCGGGCGCATGACGTTCATGGTGACGCGCATGGAGATCTACGACCCGAACGAGGTGCTGCTGGCGACCACCGATACCCGAATCGTCATCCGCGAGAAACCCGAGTCATGACCGTATCCACCATCGACGACGTCGAGTTCGGCGCGGAGCTGCCGGTGTTCGAGCCCGATTGCAGCCTCGACAACGTGCGCCGCTTCGTGATCGCCGCCGGCTGGAACGGTCCGCGCTTCACCGACCACGAAGCCGCGCGCCGCGAGGGCCTGCCCGGCGCGCTGGTGCCGGGCATCATGAGCCAGGGCTTCCTCGCCGCGATGATCCATCGTTGGGCGCCGAGCGCGTTCATCGAGAACATCGACACCGTGTTCCGCGCCCCGGTGCTGGTCGACGAGCCGCACCGCATCAGCGGCGTGGTCACCGACGTGGACGACGAGAACTACCGCGTCGAGATCGATCTGACGCTGACCAACGAGAAGGGCGAGACGCGCGTGTTCGGTACCGCGTCGGTGCGCCTGCCGGCCTGAGAGACGCTGAGGCCGCGCGCTTCCTCTGGCATCACCGGCGGCGCTCTCTTGCGTCACGCCGGCTGGGGCGGCCCGAACCAGGTGCAGAGCGCCTCGCGAAGCCCCGACTGCGTTCGGTCTCCGACCCAGGCGACGTGGCCGTCGGGCCGGATCAGCACGGCGCCCGGCGCCGCGACCGGGCCGAGCACCGGCAATTCCCACGGACCCGAGCAGCGGGCATCGACCAGCCGTACCCGGTCGGTCCAAGGGCCGATGTCGAGCCCGCGGCCGTCCTCGAGGTTCAGCAGGATCGGCCGGGCAGCGCGCATCAGCGTGAAGAGCCGCACCGGACCGTCGGCGGTGACCAGGTCGAGATCGGGCATCCGGCGCCCGAGCAGCGGGTGTCCCGAGCCGAGGTCGTACTGCACGTCGAGGCCGGACATCATCGCGCCGAAGCGACGCCGCGGCTCGTCCATGCCGAGCAACTCGGTCACCGCTTCGCGCAGCGAGGCGGTGCGGTCGTCGGCGCGCCGCAGCGCGACCTGCGCCAGCGCGTTGCGCAGCACGCGGGCGGCGACCGGATGGCGCTCGGTGTGGTAGGTGTCGAGCAGGCTTTCGGGCGAGATCCCGCGGATCACCTGGGCGAGCTTCCAGCCGAGATTCACCGCATCGTGCACGCCGATGTTGAGGCCCTGGCCGCCGTCCGGCGAGTGCACGTGCGCGGCATCGCCGGCCAGCAGCACGCGCCGGTCGCGATAGGTCGCCGCCTGCCGGGCCATGTCGGTGAATCGGGAAATCCACGTCGGGCTGTGCACCCCGAAGTCGGTGCCGTAGACGGCGATCAGCGCGTCGCTGAGCTCGCGCAGCGTGGGCTCGCCGGTCGTGCGGACCTGCGCCTCGGTCACGCCGACGCGAATCGGCCCCGCCTCCCCGTATACCACCTCGCCGTCGCGGATCTGGTACTCCACCCGGCCGATGCCGTGCACGCCGATCGCGTCACGGCGGACGCCCCATGGCGGCTCCACCGCCATCTCGACTTCGGCGATCAGCGTGCTCGTCGTCGCATCCCAGCCAGGGAAGTCGATGCCGGTCATCTTGCGCACCAGGCTGCGTCCGCCGTCGCAGCCGACGAGATAGTCCGCGCGCAGCGTCCGGCCGTCGGACAGCCGGACGTCGACGCCGGTTTCGTGCTGTTCGAACGCGGTCACCTCGGTGCCGTAGCGCACCGCCACGCCCAACTCCCGGACCCAGCCGGCGAGGATGTGCTCGATGTGGTTCTGCCACAGGCCGAGCCCGTGCGGATAGCGCGTCGGAAAATCACCGATGTCCAGCGTGATCCCCGCGAATCCGGTCACCTGGCCCACCTGCCCGCGGGACAGAAACCGCTCGGCGATGCCCCGCTGATCGAAGATCTCGATCGTTCGCGCATGCAGCCCTCCGGCCCGTGAGCCGGCCAGGTTCTGATCGGGCCGGCGCTCGACCACGGCGACGTCGATGCCGGCCAGCGCGAGCTCACCCGCCAGCGTGAGGCCCGTCGGCCCCGCTCCGGCGATCACCACGGCGACCCCGGTCGGCTGATTTTCCCTCGGCATTCCGTGCCTCCTGTTCGGTTTGCGGCAAGAGGCCGGCGATGCTGCAGGAGGGGGCGGGTCTTACCGCAAGCCCCGGGGTGCGTTATAGTCTGAAGCTGGCGGGGAGGGGGAATGTAAGAATCGACCCGCTACGCACGCCGTTTCCCGTCACGACAAACTGACGCACGGGCGCTTCTCGGCCGTCTTTGCCTGTGCGCCTGGGGTCTCCGCCGGATCGACGAGCCCTCCACGGTACCCGCTTCCATCCGTCGAACCAGCGCGCGGAGCTCGCCGGATCGAATCGCACGTCGGGCGGCGGCCTCCGGTGACAGAGTTGAACGCGGCGACGAAGCGCTACCGCTGCAGGTTCGGGAGCCCGTGCTGCAGCCGCACGTTGACGTGCACAGGCCGTTCAGTCCGCTTCGGTCGCCGTCTGCACGGCTTCGTCATGCTCCCCAGTCAGGACGCTGTTGCGATCCGGCGACGCCCGCGATGGCTGAAGGTGCGGTGCGAAACCGCGGACTTCCCACCGCAACATCGCCCGAATCAATTCGCAGAACATCGCTTGAATCAATCGGCGCAGCATCGCTTGAATCAATTCGCAACATGGCCCGAATCAAGCGGCGACGTTGTAGCGCTGAATCGGGGCAGGGCTGATCCGCACCCTGAGGTTGGGACCGTCTGCCTTCACGCTTCGCGGCGCAGTATGAGCGGTCGGTTTGATTCAGGCGCTGTTCGATTCCGATGCCGGCCCGAGCCTCGGGTACCGCGCGACATCGCGGACATCCGCGTACAGGTGCGTGCGGTTTCTGCGACGGGCCAGGTTCTGTTGCACGGCCGACGGTCGGTGCCAGCACCCGTGCTTCCGGCTGCGACTGCAAACATCGCCCGAATCGAAGGCAGCGGCCACGGTCGGATCGCGTCGTATTGATTGGGGCGATGTTCCAGGTAAGGAGGCCTGCAGGGGGTTCTGGAAGGCGGGGCTGGTCGGTGCGGAATCGGGGGCGAGCGCACCGGTCGGTGAGCGGCTGGCCGATCCCGAAGCCGCCGGATTGCATGGAGGCGTGGTGCGCATCTTCCCGGACGCCGAGTCGTGCCGGCGTTCGACGCGTTCGATTCGGGCGCTGTATCGCAGATCCACGAGAGCTGCCTCGAGCACGTCGTCGAGCGCACGCGGCCACGCCTCGCGGCCTCCTCATCATCGCGCGGGCGCTAGAATGCCGATCGCCGACCTGCCGGAGGAATGGCCGCCGTGTACGACGTTGTCGACTTCCTGGGTACGATCGCCGAGTTTTCCATCGGGCTCGCCGGGTTCGCCGGCATCGTCGCGGCGCTGGCGAAGTATCGCCAGCCGGAGCTCGCGCTGGTGCGCTTCCGGCTCGCGAATCTGCTGGTGTCGTCGTTCGCGCCCGGATTCTTCGCGCTGCTGACGTTCGGTCTCGTCGCGAGCGCGATGGAGGTCGGCACGGCGCTGCGGGTGTCGAGCAGCGCGCTGGCGGCGGGTTTGTTTCTGTGGGCGGTGCTGGTGCACACGCGCAGGCCCGCCGAGCTCAGCCGCACGCTGCTGTTCGCGATGTCGGTCGTCACGACCGTGAACCTGGTGATCCAGCTCGCATCGGCGACGGGGCTGACCGGCGTCCCGGCCGCGTCCTACCTCGTCGGCCTGATGCTGCTCCTGCTCCAGGGCGCCGTCGTGTTCGTGGTGCTGGTGATGGACGCGCTCCAGTTGCAGGCCGACGGGTGACCCGAGACGGCATCGCCGGCCCGGCCGCGGCGGAGCTGTCCGCCGATCAGACGGGCTTGAACAGCGGAATGTTCAGTTCTTCGTGCTCTTCCCAGGTCACTTCGACCCGCTGGCCGCAGGCGAGGTCGCGGCCGGGGTCGGCGACGCCGACCACGTTCGACAGGATGCGCGGGCCTTCGTCGAGATCGATCCACGCGACCGCGTAGGGCACCTGCGTGCGGAAGAACGGGTGATAGCTCTGGCGCACGACGCTGAAGGTGTAGATGGTCCCGCGGCCGGCGGACGTGTGCCAGCGCAGCTCGCCCCGCGTGCAACCGGTGCAATGACGGCGCGGATGCCAGACGACGGTACCGCAGGCGTCGCAGCGCTGGTAGCGCAGCTCCTTGTGCTTCGTCGCGAGCCAGAACTCGCGCGTGTCGAGCTCGTTCAGGTTCGGCAGCGGACGGGTCGCGTCGGCCATCTCAGTCCCTCCCCAGAATGATCGTACCGGCGCAGTGGCGCGCGCCGAGCATGCCGCCGTTGCCGTGGGCGACGGCGAGCTTCGCGTCCTTGACCTGGCTGGTGGACTCGCCGCGCAGCTGCCGCGCGGCTTCGATCAGCAGGAAGATGCCGCGCATACCGGGGTGGTTCGACGACAGGCCGCCGCCGTCGGTGTTGAGCGCCGGGCCGTCCGCGGGCCGGTCGAAGCGCAGCCGTCCGCCCTGCACCCAGCGGCCGCCTTCCCCCTTCGGGCAGAAGCCGAGATCCTCGAGCAGGCACAGCACGGTGATCGAGAACGAGTCGTAGATCATTGCGACGTCGATCTCTCCGGGGCTCACGCCGGCCTCGCCGAACGCGGGCGGGCCCGACTGAGCCGCGGCGCTCACCGTGATGTCCGCGCCGTTCTCCGGGTAGCGGGTGGCTTCACCGCTGCCGAGAATCCAGACCGGCGGCTTCCGGCAATCGCGCGCCACCTCCGGCGCGGCGATCACCACGGCGCCGCCGCCGTCCGAGATCATGCAGCACTCCAGGAGGTGCAGCGGATCCGCGATCATCCGCGAGTTCACGACGTCGTCGATCGTCGTCTCGCGGATGTCGACGAACTCGAGATCCTTCATCGCCTGCACGGCCTCGGGGTTGCGCATCGCGTGCAGCCGGGTCGCCACCGAGATCTCGGCGAGCTGCTCGCTGGTGGTGCCGTACTGGTGCATGTGGCGGCGCGCCACCATCGCGTAGTTCGCGACGAGCGTCTGACCGACGAACGCCTCCATGTTGTCGCCGGGCAGCACGCCGAGGCCGCCGCGGCCGCCGACGCCGATGCGCACCGCGTTGCTGTGCGCGGTGGAACCGTAGGTGAGGAGCGCCACGCGGGCTCTGCCGGCGGCGATGTCGCGCCGCGCGTGGGCGGCGTGGTACTCGTAGGAGCTGCCGCCGACGTTGGTGGTGTCGATCACGTTCGGTTTGATTCCGAAGTACTCGGAGATCATGAAGCCGCTCATCGGGCCCGCCTCGCCGGCGTCGTAGATCGCGTCCACGTCGCGCCAGGTGAGCCCGGCATCCTCCAGCGCGCGCGCCGCGCAGGCCGCCTTGATCTGCAGCGGCGAGAGCTGCCCCTGCACGTCCCGGGACGGATATTCGTGGATGCCGACGATCGCGGCGCTCCGCTCTCTGGTGGTCAAGCGTATCCCCCCGCCGTTTCGTGAAGCCGTCGAGTCTACGGGATTTGCGGCGGCGTGTGCACCGGCCGGGGGCTGGCAGGGTATACTGCGCGCGCAGTCAATTCCGTCCGAATGCGAGTGGTCTATGGGCAAGCAGCAGCAGTCGTCGGGTACGCCGTCGGGCGCAGAGGCGCGCAAGCAGTGGGAAGCGCTGGTCGAGGAGGAGCTGCGCGGGCGCAGCCCGGATGAGCTGATCTGGCGCTCGCCCGAGGGGATCGAGATCAAGCCCCTCTACACCGAGGAGGACCTCGAGAATCTCGCGCACCTCGGCAGCTTCCCCGGGCTCCCCCCGTTCGTGCGGGGCCCACGCGCGACCATGTACGCGAACCGTGCGTGGACGATCCGTCAGTACGCGGGCTTCTCCACCGCGGAGGAATCGAACGCGTTCTACCGGCAGAACCTCGCCGCCGGGCAGAAGGGCCTGTCGGTGGCCTTCGACCTCGCGACCCACCGCGGCTACGACTCCGACCATCCGCGGGTCGCCGGCGACGTCGGCATGGCCGGCGTCGCGATCGACTCCGTCGAGGACATGAAGATTCTGTTCGACGGCATCCCGCTCGACGAGATGTCGGTGTCGATGACGATGAACGGCGCGGTGCTGCCGGTGATGGCCGGCTACATCGTCGCGGCGGAAGAGCAGGGCGTCGCCCAGAAGGATCTGTCCGGCACGATCCAGAACGACATCCTGAAAGAGTTCATGGTGCGCAATACCTACATCTATCCGCCGGAACCGAGCATGCGCATCGTCGCGGACATCATCGCCTACACGGCGGAGCACATGCCGCGTTTCAACTCGATCTCGATCTCCGGCTACCACATGCAGGAGGCCGGCGCCAACGCGGTGCAGGAGGTGGCGTTCACGCTCGCGGACGGCATCGAGTACGTGCGCGCCGCGCTCGCCCGCGGGCTCGACGTGGACGCGTTCGCGCCGCGGCTGTCGTTCTTCTTCGGCATCGGCATGAACTTCTTCATGGAGATCGCGAAGCTGCGCGCGGCGCGGATCCTGTGGCACGAGCTGATGCGGCAGTTCGGCCCGAAGAAACCGGCATCGCTGATGCTGCGCACCCACTGCCAGACCTCGGGCGTGTCGCTGCAGGAGCAGGATCCGTACAACAACGTGGTGCGCACCACGATCGAGGCGATGGCCGCGGTGCTCGGCGGCACCCAGAGCCTGCACACCAACGCGTTCGACGAAGCGATTGCGCTGCCGACGCCGTTCTCGGCGCGCATCGCGCGCAACACCCAGATCATCCTCGCCGAGGAAACCCAGATCACCCGCGTGGTGGATCCGCTCGGCGGCAGCTACTACGTCGAGAGCCTGACCCACTCCATCGTGACCCACGCCCGCAAGCTGATCGAGGAAGTGGAGGCGCTCGGCGGCATGACCAAGGCCGTCGCGTCCGGCATGCCGAAGCAGCGCATCGAGGAAGCCGCCGCGCAGCGTCAGGCCCGCATCGAGCGCGGCGAGGACGTGATCGTCGGGGTCAACAAGTACAAGGTCGAGAACGACAACTCCGAGTTCGACGTGCTGGCGGTGGACAACAGCAAGGTGCGCCAGTCGCAGATCCGCCGGCTCGAGGAAGTGCGCCGGAAGCGCGACGACGCCGCGGTGCAGGAGGCGCTCGCCGCGCTGACCCGGGCGGCCGAGGCGAACACCGGCAACCTGCTGGCGCTGTCCATCGAGGCCACCCGGCGCCGCGCGACCGTCGGGGAAATTTCCGCGGCGCTCGAGAAGGCGTGGAACCGCCACCGCGCGGTCACGCGGATGACTCCGGGCGTCTATGCCCAGAGCTACGACGGTGACGAGCGCTTCCAGAAGGTGCGCGAGGAAGTGAAGCTGTTCACCGAGGTGGAAGGCCGGGCGCCGAGCATTCTGGTGGTGAAGATGGGCCAGGACGGCCACGACCGCGGCGCGAAGATCGTCTCGAACGCGTTCAGCGACTTCGGCTTCCAGGTGGTGATGGGCGAACTGTTCCAGACCCCGCAGGAAGCGGCGGCGCTCGCGAAGGCGGAAGACGTCCACGTGGTGGGCGTCTCGACCCTGGCCGGCGGCCATCGCTCGCTGGTGCCGGAGCTGATCGAGCATCTGAAGGAGCAGGGGCTCGAGGACGCGATCGTGGTCTGCGGCGGGGTGATCCCGCGCCAGGATTACCAGGCGCTCTACGACGCCGGCGTGCACGCGATCTTCGGGCCGGGCACCGACATCCCCGAGGCGGCCAGCAAGATTCTTAAGATGATTCCTGGAAGAAACCGTTAACCTATTGATTCGTAAGTTCATGTGGGAGCGGCCCCTGGCCGCGAATTCCGGTAAGCCATCGCGGCCGGAGGCCGCTCCCACAACCGTCACATCGGAACCAACATGATCGGAAGATTGAATCACGTCGCCATCGTCGTCCCGGATCTCGCCGCGGCCGCCGACGTCTACCGCAAGACCCTGGGCGCCCAGGTATCCGAGCCGGTGCCGCTGCCGGATCACGGCGTCACCACGGTGTTCGTCGAGCTGCCGAACACCAAGATCGAGCTGCTGCACCCGCTCGGCGAGAACTCGCCGGTCGCGAAGTTCCTCGCGAACAATCCGAGCGGCGGGATGCACCACGTCTGCTACGAGGTCGAGGACATCCACGCGGCGATCGAGGGACTCGTCGCCGACGGCGCGCGGGTGCTCGGCGACGGCAAGCCGAAGATCGGCGCGCACGGTCTGCCCGTGGTGTTCCTGCACCCGAAAGACTTCTGCGGCACGCTGATCGAGCTCGAGGAAGTGGCCAAGGCCGCCTGAGCACCGTAGCGCAACCCATGAACGAACCACGGGCGGGCCGGCCATGACGGCGCGCGGCACGCCCGTGCCCGAAACCCGACGCGAGGTATCCGATCCGTATGTTGCCTCCGATTTCGCACCGCATTGCGGCCGAGCTCGGCGCGCGCCCCGCTCAGGTGGATGCGGCCATCAGCCTGCTCGACGGCGGCGCCACCGTGCCGTTCATCGCCCGCTACCGCAAGGAAGCCACCGGCGGCCTGGACGACACCCAGCTCCGGCTGCTCGAGGAGCGCCTCGGTTATCTGCGCGAGCTCGAGGAGCGCCGGGCGGCGGTGCTCGAGGCGATCGAAGCGCAGGGCAAGCTGACCGAGGCGCTGCGTGCGCAGATTGCCGGCGCCGAGACCAAGCAGCGCCTCGAGGACCTGTATCTGCCGTATCGGGCGAAGCGCCGCACGAAGGCCGAGATCGCCCGCGAGGCCGGCCTCGAGCCGCTGGCGGACGCACTGCTCGAGGATCCGAGCCGCGATCCGGCGGCGGAGGCGGCTCGTTTCCTGCGCCCCCCGTTCCGGACCGAGGCCGGCGACAACCCGGGCGTCGCGGACGCGGATGCCGCGCTCGAGGGCGCGCGCTGGATTCTGATGGACCGCTTCAGCGAAGACGCCGAGCTGCTCGGGCGCCTGCGTGAGCACGTGTGGCAGCAGGGGCTGCTGACCTCCACCGTGGTGCCGGAGAAGCAGAGCGGCGGCGCGAAGTTCCGTGACTACTTCGACTACCGCGAGCCGATCGCGAAACTGCCGCCGCACCGGGCGCTCGCGCTGCTGCGCGGGCGGAACGAGGAAGTTCTGCGGCTCTCGCTCGTGCTGCCCGACGAGGACGCGCCCGAGCGGATGATCGCCGCGCGCTTCGGGATCGCCGATCGCGGCCGCGCGGCGGACGGGTGGCTTACGCAGACGGTGCGGCTGACCTGGCGCGCGAAGCTCTCCTACAGCATCGAGACGGCGCTGCTCGCCGAGCTGAAGGCCCGCGCCGAGGAAGAAGCGATCCGGGTGTTCGGCCGGAACCTGAAGGATCTGCTGCTCGCGGCACCGGCCGGCCGCCGGCCGACGATGGGCCTCGATCCCGGGATTCGCACCGGCGTGAAGGTCGCCGTGGTGGACGCCACCGGCAAGGTGGTGGAGACGGCGACGGTCTATCCGTTCGAGCCGCGTCGAGACGTGGACGGCAGCCTCGCGGTGCTCGCCGAACTGGCCCGCCGTCACCGGGTGGAGCTGGTCGCGATCGGCAACGGCACCGCCTCGCGGGAGACCGACGCGCTGGTCGGCGCGCTGCGGCGGCGCCATCCCGAGCTCGGCCTGCACGCGGTGATGGTGTCGGAGGCGGGCGCTTCGGTGTATTCCGCGTCCGAGGTCGCGGCGCGCGAATTCCCGGATCTCGACGTCAGCCTGCGCGGCGCCGTGTCCATCGCGCGGCGCCTGCAGGATCCGCTCGCGGAGCTGGTGAAGATCGAGCCGAAGTCCATCGGCGTCGGCCAGTACCAGCACGACGTCAGTCAGACGAGGCTCGCGAAGACGCTGGACGCGGTGGTGGAGGACTGCGTGAACGCGGTCGGCGTCGATCTGAACACCGCATCGGTACCGCTGCTCACGCGCGTCTCGGGACTGAACCCGCGGCTGGCCGAGAACATCGTCGCGCTGCGCGACCGGCAGGGCGCGTTCCGGAGCCGCCGGCAGCTCCTCGAGGTGCCGCGCCTCGGGCCGAAGGCGTTCGAGCAGGCGGCCGGGTTCCTGCGCATCGGCGACGGTGACAACCCGCTCGACGCATCGGCCGTGCACCCCGAAGCGTATCCGCTGGTGGAGCGGATCCTCGCGGATCTGGGACAGCCGGTGGGCGAGGTGATGCGCCGGCCGGAGCTGTTGCGCACGGTCCGGCCCGAGCGCTACGTGGACGAGCGTTTCGGGCTGCCCACGGTGAAGGACGTGCTGGCCGAGCTCGAGAAGCCGGGGCGCGACCCGCGGCCGGCGTTCCGGACCGCCGAGTTCAAGGAGGGCGTCAACGACCTGAAGGATCTCGAGCCGGGAATGGTGCTCGAGGGCGTCGTCAGCAACGTCACCAACTTCGGTGCGTTCGTCGACATCGGCGTGCATCAGGACGGGCTGGTGCACATCTCGATGCTCGCCGAGCGCTTCGTGAAGGATCCTCACGAGATCGTGAAGGCGGGCGACATCGTGCGGGTGAAGGTGCTCGAGGTGGATCTCGAGCGGCGGCGCATCGGCCTGACGATGCGGCTGGACGAGCCGGCGGACGGCAGCCGAGCCCGCGCCCGCTCGGGGCCGGAGCCGCGCCAGGGCGGCGCTCAGCGCCGCGAGCGGCGCGCGAAGGAGCCGCAGCCGCGGGGCGCGATGGCGGATGCGCTGGCGCGGGCGATGCGCAAACGTGGCGACTGAGCCGAGCGGGGACAAGCTGACGAACGCGTCCGGCGCGGCCGCGGCGCACTCGGCCGGAAAGCCCGCGCCCGCGCCGTTCGGCACGTTGCTCGGGGTCGCGCCGGGCGGCGTCGGTGCCTATTCGTCCGATTACGACACGGCCGACGAGCGCGAGTATCCGAACCGCCGCGCGTACCGCAGCTATCTCGACAGTGTCTACCTCGGCTACAAGTGGCAATGCGTCGAGTTCGCGCGCCGCTGGCTGTACGTGAACCGCGGCTACGTGTTCGACGACGTGGCGATGGCGTACGAGATCTTCCGTCTCTCGTCGGTACGCCGCGTGGACACCGGCGAGACGCTGCCGCTGCACGCGTTCCGCAACGGCTCGCGCCGTCATCCGGAGCCGGGCTGCCTGCTGGTCTGGGACGCCGGCGGCAGCTTCGAGCACACCGGGCACGTGGCGGTGGTGGTGGAGGTGCTGCCGGATCGGGTGCGGATCGCGGATCAGAACTTCGACCACCGGCCGTGGCCCGCCGGGCAGAGCTTCGCCCGCGAGATCCCGGCGCGGATCACCGACGACGGCGGCTACTGGTTGCGCTCGGGGTTCGGCGAGGCGGGCATTCTCGGCTGGGTGATCCAGACCGACGACGCCCGCGACGCCGAGACGTTCCTGCCGCCGGAGCCGAGGCTGTTCGCCGTGGACCACGGCTTCGTCGCCGACCGCGGCGACGGCGCGCGCTCGTGGCTCAACGTCGCGAACCCGGACGAAGCCGCCTACGTGAGCATGATGGGCGGCCACAAGCTCGCCGCCGCGGCACGCAACCAGCTCCGCTTCTGCGTGATCTCGGAGGCCGCCGCGAAGGAGCTCGAGCGCGCGACCAACGAGCTGCACGCGCTGTTCATGCACGCGACCGAGCGGGTGCTGCGCGACGACGCCCTGCTCGCGCGGTTCGGCATTCCCCGAGCGGTGTGGCCGCGCATCCGGCAATCGTGGGACAACCGCCGCAACGAGATGGTCACCGGCCGCTTCGACTTCACGCTGTCGGAGCGCGGGCTGAAGGTCTACGAGTACAACTGCGACTCCGCCTCCTGCCACATGGAGGCGGGCAAGGTTCAGGGCCGCTGGGCGGAGCATTTCGGCTGCAGCGTCGGGCGCGACGCGGCCGCGTCGCTGCAGAATGCGCTCGCCCGGGCCTGGCGCGGCAGCGACGCCGCCACGCGCCGGCGCGCCGGCGAAGTGCTGCACGTGATGATCGACCGCGACCTGGAGGAGACCTACCACGCGCTGTTCATGAAGGAGTTCATGAACGCCGCCGGCATTCCGGTGACGCTGCTGCACGGCATGAGCGACGTGCACTGGAACGGCGCCGGCGAGGTGGTGGACGGCGACGGCGTGCCGATCCGCTGGGTCTGGAAGACCTGGGCGTGGGAGACGGCGCTCGATCAGCTCCGCGCCGAGTGCGAGGACGAGGGCGCCGTGATGCTGCCGAGCGGGCCGAGACAGGGCTCGCCGCGGCTGGTCGACGTGCTGCTGCGGCGCGAGGTGATGGTCTACGAGCCGCTCTGGACGCTGATCCCGAGCAACAAGGCGATTCTGCCGGTGCTCTGGGAGATGTTCCCCGAGCACCCGTACCTGCTCGCGTCGGGTTTCGAGCTGACGGAGCGCATCGGCCGCGGCGGCTTCGTCACCAAGCCGATCGTCGGACGCTGCGGCGCGAACATCGCGCTGTTCAACGAGCAGCGCGAAGTGATCGAGCAGACGGCCGGCGCGTTCGAGGCGCGCGCGCAGATCTTCCAGGAGTACTTCCCGCTGCCGAACGTCGGCGGCGACTACGTGCAGCTCTGCGCGTTCACCGCCGCCGGCACCTACGCCGGAAGCTGCGTGCGGCTGGATCCGACCCAGGTGATCACCACCGGCAGCGATCTGGCGGCGCTGCGGGTGCTGGAAGACTCGGCGTTTCTGCAGCGCAACTGGCCGGGCCGGCCGAGCGAGGACAGCGTCTGGCAGATCTGATCCGAAAGCCGCTCCTACGCGAAGTACAGGTGCCGGTGACGCGCACACCCCGGGTTGAACGGCGCATCGCACGCCGGGCACCGGGAGTCGCAGCCGAGGTACTCGGCGATCGTGAGCCGATGCCCGCAGACACCGCACAGCACGGCCTGATGCTCGCGCTCGTCCGCTTTCCAGACCGTCGCCGGATGATCCGCCACCGCGGTGTGGCATTCGAAGCACGGATACCACTGCCCGCAGCAACGGAAGCGCAGCGCGATCACGTCGAGCTCGCTGTGATAGTGGCGGCAGCGCGTCTGCGGGTCGAGATCGAGGCCGCGCACGATCACGCCGTGAATGGTACGAGTCTCGCCGATCACGTGCTCCGGCCGGTGCGCGCTATTCGAACTCGACGATCGGCTGATCCACTGCCAGGCTGTCGCCCTCCTGAGCGAGCACCTTGGCCACCACGCCGTCGTCGAGCGCGCGCAGGCTGTTCTCCATCTTCATCGCTTCGATCACCGCCACCTCTTCGCCGGCCTTCACCTCGTCGCCTTCCTCGACCAGCAGCCGCACGAGCAGGCCCGGCATCGGCGAGAGCAGGAACTTCGACATGTCCGGCGGCTTCTTCTCGAGCATGTGCCGGGTCAGCTCCGCCTCGGCGGGTGTCAGCACCAGCACCTCGACCGCGGCGCCTCGGTGGAAGAGCCGGTAGCCGGCGCGGTGCTTGTCGATCTGCACGGTCACGGCCTTGCCGTTCACCTCGGCGTTCACCAGCGGTTCGCCGAAGCGCCAGTCGGTCTGCACGCGGTAGACGGCCTCGTCCTGCAGCACCTCGTAACCGTGCTCGACCGCGCGCACGGTCACCGGGTAGTGCGTACCGTTCGCGATCACGACCCAGTCGTCGCGCCGCTTGCGGGCGAAGCGGCGGATCTGGCCCGTCAGATCGTCGCTGCGGTCCACGTGCCGTTTGTGCACCACCGCCGCGATCGCCACCGGGATGATCGGATCCGGTTGCGGCACGTCGGCGGGATGGAAGCCGTCCGGGTACTCCTCGGCGATGAAGTTGGTCGAGAGGCGCCCCTCGGCGAAGCGCGGGTGCAGGATCAGCGCGTTCAGGAAGCTGATGTTGTGCGATACGCCGCGGATGTAGTAGGCGTCGAGCGCATCCGCCATCCGTGCGATCGCCTGCGGGCGGTTCTCGCCGTAGGTGATCAGCTTGGCGATCATCGGGTCGTAGAACATCGACACTTCGCTGCCTTCCTCGATGCCGGTGTCTACCCGTACGGCGGGCGATTCGGCCGGCGGACGGTAGTGCACCAGCCGGCCGATGGACGGCAGGAAGTTCCGGAACGGGTCTTCCGCGTAGACGCGGGCCTCGATCGCCCAGCCCTTGAGGCGCACGTCTTCCTGGCGGATCGGCAGCGGCTCGCCGGCGGCGATGCGGATCATCAGCTCCACCAAGTCGAGCCCGGTGACCAGCTCGGTGACCGGGTGCTCCACCTGCAGCCGGGTATTCATCTCGAGGAAGTAGAAGTTGCGGTTCGCATCGACGATGAACTCCACGGTGCCCGCCGAGCAGTAGTCGACGGCCTTCGCGAGCGCAACCGCCTGCTCGCCCATCGCGCGGCGGGTCGCTTCGTCGAGGAACGGGGAGGGCGCTTCCTCGATCACTTTCTGGTGGCGCCGCTGGATCGAGCACTCGCGCTCGCCGAGGTAGATCACGTTGCCGTGGCTGTCGGCCACGACCTGGATTTCGATGTGACGCGGCTCTTCGATGTACTTCTCGGCGAATACGCGGTCGTCGCCGAAGCTCGAGCGCGCTTCGTTGGCCGCCGAGACGAAACCCTCGCGGCATTCGTCGTCGCTGCGCACGACGCGCATGCCTTTACCGCCGCCGCCGGCGCTCGCCTTCAGCATCACCGGGTAGCCGATGTCCCTGGCGATGCTCACCGCGTGATCGGCATCCCGGATCTCGCCGGTGAAGCCGGGGATGGTGTTCACGCCGGCCTCCTCGGCGAGGCGCTTCGACTGGATCTTGTCGCCCATGCTGGTGATGGCCTTCACGCCGGGGCCGATGAAGGCGATACCCGCCTTCTGCAGCGCGCCGCAGAAACGCGCGTTCTCGGACAGGAAGCCGTAGCCCGGATGCACCGCCTCGGCGCCGGTGTCCTTGCACGCATCGACGATACGGCCGATCTGCAGATAGCTCTCCGCCGCGGGCGGCGGACCGACGCGTACCGCCTCGTCGGCCATGCGTACGTGCAGCGCTCGCGCGTCGGCATCGGAATAGACGGCCACGGTGCGAATGCCCATGGCCCGAGCGGTCTTGATCACCCGGCAGGCAATTTCCCCGCGGTTGGCGATGAGGATCTTCTTGAACATGTTCTTCGAGCGACCTTAAAGCGGGATGTTGCCGTGTTTGCGCCAGGGGTTCGAGAGCTGCTTGTCGCGCAGCATCGCGAACGAGCGGCACACCCGTTCGCGCGTTTCGTGCGGCATGATGACGTCGTCGATGTAGCCGCGGCTCGCCGCGACGAACGGATTCGCGAACAGCTCCTGGTACTCCCGGGTACGCCGCTCGATGCCCTCGTTGTCGCCGAGCTCCTTGCGGAAGATGATCTCCACCGCGCCCTTCGCGCCCATCACCGCGATCTCGGCGCTCGGCCAGGCGAGGTTCACGTCGCCGCGCAGGTGTTTGGACGCCATCACGTCGTAGGCCCCGCCGTAGGCCTTGCGGGTGATCAGCGTGACCTTCGGCACGGTGCACTCGGCGTACGCGTAGAGCAGCTTCGCGCCGTTCTTGATGATGCCGCCGTACTCCTGCGCGGTGCCGGGCATGAAGCCCGGTACGTCCACCAGGGTCAGGATCGGTATGTTGAACGCGTCGCAGAAGCGCACGAACCGGGCCGCTTTCTTCGACGAGTCGATGTCGAGGCATCCGGCCAATACCATCGGCTGATTCGCGACCACGCCGACCGTCGACCCCTGCAGCCGGATGAAGCCGATCACGATGTTCTGCGCGTACTCGGGTTGCAGCTCGAAGAAGTTGCCCTCGTCGGCGACCTTGATGATCACTTCCTTGATGTCGTACGGCTTCGATGCATCGGCGGGCACCAGCGTATCGAGTGACGGCTCCTTGCGGTCGTGCGGATCGTCCGTCGGCCAGCGCGGCGGCTTCTCCTTGTTGTTGGCGGGCAGGAAATCGAAGAACTGACGGGTGAGCAGCAGCGCTTCGACGTCGTTGTGGAACGCGAGGTCCGCAACGCCGGATTTGCGGGTGTGTATCGTCGCGCCGCCGAGCTGCTCCGGGGTCACGACCTCGTGGGTCACCGTCTTCACCACGTCCGGGCCGGTGACGAACATGTAGGAGCTGTCTTCGACCATGAAGATGAAGTCGGTCATCGCCGGCGAGTAGACGGCGCCGCCGGCGCACGGGCCCATGATCACGGAGATCTGCGGGATCACGCCGGAGGCGAGCACGTTGCGCTGGAAGATCTCGGCGTAGCCGCCGAGCGATGCGACCCCCTCCTGGATGCGTGCGCCGCCGGAGTCGTTCAGCCCGATCACGGGGGCGCCGACCTTCATCGCCTGATCCATGATCTTGCAGATCTTCTCCGCGTGCGCTTCGGAGAGGGCGCCGCCGAACACCGTGAAATCCTGGCTGAACACGAACACCAGCCGGCCGTTGATGGTGCCGTAGCCGGTGATCACGCCGTCGCCGAGGAACTTCTGCTCCTGCATGCCGAAGTCGTTGCAGCGGTGCTCGACGAACTTGTCCCACTCTTCGAACGTACCTTCGTCGAGCAGCATGGTGATGCGCTCGCGGGCGGTGAGCTTGCCCTTCAGGTGCTGTTGCTGAATGCGGTGCTCGCCGCCGCCGAGCAGCGCGGCCGCCTCCATTTCCCGTAGCGTTGCGATGTTGTTCTGCATGGCGTCCCCCGCCGATGACTCCGTGGCTGTGGGTTCTTATAGGGCGTTCTAAAACAAGGCGCGGATCATACCGTCTCGCGGTAACGCGGGCGACACCCGCTCAGTCGCCGGTCAAGGCGGCGAGGGGGACACGCGCCATCGTCACCCTCGATTGTCCGTGGTTCCACGCGGTCCAGGCGAGCAGCAGCCGATCGCCGTCGCGCAGGAGCTGCGGAAAGCCCGATGGCCGTCCGGCGGGCACGGTAGCCACCTCGAGCGGCTCCGACACCGCGCCGCGCCGCTCCACCCGGGCCAATGACAGCTTCGCGGCGTCCGCGGTGACGTTCCCGAGCCAACTCACCGCGGCGGCGCCGTCCGGCAGCAGCGTCACCGCGACCCGGCCGAGCACGTTCCCACCGGCCACGGTGATCGCCGGCTCCCAGCGCTCACCGGACGCGAATGCGATGCGCACCCGCCGCTCGCCACCCGCTTCGGTGTACCAGGCGACGGCCCGATCCGGCCCGAGCGCGCTCAGACCCGGTCCGTTCACCGGGCAGCCGTTGATGATCCAGCCCTCTTCGGCCACCGGACCGAGCGGCCGCCAGCCCTGCCGGCCGCCGGCCGCGAGGTGAATGTCTCGGACTTCCTCCGGGCTGCGATCCCGATAGGCGACGAGCGGCCCGTCGTCGGTGAGCGCGACCGCCGTCTGGCAGCAGTCGCAGACGCGCTCGTCCACCGGTGCACCGCGGACGAGGCGGCCGTCCGCGTGGAACACGCCGCTCATCAGCATCGTGCGGGGATCGTCCGGCTCGGCCGCGGACGGATCCAGCAGGTTGTGACGGCCGTCGAGCCAGGCGACGCCGATCGCGGTGGCGCCGTCGGCGAGCACCGCCGGCCAGAGCGAGACGAAGCCGTGCTCCGTCGGCGTGTCGTCGTCGTGCGGCCGGAACGGCGCCTCCCAGTGCCGGCCGCCGTCCCGGGACACCGCCACCGCGATGTCGTAGGCGTACATGCCCCCGGGCTGCTTCACGAGCCAATGGGCCGCCCAGAGTGCACCGTCGAGGGGATGCACCGCCGGGAAGTCGGCCCAGTTCAGGAACCAGTGCTCGCCTTCCGCGACGGTCACCGGCGCACTCCAGCGGTCGCCCTCCAGCACGGAGTAGACGAGCGCGGCACCGGCGCCGCGCGGCTCGACCCAGCTCAGCACCGGGCGCCGGTCGGGATCGATCGCGAGATGCGGCAGATGACTGCC
>DASVDC010000044.1:0-16150 GCA_036381275.1 Pseudomonadales bacterium | reverse complement strand
GTCAGGTAGTTCAGCCCGACGTCCACCAGGAACTGCAGCCGCGCGCGGATCTCCTTCAGGATCTTGTCCGCGATCTCGCCGCGCCGGCCGGTGAGCTTCAGCTTCTCGAAGTAGGCGAGCGTCGCTTCCACCGAGCCGTGGGTGACCTGCGGCAGGTTGACGTCGCCGATGAAGACGTTGCGCGACTCCTCGCGCAGCCGCGTGCCGTTGCAGGTGGGGCAGTCGCGGCTGCGCAGGTAGCGCTGCAGGTTTTCGCGCACCATGCTCGAGTCGGTCTCGTGATAGCGGCGCTCCATGTTCGGGATCACGCCCTCGAAGTGGTGGCGCCGGCGGATCACGTCACCGCGGTCGTTCACGTAACTGAAGTCGATGCGCTCCTTGCCGCTGCCGTACAGGATCGCGTCGCGGTGCTTCTTCTTCAGCGTCCGGAACGGCGCCTCGACGTCGAAGCCGTAGTGCGCGGCGAGCGAGCTCAGCATATGGAAGTAGTAGACGTTGCGCCGGTCCCAGCCGCGAATCGCCCCCTCGGCGAGACTCAGATCCTCGTCGGCCACCACCAGCGCGGGGTCGAAGAACTGCTTCACCCCGAGGCCGTCGCAGTCGCTGCAGGCGCCGGCCGGGTTGTTGAAGGAGAACATCCGCGGCTCGAGCTCGGGGATGCTGTAGCCGCAGATCGGGCAGGCGAAGCGTGCCGAGAAGATCATCTCCTCGGCGCCTTCGTCGTCCATGTCGGTGACCCGGGCGATACCGTCGGCGAGCTCCAGCGCGGTCTCGAAACTCTCCGCGAGCCGCTGCTGCACGTCTGGCCGGACCCGCAGCCGGTCCACGACCGCCTCGATGGTGTGCTTGCGGTTCTTGTCGAGCTCCGGCGGGGTCTCGAGGTCGACCACCAGCCCGTCGATGCGCGCGCGGATGAAGCCGTTCGCGACCAGCTCCTTGAACACGTGCAGGTGCTCGCCCTTGCGGTCGGTGACCACCGGGGCGAGCACCATGATGCGTTTGCCCTCGGGCAGCGCCAGCACCTGATCGACCATCTGGCTGACCGTCTGGGCGTCCAGCGGCTCGCCATGGGTCGGGCAGCGCGGCTCGCCGACCCGCGCGAACAGCAGCCGCAGGTAGTCGTAGATCTCGGTGATCGTGCCGACCGTCGAGCGCGGATTGTGGGACGTGGACTTCTGCTCGATCGAGATCGCGGGCGACAGCCCCTCGATGTGGTCGACGTCCGGCTTCTCCATCATCGACAGGAACTGCCGCGCATAGGCCGACAGCGATTCCACGTAGCGGCGCTGGCCTTCGGCGTACAGCGTGTCGAACGCGAGCGACGACTTCCCGGAGCCCGACAGGCCGGTGATCACCACCAGCCGATCCCGGGGAATCTCCAGATTGATGTTCTTCAGGTTGTGGGTGCGTGCGCCGCGCACGCTGATCTTGTCCAAGAGCGCCTGGGGTCGTCACCGGGGATGAGCGCGGCAAAATATACGTATCCACCGGGCCGGGCAAGGTCGGGGCGGGCACGCTGCTGTCAGGAGGGCGTCAGGAGCCATCGGCGCACGACGCCCATCGACGGTCGGCATAGTGACGGAGGGCGGGACTGTATAGACTAGCCCCCGAGCGGCCGAAGCGTCCGCACGACGAGAAAGGGAGCACGAGACACATGGCGCGGGGGATCAACAAGGTCATTCTCATCGGCAATCTGGGCGCGGACCCGGAGACCCGTTACTCCCAGGGCGGCAACGCCGTCACCAAGTTCCGCGTCGCCACCAGCGAGAACTGGCGCGACCGCCAGACGGGCGAGCAGCAGGAACGCACCGAGTGGCACAACGTCGTCTGCTTCAACCGCCTGGCGGAAATCGCCGGCCAGTACCTGCGCAAGGGCTCGAAGGTCTACATCGAGGGGAGCCTCTCGACCTCGAGCTGGGAGCAGGACGGCCAGAAGCGCTACCGAACCGAGATCATCGCCCGCGACATGCAGATGCTCGACTCCCGCGGCGGCGGTGGCATGGCGGACGACGCGCCCACCGGCTTCGAGCCGCGGCGCGCGCCGGCCGACAACCGCCCGACCCTGCCGGAAGACGACGACTTCGACGACGACATCCCCTTTTAGTCGAGGGCGTACCAGCGTTCGACTGACCTGGTCGCGGGTCTTCACCGATGCGATGCAGGTATTCGAGGCTTACGTGGCCGCCGAATGTCCAGGCCGTGATCGGTGATGACGGGTCTCCGGCTCGCCTGGCGGCGCCGGATCCGCGGGCGTTCGCGCTGCACAAGCTCTGGCTTTCTGAGCAGCCGGACCGCGAGCCGATGAAGCGCCGCCGCGATAAGCTTCGGGCGGCGGTGGCCGGCGAGCTTTACCAGCGTTACCTCGGCCTCCCCCGGCGGCGCTGCGTGCGAGGGCCAGGGAGCTTCTCTCGGGGTGATTGATCCGCAGTAGGATCGCGCCCGCCCCCGCTGGAAGCAGGGCGCCCTCAGCCGGTCGTTGGCCCACGAGCCGGTCGAGCATGGCGACCAGTAGATGCAACCGTTCTAGCGCCCTGGCCGCGCGGTGTTATGCTGAGCCGGCGCGTCCGGAAGGGGTTGGGAGGTCGTGCTCAGGCGGTTACTGATCGGATTGCTGGCGCTGCTCGCGGCCGGATGCGGGCCCGAGGACGCGTCGACCGGGACGAGCCGCGAGGGCTCCCCGGACGCTCCCGGCTCGAAATCCCTCACGATCGGCATCACCCAGTACCCGGCCACGCTCCACCCCGCCATCGACCCGATGCTCGGGAAGCTGTACGTGCTGGCGATGACGATGCGGCCGCTGACGGCGTTCGATCACGACTGGCGGCTCGCCTGCTCGCTGTGCGTGACCTTGCCGACGCTGGAGAACGGCCTCGCGGTGCTGGAAACGACCCCCGAGGGTGAGCCCGGCCTCGCCGTGACCTGGGAGATTCCGGCCGGCGCGACCTGGGGCGACGGCGTCCCGGTCACCTCGCGGGACGCGCTCTTCACCTGGCAGGTCGGCAAGCATCCGCAGTCGGGAATCGATGCCGCGGAAGCGTACGGCACCATCGAGGCGCTCGAGGTGCTCGACGACAAGCGCTTCACGATGCACCTGAACCGGCGCACGCCCGAGTACAACGCGGCCGGGGGCCTCTTCCTGCTGCCCGAGCACCTGGAGCGGCCGGTCTTCGAGAGCGCGCCGGCCGAGTACCGGCATCGTACGAAGTACGACACCGACCCCACCAACCCCGGCCTCTATTTCGGGCCGTACCGCGTGGTCGAGGCGGTCCACGGTTCCCACGTGACGCTCGAGCGCAATCCCACCTGGTACGGTCGGTCGCCGTATTTCGATCGGATCGTCGTTCGCGCGATCGAGCGCACCACCACGCTCGAAGCGAACCTGCTGTCGGGTTCGCTCGACATGATCGCCGGTGAGCTCGGCCTGCAGCTCGATCAGGCGCAGGCTTTCGAGCGGCGCCACGGCGACCGGTTCGCCGTGGTCTACGAGCACGGGCTGCTCTACGAGCACATCGACCTGAACCTCGACAACCCGGTGCTCGCAGACCGCCGCGTGCGCCAGGCGCTGCTGTATGCGCTCGACCGGGAAGCGCTCGACCGGCAGCTCTTCGGCGGGCAGCAGCCGGTCGCTCTGACCTTCGTGCACCCGATGGATCGTCCCTGGACGGATGCGGTCGCGCACTACCCGTTCGAACCGGCGCGGGCAGCCGCGCTGCTCGACGAGGCGGGCTGGCGGCTCGCGGACGACGGGATGCGACGCAATCCGGCCGGCGAGCCGCTGCGCTTCGAGATCGTCTCGACGGCGGGCGACAAGTCGCGGGAGCTGGTGGAGCAGGTGCTGCAGAGTCAATGGCGCGAGGCCGGCATCGACCTGCGCATCCGCAATGAAACCCCCCGCGTCTTCTTCGGCGACACGCTGCCGCGGCGCGCGTTCGAGGACATGGCGCTGTACGGGATCGCGGCGACCCCCGAGCCGGTACCTCGGCAGACGCTGCACTCGTCGGCGATACCGAGCGCCGCGAACAACTTCTCCGGCCTGAACTTCCCGGGCTTCGCGGACGCGGAGGTCGACCGGCTGATCGAGGCGCTCGAAACCGAGCTCGACCCGGAGGCCCGACTGCCGATCTGGCATCGCCTGCAGCAGATCTACGCGGACGAGCTGCCGGCGCTGCCGCTGTTCTTCCGCACTAACCCGTACGTGCTGCCCAGGTGGCTCACCGGCGTGCGGCCCACGGGCCACGTCACCGTGACCACCAACTGGATCGAGGAATGGGCTCGCACGGAGTGACGGGTCCACTGCTCGCGGTCGAAGGGCTCTCGGCCGGATTCGACACCCCGGACGGGTTCCGTCCCGTGCTCGAAGACGTGAGCTTCACGCTCGCGCGCGGGCAGACGCTCGCGCTGGTGGGCGAGAGCGGCTCCGGCAAGTCGTTCACGGCGCTCTGCCTGCTGGGGCTGCTGCCGCCGTTCGGGCGCATCCGCTCCGGGGCGATCCGGTTCGACGGCGTGGACCTGACCACGCTGCCCGAGCCCGAGCTGGCGGCGCTGCGCGGCGCGCGCCTCTCGATGATCTTCCAGGAGCCGGCGAGCGCGCTGAATCCGGTCTTCGCGGTGGGCTGGCAGGTTGCCGAGGCGTTTCGCCTGCACCGCGCGCTGACCCGCCGCCAGGCGCGGGCGGCCGCGGAGGAGATGCTGGCGGCGGTCGGTATCGCCGATCCGTCGAGCCGTGCCCGCGCCTACCCGCACGAGCTGTCGGGCGGCATGCGGCAACGGGTGATGATCGCGATCGCGCTCGCCTGCGATCCCGAGATCCTGATCGCCGACGAGCCGACGACGGCGCTCGACGTGACGGTGCAGGCGCAGATCGTGGACCTGCTGCTCGAGCAGCAGCGGCGCGCCGGTACCGCGATGCTGTTCATCAGCCACGATCTCGCGGTGGTGTCCCACCTCGCGGACGAGATCGCGGTGCTGTCCGCCGGCCGCATCGTCGAGCGCGGGCCCGCGTCCCGGGTGATTCAGCGTCCGGCGCATCCGTACACGCGCGCGCTGCTCGACGCGACGGCGTGCTTCGAGGTGGATCGTGTCTGAGACGCTGCTCGCCGCGCGCGGCCTCGGCAGATCCTTCTCCGTGCGGCGGCCGCAGGGCCGGCCCGGCACCGTCTGGGCGGTGCGCGACGTATCGCTGGAGATCCGGCGCGGCGAGACGCTGGGACTCGTCGGTGAGAGCGGCTGCGGCAAGAGCACGTTGGGCCGTCTGCTCGCGCTCCTGGTTCCGAGCACCTGCGGCGAGCTCGAGATCGCCGGCCGGAGCGTCGTCGGCCTGTCGCGCCGCCGTCTGAAGCCGCTGCGACGCTGCGTCCAGATGGTGTTCCAGGACCCGGTGTCGGCATTGAATCCGCGCCATCCGGTGGCGGCGATACTGACGGAGCCGCTGCGCAACTACGGGATCGGCACGCGCAGCGAGCGCCTCGAGCGCGCGGCCGCGCTGCTCGAGGCGGTGGGGCTGTCCGGCACGGATCTGCGGCGCTACCCGCACGAGCTGAGCGGCGGGCAGCGCCAGCGCGTCGCGCTCGCGCGGGCGCTGATACTCGATCCCGGCCTGGTGGTGGCGGACGAGCCGGTGTCGGCGCTGGACGTCTCGATACGCCGGCAGATCCTGGATCTGCTGACCGACCTGAAGGAGCGGTTCGGTCTCACGTATCTGTTCATCGGCCACGACCTGGCGGTGGTCCGGCAGATCGCGGACCGGGTTGCGGTGATGTACCTCGGCCGCATCGTCGAGCTCGCCCCGCGGGATCGGTTGTTCGCGTCGCCCGCGCATCCTTACACCCGGGCGCTGCTGGAAGCCGTGCCGCGGCTCGGCACCGGCAAGCGGAGTATCGGGCGTGCGCTGCCGGGCGATCCGGCCAGCGCGCTCGATCCGCCGCCGGGGTGCCCGTTCCATCCGCGCTGCCGCTTCGCGAGCGCGATCTGCCGCTCGATCCGGCCCGAGCCGTACTCGGCCGACGGCATCCACTGGGTCGCTTGTCACCACGCGGACGCGCTGCAATGACGCGCTTCCTGCTCGCGCGGCTGGCGCAGTCGGTGGTGGTGCTGCTCGTCATTTCGTACCTCAGCTACGTCTTGATGGGCCTGATGCCGGGCGACCCGATCGATCTGCTGGTCGGTGCCGATCCGGCCGTCTCCGCCGCGGACGTCGAGCGTCTGCGGGCGCTGCAGGGACTCGACCGGCCGATCCACGAACGCTACTGGAGCTGGCTCACCGCGGCGCTCGGCGGCGAGCTCGGCCACTCGCGCCTCTACTCGACGCCGGTGCTCGACGCGGTGGGCGCGGCGCTCGCCAACACGGCGCTCCTGCTGCTGCCGGCGCTCGCGGTGTCGGTGGCCATCGCGCTGCCGCTCGGCGTGCTCGCCGCGTACCGCGCGGGTACCGCCGTCGACCGGCTGGTCAACGTGCTCGCGTTCGTCGGTATCTCGCTGCCGCAGTTCTGGCTCGGCCTGCTGCTGATCCTGGTGTTCGCGGTCGTGCTCGGCTGGCTGCCGGCCGGCGGCATCGCGCGGGAGGGCGCCCCGGCGGCCGAGCACGTGCGCTACCTGGTCCTGCCGGCCGCCACGCTGATGCTCGGCACCGTCGGCGGGTACGTGCGCTACGTGCGCGCGGCGATGATCGAGGCGCTCCGCCAGGACTACATCCGCAGTGCCCGGGCCCGAGGCGCCCGGCCCGCCAGGGTGATCTGGGTGCACGCGCTGCGCAATGCGCTGACGCCGTTCGTCACGATCCTCGGCCTCGATCTCGGGCTGCTGTTCTCCGGCGCGCTGGTCACCGAGACGGTGTTCGCGTGGCCGGGGATGGGCAGGCTCATCTTCGAGGCGGTGATCGGCAACGACTACAACCTGGCGCTGGTCGCGTTGCTGATCGCGACGGGTCTGATTCTGCTCGGCAACCTGCTCGCGGATCTGTGTCACGGGTGGCTCGACCCGCGGATCCGGGCCGGAGCGGCGCCGTGACGGCGGGAGCGCCGCTCGCCCTCGCGCTGCGCCGGTTCGGGCGCCAGAGGCTGGCCGTCGGCGCGCTGATCGTGCTGGCCGTATTGATCCTGCTCGCGGCCGCGGCGCCGCTCGTCGAAGCGGCGCTCGGCGTCGACGCGACCGCCGTCGATCTGTCGGCCCGGATGCGGCCGCCGAGCGCCGAGCACTGGCTCGGCACCGACGAGCTCGGGCGCGACGTGCTGGTGCGGCTGCTGTACGGTGCGCGGGTGTCGCTGTTCGTCGGCTTGACGGCGGCCGTCGCGGCAACCGTGATCGGCACCGTCGTCGGCCTGACGTCGGGCTACCTCGGCGGCCGGGCGGACGCGGTGCTGATGCGCTTCACCGACAGCGTGCTCGCGCTGCCGGCGCTGCCGCTGTTGATCGTGCTGGCGGCGGTGGATCTCGACAAGGTGCTGCCCGCGCCGCTCGCCGGTTCCGAGCTCACGGGGCTGCTCCGCATCGTGCTGATCGTCGCGCTGCTCGGCTGGACCACGGTCGCCCGGCTGGTGCGGAGCGCGAGCCTCGCGCTCGTCCGTCAGGATTTCGTGCTCGCCGCGGCGGGCGCCGGGGCGGGCGCGCTCGGCATCATGTTCCGCCACGTGCTGCCGAACCTGCTCTCCCCGATCGTCGTCGCGGTCACGCTGTCGATCGGTCAGGTGATCCTGCTCGAGTCCGTGCTGAGCTTCCTCGGGCTCGGCATTCAGCCGCCGATGGCGAGCTGGGGCAATATGCTGACCAACGCCCAGGAGATCGTCTGGGAAGCGCCGCGGCTCGCGGTGTTGCCGGGGTTGTTCATCTTCGTCACGGTGATCGCCTTCAACGTGCTCGGCGACGGGTTGCAGGATGCGTTCGATCCGCGAGCGGAGTAGTCTGGACGCCGGGCCGAACCGGTCTCACCCCGAAATGAACAGCGATCCAGGCAATCCCGTGCCCGGCGCCGGTCTGAGCCGGCACATTCCCGAGCTCGCGATCGACTGGATCGGCCGCTGCCCCGAGCGGCGCTGGCAGCAGCTCGACGGCACGCTGTGTTTCGCCGACGTCTCCGGATTCACCGCGCTCGCGGAGCGTCTCGCGCAGCGCGGACGCGTCGGCAGTGAAGAGCTCGTCGAAACGCTCGGAGCGGTGTTCGCGACCATGCTCGGCATCGCCCGCGAGCGCGGCGGGACGCTGCTGAAGTTCGGCGGCGATGCGCTGCTGCTGTTCTTTCAGGGCGACGATCACCCGGTGCAGGCGGCGAACGCCGCCGTGGAGATGCGTCAGGCGCTGCGTCGGGCCGCGCGGATTCCGACCGCGGTGGGTCCGCTCAGACTGTCGATGTCGGTGGGCCTGCACAGCGGCCCCGCGCACTTCTTTCTGGTCGGCACCACACACCGCGAGCTGATCGTGCTCGGTCCGGCGGTCGAACGGGTGCTCGAAGCGGAACGCGCGGCCGGCGTCGGGGAGATCGTCGCGAGCCCCGAGGCCGCCGCGGCACTGCCGCGAAGGGCGTTCAAGGCTCGCGCGGACGGGCGGCTCGCGTTGCGCTGGGTGAAGGCGACGGCCGCCCCCTGCGGGCCCCGACCCTGCGCGCGAGCCGACGAGCGCGTTCTGCGGACCCTGTTCCCCGAAGCGCTCGGCACGTACCTCGCGCCCGGTGCGCCGGAACCGCAGCATCGCATGGCCTGCATCGCGTTCGTCCGCTTCTCCGGCACCGACGCGCTGCTCGCCGAGGCCGGTGCGGACGCGACGGCCGACGCGCTGCAGCGCACGCTCGGCCCGGTGCAGGAGGTCCTGGCCGACGAACGGCTGTCGTTGCTCACGGTGGACGTCGAGCGCGATGGCGGCAAGCTCTTCCTCGCGACCGGCGTGCCGTACGTGCAGCGGGACGACGAGGGCGCGATGCTGCGGGCGCTGCGCCGGATCCTCGACCTCGAGCTGCCGCTACGGCTGCGGATCGGGGTCAATCGCGGTCACGTGTTCGCGGCGGAGGTCGGGGACGCGGTCCGGGCGGCGTTCTCGGCGATGGGTGACACCACCAATACCGCCGCGCGCATCAGCGCCGCGACGCCGCCCGGCCGGCTGTTCGCGATGCCGTCGGTCCTGGACGAATCGCTCACGCGGTTCGCCGTCACCCCGGCCGGTCCGCTGGCGCTCAAGGGCAAGAAGGCTCCGGTGGTGGTCTACGACGTCGGCGCGGAGCAGGGGCTGCGCGACCGCGAAGGCCTGGCCGTCGCGCAGTTCATCGACCGGGCCGCCGAGCTCGCGCGCCTGCGAGAAGCGATTGCGGACCTCGCCGGCGGCGCCGGCCGGCTGATCAGCGTCGTCGGCGAAGCCGGTATCGGCAAGACGCGGCTGCTCACCGAGGCCACCGCGGGCCTGCCGGGGGATGAGGTGCTGTCGGTGCGTGCCGAGCCCTATGGCTCGAGCAGCGCGTACCGTATGTTCCGCGACCCGCTGCGCCGCCTGCTCGGCATCGAGCCGGGTGATACCGCCGCGGCGATGCGCGAGCGGCTGATCGCAACCGTGACCGCCTGCTGCCCGGATCTGCTGCCGATGGCGTCGCTGATCGCCGATGTCGTGCAGGTGCCGGTCGAGCCGTCCGCGGAGGTGTCCGCGATCGAGCCGCGGTTCCGGCCGGAGCGGACCCGTGCGGCGGTCACCGCGTTGCTGGAAGCGCTCCGTCCGGGACGCTGGATCATCGTGGTGGACGACGCCCACTGGTGCGACGAGGCGTCCGCGCGTCTGCTCGAGCAGATCGCCCGTGTCTGCCTCGCGCGGCCGTGGCTGATGCTGGTGGCCCGGCGCGCGGAGGAGTCCGAGCTCGACCTCCGGGAGGGCGACGTCGTCACCCTCGGGCCGATGCCCGAGGCCGCGATCCGGAAGCTCGTTCGGATCGCGACCGAGGCGGCGCCGCTGCGGCCGTACGAAACGGAGGCCATCGTCCGGCGTGCCGGCGGCAACCCGCTGTTCGCCGAAGAGATTCTCCGGGCGATGCGCAACACGGGCTCGCTCGAGGCCGTGCCGGAGTCGTTGGAAGCGGTGGTGGCGGCCCAGGTGGATGCGCTCGATCCGCCCGCGCAGCGGGTGCTGCAGTACGCGTCGGTACTCGGGCGCAGCTTCACGACCGCGGTGCTCGAGAGCGTGCTGAACGAGACCGGGTGTCCGTTCGATCCCGGCCAGTTGCAGCGGCTGCAGGAATTCCTGATCGCGGATGGCGAAAGTCGGCTGCGGTTTCGCAGCGGCCTGCTGCGCGACACCGTGTATCAGCGCGTCAGCTACCGGATGCGCCGGCGGCTGCACGAGACGGCGGGCGACGTGATGGAGCGCCGGGCCGACGATCCGGCGCTGGTGGCCGACGCGCTGGCGCTGCACTACGCGCGTTCCGGCAACGTCGCGAAGACCTGGCGATACGGCCGGATCGCCGGCGACCGGGCGCGGGCCAAGTACGCCAACGCGGATGCGGCGCGCTTCTACGAGCTGGCGCTCGATGCCGCCCGACGCTTGCCCGATGCCGACCCGGCGGAGTGCATCCGCGTCTGGCGCGAGCTCGGTTACGCGCGTCTGGACGCCGGTCGGCTGGAAGACGCGCTCGAATCGCACCGCCGGGCGCTGAAGCTGGCGGGGCATGCGCCGCTCTTGCGGGCGGAGGCGCTCTATCACCTCGCGAAGACCAAGGACTACCGGGGCGCGTTCTCCTCGGCGCTGCGCGATCTCACACAGGGCCGGCGGCTGCTCGAGCCGCTGTCCGATGCCCGGGCGGCCGAGCTGTCCGCCGGCATCGAGGCGCTGCGCGCGATGCTGCTGATCAGCCTCGACCGGCCGCTCGAGGCGCTGGAACAGGCACGGCGCGCCCGGGAAGTGGCCGGCCGGGTCGGCGATCGCTCGTCCCTCGCGTCGGCGCTGATGACCGAGGCGCTCGCCCGGCTGCGGCTGCAGGGCCCCGGTGACGGCAGCGGTCTGCGCGAGGCGCTCGCGATCTTCGAGGATCTGGGCGCCGTGCACTCGCAGGCGGTGGTGCAGGGCAACCTCGGGATGATGGCGGCGATCGCCGGGCGCTGGCGCGAAGCGGCCGACTGGTTCCGCGGTGCGGAAGCGTTGTATCTGCGCTGCGGCGACGCGGTCGACGCGGCCGTGGTCGCGAAGAACCTCGGGGAGCTGCTGCTGAGTCAGGGCCGTCTCGACGAAGCCGAGGAGGAGCTGCGCGAGGCGCTACGCGTGATGCGGGCGTGCGACTGGCCGGAGGGCATCGGCATCGTCCAGACGCAGATCGGTCATCTGCTGATCGAGCGCGGCCAGCTCACGGAAGCGGACGAGCTGCTCGCACGAACGTCCGCCGAGTTCCTGGACATGAAGCAGCCGGGCTCCGCGCTCGAAGCCACGCTGCTGCGCGCGGCCGGGCGGCTGCTCGCGGACGAGCCGGAAGCGGCGCTGGCGCTGCTCGGCGAGGCGCTGCGGACCGCCGGCGAGGAGCTCGGGATGCAGAAGCCGCGGCTCGCGCTGCTGAAGGCGCTCGCGCTCGCGCAGGCGGGCCGCTTCGATCAGGCACTGGCCGAATGTGCCGACGGGCTCGAATCGGCGCTGGTGTTCGGGCTTCCCTACGAGGAAGGCCTGCTCGGTCAGGCGGCGGTGGACATCGCCGGCGCCGTCGGCCGTCCGCCCGAAGAGGCCGCGGCCGCCTCGGCCCGGCGGCTCGCCGACCTCGGCGTGGTGCGCGCGCCGCGGTCGTTCGTGCTGCGCCGCGTCACCGCGCCGGTCGCGTCAGCGTAATCCTCGCAGCGCCGTGTAGTCGCCCTGCAGGTACCACTGCTGGAACAACTTCAGCAGCACGTCGATGACGGACTTCTCGAGATCCTCGACCTGGTGCACCCGCTGGTCGAGCAGGCAGCCGAGCTGCTGCCCCGGAATCTGCGTCTGGTGATCGAGTCCCGGCGGCACCAGCACTTCCTCGATGGCCGACGCCGGACAGTTGCCGACGGTCCCGCCGGATTCGAACGTGCACGTCACGTTCGGGTCGAGCACCGGCGTGACACCCGCGCAGAAGTCGAGGTCGGTGCCGCGCAGCTCGTTCGGGCCGAAGAACTGCTGCGTCTTCGGCAGGTCGAGGCTGCCGTTCACGAAGGTGCCGTTCTGCTCCGGCCACCAGGTTTCGCAGATGAACGCGAACTTCGCGCTGTTCAGCGGATCGTCCGGCTCGTTCCCATGGAACAGCGAGACACCGCAATCGCCCCCGTTGCCTTCGCAGCTCGCGGTCAGGCTGTAGTTCACGACGTCGCACGACGCAGGGGGCTCGCCGATGTTGTCGAGGCGGCGGCACTGCACGAACGCGTTGGTGCCTTCGTCGGTGTTGTCGAACGGCACCACCTCGGTCTCTTCGCCGCAATCGAGCTGGCCGGTGGCGGGAATCGCTCTACCGATCTGGAACGTCGAGGTCGAGCCCAGGCCCCCGATCCCTACCTCCCCCTTTTCGGCCTTTATGACGAGCCGGTTGCCGGTAGCCGCGAACGCCCACCGGCAGTTGGTCGCGGCATTGTCGGGACCGGAATCGGCGCCCGCTGCACAGGCCGCTTCGTTGGCTGCGAGCTTCTTGGGGATGGACTTGCCGGTATACAGTCTGAATGTGGCGACCCGGGTTTCCCCCTGGTACACGTCCGCGCGCACCACCGCGTTGAACTTGGCATTCAGCGCAATGTCGGCGGTGCTGATGACTTTCTCGGCCAGCGTTCCCGCCAGCGCGATCGATAGCGATCCTCCGGTGGAGATACGGCCGCAGGAGACGCCGGGCCCCGTGGTTCCCAACAGTTTCTTGTTGTTGGTGTTCAGCAGTCCGGCGCCGCCCGGCTGCCCGGTCAGCTCGACCAGGTTCGCCGGTGCCGTCAGAACCGTGCACTTGCCCGTCGTTCGGATCTCCTGGATCTCGGAGCCGAACCGCCAGAGGGGCTTCTTCCCCATCTCGAGCAGCAGGTTGCCCTCCGGCAGCACCACCACCTCGGCGGCGGTGCCGGCGGCGGATGCCAGCAGCAGGCAGAGGGCGGCCGCCCAGCGGAGCCGAGCCGGCACACGGGGCGACGAGCAGCGGTGCCGGGTGGGTCGATACGACCTCGGGTCGAGACAGGTGATTCGGGCGGGCCGACTGCGCACGAGCGAGCTCCCTTGGGGTTCCCCACAGCCCGCTTGTTATAGTCCGGCAGCGTCCGGTTGGAAGTGGGGCCTTTGTAAATCCGGCCGGCCTTCGGCCAGCCTTCGGCGAGCCCCTCACGCCATCCAGATCGTGAGCAGCACGGTCCCGAGCAGCAGGCGATAGATCACGTAGGGCAGCATGCCGGTGCGCTCGACCAGCGCGATGAACGTGCCGATGCAGGCGTACGCGGCGAGGCCGGCGAGCAGCGCCCCGGTGCCCAGCACGCTCCAGGGCAGGTGATGCTCCGCGGCGGCGAGCTCGACGCCTGCCAGCAGCCCCGCGCCGGCGATCGTCGGAATCGACAGCAGAAAGGAGAACCGCGCGGCGCTGACCCGCGACAGGCCGAGCAGCAGGGCCGCGGTCATGGTGATGCCGGAGCGGGAGGTGCCGGGGATCAGCGCGAGCACCTGCATCGCGCCGATCACCAGCGCGTCGGTCCAGGAGAGCACCGCGCGCTCGCCGTGCCGTCGGTCGGCGTAGCCGAGCAGCAGCCCGAACACGATCGTGGTCAGCCCGATCACCAGGAGGTTCCGCGCTTCGGAGGCCACCCAGTCCGACACCACCAGCCCGGCGAGCACGATCGGCAGCGTCGCAACCGCGAGCTGGGCGAGCTCCCGGGCCGGTTCCGTGACCTGCCGCTGTGCGATCGCCCGCCAGCCGCCGACCGCGAAGCCCATGAGGTCGCGACGGAAGTACGCCAGCACCGCCGCCAGCGAGCCGACGTGCACCGCCACGTCGAACGCGAGGCCCTGGTCCGGCCAGCCGAACAGCTTGCCCGGCAGGATCAGGTGTGCCGAGCTCGAGACCGGCAGGAATTCCGTGATGCCCTGGATCAGGGCGAGGACGACGAGTTGCAGCCAATCCACTTCGAGCTCGCAGGCACCTCGTTGCTGGGAGGAGGGTGAGGGAGCGGGGTAGGCGCCCGCAGGCCGGCGGCGCATTGTAGCCGCTTTGCGGGCCGGAGGAGGAGCCCGACCCACGGTGATCTGGCGATCGTGGCGGCGTCGGCATATCTTCACGGCATGAGCGAGAAGCGCGAGATCCCGCTGTTCCCGTTGCATCCGGTGCTGTTCCCGGGCGGGAAGCTGCCGCTGCAGATCTTCGAGCCGCGCTACATGGACATGGTCGCCCGTTGCATGCGCGATGACTCGGCGTTCGGCGTGGTGCTGATCCGCAAGGGGACCGATGCGCGGCTCACGAGCGATGCACCGCAGCCGGAGATCTTCGACGTCGGCACCGAAGCGCGCATCACCGATTTCAACCAGCTCTCCAACGGCCGGCTCGGCATCGTCGTCCGGGGTGGCCGCAAGTTCCGGATCCGCTCGGTGCGCGAGCAGGACGACCACCTGCTGGTCGGGCGGGTGGAATTCCTGCCGGAAGAACCGGCGACGACGGTGGGCGAGGAGCACCGCGAGCTCGTCGACATCCTGCGGGAGCTGGTCAAGCACCCGATGATCGAGAAGCTCGGTCTCGAGATCGAGCTGGACGACGCGCGCTCGGTGGGCTGGCGGCTCGCGGAGCTCTTGCCGATCGAGCCGGAGATCAAGCAGAGCCTGCTGAAGCTGCAATGGCCGCGCGAGCGCCTGCAGGAGCTGACCCGGCTGGTGAACAAGCTGCGCGGCTGAAGGCGTATACTGGCGCATCCCGAGCCTCGCGTGAGGTAGACGTGTCCTCCATGGCGGAATCGAAGCTCCACACGAGCGACGTGCAGGCGTACATCGCCGGCGTGGGCCGGCAGGCCCGCGAGGCCTCGCGCGCGCTCGCGGCCGCGCCGACGGCGGTGAAGTCGGCGGCGCTCACGGGCATTGCGCGCGCGCTCGACGCGAGCCGGCCGCGGCTCCTGGAAGCGAATCGCCGCGATCTGGCGGCGGCGCGCGAGCGGGGTCTCGAGCAGCCGCTGGTGGATCGCCTGGTGCTGGACGAGCGCGCCATCGACCGGATGATTGAAGGGCTCGAACAGGTGGACAAGCTGCCCGACCCGGTCGGCGAGATCAGCGGCCTGGTGTACCGGCCGAGCGGGATCCAGGTCGGGCGGATGCGCGTGCCCCTCGGCGTGATCGGCATCATCTACGAGTCCCGGCCGAACGTGACCGTCGAGGCCGCGAGCCTGTGCCTGAAGGCGGGCAACGCCTGCATCCTGCGGGGCGGCTCGGAAGCGTTCCACTCGAACCGGGCGATCGCCGCCTGCATCGCCGAGGGCCTCGATGCGGCGGGTCTGCCGCCGGCCGGGGTTCACCTGGTAGAGACCACCGACCGGGCCGCCGTCGGGGCGCTGCTCGAGCTCGACCAGTACGTCGACGTGATCATTCCGCGCGGCGGGCGCAGCCTGATCGAGCGCGTGAGCCGCGAGTCGCGGATCCCGGTGATCAAGCATCTGGACGGTGTCTGCCACGTGTACCTGGACGATGCCTGTGATCCGGAGATGGCCGTGGCGATCGCGGTGAACTCCAAGACCGAGAAGCTCGCGGTCTGCAACGCGCTGGAGACCCTGCTGGTGGCCGCCGGCGTGGCCGAAGCGCTGCTGCCTCGGCTCGCGGCGGAGTACGCGGCGGCCGGTATCGTGCTGCGCGGCTGCGAGCGCACCCGGCGCATCGTGCCGTCCGCGGAGCCGGCCAGCGAAGCCGACTGGTACGCCGAGTACCTCGGACCGCTGCTCGCCGTGAAGGTGGTGGACGGGCTCGACGAGGCGATCCGGCACATCAACCGTTACGGCTCCGGTCACACCGACGCGATCGTCACGGCCGATTACGGCCGGGCGCAGCGCTTTCTGACCGAAGTCGACTCGGCGTCGGTGATGGTGAACGCGTCCACGCAGTTCGCCGACGGCTTCGAGTACGGGCTCGGTGCCGAGATCGGCATCTCCACCAACAAGCTGCACGCCCGCGGCCCCGTCGGCCTCGAGGGCCTCACCTCGCAGAAGTGGATCGTGCTCGGCGACGGGCACGTGCGCGGCTGACTTGGCCGAGC
>DASVDC010000043.1:0-3588 GCA_036381275.1 Pseudomonadales bacterium | reverse complement strand
TCTGATCGACGATCGAGAGGTGCGGGTGCTGACCCACGCGAACGTGGTGCACCTGCAGGCGAACCGCGACGCGACCGCGCTCGAGCACGTGGTCGTGAAGACGCTCGGCGGCCGCGCGTTCACGGTGCGGGCGCGCGCGTTCGTGCTGGCCTGCGGCGGCATCGAGAACCCGCGGCTGCTGCTCGCGGCGAACGACGTCGAGCCGGCCGGCATCGGCAACCGCCACGACCTCGTGGGCCGCTACTTCATGGAGCACCAGCACGGCCGCGCCGGCCGGGTCGAGACGAATCAGGCGTTCCGGCTCTGGAACCTGTTCCGCAAGCGCCGGCTCGGCCGCGGCGGCCCGCCGGTCGCGCCGCTGCTCTTGCCGGCGCCGGAGCTGCAGGCCGAGTGCGGCATCCTCAACACCGCGCTCACGTTCAAGCTGCAGCGCGATCCGACGCGCGGTCTGCTCGCGAGCGACCGCCTGTACCGGCGTCTGAAGCACCAGCTACCGCCCGATCGTTCGCGGCGCCGCCTGTGGCACCTGTACCGCGACGTGCGCGGCGCGCTGCAGCGCAGCGTGAAGCCGCTGCTCGAGCGCGCGCGCAGCCGGGTGGGGCTTCGCGAGCTCTACGTGATGGTGCGCGCGGAGCCGGCGCCGAATCCCGCGAGCCGGGTGACGCTCGGCCGCGAGCGCGATGGCCTCGGGGTGCCGAAAGCGGAGCTCGACTGGGCGCAGAGCCGTCAGGACAAGGACACGGTGGCGGAGCTGGTGCGTACGCTCGACGGCGAATTCCGCCGACTCGGCATCGGCCGCGTAGAGCCGTCCGACTGGCTCGCCGAAGAGACCACGGCATGGCCGGTCGATCCGACCGTCAGCAAACACCCGATCGCCGGCTACCACCACATGGGCACCACGCGGATGAGCGACGCGCCGAGCCGCGGCGTGGTCGACGCGCAGTGCCGGGTGCACGGCTACGGCAATCTGTACGTGGCCGGCAGCAGCGTGTTCCCCACCGGCGGCTGGGCCAATCCGACGCTGACCATCATCGCGCTGGCCTATCGGCTCGCCGACGAACTCGACCGGCGCCTGCCGCGGGCGTAAGGTTTGCCCAGGCTTCCGGCCATGGTAGCTTAGCGCGCTTGCCAACCCAGCCGAGGAACGTCGGACGATCATGAAGGCCATCATCCTGAGCGCCGGCCAGGGCCGTCGCCTGCTGCCGCTCACCGAAGCCACGCCGAAGTGCGCGCTGCCGGTGGCCGGCCGTACGTTGCTCGAATGGCAGCTCCACGAGATCGCGGGGACCGCGGTGGACGAGGTCGTGGTGATCACCGGCTTCGGCGCCGACCGGGTGGACGAGATCGCCGCCGCCACGACCTCGGTGCCGGTACGCACGCTCTACAACCCTTTCTACGCGCTCTCCGACAACCTCGGCACCTGCTGGGTCGCGCGCGCCGAGATGGACCGGCCGTTCGTGCTGATCAACGGCGACACGCTGTTCGAGGCCGCGATCCTCGAGCGCCTGCTCGCCACCGGCCTCGATGCGCCGATCACGCTGGTGACCGACCGTAAGGACGGCTACGACGCGGACGACATGAAGGTGGTGGTCGAGCACGGGCGTCTGCGCCGGGTCGGCAAGACGCTGACCGACGGGGTCAACGGCGAATCCATCGGCATGATGGCGTTCCGCGGAACGGGCCCGGCGCTGTTCCGCGACACGGTCGCGCACCTGATGCGCTACGGCGAAGGGGTCAAGCGCTGGTATCTGTCCGCGATCGACGAGATCGCCGGCCGTCACCGCGTCGACGTCTGCGACATCCACGGACTGTCGTGGTGCGAAGTGGACGAAGCCGAGGACCTCGCGCACGCGGATCACGTGGTGCGTGCGTGGCCCGCGCCGGCGCACGCGGCGTCGGGCAACGGCCACTGCAGCGCGGGCTCGCGCCAGGCCGCTTCCTGACGATGAACGAAACCATCCGCAAGTTCGGCTACCCCGACACGCTGATCGCCGAGTACCGGCACTGGGTCGTGCTGCTGCGCCCGCAGCAGGTGACCCTCGGCGCGCTGGTGCTCGCGTCGAAGGACCGGGCGCGCCAGTTCCACGAAGTGACCGCGGCCGGGTTCACCGAGCTGCACACGGTGATCGGGCACATCGAGCGCGCGCTGCCGACCCTGGTCGCCTATCAGAAGCTGAACTACCTGATGCTGATGATGGTGGACCCGGACGTGCACTTCCATGTCATTCCGCGCTACGACTCTCCCGCCCGCTTCGACGGGCGCGCGTATCCCGACCAGGGCTGGCCCGGGCCGCCGGCGCTCGCGCAGTTCACCGAAACCGATACGGCGACCCGCGCGGCGATCGTCCGGCAGCTCAAACAGGCATGGCCTGGTCTCTGAGCGGCGCGGTCCACTGCTCGGTTTCGATCACCCGTCGGCCGCCGTCGGCATCCACGCAGACGAGCTGCATCTCGACCCGCCAGCCGTCGGGGCCGGCGTCGAGATCGAAGCGCCGGTAGGCGGCGCGCGCCGGCTCGTCGCCGCTCGACGCGGACGCGGTACCGAAGATGCGCGCATCGCCCGGCCCGATGCGGCTGACGTTCCGATGCACGTGCCCGTGCAGCACCAGCTCGGCGCCGCGCTCACGCAGCACGCGCTCGAGCTCGGCCGCATCGAGCAGCCCCTTGCGCCAGTGGCTCATCGCCGGCAGCGGCGGATGATGCAAGAGCACGCAGCGCAGGCCCCGTGCTCCGGCGAGGAGCGCGTCCAGCCGGCGGCTCTGCTCGGCGCCGAGGCGCCCGTACGCCATGAACAGTGCCGACGGGATCGCGCTCGACAGACCGATCAGCGACAGCGCGGCGCCCCCGCTCTCGAGCACCCGACGCAGCGGAAACGGGCTCAGCGGATCGTACGGCTCCGAAAGATACGGCCCCCACAGGCGCGCCACCGCGCTCCACGAGTCGCGCGCGTAGACGTCGTGGTTGCCCGGCACCAGCATCACCCGCTCCGGCGGACCGAGCGCTTCGAGCCAGCGTGCCGCGACTTCGATCTCCTGCGCGAGCCCGACGTGCACCAGATCGCCGGTGACAAGGATCTGAACGGGATTCTCGGCGTGCACCGCCGCCACCAGCCGCTCCAGCACCTCGACCCGGTGCACGAAGCGGCGCCGGCGCCGCCAGGACAGGTAGCCGGACCAGCGCTTGCCGCGCAGCGTCCCCCGGGGCAGATCGGCGAGCGAGGTCAGGTGCGGATCGGTCAGATGGATCAGGCGGATGCTCGGCTCCCGGCCGTTTGCCGGCTCGTTCTGCGGCTGTCTATAATTTCCCGCCGTTCGCGGCGCAGAGCCCGTCCGGGCGCAGGCACTATAACATGCGGTATCTTGCTCACGTAGTCGGCCACTCGGACGTACGCCTCTGGAGCCTCGACGCGGCCGAGCGGCTGCGCCGGCAGCTCGAGCAGGTGGGCGGCGTGACGCTGACCGAGCGCCTCGACGCGCTGCCCGCCGATGCGGGCGTGCTGCTGCTGCGCGCCGACTATCTGTACGAAGTGCGCACGCTGAAGGGGCTCCTCGAGCAGCCCGGCAAGGTGCTGCTGCACCCCGGCAGCGG
>DASVDC010000042.1:0-28707 GCA_036381275.1 Pseudomonadales bacterium | reverse complement strand
GCAGCGCCGGATCTCGATCGCCTAGGGTCCTGATCGATTGATTCGGGCCATGTTCCCTCCCGATGCGGGCGCGGTGGATGGTGCCGAGGCGGATGCTGCCGTGCGAGATCACGCACGCGCACCGCCGCTGCACGGCGGCGCGGCGGCGGACGTCGACCACCCGCTCCCAGGCTTTGATTCGGGCGATGTTGTGGACCGTACGCGCGGGAGAACGCGCCGACTCATCCCCGGCCCACCTTTCGGCATCGGCGTCTCCCTCTTCCGATGCCCGGACCCATGTGACCGATCCTCAGCGGAGTATGATGGCGGCTCCTGTCCGCTGATCCGAGGAGGGCGCCCGTGAAAGGCTTCGAAGTCGTCGCGCATGTTCTGAAGGCCGAAGGCGTGGAGTTCATCGCCTGCTACCCGCGCAACCCCGTGATCGAGGCCTGCGCGAAGGTCGGCATCCGCCCGATCGTCTGCCGCCAGGAGCGGGTCGGCCTCGGCATCGCCGACGGTTTCAGCCGCGTCACCAACGGGCGGCGGCTCGGGGTGTTCGTCTGCCAGCACGGCCCGGGCGCGGAGAACGCGTTCCCCGGGGTCGCGCAGGCGTACTCGGACAACGTCCCGGTGCTGTTCCTGCCCGCCGGCGAGCCGGCGTCACGGCAGGGCATCCGCCCCACCTTCAGCGCGCGGGACAACTACGCCCGCGTGACCAAATGGGCCACCTACGTGAGCGACGTGCGCGGCCTCGCGCCGGCGCTGCGGCACGCGTTCTATCGGCTGCGTACCGGCAACGGCGGCCCGGTGCTGGTGGAAACCGGCAACGACGCGCTGTTCGGTGAGCTCGACCGGCCGCTCGACTACCGGCCGGTGAGCGGCTCGCGGTACGCGCCGGACGCGGCGGCGGTCGAGGCGGCCGTGGCGGCGCTGGTCGCCGCCGAGCGGCCGGTGCTGCTCGTCGGCCAGGGCGTGCTGTTCGCGGAAGCCACGGCGGAGCTGGTGGCGCTGGCCGAGGCGCTCGATGCGCCGGTGATCACCACGATGCCCGGCAAGAGCGCGTTCCCCGAGAACCATCCGCTGTCGGTCGGTGCCTCGGCGATCACCAAGCCGCCGCACCTGCTGGCGGCCTACGCGGAGGCGGACTGCATCTTCGCGATCGGCTCGAGCCTGACCCGCACGGTCTACGGCACCAGCCCGCCCGCCGGCAAGGTGCTGATCCAGGCCACCGTCTCCGAGGAGGACGTGCACAAGGAGTACGCGGTGGATCACGTGCTGGTCGGCGATGCGCGCCTGACGCTCGAGGCGGTGCTCGCGGCGCTCGAAGCGCGCGGCGTGCATCGCGGTCCAGGTCCGCGCGCCGAGGCGACGCGCGCCGCGAAGCAGGCGTTCCTCGCGGAGTGGCGCTCGGAGTTCGAGTCGGACGAAGTGCCGATCAACCAGTACCGGGTGATCCACGAGATGATGCGCCACCTCGACCCGGCGAACACCATCGTCACCCATGACGCCGGCACGCCGCGCGAGCAGATCGTCTCGTTCTGGGAAGCCACGGCGCCGCGCGGCTACATCGGCTGGGGCAAATCGACGCAGCTCGGCTTCGGCCTCGGGGCGATCATGGGCGCCAAGCTCGCCGAGCCCGGGAAGACCTGCATCAACGTGATGGGCGACGCCGCGATCGGCATGGTCGGCATGGACCTCGAGACCGCGGTGCGCAACCGCATCGGCATCGTCACCGTGATCTTCAACAACGGCATCATGGCGATCGAGTCCGATTCGCTGGTGGAGGCCCACACCGAGTACGGCGCGAACTTCGTCGGCGGCAACTACGCGGCGCTGGCCGAGAGCCTCGGCGCCTCGGGCGAGCGCGTGACCCAGCCGAACGACTTCCTGCCGGCGCTCGAGCGGGCGATTGCCGCGGCCGACACCGGGCGCCCCGCGGTCGTGGAGGTGATCGTGAAGGCCGGCTACCGCTGGCCCGGGCGGCCGGAACGGTTCTGACAGGCTCTCGGGTCAGGGCAACAGCGCGCCGCCGTCCACGTCGATGGTGGTGCCGGTGACGAAGTCGTTCTCGATCGCGAACTGAATCGCCATCGCGACCTCGTCGGGATCACCGGGACGCTTGATCAGGTTGGCGGCGGTCACGCGGGCGAGACGCTCGGCGCGTTCGGGGCTGTCGGGACCGAACATCGGCGTCGCGATCACGCCGGGCGCGACGACGTTGATCCGCCGCGGCGCGAGCTCCGGCGCGACCGCTCGCACGAAGCCTTCCACCGCGTTGCCGACCGTGGAGATGGCCGACATGCCGGGCATGCACTTGCGCGCCGGCGATCCGCTCACCAGCACGATGCAGCCGTCCTCGGGCATCAGCGGCGCGCCGAGGCGCACGCTGTTCACGTAGCCCCAGAGCTTGCGGAACGAGCCCTGGAAGCCGTCCAGATCCATCGACAGGAACGGTCCGACGGCCCGTTCCCCGCCGGTGGCCGCGTTCACCAGGATGTCGAACGGCGCGAGCTCGCCGAATACCGCCGTCATCGCGTCCCGGTCGAGCACGTCGAGCGCCCGCACGCTGCCGCGCTCGCCGAGCTCGGCGCGGGTGCGCTCCAGGTTCGGCCCGCTGCGGCTCATCGCCACCACCTGGGCGCCGGCGGCGGCGAGCCGCTTCGCCGCTGCGAGCCCGATGCCCGACGTGCCGCCGAGCACCAGCGCCTTCCTGCCTCGAATGTTCATCAGCGTTCCTCTCCAGCGATCTCGTCGTCGGAATGGATTCGTTCGCCCTGGATGCCCTTCTTCGCGAGCAGCGCGACGATGCCGCGCTCGCCGACCAGATGCGCGGCGCCCACCAGCACGAAATAGGTGGCCGGCTCGCCGTCGGGGCCGCCCTCGAGGTAACCGAGCACCGCCTCGGCCATGTCGTCGTTGCGTTCGTCGAGGAGCTGGCGAAGGAACGCCCGGGCTTCCGGCGAATCGCCGGATTGCGCCTTGAACAGCTCGAGGAACGCGGCGTCGTCGCCCGAGAGCCACGCCACCAGCATGTCCGCCAGGATCGGCTCGATCTCGTCCTCGACGTCCAGCGTCTCGGCGAGGAGCTGAACCTGGACGGGCATCGGCTGCCCGAACAGCAGCGCGAGCTGCCGGTCGATCGTCTCGAGCTCCAGCACCCGCTGATGCCGACGCTGCGCGATGAAGTGGTTCTCGACCCCGGAATCCGGCAGGTAGCCGAGCGTGAGCAGGCGCGAGACGACCACCTGGTTCATCACCAGCGCGGGCTTCACCTGCTGCAGCATCGTGCTGCTGAGGCCGAAGTCGGCCAGGTGGCGATCGAGACGCTGGAGCAGCGGCTGCGGCAACACGTCGTGCAGCGTCTGTCCGTCGGGCAGGCGCGCGTATTCGAGCGTGCGTCGCTGAATGTCGTCGTCCGCCAGCGCCGTCACGTCGACTTCCAGCACCAGATAGTCGGCGCTGCGGAACGCCGCCTCGAGCTGCGCCGGCAGCGGGTACAGGCTCGGCTTCAGGATGTGGATCGACCCCGCCAGGTACACCACCGTGGCGCCGCGCTGATAGCGCCAGAGGAACAGCGGATGGCGCCCGTCGGGAACCCGGGCAAGGATCTCGGCGCCGGTGGTGATGTGCCGGTCGTTGAGACGAACGACCTCGCACTGCCGCCCGGCCGGCGCCCGCCGCTGACACTGCTCGAGCGCGAGCACGGACGCCGCGAGCTCGTGCGGCTGGGAGTGGACGAGGCCGGTCGCCGTGGCGGGATCGCCCGGCACCACCGCGAGCGCCTTCGCTTCCGGCAGCGCCTCGTACGCCGGCGGCGCCGCGGCGGCGCCCGCGCAGGCCAGCAGCAGTCCGAGAAGCCAGCTTCGCACGCTCAGTCCCGACGCTCGTCGTGCGGGGTTTCGCCGGCGGCCACGATGGCGGCCTTGACCTCCTCGAGCATCGCATCGAGCAGCTTCTCGTCGGTGCCGCGCAGCACGAGCGTGGTGCCGTAGCGGTCGCGGCGGAAGAACGGATAGCTGCCGAGGTCCAGCGTCGGATAACGGTTCTGGATCGCACGCAGCGGCTCGGCGATCTGGCTTTCGCCGAGGTAGGCGGTCACCGAGCGCGAGCGGACCACGGGGCCGCCCTCCAGCTTGCCCGCGAGGCTCCCGAGCATCGCCTGCATCACCGCGGGGATCCCGGCCATCACGAACACGTTCTCGATTCGGAAGCCCTGCGGCCCGCCGGTGAGATTGTCGATCAACGTCGCGCCCTCCGGCACCCGCGCCATCCGCAGCCGCGACGCCATCACGTCGGGCGGCGCCGGACGGCTTTCTATCCGCGCCGCGATCTCCGGATGCACGACCAGATCGACCCCGAAGGCCTCGGCGATGCAGTCGGCCGTGATGTCGTCGTGGGTCGGTCCGATGCCGCCGGTGGTGAACACGTAGTCGTAGCGCCGGCGCGTCTCGTTCACCGCCCGCACGATCTCGGCGGCGACGTCCGGCACCACGCGTGCCTCGCGCACCTGAATGCCCCATTCCCCCACCGTCTGCGCGATGTGCTTCAGGTTCACGTCCTGGGTGCGGCCCGAGAGGATCTCGTTGCCGATGATCAGGACACACGCGGTGACGGCGGTTTCGGACATGCGGTGAGCGACCGGCGGGACGATCCCGGAATGCTACCACGGCGGCCGATGCGGGTTGCCTCTGCGACACGCCCGGCGGTGGGGGCACATACGCGATGGCCCCGTCCGGCCGCCGTGCAGACGACCGGGGTCTGGCGCGAGTGTTACAGGATCGGAAACAAATTGATCCTTACAGAAGATTTACAATTTTCGGGGCGGAGGCTAGATTCGCGTGACTTCGACGGGCCGGGTTGTCAGGTAACCGGCGGTCGGAGCCTGCAACGGGCATGGAGACTGTGTGACGCGAAAGGGAATTGGTGCCGGTGTCCGCTCGGCACGACGGGCGGAGTGGGTGATTCTGACGTGCGCGAGTCTTGCGCTGGCGGGCTGCGGAGGCAGCTCGGGCCGCAGCAGCGGCCGGGCCGATCCGGATAGCGGGGAGCCGGCGCTGTCATTGACGGCGTCGCCCGCCATCGTGGAGAGCGGGGGCTTCAGCACGCTGAGCTGGAATGCGACCAACGCGGAGAGTTGCGAGGCGTCGGGCGGCTGGACCGGGAGCCGCGCCACGAGCGGCAGCGAGCAGGTCGGGCCGATCGAGAGCGATACCGATTTTCGACTCAGTTGCACGGGCGCGAGCGGCGGCGTTCAGCGCCAGGTCACGGTCAGCGTCGACGCCGGCAACGGCGCGAGCCTGACGCTGCGGGCCGATCCGGAGCAGATTCCGGTGAACGGCTCGTCGACCCTGACCTGGTCGAGCGAGAATGCGACCTCCTGCACCGCGAGCGGCGACTGGAGCGGTGCCCGGGACACCTCGGGCAGCTTCTCCACCGGCCCGCTCACCGAGTCCGCCACCTACACGCTCTCGTGTAGCGGGCCTTCGGGTAACGCGCTGGCGACGGTGACCGTGGAAGTGCTGGACAAGGTGTTGCGTTGGCAAGCGCCGACCCAGAACGTCGACGGCTCGCCGCTCACGGATCTGGCCGGCTTCAACGTCTACTGGGGCACCGAAAGCCGCGCTTACGGAGCGCCGCACACGATCAACGACCCGACCGCCACCCAATGGGAGGTGGATCTCCCACCCGGCCGCTACCACTTCGCGCTCACGGCGTTCGATCGGGAGGGCAGTGAGAGCGCGTACTCGAACGAGGTGATCAAGACCATCCTCTGAGTGTGGCGCCCGTCACGCCGGCGCCCGCGGCCGGCGCGCGGGCCCGGCCGATCCCGCAGAAGTGGGAGCGCGATCACGGGGCCGGCCGCACGCCATCCATAGACTCCCGGAGAAGCGGGTGCCCTTGCGGACACCCGGCTCAAACCTTCTCCGGGAGTCTCACGAATGGATTGGTATTGCCTCCCCACGCGTTTCCTGTCGATTCTGTTGGTCACCGCATCGGTCGCGCTGGCCGGATGTTCGGGCAGCAGCGGTGCGGGCTCGGACGCCGCCGGCGACGAGCCGCCGGTCACGCAGCCGGACGACCCGGCCGATCCGCCGGCCGACGACGATCCGCCGGCGGACGACGACCCGCCGGGCGATCCGACGGACCAGCCGCAGGTCAGCCTGTCGGCCAGCGACTCGGTGGTCGCGGCGGGTGACAGCGTCACGCTGACCTGGAGCGCGAGCAACGCGACCTCCTGCACCGCGAGCGGCGGCTGGAGCGGCACGAAGGGCACCTCGGGCAGTGCCCAGGTCGGGCCGATCACCCAGAGCACGACCTTCACGTTGAGCTGCCAGGGCGCCGGCGGTAACGCGCTGGCGATGCTCGCGGTGGACGTGCTCGGCAGCGTGACGCTGGCATGGGAGCCGCCGACCGAGAACGTCGACGGCTCGCCGCTGACGGATCTGGCGGGCTACCGGATCTACTACGGTGAGTTCAGCCGCAACTACACCGAGGAGCTCGCCGTCGACGACGCGGCGGAGACGGAGTACGAGCTGACGCTGCCGTCGGGTGCCTACTACTTCGCGATGACCGCGCTGGACAGCGACGGAAACGAGAGCGACTACTCCAACGAGGTCATCAGAGTCGTGAACTGACCCCTGGGAGCAGCCTTCGGCCGCGATCGCGGCCGAAGGCCCTCTCCCGCGCCGGCCGTACTTACGATCCGCTAACCCTTGCACCGACCCCTCGGCGGCGCGAAAGAGTAGACTCGCCGCGAAGCTGAAGCGGGATTCCATCCATGGATCGATTTCTCCGGGCCTGCGCTGCGCTGGTCCTCTGCGGCCTTTTGACGGCGTGCGACACCACGACCGCTCAGGAGCACACCGACAACGCGCGTGCGCGGCTTGCCGAAGGCCAAGTCAGCACGGCCGTCATCGAATTGAAGAACGCGCTGCAGAAGGACCCCGAGCACGCGGAGGCGCGGTTGCTGCTCGGCGAGGCACACCTCGAGCTCGGTGACTACCCCAGCGCACTGAAGGAGCTCGAGCGGGCGCTCGACCTCGGGATGGACAACGATCGGGTGCGGGCCGGAATCCTGCGGGCGAAGGTTCACCTAGGCAGCTATCAGGAAGTGATCGGCGCGCTCGCAGACCAGGGCGCGCTCGCGCCCGAGTTCGCGGTGATCCTGGCGGATGCCTACCTCGGCGCCGGCGATCCGGATCGGGCGCGGCCGCTCTACGAGCAGGGCCGGGAGCTCGCCGACGGTCAGGCGGGTCTCGGCCGGATCGCCTGGCAGCAAGGGGATCCGACCCGCGCCACGCAGCATTTCGCCAGGGCGGTCGAGCTCGATCCGAAGAATTGGAGCGCGTGGCTCAGCAAAGCCGAGGTCGCGCTCGGCGAGCAGGCCTTCGACGACGCCCAGGCGGCGTTCGCGGCAGCGAGCGCGCTGCCGGCGTCCACGGTCGCCGGACACATCGGGCTGGCGCGGGTCGCGCTCGGCCGGGGTGACCTCCAGACGGCGGACAACGAGGTACGTGAAGTGCTGCGCCTCGCGCCGAACCTGCCGATCGGCCACTACCTCGAAGGGCTGCTGCGCTTTCAGCAGCAGGATCTGGACGGTGCCGAGAACGCGATCCGCCAGGTGCAGCGCACCACGCCGGATCACCCGCCGAGCCTCTACCTGATGGGCGCGATCAAGTACGCACAGCGGCATCTCGCCCAGGCCGAGGACAATCTGGTGCGGTATCTGTCGAGCGACCCCGACAACACCTCCGCGGCCAAGCTGCTGGCCGCCGCCCGCTTCGATCAGGGCAATTACGCCGGGGCCGCCGAGGCGCTCGCGCCGATCGTCGACGGCAGCGACGACCCGCAGCTTCTCGCGATGTACGGCACGGCGCAGATGCACCTCCGGAATACCGAAGCCGCGGTGCGAGCGCTCGAACGGTCGGTGGAGCTGGCGCCGGATGCCGCCGCGTTCCGTAATCAACTCGCCGTCAGTCTGCTCGCGTCCGGCGATCGGGCGGGCGCGGAGGCCGAGCTCGAGAGTGCCATCGCGGTCGACGGCGAACAGTTCCAGAGCGACTACCTGCTGGCCCTGTTGCGCATCCGCGAGCAGCAGTGGGATGAGGCGGCGGAGTCGGTGGATGCGCTGGTGCAGAAGCAGCCGGACAGCCCGGTCGGCTACAACCTGCGCGGCGCGCTCGCGCTCGCCCGGCAGGATCCGGAGGCCGCACGCGCCGCGTTCCGGGAAGCGCTGGCGAAGGACCCGGCGTTCCTGCCGGCGGTGCAGAACCTCGCGCGCATCGAGGAGCGCGACGGCCACCGCGATCGCGCGGCCGCGCTGTACCGCGAATTCCTCGAGACGAACGAAAACCACGAGGGGGCGTTGCTGTCGCTGGCCGAGCTGGCGATGCGCGACGGCGATTCGAAGGCGGCCATCGGCCACCTCGAGCAGGCGCTCGAGGCGAATCCCGGCTCGGTGCGTTCGAGCGTGGGTCTGGCCCGGCTGTACCTGAGTGCAGGACGGGTGGCCGAAGCGCGGGAGGTGGTCGATACGGCGGTGAGGCTCGCCCCGGATCAGCCCGACCTGCTGCTGCTCAGGGCCGAAGTCCATCTGCGCAGCGGCAACGTCGCGGCGGCGCGGCAGGTGGCTTCGCGGCTGCAGTCGCGGCTGGCCTCCGGCGAGGGCAATCCGGCGCTGGCACTCGCGCTCGGGCGGCTGCAGGCGCAGGCCGGCCAGCCGGACCTGGCGCGCGCCAACCTCGAACGGGTGCTGGAGCAGGCCGAAGGCCGGCAGCCGGCGGCGCTGCATCTGCTGGCGCGCCTCGACCTCACCGATCGCAAGCTCGAGGAGGCTCGTGCGCGCCTCGACGAGCTGCGCGCGATCGCGCCGGAGCAGCCGGAGACGCGGCTGCTCGAAGCCGACCTGACGCTGGCCGAGGGTGACCTCGCCGAAGCGGAAGCCGCCTACGGCCAGCTCGCCGACGACGGCGTACGCGAGGCCGTGATGCGCCTCGCGACGATCCGCCTGCAGCAGGGTCAGGTCGATCGTGCCCTCGAACGTCTCGAGAGCTGGCTCGGCGGTCATCCGAGCGACCTGGGTGCGCAGCTTCTCGCGGCGGATGCGCTGATGCGGCGGGATAAGGACCGTGCGCTCGCGCGTTACGAAGGGCTGGCCGACACGGGCAATCCCGTGGTGCTGAACAACCTGGCGTGGCTGTACATGGAGAAGAACGATCCCAGGGCCGCGTCCGTCGCGCGCCGCGCGGTCGAGGCCGCACCGAACAGTGCCGAAATCCTCGATACGTTCGGGTGGATTCTGCTGAAGCAGGAGAAGAACGCGGCCGAGGCCGTGCGCGTGCTGCGCCAGAGCGTGCAGCTCGCCCCCGACAATCCGTCGGTGCAGTACCACCTCGGAATCGCGCTGCGCGAGGCGGGTGATTCGGCGGGTGCCCGGGCGGCGCTGGAGAGGGCGCTCGAGAAGGACGGCTTCCCCGAGGCCGACGAGGCCAGGGCGGCGCTGGCGGCCTTGTAGTGAGCCGGCAGCAAGCCGCTTACAAGGCTCGGCTGTGGCGCTACAGGTCCACCATGGAACGCACGGCGGCGGTTGCCCAGAATCCCGGTACGACGCCTCGAGGATGACAGGGTATGGGCAACCGACACAACGAACCGGCCAAGACCTGGTTCCGCTCCGACCGGTTCTTCCGCAGCGACCAGAATTGGTACTTCCACACCCGTGAGGGCATCTCGGTCGGCCCGTACCGTACACGCTTCGAAGCCGAGGTCGATGCCGGCATGCTGTTGTCGATCCTGCGGGACACGCCGGTGGAGCACACCCACCGGGCGATCCGCAATTTCCTGCTCGGCAGCGGCGGTGACCTCGACTACCGCAACGACCCGGCCTTCACCAGCTACCTCACCGAGGAAGGCAGCCGGGCGCTGAAGGCCGGCTGATACCGGTCAGCGGCCTTTGAACTCGGGGCGGCGCTTCTCGGCGAACGCGCGCCGTCCTTCCCGATAGTCCTCGCTGTCGAAGCAGGCGTCGACCAGACGCCGCACGTCGGCTATCTCGGCTTCGCGCCCGCCGCGCTCCCACGCGTTCAGCGCCGCCTTCGCGGCGCGAATCGTGAGCGGCGCGTTGCCCGCGATCCGCTCCGCGTAGCCGACCACCTCCGCCTCGATGCGCTCGCGCTCAACCACGAAGTTGACCAGGCCCATCGCGTTCGCTTCGGCGGCGTCGAGGAAGCGCGCCGAGAACAGGATGTCGCGGGCGCGCGACGGTCCGACGATGCGCGCCAGCTTCGCGAGCCCCTCGTACTCGTAGCCGAGCCCCAGGCGGGCGGCGGGGATACCGAAGCGGGAGTCCGGTGTGGCGAAACGCACGTCCGCGGCGAGCGCGGTGGCGAGTCCCCCGCCGATGCAATAGCCCTCGATCAGCGCGATCAGCGGCTTTTCGAAGCGCGCGAGCCAGCGGTTCGCAGCACCGGCGACCCGCCCGTACTGCTCCTTCTGCGCGGCGTTGGCCCGCTTGTCTTCGAACTCGCTGATGTCGGCGCCCGAGACGAAGGCCTTGCCGCCGGCGCCGCGCATCACCGCGAGCCGCACGTCCTCGCGCTCGGCGTACTGCGCCAGCACGTCCGCGAGGCCCTGCCACATCTCCAGCGACATCGCGTTGTGGCGCTCCGGCTGGTTGAACACGATCCAGCCGATGCCGCGGTCGTCCACGTGGGCGAGGAGCTTGGTCGTGCCGAGGGTAACGGCTCCGGGTCGGTTCATCGACGCTCTCCGATCTGTCGCGCGCGCTCGAGGATCGCCCGCGCGCGGGTGAGGTGCGGCACGTCGACCATGCGCCCTTCGAAGGCGATGGCCATACGGCCCTGCTGCTGCGCTTCCGCCATCGCCTGCACCAGTCGCTCGGCCTCGGCGACTTCCTCGGCGCTCGGCGTGAACGCGGCGTTGACCACGTCGATCTGGTCGGGATGGATCGTGATCTTGCCCGTGAAGCCCAGCCAGGCCGCTTCGCGGCACTCGGCCTCGAGTCCGGCGAGGTCGCGGATGTCGACGAACACCGCGTCGAGCGGCTGCACGCCGCCGGCGTGCGCGGCGAGCAGCGTCTGCACCCGGCAGTGGGTGTAGACGTCGAGGTAGCTGCCGTCGGGGCGGCGGTTGCGCGGCGCGCCGAGCGCGGCGGAGAGATCCTCGGCGCCCCAGTTGAGCGCGATCACCCGGCGGCAGCGCGGGAAGGTCGGCAGGTTCAGCACCCCGGCGGGCGTCTCGGTCGCCACCAGGATCAGCCCGACGCCGCCCTCCGGGTGGCCGTGCTCCGCTTCGAGGCGCGTGAGCTCGGCGTCGATCCGCTCGAGCTCCGCGAGATCCGAGACCTTGGGGATCACGTAGGCATCCGGCGGAGCGGCCATGGTCGCGGCGAGGTCGGCGAGCCCCCACGGGGAGTCCAGCGGGTTGATCCGCACGGTGCGTTCCTTCCCGGCGAAGTCCACGGCGGCGAGCCAGCCGGCCACCACCCGGCGCGCCTCGTCCTTGCGCTCCGGCGTGACCGCGTCCTCCAGATCGAGCACCAGGCCATCCGCGGCCGTGCCGAGCGCCCGCTGCAGCATCCGGTCGTTGGCGCCGGGCACGAAGTGCAGCGACCGCCGCAGCCGGCCCGCGCCGGGCGAACGCACCGGTGCGCTCATCGGGGCCGCTTCATCATCATCGCGCCGCGGGTGCAGCTGCAGACCAGCTCACCGCGCTGATTGACGCCGCGATGCTCGAAGGTAACGATGCCGCGGTCGGGCCTGGAGCGGCTCTCGCGCTTGTCCAGCACGGTCGTCGTGACCCGGATTGTGTCGCCGATGAACACCGGGTTGGGGAAGGTGACCTTGTCGAAACCGAGGTTGCCGAGCGTCGTGCCGAGCGTGGTGTCGCCCACCGAAAGCCCGACGACGAGCCCGAGCGTGAAGATGCTGTTCACCAGGATCCGTCCGTGCGGCGTGCCGGCGGCGAACTCGGCGTCGAGGTGCAGCGGCTGCGGATTCAGGGTCAGCGCGGTGAACAGCAGATTGTCGGTTTCCGTCACCGTGCGGGCCGGCTGGTGATCGAACGCCGCGCCCACCTCGAGCTCTTCGAAGTACTTGCCTGCCATGCTGCGCTCCGGTCAGGCTGAGCAAGGTACCGCGCCGCTGCCCCGTTTGCCACCGGGTCGGGCGCGCCGGAAGAGGACACCATGACCTTCGACACACCCGAAGAGCACAAGCTGATCCGCGACGCCGTCCGCAAGGTCTGCGCCGGTTTTCCGGACGAATACTGGAGTGCCTGCGACGCGGAGCACCGTTTCCCGTGGGATTTCTACCGCGCGATGGCCGAGGCCGGCTGGATCGGCATCGCGATCCCGGAAGCCTACGGCGGCAGCGGCAGGGGCATCACCGAGGCGAGCCTGGTGCTCGAGGAGGTGGCCGCGTCCGGCGCGGCGATGAACGGGGCCACGCCGCTGCACCTGTCGATGTTCGGGATGCAGCCGGTGGTCCGTTACGGCTCGGAGGCGATGAAGCAGCGCTACCTGCCGCGGGTCGCCCGCGGCGAGCTGCACGTGGCGTTCGGGGTCACCGAGCCGGACGCCGGTACCGACACCACGGCGATCAGCACGTTCGCGCGCCGCGAGGGGGATCACTACCTCGTGCGCGGACGCAAGGTCTGGACCAGCAAGGCGCTCGAGTCCGAGCGGGTGCTGCTGCTCGTGCGCACGACGCCCCGGGATCAGGTGGCGCGCCGCACCGACGGGCTGACTCTGCTGCTCGCCGAGCTGAAGCGCCCGGAGGTGACGATCTCGCCGATCCCGAAGCTCGGCCGCAACGCGGTGGCCACCTGCGAGGTGGTCTACGACGATCTGCCGGTGCCGGTGACGGACCGGGTCGGCGAGGAGGGCGAAGGCTTTCGCTATCTGCTCGACGGCCTGAACGCCGAGCGCATCCTGATCGCCGCGGAGGCGCTCGGGATCGGCCGCGCGGCGCTGCGCCGCGCGGTCGACTATGCGAACGAGCGGGTCGTGTTCGGCCGGCCGATCGGCAAGAACCAGGGCATCGCGTTCCCGCTCGGCGAAGCGCGGATGCGGCTCGACGCCGCCGAGCTGATGATCCGCAAGGCGGCCTGGCTGCTCGACCGCGGAGAACCCTGCGGCGCGGAGGCGAACATGGCGAAGTGGCTCGCTGCGGACGCGGCGTTCCAGGCCGCGGATCAGGCGCTGCAGACCCACGGCGGCTTCGGCTACGCGCGCGAGTACCACGTCGAGCGCTACTGGCGCGAGGCGCGGCTGATGCGCATCGCGCCGATCTCGCAGGAGATGATCCTGAACTACGTGACCGAGCACGTACTGGGATTGCCGCGTTCGTATTGACCCGCCGCGGGGACGGCGGGCTATTCGGCGGAGACGACCTGTTGCGGCCGGAGAGCTCCCGGCTCCAGGGGCAGCGCAAGCTCTTCCGTGCCCGCCAGCGCGAGGCGCTGCTCGTCCAGGTCTTCGCGCACCCGTGCGAGCAGCACCGCGAGGCGCGGGTCGCGCAGCAGCGTCGCGAACAGCGGGTTGTGGCGGATCTCGTCGGCGCGGCGCCAACCCGTCTGGCGGGCCTGCTCGAGAAGCGCGAGGGCGCGGTCGACGTCGCTGCGCAGGCTCGCGATGGCCGCCCGGTAGTAGGGCACGATTCCGGGGAAGCCCGTTTCTTTCGCGAACACGGCGAGGCGTCTTTCCGCCTCCTGCAGCGTGGCTTCCGCGGCCTGCGGGCCCGCCACGAGCTGCCGTGCGCGCGCCAGATACAGGGCGTGCCAGTACCCGGACGCCATGTCCCAATGGCTGTGCAGCCGCTCCGAGGCTCGCCCGGTCAGCGACTCGTACTCGCGGATCGCGGTGGCCGGATCGCCATTCGACAACGCGGCGATAGCGCGATAGGGCGCGAGGCCCACATCATCCGGAAAACGCTCGTGATAGGCCTGCACCGCCCGCGCGAGCCCGGCGGAGTCGCCCTGGTACAGATACCAGGCCACGAGCGCATCGAGCTGGCCGATCGGGCTCGAGCTGTTGGCGAGGCCCGCCTCGATCCACTTGCGGCTGCCCTGGTAGTCGGCGAGCTCGAGCAGCACGCGTCCGAGTTCCGTGTACGCTTCGCCCTGCCGGATGCCTGCCTGGATGCCCGCGTGGTACCAGCGCACCGCTTCGGCGTGGTGCCCGGCGAGCCACTTCTGATATCCCATGCCCCAGAGCGCGTTCGGGTAGCTGCGGTCGATTTCCATCGAGCGGCGCAGCAGCCGCTCTCCTGCCTCGAAGTCTCCGAGATCGCCGAGCAGCGTGGCATGGACGTTGATCGCGTGAAGGTTGAGCGGGTCGCGGCGCAGCACCTGTGCCGTGTAGCGGAGCGCCTCGCGGTTGCGGCCGAGCGAGCGCAAGGTCCACGCCTGCATGCTGACGGACCCCGTGGCGTCCGGATCCAGCGCGTGCGCGGTCTCGAACGCTTCGAGCGCGTCGGTGAAGCGGGCTTCGTAGAACGCCACCAGCCCGCGGGCGTGCCAGGCTTCGGAGCAGCTCGGGTCCAGCTCCAGCGCTTTCGCGACGTGCGCCTCGATCGCCGGGCGCACCTGTGCGATCGGTACGGCCGCATACTGGCTGCTGAGCGCCAGCGTCTGCGCCAGCCCCGCGTGCGCCCGCGCGAAGCCCGTGTCGAGCTCGATCGCGCGGCGAAACTCCCGCGCCGCGCGCTCCAGGTCGTCTGCCGTCAGCTTGCGCTGCAGGTGTCGGGCGAGCAGGTACGCCTCGAGCGCCGCCGCCGGCACCGTCTCCCGCACCGGCCGCGCAAACCCCTCCAGCAGACCCGCCAGGCGAGGCTCGAGCGCGGCGCCGACTTCCTGCGCAACGTGCTCCTGGATGGCCGCCAGATCGGCGAACGGGCGCTCGTACACGCGGCTGAACAGGTGGAAGCCGCTCTGCACGTCGATCAGCTGAGCGCCGATCCGGACCCGGTCACCGTGGCGCCGCACGCTGCCTTCGAGCACGTAGCTGACGCCGAGCTCGCGGCCGATCTCCCGCACGTCCTTGGTGCTGCCCTTGAACGAGAACGCCGACGTGCGGGCCACCACCGCCAGGCCGTCGACGCTCGCCAGGCGATGCAGGATCTCCTCGGAGAGCCCGTCGCTGAAATAGTCGAGCCCCTCGTCGTCGCTGAGGTTGGCGAACGGCAGCACCGCGATACCGTTTTCCGCGAGCGGGACGGCGGCGGCCGCCGCCGGTGTGGAGCGGGGTTCACGCCACGCCGGCAGCCAGGCCGCTGCGCCGAGCACCAGGACCAAACAGCCGGCGAGCCACAGCGAACGCGCGGGCAGAGGTCGAGCCGCAGCGTGCGGGGATCGCTCGCTGGCCGGCGTGGTCACCGTGGCCTCCGGCTCCGTCACGCCCGACGGTGATCCCCCGACGGGTACCGCGCCTTGCTGCGATGCGGCGCCGGGGCTCGGATCGTCCGGAGTCACCGGGTCGGAACGCTCGCCGCATGGCGGCTCCGTCAGCGGCACGGGCCGCACAATGGCGCGATAACCGCGGCGCGGCAGCGTCTCGATGTAACGCGGCGCGCGTGGGTCGTCGTCGAGCGCCTGACGCAGGTCGGAGATGCAGCGGGAGAGCGTCTCGTCCGAGACCACCACGTCCGCCCAGACGGTGGCCATCAATTCCTCGCGGCTGAAGACCCGCCCCGGCTGACCGGCCAGCGTGAGCAGCACCCCCATCGGTCGCGGCCCGAGCCGCGTGAGGCCGGAGGGCGAACGCACCGTGCCGTCGTCGGGCCGCACTTCGCAGGCGCCGAACCTGAACCCCAGACCCAATTGCCCCATGCCCCGGAGTGTCCGGCGGTCAGCTCCATGAAGCAAGGCTTGCGGCGCACCATCGTTGTGGCCGTTTGTAGCTCGGATTCGGCCGGCTGGTCCTCGCGCAGCGATTTCTCAGGCTTCTTTCAGCAGTTTCTCAGGCTTGCGAAGCTGGCGGATGCCACGCTCCACACGTTTCGGGACGGAGCCACCGGGAGAACGGACCATGAGCGACAGAACGTTGGAGGATCGACCCGAGCCACGCCGCGGCCGGGTGGGCGCCATCGCCGCGGGCATCTGCCTCGCCGCCTCGAGCGCGCCGGTTGCCGCGATCGTCGGCGGCGGCCTGTACGATTTCATCGTCCAGACCAACTGCGTGTTCGTCGAAGAGCAGCAGGACACGCGGACGCCTTACTGGGCGCGGGAGCGCATCCCGGTGTTCGGTGCGGCCAACGCTCGCGGTTACGTACGAACGGTCGATCAGCCGGACATCATCGACTTCACCTCGAGCGATCCGGCCGTCGTGCCGGCACCGCCCCGGCTGCAGGCCATCGGTGCCATCGGCGGCGTCGGTTACCAGCAGACGGAGGTGACCCTCACGATCAAAGCGCCGAACTCGCCGCGCGATGTCACCATCACCGCGAAAGGGCAGCCGAAGCTCGACATCGGCACCGTCACGCGCCTCGGCCAGGGCGCAAGCGACACCATGAAACTGCGCGTCTATCCGCCTCAGTCGATCGCGTCCGTGTCCCTGTCACCAACGCCGCCGCCCGGAGGCTATCGCGACGGCGAGCGGGTCACGGTTACCGTGCGGCTCGCGCAGAAGCATCCGCTGCCGACGAGCCGCATCGTGGTGGATCAGCCGACGTACGAGACTGCCGCCGGCGGGCGTCGGACCGCCCCGATCAGGGGGTGGTCGAGCAGTGGCGGCCAGGGACCGAAGGAGCTCACGGTCGCCGGCAACCGGGACACCATCACGTTCAGCTTCGAGACGCGCTTCCCCGAGGATGCCAAGACCAGCCGCCTGAGCAGTCCGGCTGCGCCGCTGACCACCGCGCTCACGATGCCGGTCCGAATACAGTCGTCGAGCCCGAATTGCCCGAACATCGTCAAGTCGACCTCCGCGAAGACGCTGACGATTCCGATGCAGAAGCCGGTGCCGATACCGGTGCTGCAGAAGGAGAGCCCGGCACCGGTGCTGCCGAGCATACGGCCGCGGGTCGAGGGCTGAATGGCCGCGGGAGAGCCCGTGGCGCGTCAGTCCATGCGCCCGATCCAGGTCTGCCGCGAGTACGCGCAGAGCACGCCGTCTGCGTCGAACAGCGCGGTTCCGGCGAAGTGCTTCCGGCGCTCGATCTCCTGGCGCCAGCCGATCACCACGTAGTCGGCGTCCACCGGCACCGGCCGCAGCACGCGAGCCGTCATCCGGCCGAGCAGCCCGGTGCGGATGCCGGCCGCGAAGTACGCGAACTGGCCCGGGCAGTCGAGCGCCGTCCAGATCATCCGCTCGGGCAGCAGCCCTTCGGCGTCCGCGAAGGCCGGGTGCGGGCGCCAGGCGGCGGCAACACCGTCGAAGCCCGGCACCGGCGCCGCGAACACCCGGAGGCCCTCGCCTTCCGGGACGTCGGCGCCGCAGCAGACGCAGACCGGATGGAAACCGGTGCCGCCCGGGATCAACGGGTTCAACCCGTGCGCCAGCGCCGGGGAGTGAGCGCGCGCCGCGAGTGCCGCCGCGAACGTCGGCGGCGCGGGCACGTCCGCTGCCAGGCGGGCCGGCGCGGCCTCGGCGATGAGCTGCTCGCCGAGCAGCACGCGCAGGTGGCTCTCGTCGCTGCATTCGACCCGCATCGGCGTATCGAGCGGAATCGGCGCGCGCAGCGTGACTTCGACGGCGGTGTCCTCCGGCGCGCCGGGACGCAGCGGGAAGCGCTCGGCGACGGCGCCGGCGACGTAGCCGCCGTTGCCCGAGTTGGGCGGGCCGCGAAACCGCGACGGGACGATCAGGGTGTCGCTCATGATCGATGGCTGCCGCAAAAACGCGCCATTCTACCGACTTCGGCCCGGCGATGTGGTACAACGCAACCACCTTCCCGGCCGGCTCGCCCGGGCGGGAACCCTGGTCAATGAGGAGATCGGCCCATCGCGTCGTCCGCCACATCGCCCACGGCCAGCCGACACAAGGCGGAGGTGCTGGCAAGCCTGGAGCCGCTCATCGCGCGGAACATGGAGCGCCACGTCCGCGAGCGGCGGCTGTGGATGCCGAGCGACCTGCTGCCCGTCAGCGAGCAGATGAGCGACGAGCAGCGCCGGGAGCGCGAAGCGCTGCCGGAACGGGCGCGAGGGCTGCCGGACGCGGTGCGCGTCGCGCTGGCGCTGAACCTGCTGACGGAGGAGGGCCTGCCGCACTTCCATCGCCTGCTCGCGGTGTACATGGGCAGCGGCAACGCCTGGGCGCAGTGGAACTTCGTCTGGACGGCCGAGGAAGACCGGCACGGTACGGTGCTGCACGACTACATGCGCGATGCGCGCCTGTTCGACACGGCCGCGTTCGAGCGCCTGCAGTACCGCTACCTGGAGGCGGGTTTCGATCCGCAGTGGGAGGACGATCCGTACCGGCTGCTGGCCTATACGAGCCTGCAGGAGCGCGCGACCCAGATCGCCCATGCCAACACCGGCAAGCTCGCCGCCCGCTACGAGCCGCTCTTGCAGCGCATTCTCGGGCACGTGGCCGCGGACGAGGCGCGCCACTACCAGTTCTACCGCGATGCGTTCGCCGGGCTGCTCGAGATCGACCCGACGGGCGCGCTGCAGGCGGCGCTCGCGGTGATGCCGCGCCTCGCGATGCCGGGGCACAACATCGAAGGCTACGAAGACATGGCCGAGGTCGTGCGGCGCGCCGACATCTACGGCCCGAGGGACTATCGCCGGGTGGTGGCGCAGTGTCTCGAGACCTGGGGCGTCGCGAGCCTCGAGCCGCCGGATGCGGCCGGCCGGGAAGCGCAGGACAAGCTGATGGCGGTGCCCGCGCGGCTCGACCGGCTGGCCGATCTGCTCGAGCGGCGCACCCGGCCGCGGAGCTTCGAGTTCGACTTCGTCTACGGCCGCTCGGTGGCGTTCGACTGACTGTGGGAGCGGCCTCCGGCCGCGAAGGAAAGAGAATTCGCGGCCGGAGGCCGCTCCCACAAAGGCAAGGGCAAGGGATAGGTCACGACGCGCGCCGCGCCCGGTACTTGCGCTTGTTCTGCACGTAGTCGACGAGGATGTACTCGCCGAGCTTCTCGGGCGTGGTGTAGAACACCCGGCCGCCGTTGATGCGCGCGATCTCGTCCATGAACGCCTTCAGGTAGTAGCTTGCGTCGAGCATGAACGTGTTGATCGCGATGCCGCGCTTGGTGCAGTGCTTGACCGCCTTGAAGGTCGCGCGGATCGTCTCCGGGGTCGGCGGATAGGCGAACTGCGCCTCGCCGTCCTCCAGGTGCGCGGTCGGCTCGCCGTCCGAGATCATGATGATCTGGCGGGTGCCGCCGGAATGCTTCGCGAGCAGCTTCTCGGCGAGCAGCAGCGCGTGCTGCATGTTGGTGCCGAGCACGTACTCGTCCCACTGCAGGTACGGCAGATCGTGGGGCTTCAGCTCCTTCGCGTAGGCGGCGAAGCCGATGATGTAGAAGCTGTCGCGCGGGTACTGCGACGTGATCAGGTTGTGCAGCGCGAGCGCCACCTTCTTCGCCGCCTGGAACGAGCCGCGCAGCGCCATCGACCACGACAGATCCACCAGCATCGCGGTGGCGGTCGACGTGATCAGCTCGCTGCGGTAGATCTCGAAGTCCTCCGCCTTCAGCCGTACGGGCGTGTGCGGCCCTTCGCGGTCGAGGGCGTTGCGGATCGTGCGCGGCATGTGCAGGTGGAACGGATCGCCGAATTCGTACGCCTTCGTGTCTTCGATCCGCTCGCCGAACCGGCCTTCCTCGGGAATCGCGTGGTTGCCGAGATTCTGGCGCTTCAGCCGCTCGTAGATCTCCCCGAGCGCCTTCTGGCCGATCATCCGCGAGCCGCGCGGGGTCAGCTCCCAGCGGTTGTCGTCGGTGGGGCGGATGTAGCCGGCATCCTCGAGCGCCTTCATCAGCTCGTTCAGCCGGTCGAGGTCTTCCGCTGCGTCGTCGCCCATCAGCTCCTGCAGCAGGTCGCGGTCGATCCGGCCGAGATCGCCGCCGCGCTCCGCCTCCTGAACCTGGCTGATCAGCTCGTCGAGCCGCTGCATCTCGTTCATCAGCCGCATCGCGCCCTCGAGGTCGATCGGCTCGTCGCCGCTGAACGCGTAGCGGTTGCCGCCGGGGCTCAGGAAGTCGAGCTCCTTCGCGAGCTTGGCGAGCTCGGACTGCAGCGCCGGATCGCCGAAGCGGTCCGCCATGAGCTGGTGGAGCTGCTGGCGCTGGTCGGGCGAGAGCGAGTTCAAGAGCGACTGCGCCGCCGCCATCTGCTGGCGCATCTGCTCGAGCAGCTCGTCGAGCGACTTCGGCGGATCGTCGCCGAACATGTCGCCGAACTTCTCCATGAACTCCTCGAACCCCGGGTCCTCGCCGGCGATCTTCTTCACCAGCATGTCGTTCAGCGCCTTCAGCATGTCCTTCATGCGCTCGATGTCGCCGTCGGACATGTTCTTGACCATGTTCTCGACGTTCTTGAAGAACGAGTTGGCCATGGCCTGACGCAGCTCGTTCAGCAGCTCGAGGAACTTCTTCTGCGCGTCGGGGTTGATGAACTCGTACTTCTCGAGCGCGCGCACCTGGCTCGCCAGATCCTGCGGCAGGTTGTCGAGCTGCTCCGCGTTGTTGCGGGCGATGTTCTTCAGCACGTCGCCGGAGAAGTCGTCCTGATCGCGCGACAGCCACTCGTCGATGCGCTGGCGCTCCATCGCGAGGATCTCGTTCAGCCGCTCGCGGAAGCCCTCGAAGATGCTGCCGAGGTCGTAGCGCTCGAGCTGCTGCTTCTTCTGCTGGCGCAGGCGCTTCAGCATGTCGCGCAGCCCCTGCAGCGAGCCGCCCTGCGGGATCTGCATCCCGCGCGAGAGCATGTTGCGCATCGCCCAGCGCAGGTCCCCGTATTCCATCAGATCGTCGGCGAGCTGCCCGAGGATCTGGTCGGCGTCGAACGGCAGCTTCTGGCTGCCGTCCCATCGGGAGTAGCGGTGGTGCGTGGGGAAGATGCGCATCGCGTCAGCCCGTGTAGGTGGAGTACCCCGCGTGGTCGTACTTGTTCAGCAGCTTGTGCAGGTGCAGGCCCTCGAGGATCAGCTCGACGGTGGACGCGCGTACCCCGGGCGTGACCCGCTGCTTGTTCGGGAACACGTCGCCGAGCGCCGGCAACTTCTCGATGATCGCGAGGTAGTCCTCCGACGGCGTGCTCTCGCCCGTCTCGACCATCAGCTCACCCATGAACGCGGCGGCCACCGCGTCGAGGTCGTTCACGTCGTAGTGGCGGTCGAACACCGCCTTCACCGCGGCGGTGAAGATCCGTTCGGTGATGCGGTCTTCCTGGCCTTCCTCCATGGACTCGAATTCCACCTTGCCCTGGAAGGCGGGTATCACGAACGGCAGGTCCGAGATGCGCGGGACCACCTCGTTCTCGCCGGTGCGCAGCGCGCGGCGGAACGCGTTCGCGAGCAGCGCTTCGTAGATCGAGATCGAGGCGCGCACCGAAACGCCGGAGCGCTGATTGATGTCGGGCGAACGGCGCGCGTGGTGCACGATCTCGGCGACGATCTCCTTCATGAACTGCGGCACGTTCAGGTGGTAGTCGCCGAGCTCGGCGATCGCCGCCTCCTGCTCCATGATCTCGATTTCCTGCTCGATCTTGAGCGGGTAGTGCGTGCGGATCGTCGCGCCGTAGCGGTCCTTCAGCGGAGTGATGATGCGGCCCCGGTTCGTGTAGTCCTCTGGGTTCGCGGTGGCCACCACCATCACGTCGAGCGGCAGCCGCACCCGGTGGCCGCGGATCTGGATGTCGCGTTCCTCGAGCAGGTTCAGCAGGCCCACCTGGATGCGCTCGGCGAGATCCGGCAGCTCGTTGATCGCGAAGATGCCGCGGTTGACGCGCGGCACCAGACCGTAGTGCAGCGTGAACTGGTCCGAAAGATACCTGCCTTCCGCCACCTTGATCGGATCCACCTCGCCGATCAGGTCGGCAATGGTGATGTCCGGCGTCGCGAGCTTCTCGGCGTAGCGGTCGTCCCGGTGCAGCCAGGCGATCGGCGCCTGATCGCCCTGCGTCGCCATGATCTCGCGACCCTGCGGCGAGATCGGGTGGAACGGGTTGTCCGGAATCTCGGTGCCCGCGATCACCGGCGTCCACTCGTCGAGCAGCTGCGTGAGGCTGCGAACCAGACGCGATTTCGCCTGGCCGCGCTCGCCGAGCAGGATGATGTCCTGAGTGCCGAGAATCGCGTTGGTGAGCTGCGGAATGACGGTGTCGTCGTAACCGGAAATGCCGGGGAACAGCGGCTCGCCGGAGCGCAGGCGGGCGATCAGGTTGCGGCGGATCTCTGCCTTCACCGGCAGCACCTGATGGCCACTCGCCCGGAGGGCACCGAAGGTCCGAGGTAATTCGGGAGCTTTCGTCATGATCTTCTGCCTGGGTCCTCGTGCCGTGACTGGAGCCCTGCATCAGTCTCGCAGTCTCCCTCGCCGATAGCAAACGGCGGACGTTCGGCAGAAGACCGCTCAGCGCCCCGGCGGATACGTCACGCGGCCCCCCTGCAGGGTCAGCAGGACCGGCACGGTGTGCAGCGTCTCCGGCGGCTCGGTGAACAGATTCCGCTCCAGTACCACCAGGTCGGCCCGCTTGCCGGTCTCGACGGAACCGGTGAGATGGTCGATGCCGAGCTGATACGCGCCGTCGAGCGTGTAGGCGCGCAGCGCCTCCGCGACCGTCATGACGCCCGCCAGCATCGGCACGTAGCCGGAGTGCCCCTCGTCCAGCGGACGGCGGGTCACCGCGTACTGGATCTGGCGCAACGGCGCGAGGTCGGCCAGCGCGCTCGACGGCAGATCGCTGCCGAACGTCAGGCGAGCGCCATGGCGCAGCAGCTCACGAAACGGAAACGCCCGCTGCACCGTGCTCGCCGGCAGCAGGCGTGCCATGTGATCGAACCAGCCGCCCTGGTTGGTCGTCCACACCGGGGTGGTGTTCGCGGTGACGTTCAGCTCGGCGAATCGCGGCAGGTCCGCCGGATCGACGAACGTCAGGTGGCAAAGCGTGTGGCGGCCGCGGAGACCGCCGAGGGTCTCACCGGCCGCGTCGATGGCGTCGAGGGCCTGGCGCGCCGCGCCGTCGCCGTCCACGTGAAAGTGCACGGAGAGTCCGCGCCGCTCGGCGGCGACGACGATCGCCTCGAGCTCTTCATCGCTGAAATAGCGCAGCCCCCGGCCGCCGTCGAGATAGGGCGTGAGCATCCCGCCGGTGGAATAGGTCGTCACGCCGTCGACGTAGACCTTGATCGTGCGCAGCGACAGGAGCGGTGAGCCGTATTCCGCCTCGAGCCGCAGCACCTCATCGGCTACCGACTCGGGATCGCCGCCGGGCGGCGCGACGACACTGCCGGACACGCGAACCGGCAGGCTCCCCGTCTGCTCGAGCTCGCGCAGCAGCGCGAACGCATCGCCGACCGAGTCGGTGCGTCCCGGCAGAATCATTCCGGCGTCGAAGAACGTGGTGATGCCGAGCTCGGGCGCGCGCAGCACCGTCCTTCGGAACGCGTCGTGTCCCATCTGCGGCCACTGCGCCCAATCGAGCGCGGCCAGCACCGGCAGGATGCCCGCGGGTTCGAACACTGCGCCGGCGGGTTCGCCGTGCTCGTTCCAGGAGACGTAGCGGCGCAGTTGCGGATCCGCCGCCGCGAGGTTCTCGAGACCGCTCTGCGCGATCGCGGCCGAGTTCATCCAGATCGTGTGCGAGTCTTCGTCGAACAGCACGGCCGGGCGGTCCGGCACGGCCCGATCGAGCGCCCGGCGCGCGGGGCCGTCTTCGCCGAACAATGCGGGGGACCAGCCGTAGCCCCGCACGATGCGCTCGGCGGAATGCGCGGTGGCGTAGCGACGGATCCGCTCGAGGGCCTCCTCGAGGTCGGCCGCGCCTTCGAGGCTCACGCCCGTCCGCATCGCCGGGCCGTTCAGCAGGTGATCGTGCGCGTCGACGAAGCCCGGCAGGATCATCCGGCCGCGCAGGTGCCGCACCTCGGTCCGGGGGCCGACGTGCGCCTGCACGGTCCGGTTCGAGCCCACCGCGATGATCCGCCCGTCGCGGATCGCGATGGCCTCGGCCCAGGGCTCGGCCTCGTTCATCGTGTAGACGAGCGCATCGGTCAGCACGAGGTCGGCCGCTTCGTCGGCAACGGCCGATCCCGCCGCGACGGTGAGCCCACAGAGCAGCAGGCGCGCGAGCCGGCGCGCCCGCCTGCTTGTCGCCACGGGCGCGCTCACCAGTGATACCGGAACTGCACCCCGAAGCTGCGCGGCTCGCCGGGCAGCGCCATCCAGCTCGCGAAATCGTCGTTGGTGACGTTCGCCCAGTAGCTCTGATCGGTCAGGTTGCTGCCGAACGCGGCGGCTTCCCAGCGCCCGCCGGCATCCGCCAGCGTGATGCGCGCGCCGAGCAGGCCGTACGAGTCGAGCTGGCCGTACAGCGTTCGCTCGATGATCGACAGCGGCAGCCCGCCGCCCCGATCGTCGCGCCAGCTGTAGTCCGCCTGCAACGTGAGCCGCAGCGCGCCGAGCGGGATCTCGTAGCGGCCGAGCAGCGAGTAGCTGAAATCCGGCGCGAAGCCGCGATCGAATCCTTCGATCGGCACCACGGTGCCGAGCCAGCTCGTGGCCACGCGATCCGAGTCGACGATCTCGGCCGAGAGCCACGCGGCGCTGGCCTGGAGCAGCAGGCTGCGGTTCGGCTGCCACAGGACGTCGAGCTCGACGCCCTCGTGCTCGGCGTCACCCTGATTCGCGAGGCGCGACAGCACGCTCTGGGTGACGTCGCTGAACGCCGTGATGTAGCCCTGCACGTCCCGGTAGTCGTAGAAGAACGCGGCGCCGTTGATCCGCAACGAATCCTCGAGCCATTGAGTCTTGAAGCCGACTTCGTACGCGTAGACGGTTTCCTCACCGTACGGCACCAGCGCCTCCTCACCGTTCAGCGGGAAGCCGCCGAAGATGCCGCCGGACTTGAAGCCCTTGGAGACGCTCGCGTAGAGCAGCGTCGAATCGGTCGGCATGAAGTCGAGCCCGACCTTGCCCGACCAGATGCTCAGATCGGCGCGGCTCTCGAGGTCGCTGAAGAACGGAAAGGCGGCGCCGCCCGAGAAGATCAGGAAGTCGCCGTCGTCGTAACGCTTCGATTCGTCGGTGTAGCGCAGACCGAGGTTCAGTTTCCAGCGCGGCGCGAAAGACCACTCGACCTGGCCGTAGGCGGCGATGGACTCGGTGCGCTGGCGGTAGCGCAGATTGGCGCCTTCGCCGAGCTGGGCCACCAGGATGGCGTCGTCGCCAACCAGGAAGTCACGGTTCTCGTCGAGCTCGTCTTCGCCGTATTCCAGTCCGGCGAGCCAGCTCGCGGTGCCGCCGCCGGGAGAGGCGAGGCGCAGCTCCTGCGACCACACGTCGATGTCGCTGCGGGCGCGCTGGTGGCCGAATTCGCCGTTGCTGCCGTCGTAGTCGAAGTCCAGGCGGTAGTCGAAGCGCTCGAGCCCGGTGATCGACGTGAGCGTCGCCCAATCGAGCTCGTGGCTGATGCGCAGCAGCCCGCCGACGGATTCGTTGTCCAGCCGGTTGAACGGGTCGGACAGCGTACGCTCGCCGTGCGCCGATTGCACGGACGGAAACCGGAACGACGGATCGTAGAAGGTGGCGTTCAGCGCGCAGGCCTGGTCGTCGAGCCGGCCCGCGAGGATCGCGTCGCAGAAGCTGCCGGTGATCGGATCGTACAGCCCGATGCCGCGACCGAGCACCGTCTCGGAGCGATCGGCGGCGCCGTGCAGGCTGAGCAGTGCCTCGGTCCGGCTTCCGAACCGGACCAGCAGCCCCGCGCGTGCCGCCCAGCGATCCTTCTCGCCGAACTCCCGGCCGTCGGCCAGGCTCGTCTGCCAGCCTTCGTCGCTCCGGTTCCAATGACCGGCGACGCGCAGCGCCGCGGTGTCACTCACCGGCAGGTTCACGGCGCCCTCGACGATCGAGTTGCCCCAGCGGCCGTACGAAACCGAGAGGTCGCTGCCGAACGCCGTGGTGTCCGGCTGCTCGGTGACGACGCGGACCGCGCCGCCGCTGGTGTTGCGGCCGTAGAGGGCGCCCTGGGGACCTTTGAGGACTTCGATGCGTTCCACGTCGAACAGCATCAGGCCGCCCATCACGTTCGACGTGAGGTACACGTCGTCGACGTAGATCGCGGCGGTCGGCGTGTTGTTGGCGCTGAAGTCCGCGAGGCCGACGCCGCGGATTACCCAGGTCGGCTGGCCCGTGCCGTACTCGTCGAAGAGCTGCACGTTCGGGACGAAGTTCGGTACGTCGCGCAGGGACGTCACCCCGAGCTCGGCGAGCCGCTCGCCGTCGAACGCGGCGATGGCGATGCCGACGTTCTGCAGGCTCTCCTGACGCTTCTGTGCGGTGACGACGATCTCCTCGATCGGGGCGGCGTTGACGCCGCCGGCGAGCGCGAGGCAGGCGACGCTAACGAGGCCACGCGGACGCGGCAGCGTGCGAAGCGGTCGGATCATGGTGGGCTCCTCCCCGGGGACTGGCGTTCCGCCATAAAGTGAATATAGTGTCACATTCAAGTTTAGGCGGCGGGTTCGGGTCGGTCAACGGCCCTGGGCGGAACTGCAGCCGCCGGCCGGGTTTTGGCAAGATGCCGCGAGCCGGGAGCAGGGAAGGGGTACGAATGCGCAAGACCGGAACGCGAAACCGCCGCCGCGGCGGACCCGCCGCTGCCGCCGGCGGATCGGCCCGATCCGCGATTCTGCATGCGGGCCGCCGGGAGCCGGTGCAGCAGCGATCACGCGCGCGCGTCGAGCGGCTGCTCAGCGCCGCCCGCGCGATCCTCGAGCGGGACGGCATGGACGCGCTGACCGCCGCGCGCGTCGCGAAGGAGGCCGGCGTGCCGGTCGGTTCGTTCTACCAGTATTTCCCGAACAAGCAGGCGGTGCTGATGGCCTTCTATCAGGACTACCTGCACCGAACGTTCGAGATGCTGCAGAAGGCCGATGCGGTGGCCGCGCGTGCGTCCGACTGGCGCCGCTACATGACCGAGTACATCCGCTACTCGCGGGCGCACGAGCTGCGCGACACGGTGGTCATCGAGCTGTTCGCGGCGATCCGCTCGTATCCGGAGCTCGAGGCGATCGATGCGCAATACACGGAGCAGGTCGTCGACTTCCTGGTCGGGCGCTTCGTCGCGCTGGGCGCCCGCGCGACCGAGCCTCGCCTCAAGCGGGCCGCCCATTTCGTGTTCGAGCTCAACAACGCAGCCTGGACGTATCAGATTCGAGCGGGCGGGAGATACGTCGAGCGGGAAACCACGCAGTGGTTGACCGGCGCCGTGCTCGGCGTCCTCGAGCACGTGTTCGAGGGGCCGGGCGCGGTATGATCGGGACGCCGCAATCGCAGGAGTAGCGCGATGGCCAAGCCGATCAGCGTGACGATCCCGCACGAGCTCGGCCGTACCGAGGCCCGCCGCCGCATCGAGCAGGGTTTCGGCAGCCTGGAGGAACAGCTCGCGGGCTCGGTGAAGATGACCTTCACCGAGCGCTGGGAGGGCGATCGGCTGCATTTCACCGGCCGCACCCTCGGCCAGACGGTGAGCGGGCACCTGGACGTGCTCGAGGACGCGGTGCAGGTGGAGTTGGTGCTGCCGCGGCTGCTCTCGGCGCTCGCGGAGAAGATCCGCGCGCGCCTCACCAGTCAGGGCACCCGGCTGCTCGGCCCGCCGGATGACTGATGCGGGATCGGCGTGCGGCGGTCGAACCGGCCACATGGGTAAACGTCTGGTCGGACTGACTGTTACCTCGCGAAAGCCGGCATCGAGAACCGGCGGCTCGAGCCCACCGGTGCTCGATCCCGATTGGTCACCAAGTAGTAACGAACCGCGCGGCGGCATGCCGGGCTGGCGAGTCGACGCGTTCTCTCGCGCGTACGGTCCGCAACATCGCCTGAATCAAAGCCTTTGAACCTGTGGTCGACCTCGCCCGCCGCGCCGGCGTGCGTCCGGTGGTGCGCGTGAATGATCTCGCACCGTGCTATCCGCCTCGGCCCCATCGGGACGGAACATGGCCCGAATCGATCGATGAAGCCCCGGGCGATCGAGACCCGGCCCTGTACCTCGACCATCGCGGCGCTGATTCGGGCCATGTTGCACTCGCAGATCGGCGAGCGGGCACGGTAGCCGCCGCGACCGTGCGAATCCGCAACATCGCCCGAATCAAAGCCTGCGAACGGGTGGTGACGTCGGCCGCCGCGCTGGCGCCCGGCCGGCGGTGCGGGTGAGTGATCCCGCGCCGCATCATCCGCCTCGGCCACAACAGGACGGAACATGGCCCGAATCAATCGATAGAGCCCGGCGCGATCGAGACCCGGCCCTGTACCTCGACCATCGCGGCTTTGATTCGGGCGATGTCGTGAATTTTGATTTAGGCGATGTTCGCGATTCGATCCCGGCGAGGTGGCGATCTGATTCGGGCCATGTTGCGTTCGCCGATGGGGGAGAGGAGCGCGGTAGCCGATGGTGACCGTGTGAATGGGGTAGTGTCCCGATCTGTGTGCAAAAGCGCCGGGGAGTAGGAAGGCGTGAAGTGGTCATGGTATGAGGTTGATGTAGCAATCGACCTGAACCCCTTTGGGAGGGACATACCATGACCGGGAGTGAGCGTACTGCGCTGAG